>CAZQRQ010000143.1:0-1737 GCA_964595725.1 uncultured Rikenellaceae bacterium | reverse complement strand
TGAAAACCTTTGATAGGAAGTGGTATAGAAGTCAAGCGTTTCGGCGTTCTTCAGATCTCCTATGTGCTGACTAAGGATGACCTGATTTCCTTTTCCTAATGCGAAACAGTTTGTTAGTTCAGCCCCTGCACCAAAGATACCCTCAGTTTTTAATGAGAGATTTACCGGGGAAGGTGAATAACCCCTCGACCTTCTTATAATCATTTCATTCCCATTTATTGCCCTGCATACAGAATCATCTGTCCGGTTATATATTTCGCGGTTATACATAACCACCCCACCTGCCAGTTTATTAAGTTCTGCCAGGGCTCTATCATCGGAAATAATTACAGGTTCATCATAAAGATTGGCACTTGTAAACACTATGGTGTTGATTTTCAGTTCCCTGAACAGCAAATAGTGGAAAGGCATATAGGGTAACACAACACCGACTGTATTAAGCCCGTTTGATACTGACGGAGCAAGCCTGTCTTTGCTTTGCAGCAGGATTACAGGTCTTCTCCACGATGTTATCAGTCGTATATCCTTGTCACTGAGTCTGGCAATCTTTCGGATAGCTGAGATATCCCGGCACATCACTGCAAAAGGCTTTCCCTCCCTTGATTTTGCAATTCTAAGGGTTTTTACTGTGTTTTCATTGTTTGCATCGCACAGCAAATGATAACCACCTGTTCCTTTTACAGCAACCACCGATCCTTCTTCTATAAGCTTTGTGACAATTGTTACAATTTCATAGATGTTGTCGTACCTTTCTTTAGTAACATCTCTTCTACTTACCTTCTCACCTTCGCAAGCTCCTTCACTTTGTTTTGGTGGCCGAAGAAAACTATGGTTAGCGAATGAGCCATCTCCCCCTGTGACGTCAGAGAACAGATGAAGGGAATATTTTGGTCCGCAATTATTACAGGCGACGGGTTGAGCGTGAAAGCGGCGGTCGGAAATATCTTCATATTCTTTCCTGCACTTATCACACATCTCAAACACATTCATTGTTGTAATGCTTCTGTCATAAGGAACTCCCTTGATAATTGAGAATCGTGGCCCGCAATTAGTACAGTTGATCAGGGGATAATCCAGCCGGTGTTCCTGGCATTTCATGTCATCAAGGCAATCTTTACAAACGGCAATATCCGGACCTATACCAGTAATATCCTCTGATACATTCCCGCTGGTAATGATGGAGAATTGTGTGAAAAGGATATCTTCAGTTTTCTCAGATGAGATGGATTCTATTTTTGAATGTTGCGGAGCCTTACTTTTTATCAAGCTGATCAGATTATCAAGTCCTTCACGACTTGTATTTACATAAATAGAAACACCGTTGTTCCGGTTTTCTACTGTGCCGTAAAGCTTTAAAGTGTTGGCCAGCCTGTAAATGAATGGCCTGAAACCAACACCCTGAACAAGACCTTCAATCTGGATTCTGTAAGTATTCATATGAACCAGGATGGTATTATTCCCAATATAGGGTTATTCTCAGATTTTTTTTATGATTTCGATTATCTTTTCTGCAGCTTCATTTACCGGGGGTGTTAGATGTTCTCCAACACGTAGGTCGGCAGGCTGTACACCAAGCACATGTACCTCCATTTTCAGAAACTCTGACACTCTTTTAAGCGAAATATTGTGACTCGATATTGAGAACTCATTGATCTGTGATACCGGTATGATATCGGCATATCCGGGCTCGCGGTTGAAATCAAGACAATCGGCAATTATCAGAATATCAGGAGACAG
>CAZQRQ010000142.1:0-1759 GCA_964595725.1 uncultured Rikenellaceae bacterium | reverse complement strand
ATGGTATAGGGCCTGGAGATTTTGTGGGACTGCTTATCCGCCGTTCTCCTGAACTTGTTATTTGTTTACTGGCAATTTATAAGTTGGGAGCAGCATACGTCCCTTTAAATCTCACAGATCCCGAAAACAGGATAAACTCCATTCTCGATACGGCAAACATAAAATACGTAATTACTCACGATGATATTGCGCTGATTCTCACAGGTGATCGCAAGAGACTGCATATCGAGCAACTGTTGGGAAATACCAATGAATCACAAGCTGAAGGACTGAACATATCTTGCAGTTCATCAGATACTGCATATATTATTTTTACTTCAGGAACTACTGGTACTCCCAAGGGTGTTTTTGTCAATCACAGGTCGGTAGTAAATCTGATCGAGTGGGTAAATAATACTTTTAAGGTATCTTCTAAAGACAAATTGCTTTGGACGACAAACTTAAGCTTTGATCTCTCGGTATATGATATTTTTGGGATGCTTGCGGCCGGAGGGATCATCAGAATTATCAGCGAAGACGACAGGCTTGACCCTGAACGCCAGTATAATATTATAATAAATGAAGGAATCACTTTCTGGGACTCCGCTCCTCAGAGCCTGCAGCAGCTTACACCTTTTTTCAATACACAAAGCGATGACAATCTATATTATTCTTTAAGGCTTGTTTTCTTAAGTGGTGACTGGATCCCATTATCCTTACCGGGGGCAGTAACTTCTGTTTTCCCTAATGCTGTTGTAGTAGGTCTGGGTGGAGCCACAGAGGCCACTGTCTGGTCCAATTATTTCATAGTAGATAAAATAAATTCTGAGTGGAAGAGTATTCCATATGGAAAACCTATTCAGAACGCAAGATACTATATCCTCGATAATAATTTAGGACACTGCCGGATTCAGCAGCCTGGCTATCTGTATATTGGTGGCGATTGCCTTGCTCAGGGATATTATAGGGATCCAGTACTTACTGATTCTAAATTCATAGCAGACCCATTTAATGCAGGTTCCAGGCTTTATCTTACAGGTGACAAGGCACAATGGATGGCTGATGGTAATATTGAATTCCTCGGGAGGGAGGATGAACAGGTAAAGATTAGAGGTTACCGTGTTGAGCTTGGTGAGATAAAAGATGCTGTACTTCGTAATAAAGCAATTAAGGATGCAGTGGTCTTAGCTGATAAGTCTGACAGGCACGATATGAAAGCCTTACTATTCTATACTACATATAGCAGGAAAGAAATTGATGTCAGCGATCTGAAGAAAGGATTAAGGGCATCTCTCCCGGAATATATGATCCCTGCATCGACCATTCATTATGGAGATTTTCCTCTAACTGCAAACGGCAAGACAGATACTAAAGCTCTCTTATCCGACTTCTATAGATCACAGGCTGATAAAAGCATAAAGAATAAATCGGATAGATCTGGAAAGAGCCATCTTCCGCAGAATAATATGCAAAGGGTTATTCATAAAATTTGGTGTGATACTTTAGGAACAAAGGATATTTCAATCGTTGATAACTTTTTTGATATAGGGGGTAATTCTCTGTTGGGTATCAGAATTATTAACCAGATCCGGGAGGAATTAGGTATTAATCTTACATTCAGGGAGTTAGTAACGGATTCTGACATAACACAACTGAGCTCCCTGATCGAAGGTAAGAATAAAGACACAGACCTGATCAAGCTTGATCATCTTACCTGGTTAACCAATCTGCCGCTGACGAGGAACCAGAGGAGGATATGGCTATTTTCGAAGCTTCAGCC
>CAZQRQ010000141.1:0-2012 GCA_964595725.1 uncultured Rikenellaceae bacterium | reverse complement strand
GGTCTTTCTTTATTCCCAGAATCAGCTCGATAGCGTCTTTTGATGAGATCATTTTCTGAACGGTGACACCTTCAATTTTTGCTTTCGGCAGTTTTTCAGATACGGTTTTAATCATATTTTTGAAATTTGCCCTCACCATATCTTCATTCCGGATGTTCAGTGATACTCCTCCGGCATCAGATTTATGTGTTATATCTGCCGAGTATATTTTCAGGACTACAGGATACCCTTTCCTGTCAGCAATTTCCACTGCCTGATCCTCATCAACAGCTACTTCAGGATGTGTTGTTGCAATTCCATAGTCATTAATGAGAAGCTTGGAGTCGTCCTCGGTCAGAATTCTTGCCTTTGGAAAAACTGTTGTGAGGTATTTCTCCCTTAGTTCATTTCTATCGTAATGAAAAGATACAGGAACCTCCTTGGGTGTTTCATATAAGAGCTCCAGGTTCTTTGAATAATGGGAAAGGGTCATGAATGCCTGTATTGCCTGTTCTGGTGATCTGTAAACCGCAATACCTGCCTTATTGAAAACAGCCATGCCCTCTCTCATGCTTGCACCACCCAGCCATGCAGCCATAATAGTCTTCGACGTTTTTATGGCTATTTCGGCAACTGCCTTTGCTGTTTCTGTCGGGTCTGTCATTGCCTGCGGTGTCAGAAGTACAAGAACAGCATCAACATTCTCATCCTCAAGTACTATTTCAGTTGCACTGGCAAAACGTTCTGGTGTAGCATCCCCCAGTACATCAACCGGATTACCATGCGACCAGAATGGAGGCAGGTAATCATTCAGCTTCTGCATTGTGGGATCAGATAATTTCACAAGCTTTCCACCCCATGAGATCAATGCATCGGTAGCCATTACCCCGGGTCCTCCGGCATTGGTAACTATAGCCAGGTTTGCACCTTTTGGAACCCTTTTTCTGCCGATAAGGTCGGTGAAGTCAAATATATTACCAAAGCTGAATACCCTTGCCAATCCTGCTCTGCGGAATACAGCATCATATATTGAATCTTCTGAAGCCATTGCACCTGTATGTGAAGCAGCAGCTGCTGCTGATTCGGGAAAACGACCTGATTTATAAACAATGATCGGCTTTTTCCTTGCGAAAGCACGAGCGGCAGACATAAAGGCACGGGCGTTGTTAATTGATTCAACATAAAGTACAATTGACTTTGTAGTAGGATCCTGACCAAAATAATCAATAAGGTCGCCAAAACTGACATCCATGGAATTACCTATCGACACAAAATATGAGAAGCCGATATTGGCTTCATAAGCCCAGTCGAGAACAGATGTACATAAGGCACCCGATTGAGATATGAAAGCTACATGTCCATGCTTTGGCATTCCCGCCGCAAAACTTACGTTCATATTCAATCCGGGTACAATTATTCCAAGGCAATTCGGACCAATTATCCTCATATCGGGATAATTAGCTTTTTCGGCTTTTACCTGCTCTTCGAGTTTCCTTCCCTCCTCACCTATCTCCTTAAATCCGGCCGACATGATAATTACTCCGTTTATGCCTGCTTCGCCGCATTCATGTATCAACTGAGGTACAGTTTTAGCAGCAGTCATTATTACCGCCAGATCAGGAGTCTTTGGCAGGCTCTTTACATCGGGGAAACAAGGAATTCCAAGAACTGCTTCCCTTTTAGGATTAACAGGATAGACAACTCCACTGAAGCCTCCTCCAACAAGATTTTTAAGTGTAATTCCACCAACGCTGTCAAGATTACTGGAGACACCTATCAAAGCAATTCGCTTAGGTCTGAAAATACTATTAAGCTTCTTAATCGGCATATTATGAATGGTTTAATATATGTTTATTTACAAATACAATTAATACAATGAGCAGACCATCTGATGAGGTTGCCTGGTTTCTGTTATTAATGCAACAGCTTTTCAGTGGCAAAGATAAATAATAAAGTCAAGCGGCTTAAACTTTTTACAGATCGAAGCCGTTGAAAAGTCATAGAAATTCTGGTCTATATCAAAATACAGGTTA
>CAZQRQ010000140.1:0-2039 GCA_964595725.1 uncultured Rikenellaceae bacterium | reverse complement strand
CATTTTCTCAATACTTCTTACCAGCCATATAAGCCAGAAGTTCGAGCCTTATGAATGGAAGAAGACAGCATTCTCGGCGCTTGCCTCAATTGCCGGGGCTTTTTTAGCAATAATTACTATTCTCGATTACAAATTTGCCGCTACAACTGAAGCTGCTGCACAGGTTGACATGAAACTGATAGGAAGGAGTCTGCTATCGGTGAAATCGGATGGTTATGTGCTGCCCTTTGAGGTAATTTCAGTATTACTGCTTGCTGCGATGATTGCAGCAATTGTGGTTGCAAAAAAAGGTGGTCCGAAAAGGAAAGAGTTATCAACTTTAAATCAGGAATAAGATGAATAACGGAATACCAGTACAATACTTTTTAATTCTTGCCACCATCATGTTCTTTACCGGTATTTATGGTTTCCTTACACGACGGAACCTGATCACTATACTGATGTCGGTGGAACTGATATTGAACTCTGTTAATATAAATTTCATGGCTTTCAACCGTTACCTCTTCCCGCATAAGCTGGAAGGTATGTTCTTCAGTCTCTTTGTGATTGCCGTAGCCGCCTCGGAAGCTGCCGTAGCAATAGCCATTATAATTAATATTTACAGGCGCTTCACAACCATCAATGTTGAAGATGTTAATGAAATGAAATTCTGATTAGTAAGTTAAAAGGGATCCTTTAAAATGATAAATTTCAATTACGCAATCTGGATACTACTGCTGCCATTCCTTATGTTTATATTGCTGGGACTTGCAGGACATAAGCTGAAACCCCGCTTATCAGGTTTACTGGGTACCGGTGGTCTGGCAGTAATAACACTTCTGTCGTATATCACTGCATACAGATATTTTTTCCTCGCGGAAAAGGCAGGAGAAGCATATCAGAAGATAACGGCTTTCAATTCAGTCTGGCTTCAGCTGACCGATAAGCTGCATATTGACATCGGGATCCTTCTCGATCCTATTTCCGTTATGATGCTGGTCGTGGTGAGTACGGTTTCCTTTATGGTGCATATCTACAGCATAGGGTATATGAAAGGAGAAAAAGGATTTGAGCGTTTTTTTGCATTCCTGTCGCTTTTCAGTTTCTCAATGATAGGGCTGGTAGTAGCAACAAACATATTCCAGATGTACATATTCTGGGAACTTGTCGGGGTATCATCATTTCTTCTTATAGGATTCTACTATCAGAAACCTTCGGCTGTAAGAGCTTCAAAAAAAGCGTTTATTGTCACCCGCTTTGCCGATCTTGGCTTCCTGATAGGGATACTGATCCTTTCATTTAACACAAAGACTTTTGATTTCATAACCCTTACCGATGTAGCTGGTCCGGCAATTTCCCAGGGAAGCGGCGTGGCCTTCCTGGGTCTTTCTGTTATGACATGGTCCATGATCTTTGTCTTCATGGGTGGAGTTGGAAAATCCGCTATGTTCCCCTTTCATATATGGTTACCGGATGCAATGGAGGGTCCCACACCTGTTTCGGCCCTTATCCATGCAGCCACGATGGTTGTGGCCGGCGTTTACCTAGTTGCAAGGATGTTTCCTATATATGTGTTCTCTGCTCCATTTGCCCTGGATATTGTTGCCTATGTCGGTGCCTTTTCCTCACTCTTTGCGGCAATAATCGCATGTACACAAACTGATATTAAAAGGGTCCTGGCCTACTCCACCATGTCGCAGATAGGGTATATGATGCTTGCCCTGGGAGTTTCAGGATATGGCGGCCACGAAGGGCTTGGTTTTATGGCATCGATGTTCCACCTCTCTGCACATGCAATGTTCAAAGCGCTGCTCTTTCTCTGTTCAGGGGCAATAATCCATGCGGTACACAGTAATTATATGACTGACATGGGCGGACTTCGTAAATATCTCCCGATCACTCATATGACCTTCCTTATTGCATGTCTTACAATATCAGGAATTCCGCCATTTTCAGGCTTTTTCAGCAAAGATGAAATTCTGGCTGCTGCATTGCATCATAATAAGGTTTTATTTGCTGTAGAGTACGCTGTAGCAGGGCTGACTGCCTTTTATATGTTC
>CAZQRQ010000139.1:0-2043 GCA_964595725.1 uncultured Rikenellaceae bacterium | reverse complement strand
TACCGGATATTTCCCTGTATCTGTCAAGATTCCTGATATTTTCGGGTGAGGATACAATTACCATATACTCGTGTCGTCCTTCCTCTGTCATCCCTATATCAACGAGTTTCACCCTGTCGGATGCGTCCAATTTCCGGAAATATGCTTCGGTCTGGGTATAAGTAGCAAGTGTATAGTCATCGCCAATATTAAAACCAAAATGTTCCTTCGGGGATGGAATATTCTGTGCCGGCAGGATGGAGTAACTGATCCCGCATAGGAGGAATGTAAAAATAAGTGTCCGGATTGATCTGATGGTCCTTTTCATTGTTATCGACTTTGATTTAAATTTTTTACTGGTGATCAGGGGTGCTAATTTAATGAAAGTAATAATGCCTGTATTTTTTTTTAACATGTTTTAGAATTTATAAATTTGATAAGTGTAGGCTATCATTAGTTAACCGGAGCAAATGATCAGAAGTATCGAAACAGGAGGGATTGAGGTTAAATTATGGGCAGATGATATTGAAACTGGCGCATACAGGCAGATAATGAACCTGTCAAATCATCCTTATGCCAGGAAGCACATTGCTATTATGCCTGACTGCCATGAAGGATTCGGTATGCCCATAGGAGCTGTCCTTGCAACTGCTGATGTGATAATACCCAACGCGGTTGGTGTGGATATCGGGTGTGGGATGTCTGCTGTACAAACAAATTTGCAGGGTTTGAGCACCAATGACACAAAGACCCTGATGAGCAGGATCAGGGAAAATATACCCCTGGGATACAGGCATCATAAAAGATCACAGGGAGATCACCGGATGCCTGATCCTGTACAGTTGGGATTTGATCCCATGGAACTGCCTGTTATTAGCCGCGAGTATGAAAGTGCACTAAGACAGGTAGGGACACTTGGAAGTGGAAATCATTTTATTGAAATCCAGAAAGCTGAAGATGGTTCAATATGGATTATGATCCATTCGGGAAGCAGGAATATTGGAAAGCAGGTGGCCGACTATTATAACCGTAAAGCTGTTAATTCAAACAAACAGGCCGGGGAAGACTATGGTCCGCGTACAGAGCTCGCCTGGTTGCCTACAGATTCCGAAGAAGGCAGTAATTACCTGAAAGAGATGCAATATTGTATTGCATTCGGGATGTGCAACAGGTACCTTATGATGGAGCGCATAATTGAAATGTTTGAAGATATTTTCGGTGCTGCCTTTTCCTGTGAAGAACCCATTAATATAGCTCACAACTACGCAGCAGCAGAATCCCATTTCGGCCTCGAACTTATTATCCACAGGAAGGGTGCCACCTTAGCCTCAAAAGGACTTAAAGGAATCATTCCCGGATCCCAGGGGACAACAAGTTACATTGTTGAAGGCAAAGGGAATGCGGATAGCTTTGAAAGCTGTTCTCATGGAGCCGGAAGGATAATGGGCCGAAAGCAGGCCATACGGACACTTGATCTCGATGATGAGATACGAAGGCTTAATAAAAAGGGTATAATTCATTCCATTCGTACTAAAGGAGACTTAGATGAGGCTCCCTCAGCATATAAGAACATACAACAGGTCATGTCACTGCAGAGCGACCTTGTAAATATACTGGTTACTTTATCTCCTCTTGCAGTCATAAAGGGCTGATTGAGATGGTCACTGATTCTGAATACCATGGCTGAAATAAATTTTTAAATAAATTAATTTAAATATTTTAATACGTTTGTAAAAGTAACCGGAACCTAAATCTTCTATATATATAATTACATATGAATCAGGATATTGCAATCGGGTCTGATGTTGGAGGAAGTCATATCAGCTGTGCTGCTGTTGACCTGAAATCGGGCAGAGTTCTTTCGGAGACCTCTTCTGAGAGAGCTGTTAATAACCAGGCGCACGCCGCAGAGATTATTTCAGTGTGGTCTTCATGTTTACGTGAAGCGATGGAAAAATCAGGAACAGGTATCGTAAGGGGAATAGGATTTGCAATGCCAGGACCTTTTGATTATGTAAACGGGATAAGCTACATAAAGGGAGTTTCAAAATATGAGAATCTTTA
>CAZQRQ010000138.1:0-2055 GCA_964595725.1 uncultured Rikenellaceae bacterium | reverse complement strand
AAACTTTTGTCAGAAGGAAACCTGTGAAACAAATTGCAATATATGGGGCCAGTGGTTTCGGGAGAGAGGTCGCCTGGCTTATTCAGTCGTGCGGTAATTATGAGGTGGTATGCTTCATAGATGATGATAGCTCCAAACATGAAAAAATTTTGAATGAAATTCCTGTAGTGGGGTTAGAACAAGCCCGCAAAGAGTTTCCTGAGTCCAGTGTTGTCGGCGGCGTCGGAAATCCAAGAGCACGACAAGTTTTAATGGAAAAGGCAATGACCGCAGGGTTTCGGTTTGAAACGATTGTACATCCAAGAGTCGAACATTCCCCATGGATTGAAATTGGTGTCGGAACGGTCATATGCGCGGGCAATATCCTGACTACAAATATTGTTTTGGGTGTACATGTCCAGATTAATCTTGATTGTACGGTTGGGCATGATGTGGTCATGGGGGATTATACAACCTTGGCGCCTGGGGTGCATGTCTCCGGGTGGGTGCATTTCGGGAAACGAGTCTACGTCGGCACGGGGGCGGTAATTATCAACGGAACAGAGGAAAACCCCCTTATCATAGGGGATGACGCCGTCATTGGCGCTGGTGCATGTGTCACGAAGTCTGTGCCGCGAGGACAAACGTGGGGGGGGGGTGCCTGCGAACCCCTTACACAGCAGTCAATAGAACGATTCGAAAACTGGGTTTATCCTGAAATAAATGAAGGTGAGCCCACAAAGTATAACTGGGTGGTTCAGCACAAGGACAATCTCAAGCTTGGGTATAAGACAGATGTTGGTGCGTTTACCTATATAAATGCTAAGCATGGCGTGGTGATTGAGGATTATGTGCAGATCGGTTCTCACTGCTCGATTTATTCAACTTCAACAATCGACAACAAGAATGGACCGGTAAGATTAGGAAAAAATTGCAAGATAGGAAGCCATAGCGTGATAATGCCGGGTGTAACAATGGGAGAAAATTCCATAATCGGGGCCATGAGTTTTGTGAACCGAGATATCCCTGCAAATGTTCTAGCTGTAGGTGTCCCTGTGCAAATCATCAAGACGATTGATAAGCCAAATGACTGAACCCCACGTGAAAACACGGATTTTTCTTTCCCCACCTCATATGAGCCTTAAATAATTCTTAATTTTGGATTTTGAGTTTTGAATAAAGCTGAAAATAGAAAAGAAAAACAACTTGATCAAAGATAAAACGTATGAGTTTGCGCTTGATATCATTCGGCTTTACGTAGAGTTGCGTAAACAGAAGGAATTTGTCTTATCGAAACAATTGCTTCGTTCCGGAACGAGTATTGGAGCAAATGTTGAAGAAGCTATTGGGGCACAGACGAGAAAGGATTTCACAGCAAAAATGTCTATCGCCTCCAAAGAAGCAAGAGAAACAAATTACTGGCTGCGGTTATTTCGTGACAGCGAGCTTTGTGCGCGGATTGATTTTTCTAACCTGATTAAAGAATCTGATGAAATAATCAGAATCCTTACAGCGATCGTCAAAACGTCTCAAGGAAAGCCCAAATGAGTCAAAATAATTCAACATTCAACACTCAAAATTCAAAATTAACAAAACGCATCTTCCTTTCTCCTCCCCATATGGGTGGCGAGGAAATGCGTTTTGAGCAGGAGGCATTTGAGAGTAACTACATCGCGCCCTTGGGGCCGCAGATGGATGCTTTTGAACGGGAGTTTGCTGAATATGTTGGAATTAGGCATTGCTTAGCCCTTTCCAGTGGCACTGCGGCCATGCATTTGGCGTTGCGGCATTTGGGAATTGGGCCGGGTGATGAGGTCTTTGCCTCTACACTCACCTTTATCGGGAGTGTGACACCGATCGTCTTTCAGGGGGCCATGCCGGTATTCATCGATTGCGACCGGGAAAGCTGGAACATGGATCCTTATTTGCTGGCTGAAGAGCTGGAATCCTGCGAAAAGCAGGGAAAATTGCCCAAGGCGGTGGTGCCGACAGATCTATATGGACAATGTTCGGATTATGACCGGATATTTGAGATCTGTGCTGAATATGATGTCCCGGTAGTAGCGGATGCGGCGG
>CAZQRQ010000137.1:0-2154 GCA_964595725.1 uncultured Rikenellaceae bacterium | reverse complement strand
GCGATTCATTTTGAGCAAGCTCAATTTCTCTCTTTCATTCCCGATTCCTATTTCAGCAAACTGCGTTTTCTGAAATGCGGATTCTGGGCAGTTTTTTAAGCTATGATCCTCCCCCTCCTTTCCATTGATGCTCAAGTCTCGGGCCAGATGCGCGCGTTCACTCCCTTTCGCTCCTCGTCGCGTACGCACGTACTGCTCCTCCTTCGCGCCAGTCGCGAACGCCCACATCTGGCCCAATCCATCGCATCTCGTTCCCCTGGTTGGTGCGCTCAACTGAAGTTTCGCTCCCGCCCGGGACCGAAATAAGGAATTGTATACCTTAAATTGAGTTTCCAGTCCTGGCTGCTCCGCAGGCCGGGGAAGGGAAGGGAGGTCCGCTCGAGGGATTGTTGTGGTTATTTCTTATATTTATTGTAGCATTTGTCACATAAAATATCATTATCGGGGTTTACCCAATAGGAAAAGCCCTCACTTATAGTAAATCGACAAACCATGCAATGCTCATGGTCCCATATATAAGAAACTAATTCATATTTATTTTTATCGTACTTTTGACCGGTATAAGGTGTAAGCTCGGTCCCTTGGTCTGTTTTAGTTACTAGAGCCGGTTGATTTGAAAATACTTCTTGTTTGAAATTCCAATCCTCAACATATTTTAAATCTTCTTCAAAATACTCGTTTCCCCATATGCCCTTGTAATTGTCAAACCCTGATTCTTTCATTTTCTTCACCATAACGATCAAGCTGTGGGGCGCATAGCGAAGCGGAGCGTCCCGGTGAGCGATAGCGCACGATCTTGACCCTTTTGTTAAGTGTTTTTTACATATCCAAATATTTCGTCTCTTAGATGATACCAAACAGCTAGACCACCTATATGAGAGTACTCAAATTGACTACCATTTAACGCACCAAGATCGACTATTGGACCACTAACAAAACCCAAATCTATTTCTTCCCTCTTATGGCGTTTTACAAACCACGATGGTGATGCAATGCCGTGAGAAAATGCATTTCTAACAGCAGATATAACCTTACAAGCGGCCTCAATATTTGATGGGAAATCTTGCTTTCCCTCCATGAGTCGATGCAGGGAAATAGCAGTTGCAGCAAATGCTGGACCTACGTTCATTTGCGATGCCCTTATTATTTCTTCTTTGTCTTTGAAAACATCATCAGAGAAAGATACATTTTCTTCGTCTAGATTAAGCTGGAGTTCTTGACCAAATACCTCGGGGTTAATATTATCAAGCTCGGAATAGCACATTACTCGAATTGCAAATTCAAGCAATTTGAAGCTTAGTTCGACATCCTCAACCAGGTAATTTTGGCTCATTCTCAATTATTCCCCTCGCACATAACGGTTGAACTGTGCGGCGCGGCCCTTTGCGTCCGCACCAGTGATTGGTTGGGGCTCGGTTTTACTCCATGCGTAATCTCATGAGGTTTGGCCTTGAGCCCACGCCTGAATCATCTAAGACAGCATTTACTCTATCAATAATGTCAGCCCTAATTTGATCGAGTTGCCTTATGCACTCATCATCACCACAATAACAGTGTGCGTGGCAACACTTCAATTTACCGTTGGATAGGGCTTCCGAAATCTGTGCCCTGAGCTGTAACAGTTGGCCTTCAACCGTTCCAAGTTCAGAACACCATTCAATATTGGCAAGCGATGATTTGCCAAACCCCAGGTCCGAAATGACATGATTATCCCTGGTCCTAAGCAAGCCTGTGTTAAGGGCAAGCACTGTATCATCAATGGCTTTATCAAAATCTTCCATTCTTCCTTCTTGACGAAAAGGAGTCGTGAATGCTGGTCTGTCGAAAGCCCTGCGGATGAGTTCAAGGTATTGTTGGTCAAGATTTTTTTCGGGCAGAGCCTTTCCTTCTTCCACCAGCTTCCATAAACGATCTCTATGTCGTTTTAATTCAACAGCTGTGAGCTTGTTGCCCTTCGGATGTTTTGGATTGTAATGGCCAACGTCTGAGTGGCAATCAAAACACAAAGTGATAGCATTGTTGATGGTGTTATCGTGAGAAACACCTTCCGGGTTGATATGATGAACTTCGACCTTGACCCCCTTAAAACGAAGGCACAAACTGCAACGCCGCCCACTTTTGGTCAGTGCCTCCAATTTTACATCAGATGGGAAT
>CAZQRQ010000136.1:0-2462 GCA_964595725.1 uncultured Rikenellaceae bacterium | reverse complement strand
TTGTAATAACATCCCTGAAATCATACATGGTCTGAGGCGGCTGTGAATTTATTATGCTCTTCAATCCCTGTCCCCATTGTTGAATGCGGGGTGCAGGAATGAGGTTATAGTCATTTTCCGGTATAACAGGCCATCCGGCAGCAGATGTATAAACTCTCCTGGTGTCTTTTGACTTCCAGTAATTAATGAATTTCCCCAGGAATTCACGGTGATTCCTGCCAGCGGGCTCATTGCCATAAGCAAGCATGCAGAAAGAGGGATGGCTGCCATATTCTCTCACTATCTTTTCACTCTCATCATATATGAACTGGTCAAGTGGTCCGCCGTCACCGATCGTACTTCCCTGGTTAGCCCACGAACTGCATTCAATATGAAAATAAATACCAAGCTTATCGGCCGCGACAAAAGCAGCTTCAGGAGGACAGTATGAATGAAACCGCATATGATTTAAACCATAATCTTTACAGGTCTGAAGTATTCTCTCCCATGATCCAATATCTGACGGAGGATAACCCGTCAGCGGAAAGACGCAACACTCCGTTGTTCCCCTCAAAAAAACCGGGTGACCGTTTACCTCAAAGCGGGTGCCCGAGCTCTTAAAATCGCGCATCCCAAAATCAACTGACTTACTGTCAATAATTTCCCGTTTAGAATCTGTCAGGTTAACAGACATTCTGTACATCGCAGGATTAAACTCATCCCACATTTTAAAGTTCTTCCCCATAGGGTAATCAATAATATACTCCGTTCTGTCTGCATTTGAATTTACCTTAAGTGATGCTTTTTTCAGCCTCTTTGTATTTGAGATGTTAAAACTCTCTGCAACCAGATTAAGCTTTCCTTCAAAAGGTGTTTTATTACTGTTGGATAAAGTGACAATTACCCTGGCACTATTCTTATTGATATCAGGAAAAACTGAAATATTACTGATATTTACCGGCGAGGTCGCCCTTAAGCTGATATCACCCGAGATGCCGTTCCAGTTTGATTGTGTATGATCACTTATACTGTGTGAATTTACCCCGACAGGTATAATAATCCTGTTATCAATACGGATGCTGACAAGGTTATTTCCAGGCATGATATGATCACTGATATCATACTGATGAGGTACCGCAAGGCTGTTTTCGCTTCCGGCAAGCTTACCATTAACATATACTGTTGACTCCCAGTGACAACGTTCAAGAAACAAAGTTACATTCTTGCCTCTCCAACCTTCAGGAATTTCCACTTCCTTCTGATACCAGGCCACTCCTTTATAGTATTTTACCGGTTTTAGCCAGAAGGGTATTTTGATGTTACCGGGCTGGCGATATTTCTCATATTTCTCATCTGTGAAATACGATCTATCAACAATATCACCTGTCCAGTCTGTATTAACAGTCACTTCATAACCTTTACCATTTTCAGCCATCGAACCCGGCAGCATCACTGTCTCTTCAGCCAGCTGATTATACCACCTGTCCTCAACTCCCCGGTCAAGTGAATCGATTCTGAATTTCCATTCTCCGGCCAGGGAGATTTGGTCCCTTTTAAATTCATTATTTAAGGTACAACCAGTCAGGATCAACAGAAGTAATATTATATTTTTCATATTTGACTCTATTTTACAACTATCTCTGCCACAGCATCCTGCATCCCATCAGAAGAGGCTGTAAGAATTATTTTGCCCGGAGCTTTTCCCGCCTGTACAATAGCCAGCCCAAGACCGTTAAATACACTTCTCTGGCTTGATTTATAAGGTTCGTGGTCTGACGAGTTTCCATTCTCAAGACCTATCAGCTTACCACTCCCCGAGACCTTGTACATGATCAGATTATCAGCTGTCGGGACTGTATTACCCTTTGCATCTACTATTTCAATTCTCACATGCGCCACATCCTGGTTATCAGCCGTAATCTGCTTATCTTCAAGCGTTAGTCTTATCGCAGCCGGCTTACCTGCTGTTTCTATTATTTCCGTGCATACCACTTCTCCATTCTTTTTACCGACGGCTTTCAGGGTGCCTGGTTCGTATGGCACATCCCACGAAAGATGAAGATCAGCTGTTGTGGCATTGACGGGTGGGGTGGCGTAGGAAGCCCAGCTGCCTGAATTACCCTGTCGTGGGAACTCAAGCCTTTTTTCACCGTATGATTTCCCGTTAAGGAATAGTTCCACCGCATCACAGTTGGAGTAAGCCAGAACTGGTATCACCTGTCCTTCATTACCTTCCCAGTTCCAGTGTGGAAAGAGATGTATCATAGGTTTCTCAGTCCACTGGCTCTGATAAAAGTAGAAACCGTCCTTTGGAAATCCACATAGGTCGATAACGCCACTGTTGGCACTCTTTGAAGGCCATCTTGCTTCACCGAGATAGTCAATTCCTGTCCACATAAAATCACCTATCACGTAGGAACGTGTGGAAACAAATTTCCATAACTGCTCGGCTCTTATCATCCTGGTATTATAATTTGGTGAGA
>CAZQRQ010000135.1:0-2503 GCA_964595725.1 uncultured Rikenellaceae bacterium | reverse complement strand
GGTTTGCTCAATCTGGAGGTCAGCAGCACCTTCGATATTTCTCATAATATTCATTATCTCGGTGATTTTCTGGTTGAGTACATCCCAGTCTGTACCGAAAAGCTTGACAGACAGTTCTCCAGCGGTGCCTGTGGTCATTTCTGCCATCTTATTCGCGATTGGCTGCTCAAAGATGTAGGCTACCCCGGGTAAATGATCCAGTTCCTGCCGCATGGCTTCGGTAATCTCCCTGAATCCGCGTTTCCTGTCTTCCCTTGGAACAAGCCGGATATTATATTCACTGTGACATACAGGGTGAAGATGCTCTGAACCTTCTGCTGATCCGGTTGTACGTGCTACAGAGATAACTTCGGGGAAAGACATGAATATTTTTTCAATTTTTTTACCCACAGACGCTGTTTCCTCCAGCGAGGTTTCCGGCAACATAATCGTTGAAGCCAGGATGGCTCCTTCGTCAAGGGGAGGAACAAATTCCTTACCCAGGAATTTGGAAAGGAAAGCGGCAAAAATAATAAGAACCAGGCTGGTGATAATAATGAATTTCTTATGATCCAGGGATTTCCTGAGAATGATTGCATACTTGTCTGTCAGGCGTGAAGTCAGTGGATTCCTTCTCTTTTTCAGATGGTTATCAGTGAGATAAATCGAACACAGGACGGGCTGCAATGTCAGATTGAGTACCAGCGAACCGAACAGGGCACCGATAACTGCTATGGCTGTCGGTTTAAACATGGCTCCCTCAATACCGTTAAGACTTAAAAGCGGTAAAAATACAAGGATGATGATAAGGGACGATGAAAACAGATGATGTCCTACTTCACTGGCAGCACGAAGAGTTAACTTAACCGTGGATTCTTTCCCCTTGTTGCTGACCAGCTCCGTGTAAATATTTTCAACCATAATGATGGTACCGCTTGCTACTTTACCCACTCCAATAGCCAGGCCACCTATCGACATAACCGTCAGTTGAACCTTAAAAAGGTAGAGGATAATAAATGCCACGAAAATTGACAGGGGGATGGTCAGGGCTGAGATCAGGGAACTCCTGATATTCCACAGGAATAGCATCATGATTATCAGGATCAGGAAGGCACCTTCAAAAATTGAACGTTCAACATGGCTGATAGACTTGGTGATAAGCAACGACTGATCATAAAACTGCTCAATACTTACCTTTTCTGAAATGCCTTGTGCAATTTGCCCCAAAGCTGTTTTTACCTGCTGAATAGCAGCCAGTGTATTCCCTCCATACTGTTTCTGAACTGTGATATCCACGCTTGGCTGACCATTAAAGCTGGCATCATCACGTCGGAATTTAGGGCCTACCTCCACATTAGCAATGTCTTTGACAAAAACCGGAACGTTATTGTGTGATACAATTACCGTGTTTCTAATATCTTCAATGTCCGAAATACGGCCTTCCCCTTTAATCAGCTCTTCCTGCGATCTCATTGAAAGGATACCTCCTGTGAAATTCCGGTTACTGTTCTCAATGGCTTCCCTGACATCATTAATGGTAATGTCATAATGTTTCAGCATCTCAGGTTTTAATAATACTTTGAATTGTTTGACAAATCCACCCATGTTGATCACAAATGACACTCCCGGTACGCCTTGCAGGCGATATTGTATGGTCCAGTCTGCAATGGATCTCAGTTCCATTGGATCCACACCATCACCAGTTATGGCAAATTCAAAGACCTCTCCCATACGTGAGGAGACAGGGCCAAGGTGTGGCCCTACGGATCCATGAGGAAGGCTTCCTGTTACTATTTCAAGATTACTCGACACTATTTGCCTGGCCTGGTAAATATCAGTTCCCCAGTCAAATTCAACTGTAACAATTGAGCTTCCTGTAGCCGATTCCGATCTGACACGCGTTACCTGAGGGGCTCCGTTAAGAAGGCTTTCAAGAGGGAAGGATATCAGCCTTTCAACATCTTCTGCTGCCATGCCGGTATTTGTTGTAACAATAGTAACCAGAGGAGCACTCAGATCAGGATATATGTCTTTGGGCATCCGGATCGACAGGAATATTCCAATGATGGATATCAGGACTACTATAAAGATGGTGAGCAACCTGTTTCTTAGCGAAAAATCAATTATTTTACCGATCATATTAATTCATTTATCTGGTTGATTTAATGAACTCCGGAACTTTTCAGTATCTCTTCATTGAGTTTGGATTTCAGCGCGAAATTACCGGCTGTCACTACTGTCTCACCTTCCTCAATTCCACTTTTAACGGTGATGTAATTATCATTCTTCGGACCTGTTTGTAATATCCGGGGATAATAAGCACCGTCAATTTTAACAAAAACGATCTTGTTACCCTGGTCATCCAGGATAGCTGATGCAGGAATAGTAAGCGCACTTACTGCGTCATTAAGGGACAGCTTCAGATTGGCAAACATTCCCGGTTTCAGCTGGCTGTCCTTGTTACGGACTTCTGTCCTGACCGTTATGGTTCGGGTTGATTCATTCAGCAAGTCACTGATATAAG
>CAZQRQ010000134.1:0-2866 GCA_964595725.1 uncultured Rikenellaceae bacterium | reverse complement strand
CAGCAAGATCATTATGTGAAGGATCGTTTATTATACCAGGTTTAATACCAGCATAGGGAACTATTTCCTGTGGATCAAATTCACCTAGTCTCATCCGGATTGTAAAAATGTTAATCAAAGCTTTGTCCATATCAGCTTCTGTGATCAACCCTTTTTCAAGAGAACTGAGAGCACTTGTCTGGTAGACGCTACCGCAATCGGTATCAACACCTGATTTAAGGCCTGAAGCTGTTGCTTCTTCATTACTTTGTACATAACGATGACCTGAGCGTATATCTGATATGGCACCACAATCTCCAGTAACATATCCATCCAGTCCATAGGTTCTTCTTGCAATAGTATCCACAAGAAATTTGCTGGCTGAGACAGGAATCCCGTTCACAGCGCTGTATGCGGTCATTATTGCTGGCAGATTATCATTTTCAATCAGTGATCTGTATGGTAAGAGATAATACTCTCTCATGTCCCTGTCATCCATATCCGCACTGCCATTATGACGGTTATATTCAGTATTGTTAGCAAAAAAGTGCTTTCCACATGGTACAGCCTTAAGGTAAGTTGGGTCATCTCCCATGAGCCCACGTATAAAACCACTACTGATTTGTGATACTAAATACGGATCTTCTCCAAAAGTTTCTGCAGTCCTTCCCCATCTTGGATCACGAGTTGGCTCAACAACCGGGGACCAATATGTAAGTGTAAAAATCAAATCGTGATTGAAGCCTCTGGCTTCATCGGCAATAACAGATGTTTCCTTCAATATCAATTCAGGATCCCACGTAGATCCAACGGCAACACTATTTGGGAACGATGTTGCTGTCTTTCCACTGTTATTGTTTCTCCCCATAATTCCATGAAGTGCTTCGCCCCACACATCGTATTTATTAACGCCTAAACGAGGAATTGGAGGCATTGTATTTCCTAACTGGCTTTGTTTTTCTTCCAGGGTCATTCTTGAAACAAGATCAGCAGCCCTTTCTTTAAAGGAATAAGCTGTGTTAAGATAAATTGGTTTCTTATTACTTCCTCCATCCTGGAGAAAAGCCATAATAATGATGCAGGCAATTATTAACAAGGAGATTTTAACAGGTTTGGTTTTCATTTTATACAGAGATTAATTATGATAAGAATTTTATATTTCCCTTTCCCGAAGGCAAGGGGGGAGAAAATTGATTTTGACTTAATTTCAAATATAAGCCTATTTATTAAGTAACCTGAGTTATCCAGTCCAATGGTTCGTGACCACCAAGTTCCAGATGTATTTCCACCTGCTTATTTTCCGGCAGATGCAGTTCACAGTCAGCTCTGCCCTTTCTGAATCTTCCAATAATTCCCGAAGGAGCAGAAATATCCTCTATTCCATAGCGGGCAATCAATGTTATATCCTGGTTTTTCAAAGATGTTACCGTTATGTCAACCGTTCTCTCCTGCATATCCCAAGCCAGTTTGTTTATTCTGGCAAAGGTACGGGCCAGCATGCCGTTGATTGATCCTTTGACCAGTGAGGCAGGAAGTGCCGGTAGGACCTCGATTATCCCGGGGCGTGAGTATGCAAGCATTTCCATTATTATGGCCGGAATTCCTCCCTGTACATCCGGCACAGGAACGCCATACGTTTCGCGCGAACACCGCAATGCGGTGCTGACCTGGCCCTGTTCCATTAATTGTCTTAACTGGGTATCCACGATTATGTTGTCCTTGAGCCGGGCCCCGACCAAAGCCCGGTGACAGCGGGCATAAGCAGCCAGGGTTTCACCTGCAACAGCGGTTGACATTGTGTCAAATGTTCTTCTACGGTTGGCGATCTCAGCGGAGAGAGCCAGTTGCGGTGTGCGATCCGGATCAATTTCATCACCCGGCCAGGCGCCGTAGAGATGAGAGATATGCCGGTGACTGTAATGTTCCTGAATAGTTGGCCAGGCCCATTCCTTGAGGGTGCCGTCAGGCTCGGCCAGGTAGGGAGGCATTTTGGCCAACATTGCCTTCCATTTTTCCACACTGTCGGCTTCAATATCCAGGGTCTCACATGCAGTAATCAAATTGGTCAGGACTTCCCTGCACACTGTAATATCCATAGTGGCATTGATCATCGTGGGTCCCGGTAAAAATGTTCTGGGAGGCATGTTCTCAGGAGAGATGGAAGGGACAAAGATATAATTGCCGTCTTCACCGGTGACTGTCAGAAAATCTTCATAGAATTTTGCTAATTCCTTATAGGCAGGTACGACGCGATCTCTTAGAAAATTCATATCCCCGGTAACCAGGTACTGATCCCAGAAATGGCGCAATAACCAGCCGCCGGCAGAAATCCAGTAAGGCCAGATTCCTATTTCAGTGGCGGGGGTATAATAGAAATTGACACCGATTCCTTTATCAGGAAAGAGGGGATACGAAGTACCCCGAAAACCAAAGATATTCTTTGCATTGTTCTGGCAATCCGGCACAATTTCCTCCATCCATTTGAAGTAGGCCTGCATGCCTTCCTTCAGGTCGCCCTGTACGGCGCCTGCTGTTTGCAGATTAATGGTAGAGTTAACCTCGGCTGCTATGCTCGGATACTTACCGCTGTTGAGGATGAACCAATGACGTCCCATTTCGAATATCTTCTCCAGTAAAGCAGGTGAAAAATCCGGCCTCGACCTCTGATCCGTAAAAAGTTCCTCTGTGGACATTCCATATTGTGAAGCTCCGCCAAAATCTACAGCGACGCGATTAATAATTTCCGACTGGACTTTTTGATGTCGCTCCAGCAATGCCGGATAGTCAGGAGTTAAACCTTCAACCTCCTTCCAAAGAGCAACGACATTGTTCTCGCTAAAGTCATTAAAATATTCAATACGGGTAAGCAGCAAAACAGAGGATGCAT
>CAZQRQ010000133.1:0-3032 GCA_964595725.1 uncultured Rikenellaceae bacterium | reverse complement strand
TCAAAGAACTATAAATATTTTTACAACCCCCTTGCAATGTCATTTGGCATTATCTACCGGGGGGCTTTAATACTGTAAATTTCGAGAAAATATCTGTGTAAATCAGCACAATCTGCAGGAAAAACATAACTGGTGTGTCAAAAAATTAGACATTATTTTGTAATTTCGACGAAAATTTCAATCAAATGATAAAAGCCACGGTACTTATAGTCGAGGGTAATTCAAACGATCTGAGGGAGCTCCGGTCAGTTATAGGTAAAGAAGCTGAAAAGATCATCGCAGTTAATTCCCCCAACAGGATTTACGAAATGCTCGACAGGAATCAGATTGACATCATATTGTTGGGTATGAATTTTAGTGCTGGCATCAGGTCGGGTAATGAAGGACTGTTCTGGCTGGGCGAGATCACCAGGACCGACAGCACTTTAAGCGTGATAATGATAACCGATAACGGTGAAATTGGGCAGGCTATACAGGCAATAAGAAAGGGAGCCGCTGATTACATTCCGAAACCATGGCAGTCCTCGAAACTGGTTGCGGCAGTCAACGTGGCCTGGCAGCTGAGGCTGTCAAGGTTGGAGACCTCAAGGCTGAAGCAGGATAAAAACATCCTGATGGAGGAGATAAACAGGGGGGGCGAAAGGATCGTGCTTGGTGCTTCACCGACTATGATCAATGTAATGAATATTGTTAAGAAGGCGGCCCCTACTGATGCAAATATCCTCATAACGGGTGAGAATGGGACTGGCAAGGAGCTTGTAGCCAGGGAGATACACAGGTTGTCATCGAGGGCGCGACAGATTATGGTATCTGTTGACATGGGATCTATAACAGAGTCCCTTTTCGAAAGCGAGCTTTTCGGCCATGTAAAGGGTGCTTTTACAGATGCAAGAGAGGACCGTGCTGGCAAATTTGAGATAGCACATAATAGCACCCTGTTTCTTGACGAGATCGGAAACCTCTCGTTGCAATCCCAGGCAAAACTGCTTAGTGCACTGCAGAGCAGGCATATAGTAAGGGTAGGATCCAACAGGCAGGTACCTGTCAATATAAGACTGATCTGTGCCACCAACTGCAACCTGGATGAGATGGTTTTGCGAGGAAAATTCAGGCAGGATCTCCTCTACAGGATCAACACAATTCTTATAGAGGTGCCGCCTCTGCGCGACAGGGTGGACGATATACCCATCCTGGCGAATTATTTCCTGAAGGTTAATGCTGAAAGATACGGAAAAGAAGGCATGAAATTAAACACTCATTCAATGGAGAAACTGGCAAATTATGACTGGCCGGGTAACGTCAGGGAATTACAGCATTCAATTGAAAAGGCGGTAATACTAAGTGATTCCATGCTCCTGAAGCCGACTGACTTTGCATTCAGTTCATCAACTATACATGGAAAGGCTGGCCAAAGTGAGATGACTCTTGAAGAATCAGAAAAAAAATTAATTTATGATACTATAAGGAAACACAACAATAATCTGAGTGTTGTTGCCGGGAAACTCGGGATAACCCGGCAAACACTCTATAATAAGATAAGAAAATATGGCCTGTGAATCAGCCTGTTACTATTTTACCGTCGAACAGGTTGACAATTCTCTGGGCATATCCGGCATCCCTCTCAGAGTGGGTTACCATTATGATCGTTGTTCCTTCCTTGTTAAGCTCAGTAAGAAGGTTAATTACCTCAAGACCGTTTTTTGAGTCGAGGTTACCCGTAGGCTCATCAGCAAGTATCAGCTTAGGGTTGGCTACAACGGCTCTTGCAATGGCTACCCTCTGCTGCTGACCTCCCGAAAGCTGCTGTGGAAAGTGCTTTGCACGGTGGCCAATTTTCATCCGCTCGAGAACACCTTCAACTGCCTTCTTCCTGTCTCCTGATTTCATTTTCAGGTATATCAGGGGAAGTTCAACATTTTCATACACATTAAGTTCGTCGATCAGATTGAAGCTCTGAAAAACGAAACCGATATTACCTTTACGGAAGATAGTCCTGTCTCTTTCCTTGAGGTTTGCCACTTCGGTGCCATTGAATACATAGCTGCCAGCCGTAGGATTATCAAGTAAACCAAGAATGTTAAGAAGTGTCGATTTGCCGCATCCCGAAGGTCCCATAACGGCAACATGTTCTCCTTCATTCACAGTGAGTGAGACCTTGTTGAGTGCTGTAGTCTCAACTTCTTCTGTTCTGAAGACTTTAGTTAGATCTGTAGTTTTAATCATAGCCTGAATTATTAAGGATTATTTGGAATTTTTAAATACAAGTTTTTCGTTTTTTCCAAAGGTCTCATAACCTGAGACAATTACTTTTTCACCCGGCTGGAGGCCCGAAAGTACTTCATAGTATTTCGGATTCTTCCTGCCTATGGTTATATCGCGTTTGGTAGCAAATGATTCAGTCGGATCAAGCACAAATATCCACTGTCCTCCCGTTTCCTGGAAAAATCCACCTATAGGGACCATTACCGATACTTTGGGTTGACCAAGCTGGAGACTGATATAATAGGTCTGTCCTGTCCTGATGTTCTCAGGCATTTCATTCTCAAACACCATGTCGATTTCGAAAGTGCCATTCCTTACCTCGGGATATACCCTCCTGACTATCAGGTCGAATTCACTACCCTGCCTGTCGAGTGTTGCTGTAAGCTGTGTCCTTACCCTGTCGATGTAATGCTCATCGATCTGTGCAGTTACCTTATAGGATGTAAGGACATTAATCTGGCCCATATTTGCACCCCTTGATATTGACTGGCCAATTTCAGGCACCAGCAGGCCGAGCTGGCCGTCGACGGTTGCCTTTACATTCAGGTTTTCGACACGCTGTCTCACGAGAGACAGGTTCCTGCGCATATTCTCAAGGTTCGCCTTAATAGTTTCTACCTGAACGGTCCTGAACAGCGAATCCGCTTTCTGACGTTCAATAAAAAGTTCCTGTTCCGTACGAGCCATATCAAGATCTTCCTTCGATCGGATAAATTCTTCGAGCGAAATAAGACTGTCGCTGATGAGTTCCTGGTTCTGCCTGTATGTAC
>CAZQRQ010000132.1:0-3165 GCA_964595725.1 uncultured Rikenellaceae bacterium | reverse complement strand
ATTGATTATTTTGAGAGTCACATATATCCTGTTATCTCAAAGTATGACACTAATGTGATAGTCAACGTAAACGGGAATTACATCGAAGAGTATGTAGAACTGGCACGGCGATTAGACCGTCTTGAAAAGATACCTGCAATTGAACTAAACATTTCCTGTCCTAATGTGAAGATGGGTGGTATGGCATTCGGTACCAATACTGTCTCGGCACGTGAAGTTACACGTGCTGTGCGGGCTGCCTACTCTGGTATTTTAATCGTTAAGCTCTCACCAAATGTTACTGATATTGTTGAATTCGCCAGGATAGTTGAGGAGGAGGGTGCAGATTCTGTATCACTGATCAACACAATTCTTGGGATGGCCATAGATGTTGCAACAATGAAACCTGCCCTGCCTGCTGTGACAGGCGGTCTTTCAGGCCCTGCAGTCAAACCGGTTGCTTTGAGGATGGTCTGGCAGGTTGCCGGTGCAGTTAAAATACCTGTTATAGGGATGGGGGGCATAATGACTCCAGAAGATGCGCTTGAGTTCTTAATGGCAGGAGCCTCTGCAATCCAGGTTGGCACAGCTAATTTTATTGATCCCAGGACACCTGAAATTATACTGGCAGGAATTGAAGAATATCTTGAGAAGAAAGGAATAGAAGACTATTCCGGGATTATCGGGTGCGTTAACGGGTAGATCAATAACAGGTTACAGGCTGAATAAAGTGTCCTTAAATTACAATCTATTACTGAAATCCCTTTCCTGGGAAAAAATATTAAAGAACCGTTGGTTATTTTTCCTTATTACTTTATGTTTGTAATCAGAATAACGAATTGTTATAAATATTTTAATAATTTCTCACTATTATGACTGAAAGTCTTCAGATTGATAACCTCGATAGAAAGATCCTTGATATTATCTCTAAGAATGCAAGGATACCATACCTGGAGGTAGCCAGGGAATGTGGTGTTTCCGGAGCAGCTATTCATCAGAGGGTCCAGCGACTGATCAGGATAGGTGTAATAAAGGGATCTGAATTTATAGTCGATCCTGTCAAGGTAGGATTCAGAACCTGTGCATTTATAGGTATCTTCCTTGACCATCCGGGGCATTACAGGGAAGTTATCCAAAAATTCAATGACATTCCTGAGATTATTGAATGTCATTATACAACTGGCAACTATTCCCTTTTTATCAAAGTATTCACTATGGACAATGAGCATCTCAGGATGATTCTTACAGACAGGATACAGACCATTCCGGGAATAGTAAGGACTGAAACTCTTATATCCCTTGAAGAGTCTATAAACAGGCAGATTCCGGTACTCTCGAAAGAAAAATGAATTTTCTGAGATTTCAATAAGTTTAATTAACTATCGATTTTTATTTCCAGGCCGGTGCGTTTGATCCTTTCAGGTTCACTGAGTTTTGAACCTGTGGAGGGGTCAATTGCATAACATGCTCCATCAATAATGTTAGTCACAACATCTCCAACAAGGTGCGGGTTCCCCTGGAAATGAGGTGCATCCAGCAGCCCTGATTTGATGGCCTTCTCCAGAGTAACGGGATCTGACCAGGGATCATTACTAAGGTCTTTCCCGAATTCTCCGAGTGCCTTTAAAAGAATCCTTGCTTCATTCTTAAGTTCTTCTTTCCGGTTTCTTACAACATCGTTATCAGTAAGGTCGGGCATACCGTGGAGTGTATTATGCAACACACCATGTGCTATATTGCAGCTGTGTATAAGTTCATCAGGGAAGATGGCATGATCGGCCTCACTGAAACCGACAACATGTAAAATATGTGGTTTCAGGGCCATACTGACAACGACAGAAGCACCAAGCTGACCCTGTGCAAAGGTTGGAACAGGTGAGAAATGTGCAAGTCCTGCTCTTACTTCCCTGAATACTGAGAAATTATCGTCGCATAATTCTGAAATCAGGTCATTCTTTGCAAGCATTTTGGCTATGTCCATTTCCGGTGTTGTGCCTGGTGGATTGTTGAACATGTACTGGGAAACATAATGTCGCACACCCATTTTCTTTGCATTGTATGCTGCGAGGAATGACATAGTCACCGCAAGGGTATCATGAGCATTACGCAGGCTCCACTGGTGTGATTCATTCACTTCCACAGGAATACCCCTGGCTGCATACCATCCCATAACTGCAGTATTTTCCTTTATAGCTTCCGAGAGGGTACGTGTAGATCGTCCGTCAATAACGCTGTACCAGCAAAGCGGTATAGCTGCCCAGGCATTATTTATGGTTTTCACGCTCATTTCAGCCCATTTAAGAAGGTCTCTGGTACCGGCATAGCATCTTACCAGCGGGAAGCTACCTCGCCTTGTGCTTTTGTATATGGCCTCCAGATCGGCTGGTTTTCGAACCGGTACCCCTCCGGCACCATCCTGGAGGTGATCCATCTTCTCCGGATGGAAAAAATGTTCCTGGGCATTCTGGTCCGGACCAATGGAAAGAACATCCAGTATACCTGCTTCAGATATAGTTTCAGCACCCCGCAGGGTTTCTTCAATGGTCGGCCTTCCGAAATGATGCCGGATAAGCGGATATGGATATTTCTGATTGATTCTTTCCACCAGTGTATCGGAATAGCTTCCGGTTTCTGTTGCTTCTTTTTTACCTCTTAGATATTCCTTAATAATGCTGACAGGTTCAGTCCCGTCAAATGTTTTTTCAAAGAGGCCTGATTGTTCTGCTACCCTTGCTACTGGTGGTGTGCCCCCGAATACCAGCCTCTGATTTTCATAGCCAGCCTCTGTTAGCGCACTCCTAAGCTCATCAAAAAGCTGCCCGGCAGCTTCCGCTGTGAGTCTGTAACTTATTGCCACTATTGTTGGCCTGGTCTTCACAATCGCTTCCACAAGGCGCTTGACAGACACTGCAGGACCCATTGATGATGTCCTGTAGCCTTCAGGTTCTGCGAGCTTCAGAAAATGATGAAGGCCTCCGACATGAACGCAGCTTCCTATTGCTGCACCTAGTATAGTTTTCATTATTATTTTCCTGATGATGATTCTCCTATAGCGAGGAGCCTGAGCTCCCTTAGGCTCATCCCGTTGATACCCAGATTCTCAACGGTTCTTCCGATTGACCAGTAATCCGTATTGTTTAGTTCAGATCCAATCTGCACAATGGAATTGATATTTGGCGTATCGAC
>CAZQRQ010000131.1:0-3345 GCA_964595725.1 uncultured Rikenellaceae bacterium | reverse complement strand
ACACGGTCTATATGCGTGATTGGTTCAGACTGCACACCCATCCCGAACTTGGAAGGCATTCCAGCCTTAATTTTCTTTATATATGGCCTTTCAAATGGCTTCTTCATGATAGATTAATTTTATAACTCGCTAAACATTGATAACTTCTCAAATTCCTTTATGTCTGTAATAAGGTCATAGGAATAGCGTATAAACAGTACTCCCGTTTTATATTCCTTGAATTTACTTACAGGGCTTCCCAGTGCCAGTTTCACCAGTGCCTCCGGAAGATTTTGCCCGGCTCCCACCGCAAGATAAACCCATGCTGGGATCCTCGGATTGATCTCAATAAGATATAAATCATCATCGTCTGTCCGGATTAGCTCAAGTTCCATTCCTCCTCTCCATCCTGTCGATCTTATGAGATCATATGTCAGGTCAAGCATTTTGCTGTCGTCGAGCGTGATGCCCGCCCATGCCTTACCTTTGTCTGTTATATATAATTTTCTCATCGGAACAGCCCCGATGGTATTGCCATTACCGTCACCCAGTGCAACAACATTGACTTCCTTTCCTTTGATGTATTCCTGCACAATAACTGGCAGTCCCCACTTTGATGATATCATGTTAAAATAGATGGATGCCTGCTCATAATTACCTGCAGTAAATGCGTCATAAAACTTACCCTTAACTACCAGCGGATATTCATATTCTTCACCTGCCTCCTTAAGTTCATTCAGGTTTGAAACCGGTCTGCCATCAGGAACATTCACTTTATGTGTCTTTCCAAACTCCGGCAGATTAGATTTTTGACGCTCCTCGAACTGTTTTAGTGTAGGCAGAAAAGTCTTTATCCCCTGCTTTTCCAGTACCTCCTGAGATTTCATAAAAGCAAGAAGCTCAGCATCAAAATTCGGAATAAGGATATCAATCTTTTCACTACTGTTGATTTCGAGCACTCTTTTAATCAGAAAATCTGATCCTTCCGAAGGATAAGGTATACGGTATGTGTGATCAACAAGGTCATGCATGTAAATACCTGGCTCAAGGTTCTCGTAAGCAAGTCCGATGATCCTGGCATCAAATTCATCCGACTCGTGCAGAGCCCTGATCACTGGTATTCCCGGACCAGGATTATCAGTATTATTGAGTCCTGTTACAGCAATGGTTACTTTAGATCTCTCTTTCATCCTCAATAAGTTTGAATTGCTTAAGCATACCTGTGAAATCGAAATAGTACTTTTCAAAGTCACCCGCCTCTACTTCATAATTTTCTGTCATATATGATGCAATTTCCTCAGTGGTCTTATTCTGCCTGAGCATATTAATAATCTCAATGCCCTGCTCGTTCAGTGAGTATGATTCACCTGCAGTAGGATCGAATACAAATCCGGACTCACTAACTGCTATATTCCTTTTTAGTTTCATAAAAGTGTTTATTTGAAGCATATAAAAATTAAATCCGACTTAATGCCGGTTAATGCAGTGGTCCTTTCTTTGATGAAGAAACTTCTGAAAGGTTTAAGATGCGTAAAACTTTTTTATTTTTTCAGGCAGTATATTGACACAATCCAGAGATATACCATACAGGCTACCAGGACAGTCATACCCGTTGCTATACTGCTTATGTCGCTAAGGAATCCAATCAGCAACGGCACCACAGCTCCACCGGATATTGCCATCATCATCAGTCCCGATATCTCGTTGTTACGCTCCGGGTATTTACCAACCGTTATGGAAAAAACAAGTGGCCATATATTAGCAACAGCAAGACCAATAAGGAACACTATTCCCCATGCAAGTGCAGGCGATTTTACAAGCAGAATCAAAACCAGAAGCAAAATACCGGAAAGTGAAGTCCACAAATAACATTTACGGGCAGAAATCTTTGTCAGCAGAAGTGCACCGGCAAATGTCCCCAGCATTCGTCCGAAAAAATACACGCTTCTGCCTTTTTCAGCTGCCAGAGGATCGATGCCAAACTGTTTTATCAGAAACTGGCCGGAGTTCGAATTGAATCCTACATCCACACCGACAACCAGGAAAATGGCGATCACCATTAAAAGGATGAAACCATTGCCAAGCAATTTGAAGGCGGTTCCCAGTGTAGCTTTATAAACTGCTTGCTGACCCTGTTCAATCTTAACCGCAGAAAGCCAAATTACAGAAATAACAGATACCACACCGAAAACAAGGAACATCAACTTCCAGTCACCAAATTGAGCGGCCAGGAAACCGGCAAGAGGTGCACCAATCATTGATCCTGTTGACTTAATAAACTGTGAAAAACTCATAAAACTGGAAGCCCTGTTTGAAGGGACCACTTCAACAAGAAGTGGATTGGCCGACACCTGTACTATAGTATTGCCAATACCCAGCAATGCAAAGCCTGCCAGTACCGTGGAAAATGAGTATGCCAAAAACGGCACAAACAGTCCAATAGCCGTTATCCCCATACCAAGGTTAAGTATAAATTTCTTTCCGAACCTGGATTGCATTATCCCCACAGGTACTGATAAAACAAGGAACCAGAGAAAAGCTGCCGAAGGTATAAGCTGTGCCAGGGTGGCACTTAGATTCATATCAGAGCTTACACGGTCAACCCCGATACCTACCAGGTCAACAAAGCTCATGACAAAGAAAGACATAAGCACCGGAAGTATTTTAAACAGTCTGATTTTTGAATTCATTGGCCAGGTCTAAATAAATAATAAACTACATAAGTGGCAGTGCGTGTTGCACTTCTTTCCAGAAATTCTCATTAAACAGGCAGGCACTTCCTACTATCGCTGCATTTTCCTTCATCTCTGACAGTATAACATCACCAGTCCAGCATTCATTACGAAGACTATCCCTGAAATCTTCTCCAAAAATATCAAATGCCTGGGAAATATTTCCACCGGCTACTAGTATCTCCGCACCAAATTTCATGAGCCAGGGAGCGAGAAAAATGCCCAGGTTAACAGCAAATTCATGGAACAGATCTTTAACAAGACTGTCCCCGGATACCAGATTGGCCAGTTCTTTTACACCACTCAGCTCTTTCCCTGTGGCTTCCCAGTACCTGCCGAGAAACCAGCGCGTGGTGAAATAATCATCAGCTATTGAATCCTTATAAGGCAGGTGATAAACGCAGCCCGTGCGGGGAACAGAGGGACCATCAACTACAGGAATTTTGTCTTCAATAAAAGCAGACCCGAGACCCGTTCCCAGGGTAATGCACATCGATTTGTGAAAATCAGCCGCTTTACCTCCCCAGGCCTCTCCCACAGCAAATGAGGAAGCATCATTCATGAACCTGATCTCCATTTCACCCTCAACATCCAGGCTGCTGAGTATTGCATCACCTATGTTGATACAATAAAG
>CAZQRQ010000130.1:0-3562 GCA_964595725.1 uncultured Rikenellaceae bacterium | reverse complement strand
TGTGCACCTGCAATATAAGAGATTCCCTCCTGCATCAGGCTGATTCCCGGTGATGAAGATGAGGTCATCACCTTCTTACCACAGCCTGCTCCTCCATAAATCATATTAATTGCGGCAACCTCGCTTTCTGCCTGCAAGACCACCATACCTGTTTTCTTGAAAGGATCCTCAGCCATAAGATACTCAAGAACCTCACTCTGGGGAGTGATCGGATAACCAAAGTATCCGTCGGCTCCAGCCCTTATAGCCGCTTCAGCAACCGCCTCATTACCTTTCATCAATCTAAGTTCCCTCTTCATCAATTGCTAAATTTTTGTTTTATAAACAGTTATCACACCATCCGGACATACCATTGCACAGTTGGCACACCCGATGCAGAGATCGGGATTTGCAGGATAGGCATAATTATATCCCTTGCTGTTGACTTCTTTTGCCAGCGCAATTGTCCCTGTCGGACATGAGACAACACAAACTTCGCATCCTTTACATTTTTCCGCATCCACTACGATACTTCCTCTGATCTTTGCCATAACCTAATTTTATTCCTTTATAACAGGATGATCTTTGTTAAACATTTTAAGCCTGGATTCAAGTTCCTGGAACTGCCCTCTAGGAACCTGTGAAACACAGGCCCTCAGACCTTCGCTTCTTTCACTTCCGGTAATCTCAAGTGAGATTGCACTTATTCCGTAATTAAGTAATTCTCCCAGCAACTCTCCTCCTTTTAAACCCGGATAACCAATAGTGAAATAAAATCCATCTGCAACAGGATCATCCAGGTCTGTGTCGTATACGATTGTGAAACCGTTGTCAGTGAACAGCTTCTTCATTATAGAAGCTTTTTCACCGTATTCTTTGACGTCGCTAATATAATCATAGTCTCCGTTATTTACAGCCTTAAACAATGCTGCAAGTCCAAATTGTGCTGAATGTGATACTCCTGCCGAGAGCCCGTAAAGTGCGCTATAAATAAGTGCGTCGCCAAAACGATCTGACCTGTAATATCTTAGCAGATCCGGATACCTATTATTAAAAAGGTGATCGGAGATTGCCATCATGCCGACTCTCTGACCTGCATAGCTGAAAATCTTTGAGCAGGAGATCAGCAACATGTAATCCCTGGTATAATGAGCCACTGTGGGCTGATAAGGAGGCTGCCCGGGTTTTGAATAGTCTTTTCTGAAATCCATGCCGAAGTACGCAAGGTCTTCCATAACAATAACTTCATACTGGTTTGCCAGTTCACCGATTATTTTCAGTTCCTCTTCTGTAAAACAGATCCATGCAGGATTATTTGGATTGGAGTATAGTATTGAAGATATCTTGCCACCGGCCAGGTAAGATTCGATCTTATCTTTAAGCTTCCTGCCCCTGTAGTTATAAACATCGAATGCATGATAGCTGTGTCCGAGCATTCTAACCTGCTGCTTATGTACGGGAAAACCAGGATCCAGGAAAAGAGTTCCCTCTTTTGTATGATCATTCCTGTTAGCAACAAGAAAGCCAAGCATTCCTCCCATTAATGATCCGACGGTAGGTATACATCCTTTCGACAGAACATCTACATTGAGGAATAATTTTATGAATCTCGCAGTCTCTTCCTTAAGTGACCTGACACCTTCTATGTAGGGATATACTGAAGCAACCCCCCTTTTAAGAGCCTCAATCTCAGCCTCCACTCCTATTTCAGGAGCTTTAAGGCCCGGGACTCCCATCTCCATTCGAACATAGGAAATACCCGTTTCTTTTTCAATCTGATTGACGAGCCTGGTTATTTCTCTTATGCTTGCCAGCCCAAGATATTCCAGCTCATTTTCTTTTATTTTCTGACTTATAATCTCAGGATTGATAATAGTATTCTTAATCATATTATGTAAAGGCATTTAATAATGCCCGGGTTTTAAAGATACAAATTTAAATATCCGACAAAATTATCTTCATAATATATGATGATACATGAAACATCAGGTACCTAATCTTTCACTTCCATATCCCTGCTGATCCTTATTCTGCAATCAACTGCGAAAAGTGATTCTCCTTTACCAATAAGTGGATTGATATCCATCTCATTTATCTCAGGTGCTGCCTCAATAAGTCGTGATAAATTGCAAATTATATCAGCAAAGGCATCCTCAGAAATACCCTCTTTCCCTCTTATCCCCTTGATTACCGGGTAGCTCTTCAGGGATCTTATCATCTTCCTTGCAGATTCTTTTGAAACAGGTGCAAGGTCACTCGCTATGTCTTTAAGTACTTCAATGAAGATTCCTCCTGTGCCGATAAGGATAATATGTCCGAAGGCTCCTTCCGATTTCGCACCGCAGAACAGTTCCATCCCGTCTGCCATCCTCTGCAACAAGACTCCTTTTGCTCCCTCAATGCTCATAAGCCTTGTGTACTCATCATCAACCATTCCGAAATCATCAAGGTTGAGTGCCACACCTCCGGCATCAGATTTATGAACCAGCCCGGTTACTTTCATAGCAAGCGGGAATCCAATCTGATAAGCTGCAGCCTGAGCCTCTTCCAGCGATTCAGCTTCTATCTCCGGAAGGCGGTTAATCCCTGCAAAATCAAGTAACTGCCCGACAGCCGAAGGCGGCAAATATCCATCCGCACAGGCCTCAATCACACTCCTTATTTTTTCAACATCGATCTCACCAGGATCATCATCCAGGTCTTCAGGCATCTCCCTGCTAAGAACACGAACCAGTGCATTACCAAAAATCACTTCGTCTGGAAAATTCACATTACCAAGTGACAGGAATTCATCTATCTCTTTCCTTGCATTTATCATTGATGGCAGAATAGCATATATTGGCTTTCTGCATGTACGTATCTTCTCATCAAGTATTCCGTAGACATCAGCTACCGGGAAGAGGCCCGGGCTACCAAAGATGACCGCCATAGCATCTATGTCATCAAAATCGTTCTCGCATGCATCAATAATATAGCCGAGCTGTTCAGCAGTACCTGTTGCCAGGAAATCAATAGGATTCGAAACTGATGAACCCGGGAATAGTTTTTCACGCAGTTCCTCAGCTTTCTGACCCGACAAGACTGGTATTTCCATTCCGCCCTTTGACAATGTGTCTGTCAGCATCACAGCAGGCCCTCCTGCATGAGAGATGATAGCGATCCTCCTGCCGGAAGGAATAGGATTCATGAAGACTGATGCAACCGCAGTTAGCTCTGACCGGTTGTTACATCTTACAATGCCTGCTTTGCGGAATAGTGCATCTACAACAACATCAGGTGAGGCAAGAGCACCTGTATGAGATGAAGCTGCCCTGCTACCCGCTTCCGAACTGCCTGCCTTTATTGCAGCTATACTACATCCTTTCCTTGTAAGAGAATAGGCGTGCTTTAATAACCTGGAAGGATTCGAAATACTCTCAATATAAAGAAGCTTAACGGCGGAACTTACCCCATGCTGGTAAGTGTTGTCAAGGTGCTCCAGAACATCCTCCACACCTGTCTGGGCACTGTTCCCGACAGAGTAGATGCTCGAGAAAGTCAGGCCATTCGGAATGGCTGACTCCATTATAAAAACAGCTGTGGC
>CAZQRQ010000129.1:0-3755 GCA_964595725.1 uncultured Rikenellaceae bacterium | reverse complement strand
GGAGTATTCATCTTTAGTAATGAGAGGATGATAAAGATGTACATTGCTGAAGGCTTTATGCCCAACATAACCTTTCTTCTCAAGAACTCTCAAAACCGTGGAAACAGTGTTTCTTGCAGGTTTGGGTTCGCCGAAACGATCCCGGATATCTTTAACCAGGCCATTTTTCATGCCCCATAAGATCTGCATTACCTGCTCTTCTGCCCTTGTCAGATTAAGCTCTTTTTTCATTTATTGCTATATTTATTAAATAATAGTAACAATACAAAGTTACGACTATATTTATAGTCATGCAAATATTTTTTGAAAATATGCCTATAAAAATAGTTATATTTATAAGCCATTGATTAACAGGCCAAAACCTTCCTGATGCGAAAGGCACAGAATATTTTGGAAACAGATGAAGTAAGAGACGGCTCCGGTTTAAGCTGGCAGGTTCATCTTTTTGCGCAGATCGATATACCTGGGATCATCCTTCACTAAATCAAATACGGGATTTACAAGAAACGGCGTGTTGGGATTACGCATTTCATATGCTTTATACAGCATCTCAACTGCTCTATCCCCGTTCCCGGCACAGGCATATATTATGGCAACGTTGAAGATATCAAACCTGACCGTTTCCTGATGAGTGACAATACCCTCTGCGAGCCTGTTAAGCATTCTGCAGTAACCTGCAATTGAACCGTATCATCAAATATTTTTTCAAGGTCTAATCCTGAATAATCATAAAAAGAAGTCATGAGTACTTTCCAGGCTTTCAGACCATCGGTGTATCTGCCACTAAGGTGATAGACGATAGGAAGAGCATTTCTGCATAAAAAATTGCTGGGATCTGTTTTCAGTACACTCTCAAAAGTGCTGACAGCCTCTTCCGGTCTGCGTGCAAACATCATGGTTGCACCAAATAACACCCTGTTAAAAATATTATATGGATCCAGTGCCAATGCTATCCTGCCGTTTTCTATAGCCTCTTCGCTCCTTCCAAGGATTGATAAAAGGTTTGACAGTGCTGCATAAACATCTGAGAAGTTAGGTTTAATTTTAAGTGCTTCTTTATATTCACGTTCGCTTGCTTCCCATTCCCATTGGAAGCTTCCATACATATTCGCCAGGCTGTAATGCACTTCTGCCAGCGAGCTGTCAAGCTCCTGTGCCTTTGCAAGTGCCTGCATATATTTACCTGCCGGATCGCTCTCCGAAGAAGGTGCAAAACCTAACTGCAGGAATCCGTACATGACATCGTGGATCCCTAGATATGCAAGTGCAAAATTATTATCCTTTTCAACTGCCATATTAAAGTACTCCAATGCAATTTCAAGATCACCTGGAGTAAATTTTCTCCAATTGTGCCTTCCAGGGATATATGCATCGTATGCTTCCATTACTTGCCTCGGGACCTTTTCAATACGCTCTTTTTCCTTCGGCGATATTGCCGCATTTAATTCGCCGGCTATAGCCTCTGCGATCTGGCTCTGAATGTTGAAAATATCCTTTACCTCTTTTATCTCCTCCTGGTATGATTTTGCCCAGATATGGCTTTCCTTTGGAGCCTTGATCAGCTGTACCCTGAGACGAAAGTGATTGCCGTATTTCTGGCCGCTGCGTTCTACAATATAGTTCACTCCAAGTTCACGGGCAATTTCCGGTATTGACTTTGCCTGGTTGCGATATTGCTCTGCTGATGTACGTGAAAGAACCCTTAATTCATTTATAAACTGCAGGTTTGTAAGTATTTCCTCCAAAATACCATTGATGAAATAGGTGTTTTCCTCATCATGACTGTCGTTCTTGAAAGGAAGCACAGCTATAGATTTCTCCGGTACTGATTCTGCATCGGTCACCCGCGAATTACTTGCAGGAATTGTCCTTATTTCATCTGCCGCCGGCCCTGCAACAGGCGAGGCAACCCTGAGATACCATTTTATTACTATAGCCAGGTTACTCAGCACTGGCCTTACCTGCTCAGGATCAAAATCCTTCGGATGTGCACCATAATTAGACAAACTGTTAACCCCATGCATTGAGGCTATAATATGTGACGGAACTTTCTCCTCGCTGTTAAGCTTATCAATAATCCCTTTCAGCGGCTCAGTTATTCTGGGCCTGTTTAATTCAGTCTCACACAGGCGGGTAATAATAACTTCCAGGCTTCTACGCGAATATAGCAATGCAACATTTGGGTCCTCAGTATTGACCAGTTGCTGAATTTCCTTAAATAGCGAAGGGAAATTACCTTTCAAAGACTCGCTCAGTTTTACCAGTTCATTTTTTTCTGCCAGCTAGATCATAATTGAAGCTTTTCCTATATAATTTCCTTAATATCAATAATATATATAACAATCCATCACTTGTTTACCAATGACTTCACAATATAAATAAATAATGAAAAAAAGAAACAGAAGTATGATATAAGGAATGATTTCAGCTTTCCACTTTGCCTTCCATCAGAAGGTTCAGCGCTTTATCGAATGATCCGGCTGAAATTATCTCACCTGAATTTACAAAGAAGATCTCATCGGCATTTTCTATAGTGTTTAGGCGGTGCGCAATGATTACCCTTGTAGTTGATGAAGGCAGGTTCTTCAGGATTGCTTCCAGCTGCTGCTCGGTTACTGTATCTATATTGGCTGTTGCCTCATCAAGGATGAGAAGCTCGGGTTTACGCAGAATCGCCCGCATAAAGGCAATGATCTGCTTTTGCCCGAGGCTGATCCCATCGCCCGAGGTCTGGACAAGTGTGTCGAGCCCTTTGTCAAACCGCCCCAGAAGATTGCCCAGGTGAGCCTCCTTCAGAGCATCTTCCAGCTGTTCATTGGTGAGTCCTGAACATTCAGTATTTCCATACATTATATTATCCCTTACAGTACCGGTAAACAGGAAGGGATCCTGCAGGATAAATCCGATTTTTGAAGCTCTCTCGCACGAATTGTATGACCTTATATCCTTCCCGTCAAGCATAATAGTCCCTTTTGTAGCATCATATAATCTTGCAATAAGCGAAGCAGTAGTGGTTTTCCCTCCACCTGTCGGGCCTACAAAAGCATATGTCCTGCCACGTTGCAGATCGAAGTTAACCTTATGTAACACTTCCGTGCCATTCGGATAACTGAATGATACATCTCCGAAATGCAGGTAGGAAGATGAATTTAGACTGGTCTGATCTTCTATGACCGGGAGATTATTCTCAAAGGAGAGAAGATAAGATATCCTGTCCCAGGCTGCCAGTGCCATCTGGAAATTAGCCCACAGGGAGGCTATCTGCCTGAGTGGATTGTAGAATGTGCTGATATAGGCTATAAAGCTGATCAGCAGCCCTATTGAGAAGTATCCTTTAATTATAAGCCATATACCCAGTGAAAGTACTATCAGCTGCCCTATATTTGCCGCAAAAGTATATACCGGCGCCAGCATATTGTTGGCAATGCCTGCATGAACCGATCTTCTATAGTTCTCCCTGTTTACCTTGTCAAATCTCTTACGGAAATAATCGCGCCTGTTGAAGGCAACAACTACCTTAAAATTAGCCAGGCTTTCCTGTATCTCTCCCGACAGGTTACCGAGACTTTTAAGACTGGCCTCGTTCTTTTTCCTGATCCATGGTGAAATTGCTTTTGTGAAAACCAGTAGGATCAGTGCCGGAGAAAGAGCTGCAAGACCAAGCGGCAGATTTATAACCAGTAAAAGGATCCCCGCTCCGGTCATTGTTATCAGGCTGCCTATAAACTGCATCAACGACTGTGAAAAGAACTGGT
>CAZQRQ010000128.1:0-4045 GCA_964595725.1 uncultured Rikenellaceae bacterium | reverse complement strand
TGATTCCTGATTCCTGATTCCTGATTCCTGATTTCATTACTTCTACCTGTTCCTCTCCCTCGTATCCCTGTATTCTCCCTTAAAATAATTAATATCAAGGATATCATATCTCTTTTCCTGAACTTCCAGCCTCACGAGGAATTCTTCAAAGTCCTTCTTTGATGAGGGAGTCCATCCTGTCTCAGCAATTGCCATTGCCCTGGGAAAAGCCATGTATTCCAGGTGTTCCGGCGTTGAGATATATTCAGTCCAGACATTACCCTGCAGGCCAAGGATATGTTTATTCTCTTCCGGGGTCAGTTCATCAAATACGGGATCGAAGGAGTAAACCTTTTCAAGAGGCAGATAACCCCCAATTGCCAGGGGCTGACCTTCAGGTTCACTCTGGTAATAATCCAGGTATGCATAGGATGTAGGACTCATTATCACATCATGTCCCTGCTTTGCTGCTTCTATGCCTCCGGCAATACCTCTCCACGACATTACTGTAGCCTCAGGGGCAAGTCCACCTTCCAGTATCTCGTCCCATCCGATGAGATGCCTGTCCCTTGAGATAAGGAATTTCTCTATTCGTTTAATAAAATAGCTCTGTAACTCGTTCTCATCCTTAAGCCCCTCATCCTGTATTCTTTGCTGGCAAAGCTGACATCTCCTCCATCTTGTTTTCGGGCATTCGTCACCTCCTATATGTATATATTCACAAGAGAAAAGTGCTATTACTTCATCAAGGACGTCCTGAAGAAAAGTAAATGTCTCTTCTTTACCAGCACAGTATACATCTTCATAAACGCCCCACCTGGTTCCTACCTCAAAGGGGCCCCCGGTACACGAAAGTTCTGGATATGCTGCGAGTGCTGCGAGCGAGTGGCCCGGCATCTCAATTTCAGGAATTACCCTGATGAATCTATCAGCCGCATAGGCGACTACCTCTTTTATCTCTTCCTGGGTATAAAAACCACCGTATCTTTCACCGTCAAAAACCATCGGCCTCTTTCCCGCATGCCCGACAATGGTCTCTTTCCTGTATGCACCCTTAGCAGTCAGCTCAGGATACTTCTTTATTTCTATTCTCCAACCCTGATCTTCGGTCAGGTGCCAGTGAAAGGTATTCATCTTATGAAGGGCAAGCATATCAATATATTTCTTTATCTCTTCAACAGGAAACCAGTGTCTGCCTACGTCAAGGTGCATTCCCCTGTATCCGAACCTGGGTTCATCAATTATCTCACAGGCAGGTACTGACAGCTTCAAATCCGGGATTACAGAATCCTTCTCAACCACCGGCGGCATGAGCTGCCTCAAGGTCTGAACCGCATAAAACAGCCCCACAGGGGAGGATGCCTTAATTAATATTTTAGAAGATGTGACTGAAAGGTCATATCCCTCTTTGTTTTCAATAGCTGTATCTATACTCATGAACACAGATCCCCTACGGGCCCTGGCCCCTTCAGTAACAGGCATTTCCAGGCCCGTGCAATTCCTTACAAGTTTGACCAGCAAATCAGCTGAAAGGCTGGTTTCATTATCAAGCTTTGTTACTATTATACTGCTCTTTTTCCCGAAAATAAATTTCCCGGCAGCCTCATTAAGGGTAACTGGTGCAGGAATAACTGAATAAACATTTTCAGAAATCCCTGAAGGATCTTTGAGGCATCCTGAAAGAGTCGCAAACAACATAATAATAAATAGTGTTATCTTTCTCATAGCTGAAAATATTTATAAATTTCATTACCTGACATTATTTAACCGGTCATCCAGCAATATTAAAAATAAAATTTCTATAACAGCTAATTTCATTTAAGGATATGTCCGGCTGCAAGCAGTCCGCACGCTGCATATATATCATTTCCTCTTGATCTGCGTACCGAAGCAGATATTCCTGAATTAACCAGCATATGCTTGAAATATTCCACCCTTTCAATAGTGGCTGGTTCGGCTGAACCGGAATTAATCCTGTGGTAAGGCAGGAGATTGACCCTTACGACGGATCCCTTAAGTATCCTGATCAATTCATTAAGATGTCTTTCGGTGTCGTTAACTCCACTGATCATCATATAGGCAATGCTGAATCTCCTTTTTCCATGGGAAGAAAATCTCATCATGGTTTCGATTATTTCTGCAGAGGGATTACTTGTTTCGGCAGGTATCATCCGCAACCTCTCCTCAGGGAAAGGGGAATAAAGGCTCAGGGTGAGATTACATCCTGATTTCTCAAGAAAGTCGTTTATCCGACTCTTTACACCTACTGTTGAAACAGTTATTTTTAAAGGACTGATTGCAAAACCCCATTGAGCAGTAAGAATCCTGCAAGCTTTAAGCACCTCTTCCAGGTTATCAAGAGGCTCTCCCATTCCCATGAAGACTACATGAGTGACCTTTGATGATTCCGGTATGGAATAGACCTGGTTAACAATCTCCCCTGCTGTCAGGTTTCTGATTAATCCCATTTTTCCCGTAAGGCAGTATGGACAGCCCATCCTGCAACCCGATTGTGTGGAAACACATATTGTATTCCTTTTGTCCCCGGGTATAAAGACAGTCTCATGTTCTCCATTCAGGTAAGGCTGAAAAAGGTACTTAACCGTCCTGTCGCCCGATATTACCCGTGAAACCGGAAGATATACGCCTGAGAAATATTCTGAAGCCAGGTAATTCCTCAGTATTCCTGGCAGATCTTTCATATTCCTGATCTCGCTTATCCTCTTCCTGTAAAAATTCGTTGCTGTTTTTGACGCATGAACTTCCTCATAACCCTTTTCAACAGTAAAACGTGTAATATCGTTCAGATTCTCACCACAGAAAGGTTTCATAAAAGTTATAATTGAATTACAGATCCGGGCATATCAAAATATCAAGCTCAATTATAGGAAAATTATAATCAAACAGGTAAGAAAGTCAGAAAAAAGAATGCCGGACAACAAGAGGGAAAATCACTTTCAATCTGAATGTGAGGTGTTTTTAATTTTTAAATTATTTTTTATAATTTAGTAGGTGCTAAAAGGTTTCTTTATAATAATATATCTTACTTATGAAAAACTCGCTGCAGACCATTACAGTAAGTGTTATTTTCATTGTATATGGATTGACACTGAAAGGCCAGACGACGATCCTGGCCGAGGACTTCTCCGGCTTTAATGTCGGCACACACGCAACTCCGTCAACATCGGATGTTTCCGCCAGCCTTGACACAAGAACTTCCGTCCCGGGATGGACAGGTTCTTTGATCTATCCGGCAGGAGGAGAGATAAAAGTGGGAACAAGTTCCACTACCGGGTGGATTCAGACACCATCTGTTGATCTTTCATTCGCTGACGGCCAATTTATTTTAAAATTTGACATTGCCAGGTGGCCGGGAGATGCAACAACGGTTCAGGTGTATTTGGATGGTGCAGAGCTTTGCGATATAATAACACCCGGAGATTCTTACGAATCAATACAGGTGTCGGGTATTAATGGCACATCAGCATCTGCTATTAAAATAGAGGCCAAAACTAAAAGATTTTACCTCGATAATTTCATAATAGAACAGGATGGTGTTCCGACTCTTACCGGCTATTCTTTTACGGTTGATAGCCTTCCACAGCTATATCCGAATCCGGCAACAGATATGGTTTGTATCAGGAATTTATCGGATTCTCAATATGTTGAATTTTTTGATCTGTCCGGCAAATCAATAAGAAGGATAAATACAGGTTTGGTGAACGAACTGGAGATTGAGACAGGATCATTTGATTCAGGACTTTATATTGTTATCGTACACTATAAAAACTCGGCAAGACAATTGAAATTCATAAAAAAATAATTGGCTATATTTGCGCCCTGTGTTTCCGGGTTTAATGCCATCAGGTCTGACAGTCCATTTAAAACAAGACCAGAAGACCTCAGACTATAAAACCGGCAGACCAAATACAGGAGAGATGGCAGAGTGGTCGAATGCGGCGGTCTCGAAAACCGTTTTCCGCATATCAGCGGAACGGGGGTTCGAATCCCCCTCTCTCCGCCTTCGCCCTCCATAGCTTTAGCGACGGAGGGATTTTTTTTGCCC
>CAZQRQ010000127.1:0-4141 GCA_964595725.1 uncultured Rikenellaceae bacterium | reverse complement strand
AACTGAAAAAGAAATAGGTCTGGAAGCAAGGTTGTTCAACAGCAGGCTGCATATTGATATAGCAGCCTTTGACAAGGTGACAACAGACCAGATATTAAATGTTCAGCTTTCCAATACATCAGGGTATTCTACTTCCAAGAAAAATCTTGGCTCATTAAAGAACAAGGGAATAGAAATAATGTTAGAATACACACCTATCGAAACCCGTAACTTCAGATGGACAACTTCCTGGAACAATACCTACCTGAAAACAGAAGTGCTTTCTGTCGGAGTAAACCCTGATGGTACACCAATTGATGATATGCTGGTAATTTACTTTAATGGTACCGGCATGGAGTTTCTCGGAGAGTTGCATTACACGGTAGGAATGCCGATGAACATGCTTTATACAAGAACATACCTGAGAAATGATAACGGTGACATACTTGTCAGAGACAACGGCAGATTGCTCGCAACGCCTGATTTTGTGCCTGTGGGAAGTTCAATACCAAAGCACACTGGTGGCTGGAACAACACGGTTACCTATAAAAATCTTACATTCGGATTATTCTTCGATTACAAGCTTGGAGGTACGGTACTGTCATCTACATTGCTAAATATGACAAGACAGGGACATTCCATGCTTTCACTCGAAGGTCGCAGGGAAGGTGAAGCCGGACTGACATTCCCCGGTGTTTACCAGTCGAGCGGACTACCAAACGCAACTGTAGTTACCAACCTGCAGGGCTTTTATGGAGATTACAGGAATCTTCAGATCGGGGATCCTTTCACATTTAAATCAGACTTTCTTAAGCTAAGAACCTTATCATTGTCTTATGATCTTACAAGTGCATTGAATAATGTGGGTTTCCTCGGCTTCATAAAGGGATTAACGATGACAGCTTCATGCCGGAACGTACTGACCCTTTACAAGGATATTCCAAACCTTGATCCTGAAGCCCTTCAATCTTCAGGAGACATGAGGGCCGGTTATGAGAATTCATCATTACCAACTACCCGAAATTATATGTTTAGTATAAATGCAAAATTCTAAAAACATGAAAAAGATAAAGCAAGTTATATTGTTATTTGCAGCCCTGCTTTTGATTGGAGGATGCGATAAGGATTTTGTGGAAATAAACACAGATCCCTTTGCAATAAATGAAATTGACCCGGGGCTTTTATTTGCCGGAGCACAACGAACCTACCTTGGTGGCTGGGAATCAGAACATACAATTGTTCAGCATTTTGTTAATCCATTTAACGACGGAGCCACATTGGCTTTCAATTTTAATTACAACATAGATAACTTCCAGAACGGATGCTGGGGAGCTTATTCTGGTTCAATAAAAACTTTTGTCCATATTTTACATCTTCTGGAAGGGACCACTGACCAGGTTAACTTACAGAGTATGGTCCGTATATGGAAAGCCCAGACTCTTATGATAATGGTAGACACTTACTCGGATGTCCCATATTTTAACATAGGTCTGGCAGCTATTAAAGGTGAAGAGTACTTCTACCCCTCGTATGACGATGATGAAGCAATCTATGAAGACCTGTACAACGAGATCACTGAGGCACTGGCTAATTTCAATCCAGCCGGAGATTACGTTTCTGCAGACCTTTTTTACGGGGATAATGCTTATTATCCTTCCGGTGATGCAGCAACGCAGGTGGCGAAATGGAAAAAACTAGGCAATTCTCTCTTGCTGAGGCTGGGAATGCGCTATTCCAAATCTGATCCTACTAAAGCTGCATCGATCGTAGCTGAAGCTTTCAGTGGAGGTGTGATGACATCGAATGAGGATAATGCCTTCGTGGTTTATGATGGCACACTGTATACAAATGGAGCTAACGGAGGCCTGGTAAATAACCAGCCTAAGTTCTATTATGCAGCAGAGCCCTTTGTAGATCATCTGAAAGCTACCAGTGATCCACGTTGTAAGTATATAATGGCAATGTTCGATGATCCTGGTGATCCGTTGGGCACCATTGTTCCTGATGTTGACCTGGCAGATCAGTTTGGCGTTCCGGTTGGAGTCGTCAGGACATCCCTTGTAAATAATCCTCCTTACAGAGGAGAAAAGGGGCAGGGATATGACTATTCGCAGATGAACGTGAATGTAGTGGCATCACAACGTGCTCCTACATTCTGGGTAACCTATGCACAGACCTCACTTCTTCTGGCTGAGGCAGCTCACAGAACCTGGATTACAGGAGGTGAAGCAGCTGCCCAGCAATATTATGAGGATGCAATAAGAGCGGATATGGATGTTATGTCATTGTATTTATCCGAGACCGGATCCAGTTATTCTCCGGTTTCCGTAGCCGAGCAGGATGCCTACATTGCACAACCTGGTGTGGCATATACTCCTGCTGACGCTCTCGACCTGATAAACACACAGTACTGGGTTGTTTGTATCAGGGACGGATCAGAAGCATGGGCCAACTTCAGAAGGACCGGGTTCCCGGCTTTGAACCGTAATGATTACGATGACCAGCTCCTTGAACACGGAGGTGATGGATATGTTCACAGATTTAGTTATCCTGATTATGAATTATCAGATAATAAAGAGAACTACCAGGCTGCAGTTGCAACTATTGGCGGCATTGATGATCTGGTAACAAGAGTATTCTGGGATACACCCTGATGATAAAAATGAGCTCTTTAATAAAGAGTGATTTTGTATAAATAAAAGGAGTCAGAATTTTCTGGCTCCTTTTATTTTATAAGAAATATGACTAATGAAAAATGTACATTTAGAATATTACATTGCTTGAATAACAATAAATCCCTGCCCCAGGGGGAGCGAAGAAAATCAATATGGTTTTATTAACCTTGGCAGACACTCATTTAATATTATTAGGTACATCTTTAACATTAGTTTTCTACATTTGGTATTAATCTGATTCCGGAACATAAAAGCATTTTATACCAACCTTTAAAAATCTATAAACTATGAAAACAATCCTTCAGCAGATCGCTGAAAAAACCAGGCAAAAGGAAATGGCGGAAAGGGAAGCAACAAAAGCTGAAATTGCCAACCCGGCCACTCCGAAAGACCGCCGTAATTTCCTTAAGAAAGCCGCCCTGGGTGGCATTGCCCTCGGAGGTATGATACACCTGTCGATAGAGGACACGATTGCCAGGACAACCCAGAATGTATCTCGCTCATCAAGTCCGTCAGACCTCAGGATAACCGATCTGCGTGTCGCTGATAAAGGAGGAAACGGATCGATAGGCAGTCGTATAATCCGCATTGACACCAACCAGGGTATATACGGGCTGGGCGATATAAGAGATGGTTCCGACCAGCGGCTGGCATTATTCCTTAAAAGCAAGATCGTGGGCCTGAATCCTTGTAATGTTGAAATGATATTCAAGGTAATTAAACAATACGGGTTTCATGGCCGCCAGGGTACCGGTGTGAGTGCCGTTGAAATGGCTTGCTGGGATCTCTGCGGGAAGGCCCTGGGCGTTCCCGTATGGCAGTTACTGGGTGGAAGATACCGCGACAAAATAAGGATCTATGCCGATACCCCGGAAGACAGGGATCCTGCTGTTGAGTTAAGAAGACTTAAGGAAAGGATGACGCAGTATAATTTCACCTGGCTCAAGATGGACCTTGGAATACACCAGATAACAAAGCCTGAAGAAGGACTCACTAATTATAAATACTGGAATGAGAATGGCGGCGGTATTTCCAATTGGTATATGGGAAGAAGTTATGCCGACGGAGGTTATACTGACTATTGGAAAAAAGACCATCCGTTCACGCAGGTCCAGATAACTGACAAAGGACTTGACGAGATAGTCACAATTGTTGAAAATGTAAGAAACACTTTAGGCATGGAAATACCTCTTTCCGTAGATCACTTCGGTCATATAGATGCAAACCAGATCATACGACTGGGTAAGGCTGTGGAAAAATACAGGCTGGCATGGCTTGAGGATTGCATCGCATGGTATTATACTGATCAGTGGAAAGTAATTACCGAAGCACTGGAAACACCAACCTGTACAGGTGAGGATATTTACATGCTTGGAGGAATGCTGGGCGGATTCAAAAAACTTATTGATGCACACGCCATTGATATAATTCATCCCGACCTGGTAAGCGCCGGTGGTATACTCGAGACCAAGAAAATAGGCGATTAT
>CAZQRQ010000126.1:0-4200 GCA_964595725.1 uncultured Rikenellaceae bacterium | reverse complement strand
ACAGCGAAGCGTCAGGACCTGACCTTGGATACAGAAATCTTTATCAGCACATCATCAATATCTACTTCCTTAACAGCCTTTCCTGAAAGATCTGATGACAAAGATATTCTTGTAGCAAGAGTCTGCGAGCCGATATATTTAGAGTGTATATTAACTGCTTCACGGACAAAATCGTGATCCTCGATGAGAACAGATATCTTATCTGTCACATCAAAGCCGCTTTCCTTGCGGATATTCTGAATGCGGTTAACAAACTCCCTTGCAATACCCTCATATTTGAGATCATCAGTTACGGTGACATCGAGAGCGACCGTAAGCTTCCCTTCATTGGCAACCTGCCAGCCGGGGATATCCTCAGATATTATCTCAACATCCTCGAGCGAAAGGGAAACTTCAGCGCCATTGACGCTGAAAGTATGTGAGCCGCTCGATTCAAAATTGACTATATCGGGCTGAGTCATTACTGAGACAGCTGTGGTAATCTCCTTCATCATTTTACCGTATTTCGGTCCCAGTACCTTGAAATTAGGTTTAATCTTCTTCACCAGGATGCCCGAAGTGTCGTCGATATACTCTGCTTCCTTAACATTAACCTCCGATAGGATCAGGCTTTTAACCGCTTCGAATCTATCACGGAATGATTCCTCGGTGACTGGCACCATGATCCTTGCCAGTGGCTGACGTACCTTAATATTAACTTTCCTTCGCAAACCAAGTATCATCGATGATATCCTCTGGGCGATATCCATCCGTTCCTCAAGCTCCCTGTCGATAAGCTTTTCATCAAAGGCAGGGAACCGGGTCAGGTGGACTGAGTCTTCTGCCAGTCTTCCAGTCACTCCATTAAGATCTGAGAACAGCTGGTCCATATAGAAAGGTGCCAGTGGCGCAGCGACCATACTAACCGTCTTGAGACACGTATATAGAGTCTGGTATGCAGCCAGTTTATCCCTGGTCTGTTCTCCCCCCCAGTAACGCTTCCTGTTAAGCCTTACATACCAGTTACTGAGGTTTTCGGTCACAAAATCCTGGATAGCCCTGCCCGCACGTGTAAGATCATAATCACGGAAACATTCGCATACTTCCTTCACAAGCGAGTTCAGTAATGATATTATCCATCTGTCAATCTCAGGTCTTTCCTGAACAGCTATTTCCTCTTCCTCATACCTGAATCCGTCAATATTTGCATAGAGGGCAAAGAATGAATAAGTATTATAGAGAGTCCCGAAAAATTTGCGTTTAACCTCATCCACACCGGATATATCGAACTTTAAATTATCCCAGGGCTGTGCGTTGGTCAGCATGTACCATCTTAAGGGATCAGCTCCGTGCTCTTCTATCGTATCGAAAGGATCAACGGCATTACCAAGTCTCTTAGACATCTTATTGCCGTTCTTGTCAAGTACAAGTCCATTAGATATAATATTCCTGAATGCAACAGAGTCTGATATCATAGTGGCTATTGCATGAAGAGTAAAGAACCAGCCTCTTGTCTGGTCAACACCTTCTGCAATATAGTCAGCCGGGAACATATCGCCGAAGTTTTCCTTATTCTCAAAAGGATAATGAGCCTGTGCATAAGGCATAGCTCCCGAGTCGAACCAAACGTCTATAAGGTCTGGTTCACGGAACATCTTTTTACCTGAATCACTGACCAGTATGATCTCATCGACGAATGGGCGATGCAGGTCGAACTTCTCATAGTTCTCCTTTGAAAAATCATTCTCTTCAAATCCGTCCAGCGGATTCGAATTCATGAATCCTGCCCTCACCGATTTTCCTATTTCGGCTTTCAGTTCAGCTGCAGAACCGATGCATTTCTCCTCGCTGCGGTCTTCTGTGATCCAGATAGGAAGGGGTGTCCCCCAGTAGCGGGAACGTGAAAGGTTCCAGTCAACCAGGTTCTCCAGCCACTTCCCGAACCTCCCGGTACCTGTTGATTGAGGCTTCCAGTTAATAGTATTGTTATGCTCTATAAGCCTGTCGCGAAACGCTGTTGTACGAATGAACCATGCATCGAGCGGATAGTAAAGAACCGGCTTGTCGGTCCTCCAGCAATGTGGATAACTGTGTACCTGCTTCTCAATCCTGAAGACCTTTCCCTGCTGTTTCAGCATCACTGCTATGTCGATATCAAGTGTATCATCCTCAGGCGACAGGGTTATATCGTAGTCATTCTTTACCGGCCTCGCCTGGAAGCCAGAGTATGACTCAGTATTAACCCTTTCTTTAACAAAATCCTGATCCAGATCAGCCACTGGCACCATAAATCCCCGTTTATCCACAAGCGGGCCCATGGAGCCGTCTTTTCTTTTCACAATAAGGGGCGGGATCCCGTTTTCCTTTCCTGCACGGTAGTCGTCGGCTCCGAATGTAGGTGCAATATGTACTATGCCTGTTCCATCCTCAGTAGTTACAAAATCGCCTGTCACCACCCTGAAAGCCCCTTCATCCGGTTTTACCCAGTCAATAAGCTGCTCATACCCTATCTCCTTCAATTTCTTACCATGGAATTCATCAAGCACTTTAAATGGAATTTTCTTATCGCCGGGTTTATATTCCGAAAATTCAACAGAAGCATTTGACTCAGGGAACATAGCGTGTAAAAGCTCCTTTGCAAGAATAACAGTTACAGGTTCACCAGAATATGGATTAAAACTTCTTATCTTCACATATCTTATATCAGCTCCGACAGCCAGAGCAGTGTTGGAAGGAAGAGTCCAGGGAGTGGTGGTCCATGCCATTATATGAACATCATTTGTATCCACGTCCTTGTAAAGGAATTCTGATCGGGCATCCCTGATGAGCCTGAACAATGCAATACATGTAGTGTCCTTCACATCCCTGTAGCATCCTGGCAGGTTAAGTTCATGTGAGCTGAGGCCAGTTCCGGCTGCAGGTGAATAAGGTTGTATGGTATATCCCTGGTATAGATATCCTTTGGAGTAAAGCTGCCTGAGCAGCCACCAGAGAGTTTCAATATACCTGTTATCGTATGTGATATATGGATCATCCATGTCGACCCAGTAACCCATCTTACGGGTCAGATCCTCCCACAGGTCGGTGTATTTCATCACATCGATCTTACAGGCTTTGTTATATTCTTCTATTGATATTCTGGTTCCGATGTCTTCCTTCGTGATCCCCAGGGCCTTTTCAACACCAAGCTCCACCGGCAGACCATGGGTATCCCATCCGGCTTTACGCTTTACCTCGTAACCGCACTGTGTCTTATAACGGCAGACCGCATCCTTTATAGTACGGGCCATAACATGGTGGATACCCGGGATACCGTTAGCAGAAGGCGGTCCTTCATAAAACACAAATTCTCCCTTGCCGTCCATCTGACGTACACTCCTTTTAAAGGTATCATTCTCATCCCATTTCTTAAGGATCTTCTTGTTCACCTTAGATAGATCGAGACCCTTATATTCGGGAAACCTTTTACCCATTGTTTCAAACAGTTATTGAATTCCGTTCAGTATTAAAAAAATCGCACAAAGATAATAAAAAGGTACGTCGGTTCAAAGGTGCAGGGGCAGAAAGGTTGCTATGAATAATTCCCCTCCATGGAGAGCCTTCCGCTACAGCGGAATCTGCGGGAAACTATTTTTTACTTTGTTCCGATTCTGAATAAAAAATTGTTAATTCACATTTGTAAACTAAATTTTCAATCGGGGAAAACATTTCGCTCGAGATGATAAGAAGAATAACCATTTTAATCCTCCTGGTAATTGGTACAACTGTTCTGATGAGAGCTCAGGATCAGGATAGCGTGCAGTATGAAAATATAGGCCCGGAAGATTTTCTTACCATTATAAGGTTCAAGGAAAATGTCATACTGCTTGATGTCCGTCTGCCCTTTGAATACAGGCGGGAAAGGATTGAAAACTCAGTAAATATGCCTCTGGCCAGATCGTTTAAAGATAAGGCTGATAAACTCGACAGGGAAGCTCTCATCCTCGTGTACTGCACAACTGATGTCAGGAGCAAAAGAGCTGCAGAAAGACTCTATGAACTTGGCTTCAGAAAGATATATAATCTGGAAGGGGGAATAGATGCATGGAAGAGGAAGGGGCTGTCAGTAGTTGGCAGGAAATTAAGAAACAGACAAAAATAAGCCAGCTATAATCTTGACGCCCTGTGGGCTGTCTTGAAGTCTTGACGCCCTGCGGGCTGTCTTGAAGTCTTGACGCCCTG
>CAZQRQ010000125.1:0-4346 GCA_964595725.1 uncultured Rikenellaceae bacterium | reverse complement strand
GAACCTCAATCACTCCGGGGCGCGAGTAGGCAAGCATTTCCATCATGATCGCAGGAATTCCGCCTTGCGGATCTCCCATTGGCCTGTTGGTGTATGGATCGTGAGAAGCCAGGAACGTAGAACCCACAAAGCCTTGTTCAAGCAATTGCCGCAATTCGCTATCTACCATATAATTATCTTTCAACCTTGCTCCAATCAAAGCACGCTGACAGCTACTATGTGCAGCCAGCCGTTCCGGTACACGCTTACGGTCAGCCATCACTGTAGCTTTGGCCAGTTGAGGTGTACGGTCCGGATCAATTTCATCACCGGGCCAGGCTCCATAGCCTGTAGAAATATGCCGGTGATTATCACGATCATCCAGATCAGTCCATGCCCATTCCTTCAAAGAACCATCCGGATTGATAAGATATGGTGGCAGCTTGTCAAGCATCGCTTTCCATTTCGGAACGTTGTCGGCCTCAATGCCCAGTAGCTCACATGATTCTACCAGGTTGACCAATACTTCCCGGCATACCGAAATGTCCATTGTGGCGTTGATCACTGCCATACATCCGGGATTAAGATTGAGAGGATTATTTTCCGGAGAAAAGGACGGAACAAAGATGTAATTACCATTTTTATCCGTTACAGTCAGGAAGTCCTCATAAAACAATGCCAGATCCTTATAAATCGGCACCATACGGTTGCGCAGGAATTCCAAATCACCGGTTACAAGATAATGGTCCCAGAACGGACGCACAACCCAGCCACCAGCGCTGATCCAGTAAGGATGCGGCCATGTCTCCCCGGTATTGTCGGCGTAGTCGAACATATTAAAAACACCAGAGTCTTTTGATGGTGCAATTGGATAATGTGTGCCACGAAAACCGTAAATATTCTTTGCATTGGTGCGGCAATCCGGAAGTAAACTCTCAATCCAGTCAAAATAAGCCATTTCGCTTTCAAGGAAATTGCCTAAGGATATTCCAGCAATCTGCAGGTTGATATTGACATTGGTCAGGGCCGAAACACTTAAATACTTACCTGTAGAAAGGATAAACCAGTAGCGGCACATCTCGAAAAATGTCTTGAGAAAAGCACCTGAATAGCCCGGGCTGGACCGCTGGTCAGACAGGAGCTCTTCCGATGACAACCCATATTTAGAATCGTCTCCAAAATCTACGGTGATACGGTTGAGCATCTCAAACTGGACCTTGCGTGCCCTCTCCAGCAAAGCCGGATAGTCAGGGGTGAGTTCTTCCAATGATTGCAGGACAGCTTTTACCTTGTCCTCGCTGTAGTCTGGTAAATATTCAATGCGTGTGAGCAACATCACGGAAGAAGCGTTTTCTACCACCAGTGTGTTTCCATCCATTCGGGCTGAGCCGCTGTCGCAGACCACGCGGGTTACGTTGGCATAGCCCCTGTTGTCCACAGATGGATCCAGACGGCCCTTAATAATCAGCCGCTTCTCGTTGAAATCCGTCTGGGAATTATTGGATTCGCCTCCTCCTCCCTGAGATACTGCCCGGCTACGTATTCCTGCAAAATCTTGTCCTGTTCTCATAACGCGTGCTCCTCCTCCTTCCGACATATTTATACGGACATTTACTGATTGTCCGGCTGGAGCAGTAAGCCATTGGACCACAACATTGTCGGGCCGTGATGAGAAGATACTACGAACCCAGTCGCCTTGGTCGTCAGTCCAGTAAACCTTCACCTCGGTACTTTGAAAATCAACCGTACGGAGATAGTTTTTGACCGATGAACTTGCCGGAGATTCTAGCAGCATGGAGAATCTTCCACCGCCGAAGCCTCCCATCCCTCGCCTGACGGGGTTTTTTTGCCATTCATCGTAAGCTATCATTATACCTTCGTGGTATTTTCCTGCCAGAATCATTTGCCGAACCTTCGTGAAAACGTTAGCGATCTTAGAGGTTTCGGAATTCTTACTACGTGGCGCGAAAAGACTTTCGTGGCTGAAAGGAATCTGTTCGGTGTAGGGATTGCCTGCCACTTCAACGGTCATGGCTCCATTGCCGGAACGATGAACATCACCTCCAGGTGCCAGGCTGCACAAGCCCTGCCGTGGCACAATCTTACGACTGATTCTTTCTTTCAGAGGCATAGGTGCAATCGTTTCACCGACAGGCGCCGGTAGCTTTGGAAGGAACTTGTCCGACTGCGCGCGGCGCAGATAATCGTTCGAACGAATTTCTATCTGTCCCGTTCCGGAAGATCCGGAAACCCGGGACGACCTAGGGGATTCCTTACAAGCCGTAAGGGGCAGGAACGAAGCGGGGATACTAACCAGGCTTGCTGCCACTGCACTCTTTTTTAGAAATTTTCTTCTTTTCATAATTACATTATAAGGATTTTAAGATCAATATTGGACGAGACATAGGCTAAATAAATTAAAATTTATATTAGAATAAATTTGATATATAATTTCTCCAGTGGAATTACAGGCTTATTTTGATATAATTTTATAACCATACATTGCATAGTAAAGGATAAAGAGAAAAAACGGAATGGGAGCAAAGAAACCCACCGACATACTGGTTTTGTCAGCAATAAGCCCCATTATGGGAGGGAAAACCGCCCCTCCTACAATCGCCATTACAATAAAGGATGAAGCCTTTTTTGTTTTTGGACCCAGGTCCTTAATTCCAAGAGCAAATATGGTCGGGAACATGATCGACATAAAAAAGAACACCCCAAACAAACTGATCAATGATACCCATCCTAGTCCGGCACTGACTACGGGAAGCAGCAAGACACATATCAGGGCATAAGTAGCAAGCATACGGGTTGGTTTGAAAGACCGCATCATATAGCTTCCCGACATGCGTCCGATCATGAAAAGAGCAAATCCTAAAGCCAGAAATAAAGGTCCGGAATCTTTATCAAAATGGACTTTCTGGTTTTCATCGGTAACAAAATTTATCAGGTAGCTGAATACTCCTGTCTGAGCAGCTACATAAGCAAATTGTGCGATCACACCTAAGACAAAATGTCTATGTGCTATAAGTGATTTGCCAATATTTACAGAATCAATTGAGTCTCCCTGTTCAATTTCAATTTCGTTTTCTTCTTCAGATATCTCAGGCAGGGGAGTCCTGACAAACAGGATAGCAACAGCAATAACAACAAATGCAATTACAACATATGGAAGGATCATTGAACTTAATTTTTCACCCTCTGTTACACTCTGCCCCTTATATATATATAATCCGATCAATGGGCCAATAACCCAGGCCAGGCCATTGAACGACTGAGAGAAATTAATGCGGCGCTCTGCAGTTTCCTTTGGACCAAGCTTGGTAGTATACGGATTTGCAGCCGTTTCCAGCGTAGCTAGTCCACAACCAAGAATAAAGAGACAAATGAGAAATATCCAGAAAGATTCGAAAGAAGTGGTTCCGGCAATCAATAAGGCACCAAGGGCAAAGAGGGATAAGCCAAGGATGATTCCTTTCTTATATCCGAATTTCTTCATGAAATATCCGGCAGGCAGTGCCATACTGAAATATGCCAGATATACAGAAAATTGTATCATTCCTGATTTTGCCTTTGAAAGTGCCAGCATATCCTGAAAATGTTTGTTTAAAGTATCAAGCATTCCGTGTGCGATTCCCCAGAGAAAGAAGAGAGAAGATATCAGGATAAAGGGTAAAAGATATTCTTTTGTTGTTAGTCTTTTGGATTTCATAAAGAAAGGTTTCTGGTTACTATTCAGTCTTTTTAAGCATATTCTATCAACTCTATGTTTTTAATAGCATAACAAGCTGCTTACTTTCTTCACTTTTTCTTTTAGTTACTAAAGTGAGATCTTCTGAAGTGTCTTTTCACTCAGTTCAAAAACATGTTGCTGCTCTCACGGATCATGTCTGCTTTCCAGCCATTACCATAAACGACTTCATGAACCTCGTGCCATAATCAGGTTGCAGGTTCATGCTAAAATTTCACTTTGATGCTTAGAGCACCTTTAATTTTCTTTTCAGAGGCCACTAATGCGTAGCCACCGCCGCTGCCAGAGGTTATTGCTCCCGGATAAATTGAAAGATAATGCATCATTTCATTCATTATGTGATCCGGTACAGTATTTGGCAATATTTTCTTCCATGCAAGGAACGACCTGGCCATTGCTTTTCCCAATCTGTTGACATCTTGCTTAATAATGCTATCCCAGCATTCATTACCAGAATCACCAAGTTCTTTCACATATTCTCTTTCAAGATGTTTCACAGAAATAGGATCATACCCTGATGGCCGTGGATCAAGAGGAATCAGATTAAGGACATCAGAAAGCCAGTCACATATTTCAGGATCAGCATTGTTGTCAATCTTTTCCGGCCAGTAGT
>CAZQRQ010000124.1:0-4475 GCA_964595725.1 uncultured Rikenellaceae bacterium | reverse complement strand
TATAGTACGTGCAATTCCGATAAGAGCACTTGTACCTGCGGCATTATCATCGGCTCCGTTATAAATAGAATCGGGACTTGCCCCACTCCTAATTCCAATATGATCAAAATGAGCGCTTAAAATAATGTATTCATTCTTGAGTGAAGGATCAGACCCCTCTATAACGCCAATTACATTTCTTTCGCTGATATTATCCTGCCGCAATGAATACGAGTAATTTTGAATATAGTTATTGTTCCCGAAACCCGGCTTAACATTATTTTCACTGAATTTCTTAGCTATCCAGTTTGCTGCCGTCTTCATCTGGGGTGAACCGTTTGCACGTCCCATCATCTCATCTGAAGCGAGATATGAGACCCACTCCTTCAGATCAGAAGCACTGACCAACAGTTTATTCTGGGCATAAGATTTTTGTGTGCATGCATAAATCATTATCGCTATTCCAGCAACCAGTATAATCTTACTTTTTGTTTTCATTTTATAAAACTTGAATTACTTTTTCACTTAATTTTTTCAGACCATATGAAATACCGTTGTGGCTATCGACAATTCCGCCGACGATATTAAAACTGAACATTAAAGGTTATCGTGCGTGAAAAGCAAAAATATAAATCTTTACGAATTAATTATATTTTATCACTTAAAGAGCTTAATTTAAATGTGGTATTAATTTGATAAATTTGCCTTCGTTAATCATGCATTAAAATGAAAGAAAGAATTCTAAAAATACTGGAAGCGGAAGCCAGGGCCATTTCCAATATCCCCCTCGAAAATGGGATAGAAGCTGCTATAGACCTGATCTTCAATAGTGTCCATATTAAAAAAGGGAAACTTGTAACAAGCGGCATGGGTAAAGCCGGCAAAATTGCACATGATATCGCAACAACATTCAGCTCTACCGGCACTCCTGCAATATTCCTTCATCCCAGTGAAGCCCAGCATGGAGACCTGGGTGTCTTACAGGAAAACGACATTCTCTTTGCAATCTCAAATTCGGGTAAGACGAGGGAAATCATTGAATTACTTGAACTTAAAACAAATTTACACCCTCATATTCCAGTTATAGTGCTTACCGGTAGTCCTGACAGCGCGCTAGCTGAAAAGGCCGAATGTGTGATATTTACAGGCAATCCTGAAGAAGTATGCGTTCTTGGTCTTACACCAACTACATCAACAACGGTAATGACTGTCATAGGGGACGTACTGGTCGTTCTCATGATGGAAAAGATAGGATTTACAGCCGATGGTTATGCTAAAAGGCATCATGGAGGCTACCTGGGGATAAAATCAAGGGAAAGAATAAACAAATAGCATAGCGATCTTATATTGTCATTCTACAATTCCATTCAGGATATCAGTTCATATACACCTTCAAGAATATAATGTGGCCTGTAAGGAAAGCTGTCAGCAGTTTTAAGATCTGTTATTCCAGAAAGCACCAGCAAAGTATCAATTTCAGATTCTATCCCTGCAACAATATCAGTATCCATTCTGTCACCGATAATAATTGTCTCCTCTCGGCTGCACCCAAGTTTTTTCAAAGCAATACGCATCATCAGTGGATTTGGCTTTCCGACATAATAAGCGCCCTGTCCTGTCGATAATTCTATTGGAGCCACAAGGGCGCGAGTACCGGGGACTATTCCGTTCTCTGCAGGCCCTGTTATATCCGTATTTGTTCCGATAAGCTTTGCCCCTTTGCGCACAAGATTGATTGCCTGTTCAATCTTTTCAAAGCTATAACTCCTTGTTTCACCTACTACAACGTAATCAGGATTAACATTATTCATAGAGTACCCGACGTTGTACATTGCATTTATTAAACCTGCCTCTCCAATAATAAAGGCTGTACCCCTGGGTTTCTGATTTGCAAGGAAATTTGCAGTTGCCAGTGCACTGGTATAAAATACTTCTGCATCGACATCAATTCCAAGCCTTTGCATCTTTTCCTGTAATTCCTTCGGCGTCCTTTCGCTGGAATTCGTAAGGAAAAGAAACTTCTTGTCCTCCCTCTTTAGCCATTCCACAAATTCCGGAACACCCGGCAGCAGTTTATTACCATGGTAAATAACCCCGTCCATGTCCGATATAAATGCCTTCTTGGACTTTATTTTTTCTATTATTTCAGCCTGTTTCATTTTTTCCTGGAAATTTCTGTGCGAATTTACTTAAACTATATCTCTTCATCAAGTTAAGAAATCGTTTCCTTCAGTCTTTCTTAAAAAATACCTATAATGAGATAGGTTCCCAAAAAATCTGCATTTAAAACCCAGATAACCTTCTCTTGGTTTGAAATCAGAAAAAGATTAGATTTACGAACTTCAAAACGGCTAATCAATGACTAACCATCCAGCTTCGTCTACAATCAGCAGAAAAGACTATGTTTTCTCGATCAGTATCATAGGCTTATTCTTCTTCATTTTTGGATTTGTGACATGGTTAAATGGGATTCTAATTCCTTTTCTCAGGACTGCCTGTGATCTGAATGATTTTCAGGCATATTTTGTTGCTACTGCATTCTACATCGCATATTTTGTGATGGCACTGCCGACTACACCTGTTCTGAAAATGACCGGTTTTAAGAACGGAATGTCGGTAGGATTATGGATAATGGCGGCAGGATGTCTCGTTTTTATACCTGCTGCCACCACAAGGACATTTGGACTTTTTCTGACAGGTCTGTTCATAGTGGGTACAGGTCTAACAATATTACAGACAGCCTCCAACCCATATATTACAATTATAGGACCCCGCGAGAGTGCAGCGAAACGAATCAGTATAATGGGAATTGCCAATAAGTTTGCCGGTGCAATAGCACCGATTATTCTTGCAAGTATAATACTCAAAGATTCTCATATGCTTGAAGATAAACTGACCCAGGCTGCAGATGCAGCAGCCAGATCGGTTCTCCTTGATGAACTGGCCCAACGTGTAATAATGCCTTACATAGTTATGGCTATTATACTGGTTATACTTGGTTTATTCATCAAGTTCGTAAATCTCCCGGAAGTTGACACTGACAAGGAAGACGAGCTTTCAGGAGATTCTGCAGTTAAAAAGATCAGCATATGGCAGTTTCCTCACCTGCTGCTGGGCGTAGTTGCGCTTTTCTTTTATGTTGGTGTCGAGGTAATAGCAGGAGATACAATAATAAGGTATGGGCAGTCCTTAAACATCCCCATGGAATCAGCAAAATATTACACGTCGCTGACCATGGTGGGCATGATACTGGGATACCTGATGGGGATTATTTTCACACCAAAATATATAACACAGGGAAATGCTTTAAAAATATGTACTATTCTGGGTGTTGTGTTTACACTTGGTGCAATACTATCACCGGCCCGGCTTACATTTACAATGCCATTTGTTGACCTGGTCACCTTCAAACCTCTAAACCTTGTACTGCCTGTCACTGTACTTTTTGTAGCCCTGCTCGGCTTCGCAAATGCCCTTGTATGGCCTGCTATGTGGCCACTGGCCATTACAGGTCTGGGTAAATTTACGAAGACAGGGTCGGCCATGCTTATAATGGCTATTGCCGGCGGCGCCATTCTCCCTCTTGCATACGGTAAGCTGGCAGTTGAATTCTCAACACAAACAGCATACTGGATTTGTGTTCCATCATACCTCGTAATAATGTATTATGCATTCATCGGGCATAAAGCAGGAAAGCGACATTGAACAGATACTGAGAGAGATCTTTAATTCTTTCGAAGTCAAAGGTGACTTTAAAAGAGGCATACAATATGGCTCCGGCCATATCCATGATACCTTTTTTGTGGAAACAGACGACCCTGGCACGGACAACTATATTTTGCAGCGTCTTAACAATAATGTATTCAGGAAGATACCTGAGATGCAGGAAAATATCGAGAGAGTCACTGAGCATATAAGGAATAAGCTGCAGGTGATCCCGGGAGCTGATCTGAAACGCGAGTGTCTCACTTTCATGCGGACACATAACGGTAGAACCTGGATCAGAGACAAATCAGGAAGTTATTGGAGGACAAGCCTTTTTATATCCGACCACCGGTCATATGACCTGGTCGATACACCCGAAAAAGCATTTGAAGGCGGAAGGGCCATAGGGAAGTTTCAGGCCATGCTTTCCGATCTCCCCGGGGAACCGCTGCATGAGACAATCCCGTTCTTTCATCATATTGGAAAAAGACTGGAGACTCTCAGGTATAAAATTGAAGATGATCCTGTCGGGCGTGTAAAACATGTTAAGCCCGAAATTGAGTATATACTTGAAAGATCAGAATCAATGCAGATTGTTCTCAGGCTCGGAGAAGAAGGAAGGATACCGGTCAGAACCACGCATAATGACACTAAGTTCAACAATATACTTTTTGATCTTGAGGACAAGGCACTATGCGTGATCGATCTTGACACGGTAATGCCAGGTTATATCCACAATGATTTTGGTGACGCAATCAGGACTGCTGCCAACACGGGTGCCGAAGATGACG
>CAZQRQ010000123.1:0-4740 GCA_964595725.1 uncultured Rikenellaceae bacterium | reverse complement strand
CAGGCCCGCACACCCTAATCCCCAAAGTACCCTCGTACCTCCGCACCCTCGTACCCTTCTCACACTATCAGCATGGCATCACCGTAGGTTCCAAACCTGTATTTCTCCTTAACGGCAGTTCGATATGCTTCAAACAGAAGATCAAAGCCGGCGAAAGCGGAAACCATCATAAGAAGGGTGGAATAAGGCAGGTGAAAGTTGCTTATCATCATGTCGGGCACCTTAAATTCATAAGGAGGGAAGATAAATTTATTCGTCCATCCATCATAAGGCTTCAGGAGACCATTTGTTGAAACAGAACTTTCGAGAGTCCTTACCACTGTTGTACCTACTGCGCAAATCCTGTTCTTATTATCTTTGGCCGTGTTTACAATATTTGCTGCATTTTCAGTAATAATAATCCTTTCGGAATCAACCTTATGCTTGGTCAGGTCTTCAACATCCACACTCCTGAAGTTACCAAGTCCCACGTGAAGGGTTATCTCGCTGAATTCCACTCCAATTATCTCAAGCTTTTTCAGTAATTCCCTGCTGAAATGCAACCCGGCAGTAGGAGCAGCCACGGCTCCTTCATACTTTGCAAATATAGTCTGGTATCGTTCATTATCTTCCGGTTCAACTTTACGGTTTATGAATTTGGGAAGCGGGGTTTCTCCCAGTCCGTAAAGTGTCTGCTTGAACTCCTCGTACGTACCGTCATACAGGAATCTCAGTGTTCTGCCCCTTGATGTTGTATTATCTATTACCTCGGCGACAAGTATATCGTTCTCTCCAAAATACAGTTTATTCCCTATCCTTATCTTCCTGGCCGGATCAACAAGTACATCCCATAGTCTCTGCTCCCGGTTCAATTCACGCAGAAGAAATACTTCTATTTCTGCTCCTGTTTTCTCTTTATTCCCGTAAAGCCTTGCAGGAAATACTTTTGTATTGTTAAAGACCAGGACGTCATTCTCCCCAAAATAATCAGTTATATCCTTGAAAATCCTGTGCTCCATTTCACCTGTCTTCCTGTCAAGAACAAGCAATCTCGACTCATCTCTGTTAGCACTTGGATATAAAGCAATAAGCTCCTGCGGAAGGGTGTACCTGAACTGTGATAATTTCATGTGTAAATAATTATATTTTTAAAGGTCAAATAGCTTGTCCCGCAGAGCGGGAGAATCCACATGTTTAAAGAACATTTTGCATTTTTATTTGTATTTGAAAAACATGTGGGTTTCATAAAGTAAATACATTTGTTTAAAATTAAACGAATCCTTTATACGTAAAAACATCAAATTTGTTTCATTTGTTTCAGGAAAAATTCGAATTTATCCAAATTATAAGCCTGCTCAACGCTGTTACTTCCTATCGATAATCTGCGAAGATCTGAGAGATAGGCCCCGCTTCCAAGGGCTTCTCCAATGTCTCTTGCGAATGCCCTTATAAATGTTCCCTTACTGCACACTATCCTGACCTTAACTTCAGGTATCCGGTAATCAATAAGTTCCACCTCCCGAAAGTTAACCTTAACAGGCTTAAGTTCTCTTATCTCACCCTTCCTTGCAAATTCATAAGCTCTTCTGCCATCAATAAATTTTGCAGAATGCATTGGCGGTACCTGCTCTCTCTCCCCTGTAAATCCTGAAAGAGCATCCCGGATACTTTCTTCTGTGATGTGAGCTGTAGGGTAGATATTGTCAATGTCAGTTTCAAGGTCGTAAGAAGGGGTGGTTGCTCCAAGCATCAGTGTGGCCAGGTACTCCTTGTCAAGATTCCGGAATTCTTCAATCTTTTTGGTGGCCTTTCCCGTGCATAAGATCATCAGACCGGATGCGAGTGGGTCAAGAGTGCCGGTATGTCCAACCTTAATTTTATTAATCCCGAGTGTGTTTCGGATCATTATCCGAACCTTGTTGACAAGGTCAAACGAGGTCCATTGAACCGGCTTATCGAACAGCAGAACCTGTCCTTGCTCGAAGATGTTATTCCCTGTTTCATCTTTCATCCTACCCAATTAAGATTGAGATTATGGCGATAATGAAGCAATAGACCGAAAACCAGATCATCCTGCTGTTCCTTACCAGCGAGATCATCCATTTACAGGCTAAATAGCCGGCGATGAAAGCTGTGATAAAACCAATTGCTATAACCAGGAAACTGCTGTTTACCGTTATGTAATCGCCTGAAAGCAGTTCCAGCAAATTTGCCCCAATCACGGGGACCAGAACCATAAGAAATGAAAACCGGGCAATCCTGTCCTTGCTGTTGCCAATAATCAGGCCAGTTGAAATTGTTGCTCCCGATCTTGATATACCAGGTATTACAGCTATTGCCTGTGCCAGACCTATTAACAATGCATCAAAATATGATATGTCGCGATCCCTTTTTCTTACAAAGTGGCTTAGAAGTAACATTATTGCCGTAACGAGCAACATCAACCCAACAAATACCATATTTCCGGAGAAAAGTGCCTCGATCTCGTCTTTAAAAAGAACGCCGGTAATTCCGACGGGTATCATAGAGATTATAATCTTTAAGATATAGGCTGTCTCCTCGTTCATCTTAAATTTCAATCCTCCCTTAATCAATGTGAAAATCTCTTCCCTGAAAACAACAATTGTACTAAGCACGGTAGCCCCATGAACTGCAACTGTAAAGTAGAAGCTTGATTCCGCGTCAATCCCGAAGAGTGATTTTGCTATTTCGAGATGGCCTGAACTGCTTACAGGCAAAAACTCTGTAAGTCCCTGGATCAATCCCAGAACCATTGCTTCAAACCAGTTCATAATTACGAGGATTATTTGTGTTGAAGGCAGAAAATGCAGCTAAAGTCATAACTGTTTTCAGGCTTCCGGACTTTTTGAACTATTTTCGCCTTTAGGCTTTTTCATTATTGCCCAGATCTCAAAAATAAAACCGGCCAGTACCACTATCGGTGCCAGGGTAATCCGCCTGAAGCTGAAGATATCCTCACTGAATTTATCCGGGCTGTCCGATTGCCCGCCTATCATAAGGAGGAAACCGACAACTATGATAGCAAAACCGATAGCCAGAAGCTTATAATTTTCCGGTCGTAAAGCGAAACTTGGTTTTTCTTTATTTGTGGTTTTTGTTGCCATATTTTAATGATATAATTTGTCTTCAGGTATTCCCATATATCTGTTAACGGAAAAGAAAGTCGAAATAACGGTAATTACGATACCAATCACGATAATTCCCACACCAAGAATAATGATCATATTAAGACTTTCCGAGCTGATGAGAAGGAAAAACTCTTTTTCTACAAGGTAAATAAGTCCTAAGAGCAATATAAGTGAAATAAGAGCAGCTATCAGGCCATGAAATGCGCTTCTGAACAGGAAAGGTTTCCTGATAAAGGACCTTGTTGCGCCGACAAGCTGCATTGTATTGATAATAAATCTCTTAGAATAAACTGAAAGTCGTATTGTATTGTTTATTATTGTCAGGGCAATCAGGAAAAGGAAACTGCTGAGTACAAGAAGGAAAAGGCTTATCTTCCTTACATTCTCATTAATAACATAAAGGAGTGATTCCTGGTAATAAACCTCTTTAACAAAAGGATACTCCATAATATATTTCTCAATTCGGGATACGCTGTCGGGGCTGGTATAATCAGCATATAGATAAACATCTATTGTTGGGCTCAATGGGTTATAACCCAGGAAATTAACGAAATCCTCACCCAGGTCCTCTTTCAGTTTCGCTGCTGCTGCGTCCTTTGAAATGTATTCAGTCGACTTAACATAAGGCTTTGCATCCATATCTTTTTGCAGCATCCTGATATCAGCCTCCCTGGCCTCTTCATCGAGCATTACAGAAAATGAAAGACTTTCACGAAAATAGTCGGACAGACCTTTTGCATTTATCAGGACCAGTCCCAGCACGCCAAGCAGGAAGAGCACCAATGAAATGCTGATAACCAGGGTCAGATAAGAACCCCTCAGTCTGCCTTTTGATGTTCCAGTATCTTTCTTTTTCACTTTATGCCTGATCGAATTTATACCTGTCAATCAACAAAAGTAATCCATCCGAAAGGATCCGGTTCGTCTCCGTTCTGAATAGCCACAAGCTTGTTGTACAATTTCATTGTGAGCGGACCAGGATTGCCATCCCTGCAATACTCATAAACAGTATCAGTACCCGGGTCATATATTTTTTCTATAGGTGTTATCACAGCTGCTGTTCCACATGCGCCTGCCTCTTCGAACTCCGAAAGCTCAGTTACCGGTACGGGTCTGCGCTCGGTCTTCATACCAAAAGATCCGGCAATATCGATAAGGCTCATGTTGGTAATTGATCCAAGAATGGACTCCGATTTTGGTGTGATATAAGTATTATTCCTGATCCCGTAGAAATTGGCCGGGCCACATTCATCGATATATTTCTTTTCTCTGGCGTCGAGGAAGATAACGCTCGCATATCCTTTGTCCCTGGCGCTGACAATAGCCCTCAGGCTGGCTGCATAGTTTCCTCCTATCTTAAAGGTACCTGTACCCTGCGGAGCTGCCCTGTCAACATCGCGGCTGATGATCATGCTTACCGGTTTCACACCCTCCTTGAAATAAGGACCGACCGGGGTCACGAATAAAAGGAAAGTATAATCAAGTGCCGGCTTAACACCTACTTCCGCGCTGCTGCCATATAGCAGTGGCCTTATGTACAATGTTGCTCCTGAGCCATAGGGCGGGATAAATTTCCTGTTTAGGTTAATTACCTTGAAAAGTGCCTCCTTAA
>CAZQRQ010000122.1:0-4837 GCA_964595725.1 uncultured Rikenellaceae bacterium | reverse complement strand
CAATGATAATTGAAAATATGGATGCCGCTACAATCATAAGGGCTTCTGATGAGGACTTCAGGAATATTTTCGGTACCCTTTCACCCGACGAGGCCTGGGACCTGAGCAGGGAGCATTGCTCATGTCTTATCTATACGGCAAATGAAGAAGGAGTGTTCGTAAGGACAAGGTCATTCCGGGGAAGATTCCCTGTGAAAAAAATAAAACCTGTCAGTACTATCGGGGCAGGTGATAATTTCAATGCTGGAATAATTGCATCATTATACCTGGATAAAATCTCCTCCCATGACATTTTAAAACTTGGGAAGAAAGAGTGGGATAAGATCATATCCCTGGCTATCGATTTTGCCACCGATGTCTGTATGAGCTATGATAATTACATATCAGCTGGCTTTGCTGAAAAAATAAGAACTATTCCCGGAATCTCGGGGATGGGAAATTAACTTTATCAGTACCGGGATTTATTTACCAGGCAATGCGGAAAAGGGACACTCCCTGCCTGGGAAGACCCGTAACTATTTCAAGTGAATTGCTTTTGGTGTTGATCCAGTAAGGAGACATGTGCATGGCAAGCTTTCCTGTCTCTTCAAGTATTTTTACCTGTTCGGGAGTTGGATTCTGAGGAGATCCCATTTCTTTCCACATCTCATATGAATTGCTTGTCTCTTTGTCTATTCTGTACTCATGAACCAGAACTCTCGTTGCCGGTATGTCATTAATCACGAGGCTTACCGGTGAATCGGGAGCAGGTAGATCGTCATCGTGGTAATTCCAAACCATCACCGAGATACTATTCCTGTCTTTGCATGCCAGTGCATTTATGTCCGGATCATCACCTTTTACTCCTGAATCAAGGATTTGTTTAGGGGTGTATCTGCCTCCGGTCACGCTTATCCTTGTTCCACTCATCATCCCGAACATCCTGAAAATGTTCAGGACAGGTTTGTCAACCCCATTGGTCGCCAGGTCCCTGAAACCATCGAACCATGGTTGGTCCTCAAACTCAAATGCCCAGGTTACAACCCCTTTAAGGTTAATATTGAATGAATCTGCCAGAGCATATTTTCGGGAAAATATGGCAGCCTCATAGCTTGAATAAAGAGTTCCGTTCCTGTAAGCATTTTCGGGATTCCTGCTCATTGAACAGGCTGCACATCCCTCGGGATCGGATTCGCCGATAATTACCGGCAGTTTGCTGACCTCGGGAATGGATGATATTATCTCAAAACCCCTGAATACATCCCTGAGCTGCAGGTTAATATTCATCTGGACATGATCGTCAACGATCCTGGGAGAACCCTTTGCATGAAATCCTATATAATCAAGAGGAGATCCTTTCTGTCCGGTCGCATAATTCTTCCCGTTGATACAGTGGTCAATGAAATCTTTCAGATATTCCGCTGCCTGTCCGCTCCTCGGGCTCGTACTGTGAGGGCCGCCTACCATTGCCTCAGGGCATGCCCTCTTAACTGCCCAGATCGCATAATCATAAAGCTTAAAATACTCTTCTTTTGTCCCTCTCCAGTAATTGATATTGGGCTCATTCCAAACCTCCCAGTACCAGGATTTCACTTCCTCTTTACCATACCTGTCAATGCAGTGCAGTGTAAGCTGATACACCAGATCTGCCCATTTGCTGTAATCCTTCGGCGGATAAGCCCAACCGGTTGAAAATGTCTCAGGCCAGTTATGCCTGTATGGATCAGGATTCACCGACAACGCTTCCGGCATAAAGCCTAGCTCAACAAGCGGTTTCATACCTCGTTGAACATATGTATCAAATATTTTGTCAATAATGGTCCAGTTATAAACAGGATTACCTTTGCTGTCTTCTGTGTACGCATTTGTTGATCCCCATTTGAGCGAAGCCGAACCATCACCCGAAGTGAAAAGATTATGCGTCCTTACATAAACGGGAACCTGGCTCAGGGATGATATTTCTGAAAGAAGCTTAATTCCGTCTTTCATATAAGTGTAATTAGGTTCGTCATATCCGAACCATGCCCAGACCGGATTCATTGGGCCATTTTCTTTCAAAAGATCGATCTTCAGGATTACCGGACTTTTGCCGTCCTGGCTAAAAGCCGCACTATTACAAACTATAGTCAGTATTCCTGTCAGTAGAATGATTACCCTGGTATTTTTCATGAGTTTTCCTGTTTTTCTTCATACCCCTGTATAATTTAAGGATTATACAGGTTTCAGATAGGCTTTGCTTTCGACCTTACGTATTTTTCCGCCTCCAGATTCCAAATATAATTGTTATTCTCCACTATGGTGTGAAGGTCCCTGAAGAATGAATCCTCTTTTCCAAGTTTTTCCAGAGCATAAAGGGATACCAGCGGCATTGAGATGTTGGTATAAATAAGTTTCTTTCCACCAGGTATCAGGGGCAGGCTTAATGTTGTATCTATTACTGCGTCGAGACCCCCGACATGTGTAATCATTACTGCAGGATTGATACGCCCGTCACCCATCATTCTCAGAGATTCGATCATGTCGCCGGTGTTTCCCCCTGATGTGCCAACCAGGTGGGTGAAAGTATAATGGACATTGTAAAAATTTAATTCAGCCTTAAATTCAGGGTTCGTAGGTCCTGCAAAGAAATTCAGGCAGCCGTCAAATCCAAGTATCCTGTCAGCCTGTTCAACCACCTGTTTAACCGGTGTAAAAACGAATACGTCGTCGAATCCTTTTCCGCCTGTAAGATTTCTGAGATACTGAACCGCGTTATCTGTATTTCCTGTATTTACATAAATAAGCTTTATTCCCTCCTTTTCAGCTTCTTCAGGTGTGAAAAGACATGCCGCCCGGGAAAGCCTTGTTTCATCTATATCCGTTACCACCAGCAACGAAGGTCTCCTGTCGCAATGCAATGCGTAATCAATTGCTCCCAGTCCCATAGGACCGCTGCCTGCCAGGATGGCCAAGCTGCCCCGCTCACGAATGCCCATTTCATGAATATATGTTCCTGGTGGAATATGGTAACTCGCATGGAAGGCTCCAACGATGCATGACATTGGTTCAGAAAGAGATGCAGGGAAGAAAGCTTCACCATCATAAGGCAGAAGGCAGTCAGCTTCCATAACGATATCAGGTATGATAATATACGTGGCATCGCCACCGATATAAGGGTATGAATATCCCGGTGCATCCAAAGTACCTGTATGAGCCATTGCCGGCTGTATAGAGAATTTTTGGCCCTGCCGGAACTTATGCTGCCATTTTTTGCCCACATCCAGTATAACACCTGCAAATTCATGTCCTATTATCGTCGGATTTATATGGATATCATCAGGGATCCTCTTATGATCAGCACCCTGCAATGCCGCTTTATGTGACGACATGCAGATACTGTCTGATACTACATGTGCCAGTATCTCATCATCCCTGATCGGAGGAAGCTCAAACTCTTCAAGCCTGAGATCCTTCTTCCCATAGATACGAACTACCTTGGTCTTCATATATATATTGTCATTCTTCTTTCTCACTTCTCACTTCCCACTTCTCACTTCTCACTTCCCACTTCCCACTTACCTCCTCATCCCAGCATCACCTGTCCTCCAGTTACAGGTATGGCCTGTCCTGTTTCATACTCCTGGTCGATCACATACAGGATGGCTTTCATTATATCACTAACCTTACAACCTCTTTTCATCGGGACCTGCTCTTCATAATACTGTTTTACATCATCAATAGATTTTGCACCAGGCACTTTACCAGAGTTGAGGTACTGAACAAAAAGCCCGTGATGCGGATCTGACCAGAGGGGTCCTTCATAGTAATTACCAGGACAAATGGAATTGACCTTGATCCTGTATGGCGCCAGTTCAAGTGCAAAACTCTGTGTAAGGCCTATACCTCCGAATTTTGCTCCTGCATAGGCAAAGTTCCTGTTGCTTCCCCGAAGGCCCGATTTGGAGTTGATCTGGATTATATCTGTAAAATATTCAGGTTTTTCACTGTTCTGGAGCTTCATTACCTCGGAAGCATACTTGGCGCAATGGAAATACCCATTATAGTTGACATCTGTGGTCTTTGAGAAAGCATCCGGCTCCATCTCATCAAGTCCTCCGGCTCTCAGGATACCGGCATTACTGATAATTACATCAAGCCCGCCAAATTCACTGACTGTTGATGAAACAAGATCTCTTACTGATTCCGGATCGGATACATCACATTTGATGAAGACAGCCCTGTTTGCCTGCTTGTTTTTATTTAAATCGAAAGCCAGCGAGGCACCGGATTCCTCATTGAGATCAGCAATCACAATGTTCGCTTTTTGACTGTAAAAAGATACTGCAATTCCTGCTCCGAAGCCCTGGGCTCCTCCGGTTACTATGACTATTTTGTTTTTCAGACTACCGGCTTTATCCGCCCCCGCAGAAATCTTCCTTCTGTAGTTTTCAACCTCCCACTGATCGATAAATGAGACCTGGTCGGGTGTAAGCATCTTTATACCACCGCACGATGAAGCATAGTAGCTGATCCTGATAAGGTCCTCGTAAACATCCAGGACTGATTCAGCAGCAGAATAGCTGTCCTCAACAACAAATACTCCCATTCCTTTTATGATAATGACCCTGGGATTGAAATTATATTCGGCTTTGAACCGTTCAAGCTGACTCCTGAAGGATTCAAGAATTCGCTCCGGCGATTTCACCTGGTCAATGTAAATATATCTGTATTTACAATATACAATTATATCCGGAGTGAGCGGATGTGAAATCTTCTGGAATTCCTGCTGGCTGCCGTAATACCTGGCAATAAGCGAATTATGCCTGTATCGCACCACCTTTGGACCACTTTCTGAAAGAAGCATCCTTATCGCAGGAAG
>CAZQRQ010000121.1:1625-5131 GCA_964595725.1 uncultured Rikenellaceae bacterium | reverse complement strand
ATGTCAAAGAACTCTTGTTCTAACCTATATTGCCAAATGGCACAAATATAGGGGGCTTGATCGAGACATTGTGACCTTTGCGGTTAAAAAAATAGATTATTTTTGTAAATCAATATTAGACCCAACCAGATTATGAAAAGGACTCTCATCTCATTATTACTTCTTTGGCCTTTTCTGGCCGTTTATTCGCAGTATATTGAAAATGACCCCGACGAACCGGGATATGCAGAAAACTGTACTACAATTATGGTAGGCCGCCTGGCATCAACCGACGGGTCGGTTATGACATCTCATTCATGCGACGGTAATTACCGGACCTGGCTCGAGATAACACCTGCGGGTAAATTCGAAAAAGGCACTATGCACCCTGTCTACTGGGGTACCCTGCATACCGAGGAACAGTGGGACATGAGTGATGTAACAGAAAAAGGAGAAATCCCTGAAGCTGAGGAAACCTTTGCATTCCTTAACACGGCATACCCCTGCATGAACGAAAAACAGCTGGCCATTGGTGAAACAACAATATACGGCCGAAAGGAATTAAGAAATGAGGAAGGACTTTTCCTTATCGAAGAACTTGAGAAAATAGCACTCCAGCGATGTAAAACAGCCAGGGAGGCAATAGCCCTGATAGGAAGACTGGCAGAAGAGTATGGTTACGGAGACCTGGCGGAGTGTATCACCATCGCTGATCCAAAGGAGGTCTGGCAATTTGAAATCTCAGGATCGGGAAAAGGAAGACCTTCAGCTATATGGTGTGCCCAGAGGATCCCGGATGACCACGTAGGCATTTGCGCTAACATTCCCAGGATATCCACAATCGATTTTAATAATCCCGATTATTTTATGTACAGCACTGACCTGCAGATAGTTGCCAAAAAACTTGGATACTGGGACGATAAAGAAGCAATTAAGTTCTGGAAAGTGATCGGTGGCAGCAAACCATTTTCAATCCGCGAATATTATGTCCTTAGTACGCTTGCTCCTTCCCTGGATCTTCAGTACGATGCTGAAGAGCTGCCCTTTTCGGTGAAACCCGAGAAGAAACTGTCTCCGCGTGATGTAATGAAATTCTTCAGGGAAACCTATGAAGGAACAGAATGGGATATGACAAAAAACCTGCTTGTTACTGTTAAAGAAAAAGATAAGGATGGCAACGAGGTTGAGAAAAAAGTTAAGTCACCTGTTGCCAGCAACTGGATGAGCAACGACCTGCGTAATCTCTTTAACGAACTTAAGCCCGGAACTGTTGAGCGCCAAAGGACAATAGCCATTGCCGGATGCTCATACTCCCATGTGATCCAGTGCCGTAGCTGGCTGCCTGATGCAGTCGGCGCCATAGCCTGGTTTTCATTCGATAACCCGGGGCAAAGTCCAAGAATCCCCATATTCTCGGGTGTGACAAAACTGCCGGAATCGTTCAATATCTGCGGCCAGCACCGCTATCGTCCAGAAGCAGTAATCTGGTCGTTCCGGGAGGCTAACAGGCTGTCAACCGTGAACTGGTCAAGGGGAAGAACTATAATAGAACCTGCTGTGGAAGAGTTTGAAAATAAAGCATTTGAAGAAGTTCCTGCTGTAGAAAGGAGAGTTACAGAGCTGGTAAAAGACGGCAAGAATGATGAAGCCAGGAAGTATGTGACCGAATACACCAATAATTTTGCTTTTGCATCAATGAGACGCTGGGAAGAAATGAAAGCAGAACTCTGGGGGATGTTCGGGAGAGGATTTTAAGTCTGGCAGGCTGAGGAGCCATGCGACGAAGTCCCGCTTGCGGGATCGTGCAGGTCAGGAAAATAAGATGATATTTATCTGCGTAAATCTGCGAGATCTTCGGGAATAATAATAACTTCCTGATGATTCAAATACAAGATGGAAAGCAAAGCAAAGGACATACTACAAAAAGACACTTTTTCTAAAAACGACATTATTACTCTCCTTGAGTCGAAAGGCGAGGATAAAAAGCTGCTTTTTAATAAGTCAGCTGAAGTGAAAGAGAAATACTGTGGTAAGAAGGTGTGGTTCAGGGGGCTGATCGAGTTCTCAAACATCTGCGGAAAAAACTGCCTGTACTGTGGCATCAGGAAGGGAAGTAAGAACCTTAAGCGCTATAATCTTTCTGATGATGAAATACTTGCCGCTGCTAAATATGCATACGACAATAAATACGGATCGATCGCCCTTCAGTCGGGAGAGATTGAAAGTGACTCATTTACAAAACGAGTAGAAAATTTACTCAAAAATATCAAGAAGCTCTCGAATAACGAACTTGGGATTACCCTTTCCGTGGGAGAGCAGGAACCCGGGGTATACAAAAGGTGGTTTGATGCCGGTGCCCACAGGTACCTGTTGCGGATGGAGGCAACAAACAGGGAACTTTACAGGAAGATCCACCCTGATGATTCAAAGCACGATTTCGACCTAAGGTTCAGATGCCTGAAAAGCCTGCAGGATATTGGATACATGACAGGTACCGGGGTGATGATCGGGCTGCCTTACCAGGCTACAGGAGACCTGGCAGGCGACCTGTTATTCATGCAGGATTTCGACATAGACATGTGTGGCATGGGTCCGTATATAGAACATGCCGACACCCCTCTCCTTTCAGGGACATCTGACCTGATGCCCTTAGCTGACAGGTTTAACCTCTCGCTAAAAATGATAGCCATCCTGCGCATCATGATGAAGGACATTAACATAGTTGCAGCAACGGCGCTGCAGGCCATCGATCCGCTGGGAAGGGAGAAGGCCATAAAAATCGGGGCCAACATTATTATGCCCAATATTACACCGGGTCAGTATCGCGACAGCTACAAGCTCTATAACAACAAACCCTGCACGGATGAATCGGCCGATGATTGCCAGGAATGCCTTGAGGCGAGGGTGAGTCTTGCAGATAACGAAGTAATTTATGGCGAATGGGGCGATTCGGTCCACTATAAGAAGCGAAGGTCACAGGTTTTATAGGTCTTGCAGATCTGGCCGGTCCAGGGACTAGCTGCTCGATAGACCTGCACGACCTGTATAACCTCCATGACCTCCATGACCTGCTCGACCTCCACGATCCCGCAAGCGGGACTTCGTCGTCCCGAATAACTCGTGATTACCGCTGAAAAGGCAGGGAACAGGGAACAGGGAGCAAGGAGCAGAGAGCAGGGAGCAGGGAGCAGAGAGCAGGGAGCAGAGAGCAGGGAACAGGGAGCAAGGAGCAAGGAGCAAGGAGCAGAGAGCAGGGAGCAGAGAGCAGGGAACAGGGAGCAGGGAGCAAGGAGCAGAGAGCAGGGAGCAGAGAGCAGAGAGCAGGGAGCAGAAGGAAGGGGAGAAAGGGAGAATGGGAGAACATGTAATTCATTGTAATTCATTGTAATTCATTGTAGTACTGATAATTACGCGCGAAGCACTAATTACAACTGAATTAGGTTCGCCGTCAGGCGAACAAATTACCATGAATTTCAGGTCAGCAAATTTCTACTGTCCTCAGCCCTTTGCTCCTTGCCCCCTGCCCT
>CAZQRQ010000121.1:0-1525 GCA_964595725.1 uncultured Rikenellaceae bacterium | reverse complement strand
TTCAGGTCAGCAAATTTCTACTGTCCTCAGCCCTTTGCTCCTTGCCCCCTGCCCTGCGCCCCTACCCTTTCTTCCTGTATATGAACCAGTAAGCCAGCGGTATAAAGAACAGGCTCACAACGGTACCAAGCGACATACCCCCGATCAGCGCCCACGACATTGGCCGCTGAAGTTCGGCTCCCATGCCTGAGCTTACCAGAATGGGAAAAGTGGATACAAGCGCCGCGAGGGCTACCATCACAATCGGCTTTAACCTTCGGCCGCCGCCGGTATATATAGCTTCCATCAGGCCAACTCCATCGCGCCGGATATTGTTTATTGTATCGACCTTCAATATAGAATCGTTGATAATGACACCCGACATTACAATAAGACCGATCATCGTCATGATATTGATTGTGCCTCCCGATATCTTTATCAGAAATAGTGCACCTGCAATATCTATCGGAATCTCAAGTAGTACAATTAACGGTTGCGTGAGTGATTCGAACTGTGCAGCAAGGATGAAATAAAGAAGCAGTACCGACACCAGCAATACAATGAACAACTCCTTAAAGAGCTGCATCCCCGAAAGCAGACCGCCGCTGAAGCTGACATCAAGGGCCTGGTCGGCTGTCAGCAGTGCACGTATATCAGCCATTACTCTGGTTGGTGTGTTTGTCTCAATGTTCATATTTACAGGAACATACTCGGTGTTCATACCCCCTTTAATGGTCTTGTAATCGTGAGTGCGCCTGACGCTAACCAGCTCATTCATAGGTATCAGGCGGCCAGCGGAAGAGGGTACAAATTCTGTTGAAACGATCTCATTTATCAGCTTTTCACGACCTGATAATACTATAGGGAGGATCTCGTAAGAAGACCTCATTTCCCCGATATCATTCTTGTTCAGGGCAGTCTTAAGGTTACTGTATACGGTATTCGGATCGACATTGTAAAGGAGCATTTTTTCGGGATCCAGCCGTACCAGAATCTTGTCCTCCAGAGGCGGCATCGAGATCCCCGCAAGGGGCCATCCTGCCCTGAGTGTTTCAACAACTCCGGTCATTCTTTCAACAGGCGGTATTTCCTTCTCTTTCATAAGGCTTACCTCAACAATCAGAGGTACCTCCGAAGCTGAAAATATCTTTTCAAATATGTTCTGCTGAGGAGCTATCTCAAGAACAGCTTCAGGGAAACTGGTGCTTATGAACCTTTCACAATTATCCGTTATCAATCCAACCAGGCTATAGTCGGCAGCTTTAATATAGAGCTTTGTCTGGGTGTAAGACTGGTCAAAATCGCGGTTAAAGAGGAACTGCTGCTCCCCGATAAAGGAATTAGACTGCACTATTATACTTCCTGATTCACTTAAGAGCTGTCTGATACGTTCGAGGTTCTCCTTTGTGTCTATGTTCTCATTCCAGTCGATCGAGACAACAAGTTCATCCTGCCTGACTGCAGGGAACTTTTCCTTTTCCATTGTAATGAACAGAACAAACATTATCACAATGACACCCATGAAAGACACCATCATTGCATACCT
>CAZQRQ010000120.1:0-5300 GCA_964595725.1 uncultured Rikenellaceae bacterium | reverse complement strand
GCTCACCGCCATGGCGGCGGTTCACTCGTGATCCTTCTTAGGGTTGATTCAAACACAAAAGCCTTCCTTTCAGTCGGTTTTATTGTTGTCATTCGCTCATAAAAGCAAGCTTTTACCGCTCCTTCCAACAATAATAAACCCGATCCGCCTGTGGCGGACCGGGCCTTTTGTGTTTGTCGGGGTGGCAGGATTCGAACCTGCGACCCTCTGCTCCCAAAGCAGATGCGCTAACCGGGCTGCGCTACACCCCGTATTATCCGTCTTAGCTTCAGCGAAGACAGACCTGCTCCGAAGCCTCCGGCGAAGGAGTATTTCATCATACATCGCCCGGATTCAGAGAGTCGCAAAAGTATAATTACTTTTTTAATTTTCATAATTGCACCTGTTGATTATAAGAATAAAATAGTTTTCATACTTTTATAAGTATTACGGTATAAAGTACCGGTCGTAAAGAAAATTAATATTTACTCAAGACTGATCTAAATGAAAAAAAGCTACTTAAAAAGTGAAAAACTATCCGGGAAAGTGATGCGACTGATATTCCTTGTCCTGGTTTTTCTGTGTATTGCAGGTTCTTTGTCAGCACAGAAAAGTGTGAGGCTTGCCTATAACATGCCTGCAGGCAAAACATTGAATTACAGTTCTGCTTCAGCCATTTCACAGTTGATGGATATACAGGGGCAGACAATGGAAGTAATTGTAAACACCGCTTTTGGCTTCAAAGCTAAAATGGTGGAAAAAGTAGGCCAAAACCTGAAAATTTCTATTACAGTCGATTCCCTTATTATGAGTATAGATGCGGCCATGCAGGGTGTTACAAATTCCAGGGTAAAGGATATTGAAGGCAAATCATTTAATATGGTCATTTCGCCTGCCGGTAAAGTGGTTGATATTTCGGAAGCTGAGAAAATACAATATTCGGTGCAGGACCAGGGTAACACAAACCTGTCACAGTCATTCAGGAACATCTTCCCGGTTCTTCCCGAAAAATCACTCAACCCAGGGGAAACATGGACATCGAATGATACCATATACGGATATAGCAGCGTTGCCTCAAATATTCAGGAACTGGAAAACACGTATAAGTATGAGGGAGTGGAAAAGGTAAATGGGATCGAATGCGCAAAGATAACATCATCGGTAAAGGGCAATGCAGGTACAAAGGCGCAAAGCATGGGCATGGATGTTTCTTACGGGGGACCGTTACAGGGACAGGCAACATTTTACTTCGCTATTAAGGAAGGTTTCTTTGTGAAGCAGGAAGTATCGACCAGGATGAATGGCACCATGGAAATATCCGGGCCACAAAGTATGACATTCCCTGTCACAGTCGATACCAGATCAACAATCGAGGCAAGGTAGGGACGAGCCTGCTACCTGACCTTAATAACAATACCACTCACGGGGGTTTTCCCCTGGGTATTAAGGGATCGTGATTTACTTTTATCGGAAGGATCAGTAAAGATATGTATGTAATATAGGCCTTCCTTTGTGAATCTCAAAGGTATTTTATAAGCTGTACCGTTCCGGTACGCAGCAAGATCCCATGCAGGAATATTCTGATATACTTCGTGTGTGAAGTCGGTATAGCTTCCTGTACGGATCAGCTGTGACGGCTTCATTGGCCCGGGGAATTTCTCATAGTATATAATTACAAAGTAGAGATATGAAGATCCTCTGGTGTCTACAACCAGGTCTGATCTCTCATTGATTGCAAGATCATGAGGAACATGATCAAATTCGAGGTACCTGTCAATAAATTCTTCATAGTACCTGAACTCCTTGTCCGACAGGTAATAACCGATACCAACAAAATTATGATCCTTCTGGATGATATTCTGCTTATGCCCGTCATTCGGAGGCCTTTCGTTAATAAGGTCCCGGTGCCCTTTTTCCATCATGGAGGCGATAAAGGACGCACTATTTTCATATTTCCCGCCAGTCCACTCTCCATAGGCATTTTCTGATACATGATCGTAACCTCCGGCAAAAGCATAACGCATATATGGCTTTTCCCCTGCAAGGTTCCAGTGTGAGACATAACCGTTTTCTGCTGCTTCCCGGCATTGACTGTTAGCCACTCTTGAAGCCAGGATATCAAGCTTAACAGGTGGAGCTCTGAATCTTCTCCTGCTGGTATTGATAACCTCCACCTGCTGAAGCTTCAGAAGCAGGGATTCATCATTGTCTTTGAACTCAGCCAGCCGTAATTCCTTGTCATTTAATTGTCTGTAATAATTAAATGTTTCATCATCAGCGCCTATCCTGCCTTGTGAAAATGCCTGGACAGCGATAAAGCATATATATACTATGGTGGTTTTTCTCTTCATACTAGCTGAACAAAAATCATGTATCTTTGTTAAAATGACAAAGTAAATCAAACAAATACGATATGAAAACGAATAAAATAGCTTTATTATTATCTTTTTTTATGCTGACAACAGTTGCCTTTTCACAGTCTGAGAGTTTCTACAGTTTCAAGGTAAAAACCCTTGAAGGCGACACCTTTGATTTTGCAACACTGAAAGGCAAGAAGGTAATGATAGTCAACACTGCTTCCAAATGCGGGTATACTCCGCAGTATGAGGAGCTTGAAAAGCTATATGAGATGGAAGGAGGAGATGGATTTGTGATTCTGGGATTCCCTGCAAATAATTTTGCAAACCAGGAACCGGGAACAGCAGCCGAGATAAGACAATTCTGCACTGAAAACTACGGTGTAACTTTCCCGATGATGGCAAAAATCTCAGTAAAGGGTGATGATATGCATCCTTTATACAAGTGGCTTACAGAAAAGTCCAGGAATGGCGTTATGGATTCAGAAGTAAAGTGGAATTTTCAGAAATATCTTATTGACGAAAACGGACACCTTCAGGAAGTACTGCTTTCCAAGGAAAAACCGATGTCTGACAAGGTTATGAGCTGGCTTTCAGCAAAATAGACAGAAAACAAGAGTTGAGAGGGTGCGTAAAGCACCCTTTCTTATATCCAGCTGTAAGCATATTAACGCTGAAATCTGAGTTATTTAAATATTTACAGTGATTATATCGCTTGCAACAGTGACTGTATAGGATTTCACCGGTGTTGTTGCCGGTCCGTTAACAACGCTTCCCGTGGTGGAGAAAACTGACCCGTGGCACGGGCAGGGGAAATTGTTCGCTGCCAGGTTATATCCTATAGTGCAGCCGTTGTGAGTACAGGTACTGGAGAGAGCTACATAGCCTGATCCTGTGTTTGCTACTATTATTCCCTGGACAACAACGTATTCGCCAGGATTTTTCAAAGAGGAATAGGTGGGAGTGTTTAAATCCAGCTCAATTGTGCTTCCCGGAGGTGGTGTGTTGCCATTCTGGTCAGCAGGATCTTTCTGACAGCTCGTCAATATCGTTGGCATAAAGAATAATGTTACTCCGCCTACGACTATTTTCTGAAGTGATTCTCTCCTTTTCATGATGTTTTTAATTTAAAACAATCGGGAGATAAAACTGTTCAAACTTAATTAGTCGTTTTTTATTGCCCTGGTGGACTATGATGCTTATTTGCCTGTGCAGGAATTGCTGGCAGTAAATACCTTGTTGTGCAGGTCATAGAATAAATGGGATGAACATCCATGTCTCCTTCCTGTATTCAAGGTATTCTTCCCCGAACTTTACAGTCATTTCCTTTTCCTCAATCCTTGCAGTAAAATACACGGCGACAAGATTCAAGGATCCCAGGAGCACCTGGTTTGGGAAGGGATCTTTAAACATTATCCCTGTTCCAAGGAGAAAAAGTGAAAGGTATAGCGGATGGCGGATATATCTGTAAAGACCTTTTTTAACAAGTACCGATGTGTTCTCGAAATTTGAGTCAGGTTTCCCGATATTCTTCAGAAGTAGAAATCCGGCAGCAGCAAAATAAAGTGAAAGTGAAAGCAATATCCACGAAATAACCTGGTGCCAGGAAAGAGGATCTGAAAACCAGGCTCTATAGTTCAGCAGGAAAAGAAGAAAAATGCTTTCAAATGAAAAAAACCTTGCAACTCCATGATACCTCTTGTGTTTTACTGAAATGATCCACGACAGGAATATGATGACAAGCGTCCCTGCAGCTAATACCTGGTAATTCATTTAATTAAGGTTTTACTGGGTTTTCTCATGCAGCTTTTTAACATATTCATATACCTCTATCTGTGATTGGCAAGCCTTTTTACCATCCCTGACAAATTTATTGGAGAGATGCTGGTCAATTTTTCTCGCTTTGACATTATCTTCCCATTGTATCTCAAAAACTTTCCTGATCTCTTTCTGGATGGTTTTGTCGAAAATCGGACAGGTTACTTCAATCCTCTGTTCAATATTACGCGTCATAAGGTCGGCAGATGAAATAAAGTACTCTTCGTTTCCTCCATTATGAAATATCCAGAACCTTGTATGCTCCAGAAAACGGTCCACTATTCCTATAGCACTGATATTTTCACTTTGCTTTTTAATATGAGGGACAAGAGACATATTGCCTCTGACAATAAGACGTATATCAACCCCTTCCTGGCTAGCCTCGTATAATGAATTGATCAACTCCCTGTCGGTGAGGTTGTTAAGTTTCATATAAATGAATGCTTTCTTGCCTGCCTTTGCAAATTTAATCTCATTCTCGATCAGCAGGTTAATCTTGTTTCTCAGCTGGAAAGGAGAGATTACAAGGTGGTAGTAATTGTCTTTCTTATAGTTGGCATTAAAAAAGCTGAATACTTTATAAACTTCGTAGGTGATCTTCTTATTTGATGTAAGAAGAAGGTGATCGGTATAAACCTGCGCGGTCTTTTCATTGAAATTTCCTGTACCGACGGCAGCGAAACGCTGAATAATATTGCCTTTGTCTCTTGTTATAAGGCAAAGCTTCGCATGTACTTTCAGGCCTGGTACCCCGTAAATTACCTTTACTCCTTCATTAGTCAGTTTCTGACCCCAGAAGATATTTGCCTCTTCATCGAATCGTGCCTGTAGCTCAACAACTGTTGTTACTTTCTTACCGTTCCTTACAGCATTCAGCAGGGCATTGATGACACTCGAATTCCTGGCCAGCCTGTAAAGTGTGATCTGTATTGATGTGACTACCGGATCAATTGAAGCTTCTCTCAGCAGTTCTATGAAATGGTCAAAGGGATGGTAAGGGAAGAACAGCATTATATCCTTCTTTTTGATAGCGGTAAGGATGCTTTTACCATGAATAATATCGCGATGTTGCACAGGTATAAGCGGTTGGTAATAGAGCTTTTTGGGTTTGACCTTTGGAAAATCCATAAAATCCTTGAAGTTATG
>CAZQRQ010000119.1:0-5393 GCA_964595725.1 uncultured Rikenellaceae bacterium | reverse complement strand
AATAAAGCTGATGTTTTCAGTATCGTCAGGCAGCAGAGTCTCCCTGTATCTTCTGAATGCTTCTTTTGCTTTATTGAGATGATGGCTTATCCTGTAAGCAACACCAAGCTGGTAAAGTGCATCGTAAGGTGCTGATTCCTCAGTTATGGTACCTTCTTTGTGTTTTGCCGAGATCTTGCTGCTTGCTTTTTCAAGGTAACTTACTGCAAGTTCCTTTTCAGAAGGGATATTCAGATAGCAAATACCGGCCCTGTACTCAAGGTTGGCATTACCGGGCATTTTTTCAGATAATTCCAGGTAATATGGAAGGGCATCCGAATAGTCTTCAGACATGAAGAAATATTCTGCCTCAAGAAATGTTTCCTGCATGGATTTCATGTCCTGTGCCGACGATATACCAGCAGTGGCTAAAATTATCGCAAGTATCTGGTATATTATTTTCCCTGTCATCTTTCTAATTTGAGCCATTAGGTGTTCAGCTTTTTGTCCTTTTCCTTCTTCTTTCTTTTCCAGAAAAATATAATAACGAAGAGTAATAATCCTGCACCCAGGATGATCCATATTTCAAAGTGACTTTTCTTTTCTATTTCAGCGGACCGGGATGCTATTATATCTTCGGGGATCTCTTTTGCTGAAATTATTTTTGACAGTGCTCTGAATAAAATATCCTGGTTAAAGAATCCGTCGTGGCGGCCTTTGAGCAATTCGAGAATCAGGTCTTCCGGTGTCCTGATACGATTCTTAGTCAGGCTTATTTCCCTCAGGTAATCTGCAAGAGGTTTTTCTGAGTACCGGATAAGTTCATCCAGGTAATCCTCTGTCCCGGTATCCGGCATAGCGCTAATAACTTTCAGAAGCCTTGCAAGTTCTTCTTCTGAGAGGCCGAGACTTATTGCTTCGTCAAAGAAATTTCTGAGCCATTCCCCGGCAGACTTTGCTTTGATACTGTCAGCGGCAGCCATCGCTTCCGCAATAAGTTCTGCCCTGTCTGAATTATTCCCGTATAAACTTACTTTATCCCTGATCCTTCTGATCCCGGGGTCAATGCCGGAAATAATATCGGAAGCCAGTTTATTTAAATCATCTGAACCGAACTTTCCTCCGCTTTTCTCACTCACATAGTCAATAAGGTCACTCCATGTTTTAAGTCCGGCTTCATAAATATCAAGGTTTTCCAGTATTTCCCTGAGTTGACCATCAGCGTTAGCTTCAAGTATATCGACAGCAGACTGGCTAAGGACGTTGTCCGAGACAGCAACCTTAAGGGCAAGCCTGTCAACTTCCGCCGGATCCACGTTATTATCAATGGCTTTTGTTTTAAGGCCAGCAATAACATCGTCGAGTTTTCCGTATTGCTGTTTTTCTATTCCCGATTTACGGATAAGAGCCGAAAGATCATCATCTGATCTGTCTTTAAGCATATCGGTGAACGCGTCGATCTGTTTCTGAGCAATAATCCTGGAGTATTCCGGTCTGACAACCGGCTGTTGCGTAACTGCTTTTTCGCGTGTAACAACTACTTCTGATTCAGTAAGATTATCGAATCTGTCCTCGAGCTTGAACACCAGCCTGTTGTCACCCTGATCCGGAACCATTTTATATTTAAAATCCGGGTCATTTATGACGAACTCTTCTGTATAGAGTAAAGAATCACCCCTCCAGTGCTCAATCCTGAGTATTGAGTTAGGCTCGACCCTCAGCGGGAAATTGAGTGTATCACCACCTGTTACAGATATTGTCCTGTTGCTCTCAATTTCCATATCTGCAACAAAATCGGTCTTGGGCAATGTGGTTTCGGGAAGCAGGAAACTATCTGCAGGGCGGTCCAGCTTGAGTTCAAGGTTCCTGGTTGTTTTTTCAGCTCCTTCAGCTTCATAGGTTATTTCATAATTACCCTGGGGAAGTTCAAACTTGTATTCTCCGGTGACAGGATCGGAATAGACAATCACTTTCGTTTCAGGATCAGTGATATTCATAGCACTGATCTTGATGCTGTCAGCAAAGTTCTTCAGGAGGTCTTTAACCTGTGCAATTCCTCTTATCACAAATTTCCTTGGATGATCCTTAGAGAAGATTTCGACATAATAAATGTCGGACAACCCATAACCTGCTGAATCAATCAATGCATAATATGCAGTATATCCTTCACTGGTAGGATTGTAGAAGATGTCATCATCAGTTGTATTAAGTGGATAGCCGACATTGAGAGGGGTAGTCCATTCCCCGTTTTCATCCAGGACCGAATAGAAAATATCGTGGCCTCCCATGTTGAAATGACCCCTGGAGCTGAAAAAAAGTGTTTTATCATTTTCGCCGAGGAAGGGAGTTTCCTCATTATAAATAGTGTTTATTGTAGGTCCCAGGTTTTTGGCTGGTCCCCATTTACCCGTACTGTCTTTTTCAGATACGTAAATGTCCAGACCTCCCACTGTTCCTTTCCTGTTGGATGTGAAATACAGCTTTTTCCCGTCGTGAGATATGCTTGCATGTGATTCCCAGTACTTGGTATTTATGTTATCGTTCAATTTTTCAAGGTTTGACCACCTGTCATCTGAGGATCTTCTTGAAACATAAATATTACCATCAAAATCTGCTTCAGGCCTGTAGATATAGAGTTCACGTCCGTCTTCCGAAAGACACGTTGCATAGTTTCCCTCTTCAAATCCCATGCCCAGTTCCGGAATTATATTTACAGGGGCGGTCCATTTTCCGTCTATTTTCCTGGTATAGAAAAGGATATCCTGCAAACCTCCGGTCCTGTTGAAAACCATAACGCTATCATCACCTGAAACAACCGGGTTTACGTCGTTCAGCCTGTTGTTTATCAAGTCTCCCAGGTTTATCTTTCTCATATATCGCGGCACCTTCATAAGCTCCATGGCATTTCTGCATGACTCAATCTGAAGGTTTACGACATCAATGTTATATACTTTGGTATCCAGATTGCTTTTGAAAATTTCGTAGGTGGATATCGCTTTTTCCAGCTGGTTGTTAATCCTGTACGCATTGGCCAGGTAATAATATGCATCGAAGGGCGCCTGCTTTTCTTTGAATCTTCCTTCCCTGTATTTCGGATCAATATCCCTGACTGCTGCTTCAAGATAGGCAATAGCTTCCTTTTTCCTGCCGGGGATATTCAGAAGGCATTGCCCTATACGATATCGCATGTTGTTATTGGTCGGATCGACTCTCAGGTTGAGTTCATATCCCGGCAGTGCGTCCTCGTATTCCTCGAAAAGTAAGAATGATTCAGATGCATAAAACTCATCTTTAAGTTCTCCTTTAGAATATTGTGAATATGAATTTATAGAAATAATAATTACCACTAACAGTAGCAGAAGAACCCTTTTCATCTGATAATTGGTTTCAAAAACAACAAGGTACTAATATAGGAGAAATATTAGAAATAGGATATCATGCATTATCCCTTTTTATTAAACACTGCTTTTTTTTTGTTAACCCCTGGAAAACCCGGTATTAACACCAGAATTCCTCTTAAAGGGGATAACTAAATAATATCCGGTCTGTAATTTTCAAGTACCCACTTTACTCTGGCAAGGAACTTACCTGCAAGAGCTCCGTCGATTATTCGGTGGTCATAACTCAACGACAGGATCATTATTTGGCGGATAGCTATAACATCTCCCTCATCTGTCTCAATAACTGCAGGAGTTTTTCTTATTGCACCGGTGCCAAGTATTGCAACCTGCGGCTGGTTAATTATCGGTGATCCGGCAAGATTGTTATAGCTTCCAAAGTTGGTGATTGTGAAAGTGCCCCCGGTTATTTCCTCAGGTTTCAGCTTGTTACTTCGGGCCCGTCCGGCCAGGTCGTTGACTGCCCTGGCAAGTCCTGTAAGGCTTTTTTCATTGGCATTCCTGATTACAGGCACAATGAGATTACCGTCGGGCAAAGCAGTTGCCACACCTATATTTATATTACGTTTTTTAATGATCGTGTTTCCGTCGACTGAGCTGTTGAGCATAGGGAAATCGGTAATTGCTTTAGCGACTGCATCTATGAAAACAGGGGTGAAAGTAAGCTTCAGACTCTCCCTCTCAAAGAATTTTTCCTTTACGCTGTTTCTCCAGATCACCATCTTTGTTACATCAGCATCGATGAAAGATGTTACATGTGCTGATGTTCTTTTGGACATTACCATATGCTCGGCAATCAGTTTACGTACCCTGTCCATTTCAATAATTTCATCACCGGCAGAAGATGCGACTGATGGAGTTGCAACGGCAAGTGTTTTTTCCTCCTTGCCAGCAGCAACAATTTCCGCCTTTTCAGCAGATTTCTTTTTTTCAGCAAGCAACCCGAGAACATCATCGCGCGTTATCCTGCCATCCATCCCGGAACCCTTCACCTTATCAAGCTCAGTGTAGTTTATTCCTTCAGCGGAAGCAATACTCCTTACAAGAGGCGACAGGAATTTACCTGAAGGTGTACGGCTTTTCATCTCTTTTGAGACATTTTCAATGACAGTCTCTTCTTTTTTGATTTCATCAGCTGTCTCCCGCACCTTTTTTATTTCAAGTTCAACCTTTTCGGGTTCAGCTGACTTATACTCCTTATTGTCCTCCAGTATGGCAATTGTATCGCCCACTTTCGGAACAGATCCTTCGCCGGCAATGATTTCAACTATCGTACCTTTCACCGGTGAAGGCACCTCAGAATCGACCTTGTCGGTTGCTACTTCGACAATCGGATCCTCCTCATTTACCGATGCACCTTTCGAAACAAGCCATTTTGTTACTGTTGCTTCGATAACGCCTTCTCCCATTGCTGGCAATACTATGTTAACTCGGGCCATAAATGATATTTATTGTAATATTTCAACTCTTTACAACTGATAACAAATTCGGGTTAAATATGTTTGATTTCAATTAATCAATTTTTTTCACCGGCTTTTCAAGTATTTCAATTCAGCTTACTTTCAGCTGCGAACTATCAATTTCACGGAGATCATCATGTAGGTGGACTGAATTGCTGCTAATAAGCAATTTTTCACCGCTCGGGGCGATCCTGGTCTTGATACCTTTCCCCGATAACATCGACATAAGGTCTATTATCTGAGAAGCGGATATTTCCCTGGCAGAAAAAACAATTTCATCGGGTCTGTTAATTCTAATAATTTCCATTATCTGATTAAGATTGCCAAGTACCTCTTTACCTAAGTCTTCATCCTGGATACTTACCCTTCCCTTCAAATCTACAGGATTGCCAGTTTTCAGTACGAGCTGCCCCAGGCCCTGGTATTCTGTTTCATTACACACTATCAATATTTTCTTAGGACGTGAAAAGGGATTTTTAACCTGGCTCATCCCTGCAAAGGAAAACAGGAGTCTCAGGGCCGGAATACAGACAAGAGCAAAGAGACCTCCAAAAAG
>CAZQRQ010000118.1:3824-5540 GCA_964595725.1 uncultured Rikenellaceae bacterium | reverse complement strand
TTTTTATAGCCGTTAAGGTCATTTGCAAGCTTACCCGGCTTTTCAACCTCCTTCAACTTCTCAACTGAATCGTAGCCCAGAGCTATCAGGGGTTTTATCCATACCTCTGGAATACCCATCTCAAGGAATTTTGCCCTTTGCTCTTCGCCCTGCGCTCTGCGCCCTCCCTCCTGTTTCATCTGCGGGAAAAAGAGGACATCCTGGATAGATGGCTGATCCGTAAGAAGCATTGTCAGCCTGTCGATACCCATACCCATCCCTGATGTCGGCGGCATACCGTATTCCAGGGCTCTCACAAAGTCGTGATCGATGAACATGGCTTCATCATCACCTTTCTCAGACAGCCTGAGCTGATCCTTGAACCTTTCCATCTGGTCAATGGGGTCATTAAGCTCGGAGTAGGCATTGGCTATCTCCTTGCAGTTGATGAAGAGTTCAAACCTCTCGGTCAGGCCGGGCTTGCTCCTGTGCATTTTTGTAAGGGGCGATGTTTCGGTCGGGTAGTCAATAATAAAAGTCGGCTGGACGAGAGCATGTTCACATTTCTCACTGAAGATAGCATCTATAAGCTTCCCTTTACCCATGGTCTTGTCGTGCGGAACGCCCAGGGTGTCGCAAACACCCCTGAGATCCTTTTCGTTGAGCCCGGTAATATCCACGCCTGTATTCTCCTTAATGGAATCGAGCATGCTTATCCTTTTATACGGGGGTTTGAGGCTTATCTTCCTGCCTCCGTATGTTAACTCGGTAGTGCCATGAAGATCCATAGCAGCTTTCTCGATAATCTCCTCGGTGAATCCCATCATCCAGTTGTAGTCCTTGTAGGCTATGTAGATCTCCATAACTGTGAATTCCGGATTGTGGGTCCTGTCCATACCCTCATTACGGAAGTCCTTGGCGAACTCGTATACGCCTTCAAATCCTCCAACAATAAGCCTCTTGAGATAAAGCTCATCTGCTATCCTGAGGTATAGCGGGATATCCAGGGCATTATGGTGCGTTTTAAAGGGCCTGGCATTTGCACCTCCGGGTATTGCCTGGAGGACAGGGGTCTCAACTTCAAGATAGCCTCTCGAGTTGAAGAGTTCCCTAATCGACTGTATTATCTGTGTTCTCTTCCTGAAGATGTCCTTTACGTGCGGGTTCACTATAAGGTCGACATATCTCTGCCTGTACCTCATTTCGGGATCGGTAAAGGCATCGTATACCTTACCGTCCTTTTCCTTTACTATAGGAAGAGGATGAACAGACTTGCAAAGCAGTGTGAATTCCTTAACATGTACAGTGGTTTCCCCCATCTGGGTTTTGAAAACATGGCCTTTTACCCCTATTATATCACCAATATCCAGCAGGTGCTTGAACAGAGTATTGTAAAGAGTTTTGTCATCACCCGGACAAATATCATCACGTCGCAGGTATATCTGGATCCTTCCCGTGGAATCCATTATCTCAGCGAAAGATGCATTTCCCATTATCCGCCTCGACATTATCCTGCCTGCCAGGGTTACATCCTGGTAGTTATTTTGTTCGGGAGAATAGTTGTCCAGGATCTCCTGTGCATAAGCATTAGTCCTGTATTCAGCAGCAGGATAGGGATCAATACCCAGCTTTCTTATATCTTCAAGTGCCTGACGCCGTATCTGTTCCTGTTCACTTAAGCTCATTAGGTTATATGGTTTTTAAAACGGAGCAAAGATAGGAAAATGTGAATTATGG
>CAZQRQ010000118.1:0-3724 GCA_964595725.1 uncultured Rikenellaceae bacterium | reverse complement strand
ATTAAAGCCCTGGTTCAAAAACCTCAGTCTTATAATCCACCATCGACCTGGCCTCTTCCGGTGATGACGCATTGCCGCAGGCATACTGCACAAAAAGAGATGCTCCGAGAACTGTTGTCTCCGTTTTGTCTGTAATCCTTACAGGTACCCCTGTGTAATCAGCACGCAGCTGGTTCCAGAGCCTGTTCCTCGATCCTCCCCCGACGCACAGAATATTGCCGGTATGGAACCCGCCTGCTTTCTCCAGTGCCTCCTTACCCTCCCTGAGCCGTATTGAAAGAGCTTCAAGCATAGCACGGTAAATCTCATCCCTGGTAGTATCCATTGTTAATCCAAGTATCTCACCACCCGGCTGTCCTTTAAGTTCCTCGTAGAATTTCGGGTTTATCTTCACCCCGTTACTCCCCGGCGGTACAGCTGAGGCTCCTTTAATCATTACCTCGTATACATCATTTTTTATATCAGCATAAAGTGTTCTCCTGGCCCATTCCAGCATCCCCGATGCTATCCACTGGTTGCCGATATTGTAAATTCCAGGTTTAATATCAAGCTCGGTGGTGATCCGCATTTCCAGCTGCTCTTTACCCGATCGGTAGCCGGCTGCCCTTACCATTAATATTTCCCATGTCCCCGAACTAAGTACCGGTTCATTAATTTCAGCTCCGGACCCGAAGATGGCAAACTGAGTGTCGTGCCCCGTAGCGACGACCGGGATGCCTTCAGGAAGAGATGTTTCGGCAGCAGCCCTGGCAGTCACTTTGCCTATTACCGTTCCTGGCTCTGCCGTTTTACCCATTTTACCTTCAGGGAATTCTATCTTTTGCAGAATGCCGGGTGAAAATCCCCGCGAGGAATGATCGGTAAGCATGGATGTGCCTGCCATCGTCATGTCATTAAGCATTTCCCCGGTAAGGAAGAAATTGAAGATTGACGGCATAAAGAGGAACACATCCGATTTATCAATCACCTCGGGTTTGTTTTCCAGGAACCAGATCAGCTTGTTGATTGTATTGAAGTTAAAAGGCAGTACACCTGCTTCTGCGTATAAATCAGGGAGTGGAATGTACTTGTCTATCTCAGCCATGATCCTGTTCGTTCTTTCGCATTGCCACGAGATGACCGGATAGCTCATCTTTCCCGATTTTTCGAAAAGGGTTCCGTCCACCCCGAAAGTTGTTATGGTAATACCTGCGATGTCGTTTGTATTGATCCTCCCGGCAACTTTCAATGAAGCTGCACACATTTTCTTCCATATCTCGTTTACATCCCAGATCCGGTATGACGGGTAGAAAGGATCCGGCCCCGTGCTGTTCGGGAATGATTCCGATGCAAGAATATCACCCCTGCTGTTTATTGCTATAACTCTTACATTTGTGGCTCCGCAATCAAAAACTATTGCTATATCACCTGAAGGCATCCGTGTTTGTTTAAAATGTTCCGTATATTGAGTAATTCCCTGTATTACAATATATTGATGAATACAGGTGAAGTTCCTGGATATTGGTATCAATTTTCCTTTCTAGGTGCAGCACAGGCTCTCCTTTTTTGATACTGAGGAAACGGCTTATTCTTGCCGAGGCAGGAATAGCCTTTATTCTCTGAGCCCCGCCTTTTATTTCAACCTGGTAATTATCCCTGAGTATCTGGAAAAGTGATTTGTTTTCAAACTGCCTTGATGTTATCCTCGGAAGGTTGATATTAGCTATGAAGCTGATGTCATAGAAAATAGGGATGCCATCGAGTAATCTTAATCTCTCCATATATATGCAGCCAGATTCCTTTTCAAGCTCAGACAGAGGAAACATGAAGTGGTCGTCCCATGGCCTCAGTTCCGGTCTGACAATGATCCTCGTTTCAAGGTTCCTGTCACCGACGGCTGATGTCGTTCCCGATACCGAAAGTATCCCTATCTCGCGTTGCCTGCCATGCACTATACTGCCTTTACCCTGGTATTTCCTTATGAAACCGTCGGCAGCCAGCGCTGCAAGCGATTGCCTAACGGTAGGGCGTGTCATCCCGTGAAGCCGGCACAGCTCATTCTCCGAAGGCAGAAGATCACCTTCCTTGTAAACGCCATCAAGGATATGCTTCCTGAGTGTCTCGTAGAGCCGCCGATATTGAGGTACTGGTTTCAAGGCAGATTGTATTTTATTTTAACCGCAGAGAAGAATATTACACAGAGAGACACTGAGATGCATAGAGTTCCACAGAGTATCAAGAGCCTTGCCTGCCATTTTATTATTGCTTTAGAAAGTAAAATTAGAGTAATTAACTTGTAAATACAAGTTTTATTTAATATTTTTGCATTTGCCATATATTCAGGCAGTAAATAGCACTTTATTAAAACATATATTTACAAGTTAGAATAATTGCATTTCCCCTGCCTGCCGTTGCAGGTGCAGATGAGAGGAACAGCTTAAGCAAATAATCAGATGGCTATACCGGTAATAATGCCCAAACAAGGTCAGTCAGTCGAAACATGTATAATAACAACCTGGTTCAGGAGAAGGGGAGACACCGTCAGTAACGGAGACATTTTGTTCTCCTATGAGACCGATAAGGCAGCATTTGAAATGGAATCGCCGGCCGATGGTATACTGCTTGACATTTTTTTCGATGAGGGTGATGAGGTGCCTGTTCTCGTAAATGTGGCTGTGATCGGAGAGGAAGGCGAAGAGACCCAGTCGTTCAAACCTGGAAATCCAGCCGTGAAAAGTGAAGGGGAGAAAAGCAGGCCCGGGGCCGTGAAAGAAGAGGTGGCTGAACCTGTTATTGCTGAACCTCGGATGCATGAAGGAAAGATAAGGATCTCGCCCAGGGCCAGGAAGATAGCTGACGAGAGGGGCATTGACATAAGCCGGATAGCGGGGTCAGGTCCCAATGGCCGGATAGTGGCAGCCGATATTGAAAATATTCGTACCAGGCAACTGGTAACTGATGCCGGACGCCTGGAATCCGAAACGGGTTTTACTGATGTTCCGGTATCCAACGTCAGGAAGATGATAGCAAAAGCGATGCATGCATCACTTCAGAATTCGGCCCAGCTGACGCATCACATGAGTGCCGATGTCCGTTTCTTGCTGAATGCCAGGAGGAAGATAAAGGATTCTGCAGCTTCAGGGATGAATCCCCCTGATATTACTATCAATGATATGATATGTTATTGTGTTATCAGGGCATTGAAGAAGTTTCCTGATGTAAATAGCCATTTTCTTGGCGACAGAATAAGAACTTTCGGCGATGTTAACCTGGGCCTGGCCGTAGATACGCCCCGCGGATTAATGGTCGCGGCAGTGAAAAATGCCGACAAGATGAATATCCGGGAACTATCTTCAGAGCTTCACTCGGTGGCTGAAGCATGCAGGAAGGGGAACATAAATCCTGAAGTGCTTCAAAGCGATGCTGCATCCTTTACAGTGTCAAACCTTGGAGCCTACGGTGTTGAAATGTTCACACCGGTGATCAACCTTCCGCAGGTAGCAATACTGGGGGTTTGCACCATAGTTCACAGGCCGGCAGACATCGGAAACAGCACCTTCGGCTTTGTTCCGTTTGTCGGATTATCGCTCACATACGACCACAGGGCAGTTGACGGCGGACCGGCAACTTTGTTTCTGAAGGAAGTTAAAGAACAGATCGAGAAGTTTGAGTTGTAACCCCCCAACCCCCCTTAAGGGGGGCTGTTATCACAGTGACTAAAGGTTTGCAAGACCATAAGACCAAA
>CAZQRQ010000117.1:0-5759 GCA_964595725.1 uncultured Rikenellaceae bacterium | reverse complement strand
CTGACCTGGCCTATAGTGAAAGATGTATCTGCTACAGCTTTCATTGCCAGTCCTGTTGGAACACTGTCAACATCTGTCGTCACCACCGGAATAAAATTATCCAGGGGATTGATATTTATAGTCGTATCAGTAAATGCGAATGATTCATCGGAAAGGTCATATTTCTTATTATTATTGTTATCTATCAGACCATAGATCCGGTATTTACCTCCCTTGATATTATCAATTCTGAACTGCCCCTTTGCATCAGCCATCGTTATATAATCCGGAATAAGTTTCCTGGGGGCTGAATCAGCCGTGTTACTGTACATCGTAACCAGTACATTATCTCCAGCTTCAAGGTCAGACGCCATAAGGATGCTTCCTGTAACAGAAAGGGAATCCAGAACAGCCCCCGTTGAGAACACAAATTGAAAATTATTATAAGGATTCCCTTCATTCAGGTCCTTTATTGCATCCTGAAAATAGAAGGTATATGTAGTACTATCTTTAAGTTGTTCCGGAAAATCGACATGCAGGCTTTTACCCCTCAGGTATATATTTGGCTTTTTCTTCATAGGAGGGGATACCATAAATTTTTCATTGAGCTGATCAAGTTTCACGTACTCGTCGAAAGTTACTGTGAAGCTGTTCCCATTGTAGTTGGTTATGCCATTTTCGGGTTCGCTGCCAACCATAACGGGAGGTGTTTCATCTTTAGGTCCTCCTGTCGGTGTGGCACGCTTTGCGCATGCAACAACAATCAGTAAAACAAGCATAGCCGCCGACCCGAACACGAATGCTTTCAATCTCATGAATAATCCGTTTTATGACGTACAAACTTACATCAAATTTTACAGTTTGCCGTAAACGTTTCTTTTCCATTAAATGAATTTAATACTTCCGTTTGTATCCTGAAATATTTATTTTCTACCTTTACTGGTCAAATATTATTTTAATTATGCACTTTTTAGTTATCCCATGGGAGCCAAATCCTGAAATATTCCGGATTGGCTCATTCGCTGTAAGGTGGTATGGATTGCTGTTTGCCTCATCCTTCCTGTTCGGATACATTATTATGAGAAAGATCTTCAAAAACGAAGGTCTCGATGAAACTGTTCTCGACAGGCTTACAATATATATGGCCGTCGCCACTATTATTGGGGCAAGGCTGGGCCACTGCTTCTTCTATGAACCAAAATATTATCTGCAGCATCCCATCGAAATAATCAAGATCTGGCATGGCGGCCTAGCCAGTCATGGTGCTGGCATTGCTATACCGATCGCACTGTGGCTTTTTGCAAGGAAGGAACATAAAGGGTTTTTCTGGGTATTCGACAGGATCGCTATCGTAGTAGCTCTTGCCGGTTTCTTTATCAGAATGGGTAACCTGATGAACTCAGAGATCTACGGAGTGGAGACAACGGTACCATGGGGATTTGTATTCCTGAGGAACGGGGAATATGTTCCCAAACACCCGACCCAGATCTATGAGGCCCTGGCATACCTGATGGTTTTCCTGATACTTTTTTCCTATTACTGGAAGAAGAAAGGAAATGTTTACCAGGGATTGCTGATAAGCATCTTCCTTATCCTTGTTTTTACTGCCAGGTTCTTTATTGAATTTGTTAAGGAGGACCAGGTTCCATTCGAATCATCGATGCCACTCAATATGGGCCAGTTGTTGAGTATTCCCTTTGTGATTGCGGGTATTGTCGGACTTTACTTCAGCCTGAAGATCAAAAAGCCCGGGCTGGAAAAGAAATAGTTATTTCTTATTTACAATCCCGTAAAACAGTACATCCAGAATCGCATTCATCCTGTGGTCAATATCTCCCTCCCTCTTTTTCCAGAAAAGTGGTACCTCAAGGCCTTTCATAGTAGTCTGAATCGCCACGGCTGTGTACTCACTGTTTTCGACGGAAAATACCTTCTTCCGCATGCCGTCATAAACAATAAGTCTCAGAATAGCCATCTCCTCACGGTCATATTTCTCCCTGATCTTTTCAATGAACTCATAATGATCAAGATTTTTGTCGAAAATAGCATTATAATAATTGGACAATTTTTCGAATGCCTTCATCCTTACCGATACATACCGTTGCATTTTTCCAATTGGGGAATCAACCGATTTTATGGCGGTGGTAAGCTCGTTTCTGAGCATATTAGCTTCCTTCAGAACTACGGCTTCAAATATCTGCTCTTTACTTTTAAAGTAGTAATAAATAGAGCTCTTACCCATTTTTAACTCCCTGGCTATCTCATCCATAGTGGTCTTTTTAAAACCATAATGGCTGAAAACCCTGGCAGCACCGGTTATTATCCTTTTCCTGTATTCATCCTTATTTACCATAAGAAGCCCGGATTTATCATTAGGAAAACTACAAGCAAAGTTAGGACATAAAAAATTTGATTCAAAGTAATTGGAACAAACTGGTCGATTAGTCGAAAATCAAAAAGGAAGGCCCTGTCAGGACTTATACCGGGACGGGAGATGGGTTCTATACTTTCACTGCCTGTTAATGAATTGATCTGTGAGCCTTCTTTCTCTCAATAATTACTAATTTTGTAATCAAAGCAGAGAGATCAGCGATGAAAGTAGGTGATACGCAGTACCAGAGTATCTGGATCGATGATAAGGACCCGGAAGTAATAAGGGTGATAGACCAGCAAAAGCTTCCTTTTTTCTTTGATATAAAAGAGCTCCGTTCAGTTGAAGATGTGTTTAACGCAATTTCCGGTATGATTGTCAGAGGTGCACCGGTAATCGGCGTTACTGCAGCTTTCGGAATGTACCTTGCTACTCTTGAAATAAATCCTCATACAAATGTACGCGATCACCTGGGTAATGCAGCCAGGTATCTTATATCATCAAGGCCTACTGCGGTTAACCTGGCATGGGCCGTGAACTTGATGCTTTCCAACCTGGATGATGTAAAAGACCTGGATGAAATGAGGGCTGCAGCCCTTACCCTGGCAAAAAACATGCTAAAGGATGAAACCGGTAAATGCAGGGCTATTGGTGAAGCCGGCTTGCCTTTAATTGAACGTATCAGCGTGGAAAAGGATGGCGCTCCGGTAAACATACTTACACACTGCAATGCCGGATGGCTCGCCTGTGTAGATTATGGGACCGCCCTGGCTCCTGTTTACCTGGCCCACCATAAGAAAATTCCTCTTCACGTATGGGTTGATGAAACACGGCCTCTTAACCAGGGTGCCAGGCTTACTGCCTGGGAACTGGCAAATGAAGGTATTCCTCATACCCTTATCACTGATAATGCAGGCGGGCATCTTATGATGAAGAATATGATCGACATGGTAATAGTCGGGAGTGACCGAACAACAAGGACAGGAGACGTGGCCAATAAGATAGGTACATACCTCAAGGCACTTGCTGCTCACGATAACAAGATCCCCTTTTATGTAGCCCTGCCAACCTCATCCATCGACCTGGACCTTGATAACGGCCTGGCTGGCATACCTGTGGAGGAAAGGGATCCTGATGAGGTAACTAACGTTCCTGGGTTTAAAGACGGGCAATTAATATCAGTAAGGATATGCCCTGAAGTGACCCGGGCTGCTAATTATGGTTTTGATATTACTCCATCGCGGCTCGTAACGGCCCTTATAACAGAGCGAGGTGTTTGTATGCCAAATGAAAAAGAAATTGTAGGTTTGTTTTCTGAATAATAGTTTTTAAAATGGAAGGTGTAGTTAAGTTTAATTGTCACTGGAGTCAATCGGGCCCCGTCATTTCTGATGAACAGTATGAAATTATCAATTACTGGCGCGAGGTTTTGTTCAATATGGATCTGATAGGAGCTTATGAGAACGGTATAGGTTTCGGTAATATAAGTATGCGGCTGGGGCCTGGTAACCAGTTTGTGATTACAGCCTCGGCAACCGGAGAAATACCTGAGCTTGAACCCGGACATTATGTAAAGGTAAACTCTTTCAATATTGATGATAATGCTGTCCAGTGTATCGGTCCGCTAAAAGCCTCTTCCGAATCCCTTACACATGCAGCAATTTATTTGTCGGATCCTGACATAAATGCTGTGGTACATATCCATTCAATAGAGCTCTGGAATGAACTTATCTATAATGTGCCCACAACAAATCCTTCAATGGACTACGGTACCATCGGGCTTGCAAAAGATATTCTAAGGATCTTTAAGGAGCCTGAGGTGTTTGAGAAAAGGATTATAGTTATGGCGGGCGATCGTGCAGGTATTCTTACTTTTGGTCATGATATTGATGAAGCAGTTGGTGTCCTTATGCAATATTTGAAAAAAGTGCAATGATGAGGGTAGGGATAATTGGCGGATCAGGTCTTGAAAATCCTGAAATCCTGAAATCACCCCATAAACTGGATATTAAAACCAGGTACGGAAACCCAAGCTCACCCCTGATGGCGGGTAAAATAGAGGAGACAGACGTTATCCTCCTGTCGCGTCATGGCTTTGATCACAGGATCACCCCTTCAAATGTGAACAACAGGGCCAATATTATGGCGTTTAAAGAGGCTGGCTGCACTCACATAATCACAACAACTGCATGCGGTAGTCTAAGGGAAGAAATAAAAAGAGGAGATCTTGTCATCCCCGATCAGTTCATAGATTTTACGCGCCGCAGGGCCATTACTTTTCATGATGAGTTCGAACCCGGCAACCTGGGTCATGTCCCGATGGCTGATCCCTTCGATACCGGTCTCCGGGAGCTACTTGTTATGACTGCCAGGCAACTCAAATTACCCGTACATGATAAGGGTATAGTGATAACCATAGAGGGACCCCGCTTCTCCACAAGAGCTGAATCTAACCTGTTCCGGATGTGGGGAGCTGATATAATAAATATGTCGACAGCACCAGAGGTGATACTTGCCAACGAAGCCGGAATCCCTTATGCCACAGTTGCAATAAGCACTGACTATGATTCGTGGAAAACAGGAGAGAAGCCTGTTACCTGGGAGGAAGTACTGAAGGTTTTCGAGCAGAATGTGCATAATGTGATCAACCTTCTTATAAATGCTATTGCACAGATTTCATAACCTGTAGAGTTTCTTTTTACCTATTTTTGCATAATTAATTACAAATAATTAATATTGCAGTCCATTTTGAAAGGGCCCATAGCTCAGCCGGTTAGAGCACCTGACTCATAATCAGGGGGTCGCTGGTTCGATCCCAGCTGGGCCCACCTCCGCCCTCCGAAGCTTTAGCGAAGGAGGGCTTTTTCTTTTATGTACAATTTTGCATCGCCAGGCCTTCTTCGGGCTTCGGTGGGCGCAGCCCACTGAAGCCCTGATTAAATTTATTCCTGTTTTTTCCCCTGAAGATTTATTCTTAATTTTGATTTATTGTTTTGCTGGTTTATCCAAAAGACAACCTGTCATCGCTGTAAATATGTGGTTTGTATACATTTTAAAGTGTGTCGATAATTCTTATTACACTGGCTGTACATCAGATCTGGATGATCGAATAAACCGTCATTTGAAAGGAGAGAATACATATACAAAAGACAGATTGCCTGTCACAATTGTCTATTATTCTGCTTTCAATAATAAATACAAAGCATATGAATTCGAAAAATACCTCAAATCCGGATCGGGTAAAGCCTTTGCTCAGAAACGTTTAATATAATTTCCGAGAACGAGCACTCGGGAAATTGAGAAATAGCCATAAAATCGCAGATTCCGACAGGCTGTCAATCCATCCATATTCTGTCGATCTCAAGTCGGAAGTTTTCTTTTGCCTGGCTTGAGATCAGGAAGGAAAACT
>CAZQRQ010000116.1:0-5844 GCA_964595725.1 uncultured Rikenellaceae bacterium | reverse complement strand
TCATCTATGCTGAAAAGAGAGTCGCGCTGAGTTTTTTCCTGGCTGTTTACCGCATCCCTGTGTCTGAGTGTCAGGTCAATAATATTATCAGGGAAAACCTCAGTAAAGGATTTCCCGCCCGGAAGAGGGATCTCTGCAGGATTAATGAGAATTGCCCTCGACGGATCGAGGTTGAATCCCTTTATATAATAATTCATAACATAATCATAGAAACTGTTATGATGCCTGGGATTTATCGGATAAAACTCATCTATCTGAACAAAATGTAATCCCGAAAGGGAAGGCTTCCTGTTAATTAAAAGCCCGTTATCCTTCCTTATCTTAATCATCTGGGGATTGTCCCAATCTGCAAGCATCTTGCCAGTCCATTTAATAAAATATTCCGGGATTTTACCGGTAGGCAGGCTTATTACTCCATCCGGATTTTCAAAAACCCATTCTATAAACCTCAGTGTGGTAAGAAGACCCAGATCAGGAAAATTGTTCACGACGATATAGGGTAACCGCGTTGAAAAACTCTTTCTTCCTGATTTTTCGATAAATGCTTTCTCTACAGATGTGAAACCTGCCATATCCATTTGCTAAATATTTAACAATATGATAATTATAATATCAGGATTAATGGTAAAAATAAAAATTACGAAAGATTTCCGTACCCGCCAAATGATAAAAGGTTTTTTGATAATTATTTTCAGGAAATTACTTAATTGTTCAATTAATGATAATTTTACACATGTTATTTAAGCCGGAAATGCGGATAATTATTAGAATATCATCTATACTGTACCTGTTATTGATCCTTTCGGTTGGAAGTTCAGCACAGAAAACTGAATCTCCTTTTCTTAAATATCTTAACCATCCCTGGGTAGATTCTGTGCTAAACAGTCTGACAACCGAGCAACAGTGTGCCCAGCTTATATGGGTGGCAGCTTACTCAAACAAAGATATCTCTCACGAAGTTTACCTGAGTGACCTGATAAGGAAAACAGGTATAGGAGGTCTGGTCTTTTTCCAGGGCAATGCTTCGAAGCAGGCTGAAATGATAAATTACTTCAGGAGTATTTCAAGAGTACCCCTGTTAATTGCTCTCGACGGGGAATGGGGTATTGGCATGAGGCTTAGCAATGTTGTAAAATTTCCATACCAGATGACACTCGGGGCAATCGAAAACGATTCACTGTTATACCGCATGGGTACTGCGGTTGCAGAACAGTTCAGGCGATCCGGGGTACATATTAACCTTGCGCCTGTTACGGATGTAAATAACAATCCGCTCAATCCCGTCATCAATTACAGGTCATTCGGATCTGACCCGCAAAATGTGGCAAACAAAGCATATATGTATATGAAAGGGATGCAGGATAATGGTATAATCGCTGTTGCAAAACATTTCCCCGGTCATGGCGACACGGATGAAGATTCCCACTACGACCTCCCCTTAATAAAACACAGCAGAGCCAGGCTTGACTCTGTCGAACTTGTGCCATTCCGGAGACTCATTGACAGCGGTATTTCATCAGTTATGCCAGGACATCTGAATATTCCATCTCTCGACTCGGCTACGGGAAAGCCTGCCACTCTTTCAAAACCAATACTCACTGACCTCTTACGTAATAAACTTGGCTTCATGGGACTGACAATATCTGATGCTATGAATATGGGAGGTATCACCAAGTGTGCAGAAGCTGGAGAGGCTGAGTTAATATCACTTCTTGCCGGGATGGATGTCCTGGAGTATGTCGCCGATCCTGTGCTGACCATAAGTAATGTGATGGACGGTATAAGTAAAGGAGAGATAACAAAGGAACAGATAAGTGAGAAATGCAGAAAAGTACTGGCCGCAAAATACTGGGCCGGACTGAATAATGCAGGTGACATAAGGATAAGCGGTATAAATGATGAGCTATCACCTCAAAAGACAATAGCGCTTATAAGGCAGCTGTATGAGAATGCTCTGACAGTTATCAATAATGAAGATAGCCTTATACCTGTCAGAAATCTTGAAAGTGCCAGGATTGCCACCCTGGCTGTCGGGAAAAGTGAAAAATCGTTGTATCAGGATAGAATCTCAAAATACACGCGTACTGATAATTATTTCATTCAAGATCCTGGAGATTCCGGCAGTGATAAAATTCTTGAAAAACTTAAAAATTACGACCTTGTAATCGCCGGCATATTCGGTACAAGCCAGGGAGCATCGTCGAATTTCGGTATAAAACCCGGACTAAACGAATTCCTGGAAAGACTGATCAGTCAAAACAGTACCATAATAACATATTTCGGCAATCCTTATGCAATTAACAGGATAAAATCCCTGCAGTCGTCCGAAGGCCTTATTGTTGCGTACCAGGAAAATGACTTCACCGAGGATCTTTCTGCACAGTTAATCTTTGGGGCAATAGGTGCCAGGGGAATTCTGCCTGTCACAATTAATGAAAAATATCCGGAAGGTTCAGGAATTATCACACCTGGTAATCTTCGGCTACAGTATGGCATACCAGAAAGTGTTGGTATATCATCGGAATTCATAAACTCAAAAATTGATTCATTAGCCAATAATGGAATCGAAGCCGGTGCTTATCCGGGTTGTGAGATAATGGTTGCCAGAAAGGGTATGGTGGTGTTCAACAAGGCTTACGGTTACCAGACATACGATAACAGGATCAAAGTTTGTGAAAATGACCTTTACGACCTTGCTTCCGTAACAAAGATTACAGGCCCTGCAGCCGGTTTGATGCTCCTCAATTCGGAAGGCCGGTTTTCACCAGATGCAAAACTATCCGATTATCTTCCTGAATTCAGAAGATCCAATAAGTCGGATATGGTGATACGTGACATGCTGGCCCACCAGGCAGGTCTGGCAGCCTGGATTCCATTCTGGCAGGAGACGGTTAAGAAAAACGGAGACTTCAGAAACAGGACTTTCAGGCACGAAGAATCGGAAAAATACCCCGTAAAAGTTGCTGATGACTTGTATATCTACAAGAACTATAAAAAAAAGATATTCAGGGAGATAAAAAAGAGCCCGGTGGGTGCCAGGAAATATCTCTATTCGGATCTGACATTCATACTTATGCCAGAAGTAATTACCAAATTGTCAGGCACAAACTGGTATGATTTTGTAACCGACAGCATATACCATAAGCTCGGTGCATATAGTATAACATTCAATCCGTATATCAATTACTCTTTAAGCAGCATCGTACCAACAGAATATGATTCATTGTTCAGGAAGCAGCAGCTACATGGTACCGTGCATGATGAAGGGGCGGCAATGCTTGGGGGGATTTCAGGTCATGCAGGATTATTTTCCACAGCAAACGACCTGATGAAAGTGATGGAATTATACAGAAGATCGGGGAGCTTCGGGGGAGAACAGCTTATCAGACACAGCATCTTAAAGGAATATACAAGTGTTCAGTTTCCAGACAACGATAACAGAAGAGGCCTCTGCTTCGATAAGCCCCTTCTGGACAATTCTGAACTAAGCCAGGATGAGTGTTACCCTACTAAAAGTGCAACACCTGAGAGTTTCGGGCATTCAGGGTATACAGGGCCATTTGTCTGGATGGATCCCGTGTACGAGCTGACTTACGTCTTTCTTTGCAACAGGGTGTATCCTACCAGGAACAATAACCTTCTCACCAGTATGAATATAAGGACCAATATTCTGCAGGCTATTTACGATTCAATCAACCACTGATATTAGACCCTGTTTTATCTCCCGGGAAATGATTTAAAGATATATTTGAACGAATAATCACACTTATTTTCCATGTAATGAACACCTCCAGGACATTTACCCTCTTAACAGCCATTTTTACCTGCTCAGCTTCTTTGTGGTCGCAGGAGTTGACGATACCGGATGAGCTTTTTTCAAGAGCCGAAAAAACAAATTATGAAGAGACCACCCCGAGTGCAGAAGTTACTGAATTCTGCATTTCTATTAGTAGATTCAGCAAATATGCTCATGTTGAAAAATTCGGGACAACAAAAGAAGGGCGGGATCTTGTAATGATTATCCTGGCAAATCCCGCTGTAAATACCCCCGACGAAGCGGAAGCATCAGAAAAACCGGTAATATATATACAGGGTAATATACATGCCGGAGAGGTAGAAGGTAAAGAGGCATCAATGCAATTGATCAGGGAAATCTGTTTCGGGCCTAAAACAGGCCTTATTGATAACCAGATTCTGATTTTCTGTCCTAACTACAATCCTGATGGTAACGATAAACTCAGCGTGACAAACCGTCCCTCACAGGATGGTAGTCCAAAGCTTATTGGTGTCAGGACATCGGGTGAAGGTTATGATCTTAACAGGGAAGGTATTAAGACAGAAGCTCTCGAATCGAAGGCTCTTCTCAAAAATATTATTAATAAGTGGGATCCGATTCTGTTCATAGATCTGCATACCGACAATGGATCATGGCATGGCTATACTCTCAATTATGCACCTGCCTTTGTTACGGCAGGCTCACCTGAAACAACCGACTATATTAACAGGAATATTTTTCCCTATGCGGAATCAAGAGTACTTGAAAGATCAGGCATACCGATCTTCTTTCATGGCTATATGAGCATGCGTGAAGGAGAACAAACGACATATTCTACATATTCACACTTACCCAGGTACCTTGTAAACTATATGGGACTCAGGAACAGGATGGCTATCCTGAGTGAAACATTTTCTCATGATAATTTTGAAAAACGGGTACTGAGCAACTACCTTTTCCTGGTATCAATACTTGAATATACAGGTTCTCATGGAAGGGAGATGAACGACCTTGTTAAAAAGGCGGATGATGAGACAATTAAGATGATAGAAGAGCATGGAGGCAGGATTGAGAAAGGAGTCTCTTATGCAATAGCAGCTGCATCTGAGCCTATAGATCTTCTGACACGCGAGACTACCGAATATACTGATGAAAACGGCAGGACAAGGCGTAAACCGACAGGAAGGCTTCTATGGATATCAGATGTGAAACATTATGACCATTTTGAACCAACCCTGATGGCAACCGTTCCACTTGGTTATGTTTTCCCCGGGGAACTTAATAATGTAGCTGACAAACTGGAAGAGCACGGAGTAATAGTGAGTCAGCTTCCGGGTAGGACCAGAATAAATGTACAGCAGTTTAATATAACATCCTATACAAGGGATACAAGGGCTTCCTACGGTGGTCACAGGACTGTAACGGTGGAAGGGTCATTCAGTAACAGGTCAGTAAATGCCGAAAAAGGAAGCTACTTTGTTGATATGAGACAACCTCTTGCATGGCTCATATTCTACATGCTAGAACCACAATCTGACGACGGGCTGCTATTCTGGAATTACTTTGATGATTATCTTCTCCCGGCCGGAGTTGAAACTCACCAGGTTCTTTATCCTGTCCTGAAGCTCATGATGCCTTTATAAACAAAAAGCCAGGAGCACGAAGGGTACACTCCGCGCCCTGAGCTCACCGCTCTGCGCTGTTTTGGTGCCCAGAACAAGACTCGAACTTGCACACCGTAACCGGCACTACCCCCTCAAAGTAGCGTGTCTACCAATTCCACCATCTGGGCGTCTGAGGCTGGGAGCTCAGGACTCAGGGATAGCAAGCCAGGCTTTCTGCCCGATATGCTTCCCCTGCAGTCAGGCTCCTCCCTAAAATTGCCCACCGGGCAATTTCTTTACGGTCGGCCCTGCTCTGCGCTCTGAACCTCTTCCTGTGCCCAGAACAGGACTCGAACCTGCACATCATTGCTGACACTAGTCCCTGAAACTAGCGCGTCTACCAATTCCGCCATCTGGGCATTATAGCTCAGGGCTCAGGGCTCAGAGCTAAGGGCTCAGAGCTAA
>CAZQRQ010000115.1:0-5854 GCA_964595725.1 uncultured Rikenellaceae bacterium | reverse complement strand
GAACCTCAATCACTCCGGGGCGCGAGTAGGCAAGCATTTCCATCATGATCGCAGGGATACCACCTTGTGCATCAGCTATTCGCATATTGGCATACGGGTCGTGAGGGCAAATAAGTGTAGTGCCCACGAAGCCTTGTTCAAGCAGTTGCCGTAACTGGGTGTCCACTATAAAAGTATCTTTGAGCCTTGCTCCGACCAAACCCCGCTGGCAATAACTATGTGCGGCCAATCTCTCAGGCACTCTTTTCCGGTCAGCTAATATGGCAGCTCTGGCCAGTTGCGGCGTACGGTCCGGATCAAATTCGTCACCCGGCCAGGCACCGTAGCATTGGGAGATATGCCTGTGATTATAACGATCTTCCAGGTCAGGCCATGCCCATTCCTTCAGAGTACCATCCGGATTGAGCAGATAAGGCGGAAGCTTGTCAAGCATAGCCTTCCATTTCGGCACGTTGTCGGCTTCAATACCCAGTAGCTCGCATGATTCTACCAGGTTGGCCAGGACCTCCCGGCATACTGAAATGTCCATTGTGGCATTGATAACTGCCATGCACCCGGGATTCAGGTTGCCGGGATTGTTCTCCGGAGAGAAGGACGGAACAAAGATGTAATTGCCATTTTTGTCAGTAACAGTCAGGAAGTCCTCGTAAAATAATGCCAGATCCTTGTAAAGCGGTACCATACGATTGCGAAGGAAATCCAAGTCGCCGGTTACAAGATAGTGGTCCCAGAACGGTCGTAAAACCCAGCCGCCGGCGCTGATCCAGTACGGATGCGGCCATGTCTCCCCTGTATTATCAGCGTAGTCGAACATGTTAAAAACACCAGAGTCTTTTGATGGCGCAATAGGGTAATGGGCACCGCGCATGCCGTAAATGTTCTTTGCATTAGTATGATAGTCGGGAACCAGGCTTTCAATCCAGTCAAAATAGGCCAACTCCCCTTCGAGGTAGTTGCCTATGGATATTGGAGCAATCTGAAGGTTTATATTGACATTGGTCAGGGCCGAAACACTGCGATATTTACCGGTTGTAATGATGAACCAGTAGCGGCACATCTCAAAGAAGGTCTTGAGAAAAGCGCCCGAATATCCAGTGCTGGACCGCTGATCAGACAGAAGCTCCTCGGATGACAAACCATATTTGGAGGCTTCATCGAAATCCACAGTGACGCGGTTGAGCATCTCAGACTGGACCTTTTGGGCTCGCCCCAGTAACATTTGATAGTCGGGTGTGAGTTCTTCAAGTGACTGTCTGACAGCTTCCACCCTGTCCTCGCTGTAGTCGGGTAAATATTCGATTCGCGTGAGCAGCATTATTGACGATGCATCCTTTACCACCAATGTGTCGCCATCCATGCTGGCCGAACCGCCATCGCGTACCATGCGGGTCACGTTGGCATAGCCCCGGTTATCCACAGAAGGGTCCAGGCGGCCCTTGATAATCAGTCGCTGCTCGTTGAAGTCCGTCTGTGTGTTGCCGGATTCGCCGGTGCCCCCGGGCGCTCCTGCGCGGCTTCGTATCCCTGCAAAATCCCGACCTCCTCTTGTACCGCGGCCCCCTCCTTCCGACATCCCTATACGGACATTCACTGATTGTCCTTTCGGTGCAGTGAGCCATTGAACCACCAAATTATCAGGTCGGGATGTGAAGATACTACGAACCCAGTCACCATGCTCGTCAGTCCAGTAAATCTTCACCTCGGTACTTTCGAAATCAACCGTGCGGAGATAGTTTTTGACCAATGAACTTGCCGGAGATTCTAAAAGCATGGAGAATCTTCCACTTCCGAATCCACCCATTCCACGGCTGACAGGATTTTTTTGCCATTCGTTGTAAGCTATCATTACAGCTTCATGGTATTTTCCTTCCAGTATCATTTGCCGAACCTTCGGGAAAACATTTGCGATCCTGGATGTCTCCGAGGATTTTTTACGCGGCGTGAACAGGCTTTCGTGGCTGAAAGGAATCTGTTCGGTGTAGGGATTGCCTGCCACCTCAATGTTAACAGCTCCATTGCCTGAGAGGAGAGCATCCCCACCAGGAGCCAGGCTACAAAAGCCCCGCTGAGGTACTATCTTTCTTTTGATCCGTTCCTGCAACGGCATTGGGGATATTTTCAGGCCGGGTGAAGTCTGATATGATTCCAGGGATACTGTAGGTTTGGGAAGGTTTTCTTCCAACCTTACCCTTTTAAGATAATCGGTGGATCGGATTTCATCCTGTACCGTTCTGTAAGACCTTGTAATCCTGGACGACTTGTGAGAGGATTCCTTGCAAGCAGTAAGGGGTAGTAGTGAACCGGGGATACTTACCAGGCTTGCTGCAACCGCACTCTTTTTAAGAAATTTTCTTCTTTTCATATGAATATTTTTTGGAATTTTGTAAATACACTGTAAAAGTTATTGAATATAAAATAGGATTAATTGCTGAAGAAGTCAGATACTTGTATAATCCATCCATTTATTTTTCTTTTCCTGATAATATATTCTCAAGGCGTTCGCGTTTTATGTAATTTTTGAAGTTAAAGGATTCAGCGAGTGATATTAGTTCCTCATTTGTTAAATCCTTAAATAAATTACAGTATTCCGGCACAAGCGCTTCCGCAATAAGGATATGTCGGACCAATAAAGCTATATGACGTTTTTGCCCTGATGGGTAGGGATCATATTCCGGAAATTCCTTTTGGAATAACTCCTCTATGGGCAGCAAAATTTGTCTTAGGTTTTCATCAGTAGAACCCCAGGCATCGGCACCGAGATAGCTTTTCTTTTTCAGGAAATCACCTATCAGTTTCATATATGGAGTCCTTTCATTCTGTGAAATGATTGCCTGAAGCCCCAGATCTTTATACAACCAGATACACCAGCTTACTTTGTACTTGTCGTAGTAAGCCAGTTGATCCTTCAGGACCTGGTATCTCATTTCGTCTTTTTCAGGGATACCGGTATAAACAGGTCCAAATTCACCTACCCATATTGGTACATTATTTTGTAACATAAATTTACTTCTTTGAAGAAAGTCATTTTCGAGTGTATCCTTGTCAACATATCTTCCCCTTGAGTATCCGGGATAATCTCCGCCATCAATAAAACCGGGATCTGCGTAATCATGGTTTGTATAAACAACATTGTCCCAAATTTCGGTGAATATGTCAAATTCAGTCGAATATTTATTTCCTTCGATAAACATTATATGATTCTGATCAACCTCACGCACAGCCTGGTATAGCCGCTTGAATAAAGGGAATACTATTTCTCCTGAAGGATCAGCAGGTTCATTAATTAAATCATAACCAGCCACCCAGGGTTGATCTTTATAGTGTTCGGCAATAGTTTCCCACAAATGCACTGCACGATCCTGAAAATCTTTATGAATCCAGAAAAATGCCTTGTGTGTCGGATTATCACTATGCCAGTGCTGATTCTGTGCACCTGGTAAAGCATGAAGATCAATAATGGTATAAATATGGTGTTTTGCGCAAAGTTCAATAACTCTGTCGAGGTATTCAAAACCTTCTTCCATAATTACTCCCGGGTTCATATCGTCTTCAAAACGACGGTAATTAACGGGTATACGGACCATGTTCAGTCCGAGATTCTCAATATATTGGGCATCTGACTCGGTGAAATAGTTCCTGTAAAATTCGCTAAAGAAAAGGTCGTATTTTTCTTTTCCAAGCACTTTTAATAATCCTTCTCTAATTGCTTCTTCATTAGCAGGGTAGCCGTCAATGAAATTTTCAAAATGTAGCATGCCGCCCAACCCGAAACCTCGCAGGCAGATAGTATCGTCCTTTTGGTTAACGATTTTATTACCTGATACTTTTAATAGATTCTCATCAGCTGTTGTTTCAACCTCGTTTTTGTTTTCTCCCTGATTTGAACAGCTGAAAGTAAAAACCAGCATCACAGAGCATATCAAAAATGTGATAATTTTTCTTTTCATATTTACAGTTTGTTTTTGTATATTGTATTACGTAGGTTATTATATGCGTGTCATAACTAAACACAGAAAAACTAGCAGCTTCATTTTTCGATTGATCCTGTAGAATTCTTTCTGAGAATTTTCACATCACTCAGCAAAACTGACTGCTGGTCACTGTCGTTCAGACTCCTCACATTATCCATTTGAAGATGATCAATGTATTCGCAAATCAGTGCCGGGCGTTCATCTTTCTCAAGTTTTATAAATCTTATATTATGCATTTCAAGATCTTTGATATAACGACAAAAAATTCCGGAACAATTCGGCAATTCTATGGGATCACCAACTCTTTCCGGAACCGGATTGTCAACCATATCCCTGGTACCTTCACTGACTGACTGAATCGTAATATCCGAGAGCAGAATACTTTCGATGGGCCTTTCCGCACTACCCTGAATAAGGGAAGCCACTTTAGGCTTTCCGACTCCCACAGCTGTTATGTTACTTATATGCACATTCCTGATACCGGCATCCTGGCTTTGACCGGAAAATGATCCCTGAAGTGACATCCACACCGGGCATCGCAGGTCCCGAATGGTCACATTGGTAATAATCAGGTTCTCAATCAATCCTCCGCCTGCCAGCCAGAATCCTGACAGTGAGTCGTAATCACCGTGCCATGAATTATGGTATACCAGGTCTTCGCGCTTGGAAGGTGTATCATGGGTACGATGTCTGGAAAGGCTGGGACCGTTAATTTGTATATTTGAAAAAATCACATCCTTCAAACCTCCCCGGTAATTCCTCATGCCATTACAGTTGGAGTTAAAGGTACAGTTTGAAACCACGACCTTTTCCCATCCCCCCCCGGCAACACAGTCATCACCGGTGGTAAACTGGCAGTCGGTAATAAGAAAATTCTTGCAGTTGAAAAGATCGATTCCGTCCCATCCGCCCGACACCCTGACTCCTCTTATGGTGCCGTTTGTGCATCCTTCCATTATGTGGGCGTAGTTGCTTGCGTCTTTCACGAAAATATCCCTTATTGTGATTTCGTCTGATTTATTAAAGCAAATTGCATGTGGCCCGCGTATTTCTTCCTCACCTTCCGGGTTGAACACATTGTTACCATCAATAATACCATGCCCGGATATTTCTATATTACTGATTTTATCTCCGACTAAAATAGCAGCATACCACTGGCTTCTCCCTTTGCGTTCAACATCCTGAATACCCTGGTAGTCAGAAATATTGCTGCTTCCAAGGATTGTAGCCCCGGCTTCAATATTAAAGATAATATTGCTTTTCAGATGTATCGTTCCGGAAAGATAGACACCCGGAGGCACCAGGATCGTACCACCTCCATTTGAACTGCAAGTTTCAATTGCTTTATTGATGGCAGGAGAATCGAGAGTTGTGCCGTCACCTTTAGCTCCGAAACTTCTGATATTGTAAATACCGTCTGCCGGTTTTTCCTGTTCTGCCGGGACATTTCCTGTTTTGCCGGATACATCAGGGCTGTGTGATGCCTGTGCCTGAGCGGGAATCAATGCTGCGGCCGTTACTGCCAAGCCTCCCGATTTAACAAATCGGCGTCTTGAAAGGTACTTTTGTTTCATAATTCTCTAATTAGAAAATTAACCTCATAATAAAGCGGCCTTATATCTAAGTACCTTGAATAATTATTGTTTCACCTTTTTCAGGAGTGTAATCCGACAATTTTCCATTAGCTCTCACAACACACGGATTACCAAGAAGAGACTTAATCTCTGCCCGTGTAAGTATTCCGTCCTTCCACTCCATGTTAACCTCAAATCCACCTCTTGCCTTAAGTCCGGTAACTGAGCCGTTTTTCCAGCTTTCTGGCAAGGCCGGCAGCAGAGAAATTTCGCCAGCGTGACTTTGCAGCAGGCATTCAGCAATACCTG
>CAZQRQ010000114.1:0-5861 GCA_964595725.1 uncultured Rikenellaceae bacterium | reverse complement strand
GTCAGCAAGAAAAATATCGACGTATCCAGAAGGATTTCCATCCACATTGATCCCGGTAATTGTGAGTTTGAACCAGTCTGGATCATTTCCGCTTTCTCCGCCAAATTTCTTGCAGAAGCTATTTCCATCCCTGATCGATAAATAGGAATAGGTTGAATTACAGAGTGAAACAGATGTAATTTTCTCAGCTACATCAAACATCAGGGTATCAGGAGTCCCCGGATAATAATAAACAGCATATTTCTCAGATTCATCAGCTCCTGAGCCTGTGATGGAACTGTATTGGTTTGAATAGTCGGCTGTCAGGATATCTGAGTGGTTAGTGACAGCAAATCCGCTCCACGACTGATACTGTATGTCAAAATGGTTTATGAAGTAGATATTCCCACATGCAAATCCGCCTGATCCGTCAGAACCATTCCAGTATCCTGAAGCGCTTAGATCAATTTCTTCAAATCCTACAAAGTCTGTTACCGGTTCATCTTTACTGCACGATATTGCAAAAAGCAGAATGCCCGCATAGAATCCCGCAAAAATTCTTTTCTTGATAGTGCACATAGGTAAAATTATTAAATAATTAATAAATTACTTTATCCACCTTTCTGTGCTGCCAGGAGATTCAGGGATTAAAATAAAATCCAGTGCTTTTCTTCCCGAAAGCTTTGAACGGTTGACTATGTCTGGCAGGTCTTCTGACTTGTCCCGGTTATTGAAGCCTTCCCATCCCCCAACCGGCAGACAGTGGCAGGTTATCAATAACCATGATCGCAGTAGCGAACAGGCATCACAGCAGCGGGTACTGTTACGGATTCAAACCGTATTCCCTTTTCATTGCGGCATTTAAACCACAACACCATGACAATGCAAATGTAAGTATTTAACTTATGAAATCTTAGAATTTATATATGAAAGAAATGAACATACGATCTTAGTTTTTCACAACACTTTTTATCAACTTCCCTCCGACCCCAATCCTATATCCCTCAAGTTGTAAAATTATCCCGGAAGCTAAAAATTGAATTCAGATCGAAGATCCCGATGTTAAGAGAAGCCTAATTTTCCTTCCTGAGACTTATTTCAATCACCTTGTGATCGCCAGACCTCAATTCAAAGAACCTGAGACCCGACACTATCTTGCTATCAGACAGCCTGTTTCCTGTAACAAGCATATAATGTCCGGGTTCAAGAGCAATTTCGGAAGGAAAGTCAGAGATCCTCTTATTATATTCATACTCAAGGGTGTTGTACCTTCCGTTATCGAATTTTGCGATAGTGAAATGAATATAATATTCAGGCTCAGGAAATTTATCATCAGAAATTAATGATATGTATCCCCTTTCAAAGGTATCCTGCCCTATTCCATCATAGGAAACATCATGCCATGCATCATTAAAGTAATACTGAGGTCTTCTGGTCCCGGGCTCCATCCGGGCAGGAATACCCAAACTTCTGCACGCAGCAATAAAATATATATCCCTGGACTGTTCGTCTGACAATTTTAACTGGGTGGTACCAACAGGGCTTATCGGAGTCCCGTAATAGTTGTTGGTGTCATCGATAATTATATCTTCACCAATATACCTGGCAAGGATATCCGGATTTCCCAGAGCCTTTGACCTGACATCGTAAGGCAACTTCTCAGCCAGGCATTTTCTCCAGGGAGTAATAATCTCGTTTTCAATCCTGGGATTAAGAACATAACTAAGATAAATATCCTTACTGTACCATGCTGACTTTTCATCATAAGGCTTCGTATTGACAATATGATCAATCAGTATATATTCTTTTGTATCTCGAAGGTCTTTGTCAGCAACAACCTCGAGCATTCTCAAGGCCATATCCTTAAGAGTGTCCGGCACATCTTTCATAAAACCGGCTATAGATGCATAATTGCCCATGCTTCTTCTAATTATATCATGAACCAGCTTTATATCTGTACCTGTTATCACTGCAAGCTCTGAAGCTTCTCCAGTTTGCATCCAGGTGTTCCTGTAATTTTCCCTGATTGTATTTTCTTCTGTAAGGCGGGCATTATTTTCCTCTGCTAGACTGTCAGGTATTCCAGCATATGGTGGCATAACAGGTGGCACTCCGAGGTCATATTTAATGGAAAACTCTTTCGCCGGCATTCTGTCAAGCCTTAATATGATAGTATCTCTATCTGCCACAGTAATTTTTTCAAATCCAAAATTATCACCTTTGCATGCCCAGATCAGCAGATCGCCCAGTCCGGTTTCGAATGAGCTAATCCCGTTATTATCTGTCGGGATCACTGCAATGGGATAGAACTCAGCATAATTATACAGCTGGTACTCAACATCCGCATTCTCAACCGGTATATTATTTCTATCCAGGATTTTAACTACTATTGTTTTGGTAATAGCATATTTTGAAAGGTTGTTAACAAGCGAGTAATTCCCTGTTTTCCGGATCCATGATTCATTATCAGCGGGGGCACCGAACGATTTGGTATGAACCAGCATTGCTCGTCGGGCAGGCTCTGTAAACCATCCTCTATCGAGAACGGGTTCCGGCTCGCAAGCTCCCATATAGTACCAGTTATTGTCAATCCAAACTTCAATCCAGGCATGGTTGTCATCGCAGTGAGCCCATCGCGGGGTATATACCTGTCTGGCAGGAAGTCCGGCAGTCCTGAGTGCAGCGACGGTGAATGTTGATTCCTCACCACACCGACCCCTTGCCGACAATATTGTAGCTATGGGCGCCGAAGTCCTCATATCGGCCGGTTGATATTCAACTTTCTCATGGCACCAGTGATTTATTTCAAGAGCAGCCTCACGGGCATTTAATCCGTTGATCCTTTCAGCAATCTCATCATAGTATACAATCCTGAATGAGTCAAGGTTTTCGTTGTTTACCCTTGGGGGCAGAACATAATGCAGAAAAAGCTCAAAGGGAATATTACTGCCCCACTCAGCTTCATTTCTTGTCCTTAAAGCTAACCTGGCATTTGCAAAGAAGAAATCACCAGTATAATCAGCCAGGTCAGAAAGAGGCATATAGGCAAAAAGAAACTGCATTGCCTCAGTTTCTTTATCTGAAAGTGCTGTGTTAAAAACGGTAAATAGCTGACTATCCCTGTTGTGTGCCAGTAACCGCTTTGTTTCATAATCTTTCTTAAGCCGGTTCCGGTAATTAATGTCAGTAATTAAATGATTATTTATGCAACCGGTCAGAAGCACTGCAATGGTAGCTGCTAAACATACATTGGGCAATTTCATACTAAAATGTCCAAGATATTTTATAGTGTTCCGCAGGATTGTCTGATAATTAATTCGGGAGCCAGGCTGACCTGCCGTTTATATTTACCTTTGCCGGCATTCTTAACTTCCGACCAGATCATATTGGCAATCTTCAGAGCCAGTCCGGGGAGTGGTTTTTTGAGACTTGTAACCGGTGGATGAAGCATTTCGAACCCGATCCCTTCTTCCATTGAAATTAGAGCAACATCCTGAGGTATCCTGATCTTCTTTTTCTGGAGGGCTGACATAATAGGGTACACTAGATTGGCATGGACCACTACAAGCACCTGGATACTACTTGGTGGTCTGAGGTATTTCTCAATCGGAATGAAATTAAAATCATCCTGTCCGGGAGTTGTTGTCAGCTTTACTATTTCGGGTTTGTTTATTTGAGGATCAGCATTTAAGGTTTCAACTATCTTTTGAATTGCAGATTCGTCAAAGGCATTGTCATTCTGAGATGTGACAAGCAATACATTCCTGTAACCAAGTTTGTTTATATGACTGGTAACACTCTCTGCACCAGCTGCGATATCAGTTACTACTGTGTTTAATCGTAAACGAGACACAGTTTTCTCAAGCAATACGAAGGGGTAATCTGAGTTCTTCAACACCCTAATAGTGTAGTCGTCTGCTGAATCACCTACAAGAATCAGACCGCTGTAAAATTTCTTAAATGCCGATATTATCCTATTATATCTCTGGTCATCAGGATCTTTTGAAATTACAGAAAAGCCTATGCCTATACTGGAAAATGCTTTTTGAAGATAAGGTGTCAGTTCGTAAATGAATGGATCATGCATTGACGGAACGATCATTCCTATTACACCGGGTTTTTCTTCAACAGGATGTGTACTTTCTCCCTCATTTACGGTACTAAAATATCCCATCTGCCTTGCTAGAGCCAGGACTCTCTCCTGAGTATCCTTTCGTATACCATGCTGATCTGCTTTATTGTTAAGAACAAGTGAAACCAGTGTACAGGAAACTCCTAACCTTGCGGCTAAATCTTTGTTTTTAACTTTTTTCCCCATTTCCCATGGAATTTGGACGAAATAAAATTATCAATTTAATTTTAATGGATGTGTCAGATTTTCAATTATTAACATTTTATAACATTTAGACATATATAAGAATTAAAAGGTGGCTAAAATCCAAATAAGAAACTGATTAACTCCTAAATTCTTTAATAGTATTTAGAATTCAAATTTGTTTTACCTCATTTTATAAAGAACTAACTAACGTCTTGGAGGATTTATTCCACGCTGACGTGCTGCTTGTTCAAGACGTTGCTGCCATTTAGATTTCTTGGCAGGTTTCTTTTTGTTTTCCTCAAGAGTGGCCAGAACGGCATCAGCGTTAATAAATCTTTTTGATATCATGTTCTGTAAAAAGGTCAGGATGTTTGCAAGGAAATAATAATATGTAAGTGCTGCCGAGAAATTATTAAGAATGAGCATGAACATAACCGGCATCATGTATGTCATCATTTTCATTCCAGGCTGATCCTGCCCGGGAGATGAACCTGTCATTTTCATTGTAAGAATGGTGGATGATGTCATCAGAAGGGTGAACAAACTAACATGATTTCCATACATAGGTATTGTAAAAGGAAGCGTAAGTATTGAATCGTAGGTGGAAAGGTCGGTTGCCCACAGGAACGATTGCTGCCTTAACTCAATAGAGGCCGGGAAAAATTTGAACATTGCAAATAAAATAGGCATCTGGAGTAGTAATGGAAGGCATCCTCCCATTGGATTTACTCCCGCCTTTTTGTACAGGTCCATGGTGGCCTGTTGCTTCTTCATTGCATCTTCCTTTTTAGGGAATTTCTTACCCAGTTCATCCACAAGAGGTTTCAGAACCTGCATCTTTGCCTGTGATTTAAATGAGCGATAAGTAAGAGGGAACAGGACAACCTTTATTATTAACGTCAGAATGAGTATAATAATACCATAATTAGCAATATGCCTGTTAAGCCAGTTGAATATCGGAATTATAACAAACTGGTTAATCCACCTGGTGATGTTCCTTCCGAGAGTAACCAGTTGTTCCAACTCGTTTCCTGTCTTTCGCAATGTCGTAAAATGGTTTGGACCAAGGTAGAAGCTCATACTAACCGGTTCGGGACTCGACGCGTTAAATGGTATGCCTAATTCCGAGGTGAAGTATTTGGTATATTTAGAAGGTTCTGCCACCCGTGTTGAAGTAATTGAACCATTCTGAAAAAAATCATTATTTATCAGTACCGCTGAAAAAAACTGGTCCTTGTATGCAATCCAGCTTAGCCTGGTAGGAATATCAGCTTCCTCTGATTCCCTGTTTGATCTTTCCCTGAAGCCATCCACTTCGTCCTGATAATGCCTGTATTTAACAGTCGTATAACTTATCTCACTCTGGCGGCCTTTTTCTTTCTGCAGGATATACATGCGCCAGTCGATTGACAAACTATTAAGGTTTGAAGCCACCACCCCTTCAAGCGATTTAAAGGTCACATTGAAGTCAACAATGTATTTATCAGGTGCAAGGGTATAGTCGTACTGAACATAACCCCCTTCATCGGTATAGAGTCGTAGTCTTACATTTTGAGGTTCAGAC
>CAZQRQ010000113.1:0-5898 GCA_964595725.1 uncultured Rikenellaceae bacterium | reverse complement strand
ATGGCCAGCCCCATGAAAACGGATGCAAGAACACCCTTGTCGGTCTCTGCTCCCGGTGGAACCTGTTGTACATCAGGATTATCTGTAAGTAAATTCCTGATTATGGTTATTGAAAGCGGCGATGTTCCCGAGTTTGCTGTAACTGCAATATTACCATCCCGGCTGAGAGTCAGTCCATACGGGTGTGGCGCTACTAGAATGCTTCTTCCCGGGGGTGTTACAAATCTGCCGTTTGGGAGAACAGTCCTGCCTTTTTTATCGATCCCGGTATACTCACTCCCTGCAGGTAAGCTTATCAGCCAGAGACCTGGTGAGTTTCTGTTATCATTCCTGCACGAAGAAGACAGGACCGCTAGTAATACAAGAATAAAATACCTTTTCATATGGCATTAATTATTATTGAAAATTCATTTATCAGATATTTACTGTCAGGTCACAGTTAAGCTTTGAAGTATCTATTTCAGCTCCCATCTTACGGTACATATTCATGGCAGGTTCGTTCCAGTCTGAAACCTGCCATCTTATCTTATGGCATCCGGATGTTGTCGCAAATTCAATTACCCTTTTCATCAACATCTTACCGATTCCTTTGCCCCTGTATTCATTACTGACATAAAGGTCATCTATGTAAAGGGATTTCCCGGTCCAGGTATAGTAGGCAAAGAACCATGCTGCATAGCCGACAATCTGATAATCTCCCGTCTCAGCTAAAAAACAACTGAAATACTCACTTTCCCTCTTCATTCGTTCTACGGAATTCATCATTGCTTCGGGGTGGTTTTCAAATTCGGCGAATTCCCGCATTAGTTCTATCAGTCGGTTGAAGTCAGATTCTTCGGCCAGCCTTATATTGATTTTCATTGGAGTTGATTTTATTGCTTTATAAGTGCTTTAATTTCTTCATTGTTAAGGTATGTCTCAAGACAATCGAGTCCGTCTGAAAAATTCTCCTTACCGAAACCAACCCGGATATGTTCCGATCCGTCCTGAAATGCCTCTGAGGGCAGAAGGAGTACACCTGTATCCCTGACTACCTTCCCGGTAAATTCTATAGCAGGTATTTTTATTTTCAGCGGTACATATGCCGTCGACCCCGAATTCGGTACCGGAAATTCCAGGAGCCACTTATTTCTTGCAGCAAACTTACTGAAGTGCTCAATGTTTATTTTGATCTTTTTCAGGTTATTCCCTATTATGGTTTGTGCATTATTGAGTGCGATTGCAGCAGGAATTTCCGTTGCAGGACTGTTACAGATCGACAGGTAATCTTTGAAGCTCTCAACTTCATCCAGTATATCATTGTTCATGCTTGTCAGCCATCCCAGCCTCAGACCTGCCAGTCCCAGTGATTTTGAAGTTCCCCAAAGGCTGACCGCATTGTCATAGATATCACACGCTGATGGAATTTTATGTGACGGATCATGTAAAAGAAACCGGTACATTTCATCAGAAAAAAGTGATATCCCTTTGGTTGCGGCAATACCTATTATCTCATTGTATTCATCCTCTGACGGAGTAAATCCTGTTGGGTTATGCGGGAAGTTAATGATAATCAGCCTGGTTTTTCTGTTAACCAGATCCCTGAGTTTTCCCGGATCAAAATACCAGTTGTTATTTCTGAAATCAGCTTCCCAGAATGACACTTTGCATCCAATGCTTAATGCGACTTCATAAAGTGACTGGTATGAAGGGGCAGTGCATATTACTTCGTCACCTTTCTGAAGGATTGTATTTATAAGTGCAAAGTTTGCTTCACCGGGAGAGCAAACCACTACATTATCAGGTCCTATTCTATCATAGTGACCTGCAATAGCTGTCCTGAGAAGCAAGCTGCCACGAGTCTCGGTGTATCCCAGTTTTACATTCTTCCAGAGCTCCATTTCTTCATCTGATGCCAGGCTTAATACATACTCAAGCGATAATCCGTCACAATCGGAACTTGACATAAGGTATTTTGCACCGAACTCATATTTCGAAAAAAAACGTTCTATTTTAAAACTGCTTATTTTCATTCTTTATTCGATTCAACTATGATGACCTGGTTAATGATTTTCCCTGGCCAGCCTTATTATTCTTTTTACAAACCGTGTCTTTCCAATAGTATATAGTTCCCTGTTATTAGGACTTTGCGCGGCAAGTGTAAGTTTCAGCTTCTCATACTCATCCCTTGCTTCGGGATTGCTGACAAGATAATCGCGGAACAGTATTTCATCCTGTTTACCAGGATATCTTACATGAATATGAAATGCCTGCCCTGAAGAACCATCAGAGGAGTATCCTTTTGCTAACATCATATGAGGAGGAGGATTTTCCGGTTTGGGGATATATTCATAATCTATACTTTCCAGTTTGCTTATAATGAGGCTGCTGTCAGAGGATTCTTTTACTTCAAGAAGTATATCGATGGTGGGTTTGGCTTTAATTTCTGGAATGGCTGTGGACCCAATATGTTCTATCCTTGTTATCTCCCCATGTTCGAACAGATTAAGGATCTTTTCTTTTTCAGAGCTATATAGATTTTTCCAGCCGGAGCTGAAATCAGCGAGCCTTACCGGAAACAGTTCCCCCAGTTCTTCGAAGGAGAGGCTATTAAGATCCTTCTTACTCATATTAACCACAATGCAAAGACAAATATAAGCCTCTTTAATGATTATGCCTTATTTCGCAACAAACCGGATCCGGAATGGCATAATTATTACAGCTTTCTCAGGTTACCGCTTACCTGCTTCTTTCAAAATAGAAAAATATTAAAATTTCAGCCGGATACCATAATTAACGGGATTGTATTTAAAAAAAGTAAATTTGTCCTTAAGAGTATGAAGAAATTATTTGATAGAGTACCTTTTGTGAGACAGATTCCGGGGAATATATACCTCGTTATGCTTTACCGGTTCCTGCTTGTGATGCTTCTTTTAACTCTTTCCAGGATAGGTTTTTACATTTTTAACAGGAGCATGTTCCCGGGAATGAATGCCAGCGAATTTTTATCGGCTTTAAGGGGTGGAATAGTATTTGATCTTTCGGCATTTGTTTATTTTAATATCCTGGTAGTGCTTTTACTGATTCCTCCCTTTGATTTCAGGTATAACAAGATATATGCCACAGTATTTAAATATGTTTTCTTTGTCTCTAACGGCCTTTTACTGGCAATTAACGGAGCTGACTATGTATATTTCAGGTTTCTCAACAAGAGAGCTACAGCAGATGTATTCAGCACTTTTGAAAATGAAAAGCACCTTACCAAGATGTTTTTTAAATTCCTCTACGACTATTGGCCTGCTACTCTTTTTACACTCTTCCTTATCTTCCTGATGGTTTTTCTTTACGGCAGGGTTAAGGCTAAAAAGCCAAAACCGGCAAACCTGTATTTCCATTATGGCATTAATATAATAATGATACCTATTGTAATTCTTCTTTTTGTTGGTGCTGCAAGGGGAGGTTATAAACATTCGACAAGACCTATAACTATAAGCAATGCAGCCAGGTATGTTAAAAATCCCCAGTTTGTTCCTGTTGTGCTAAATACTCCTTTCAGCCTTCTCAGGACATTCGGAAAGAAGGAACTGGTCCGCTACAACTTTTTCAATGAAGATGAATTGAAGACCTTATTTGATCCATATTATAATCCGCATCCGGCTGCACTTTTCAGGAATACAAATGTTGTCATAATAATAATGGAGAGTTTTGCCCGCGAATATATTGGAGCTTATAACAGGGACCTCGAGGGAGGTACTTACAAAGGATATACGCCTTTTCTCGACTCCCTTATTAATGAAAGTCTTACTTTTGACGTAACGCTTGCAAATGGTAATAAGTCAATAGATGCAATGCCTTCTATTCTGGCTTCGTTACCTTCGCTTGAAACTCCGTATATAATTTCGCATTATGCCAATAACAGGATAAACGGACTGCCTTCTTTACTTGGTGGCAAAGGTTATTATTCCGCTTTTTTCCATGGTGCACCTAATGGTTCGATGGGATTTGACTCTTTTGCAAGAATGGCAGGATTTGACGATTATTTCGGACTCGACCAGTATCCTGACAAGGATGACTTTGATGGCATGTGGGGTGTGTGGGACGAGCCGTTCTTTCAGTTCTTTGCATCAAAGCTGAATACATTCAGGGAACCGTTTATTGTATCTATATTTTCGGTTTCCTCGCACCACCCTTTCAAGGTGCCGGAAAAGTATAAAGGAAAATTTCCGAAAGGTCCTGTGCCCATTTGCGAGACAGTTGGTTATTCCGATTATGCTTTGAGACAGTTTTTCAGGACAGTCTCAAGGGAAAAATGGTTCGATAACACACTTTTTATAATCACTGCTGACCATACCAACGAAAAATTCCATCCGGAATACCAGAATGTCTATGGACAATATAGCGTTCCCGTAATATTCTACATGCATGGGAGTGAACTTAAAGGTGTTAAACACAGGATTGCACAGCAAATAGATATCATGCCCTCAGTACTTGCGTACCTCAACTTCGACAAAGAGTTTATTGCATTTGGCAACAACCTGTTTGAGGACTCCCGGGAATCATTCGGGTTTAACTCATATGGTACCAGTTACCACCTTTTTATGAGGGATCATGTGCTTAATATGGTTGAAACAAAGCCGGTTACGCTGTTTAATTATGTTGATGACAAATACCAGGAGAACAATCTCATAGACAGGATGCCTGATTTGGAATCTGTTTTGGAGAGGAAGCTGAAGGCTATAATGCAGACATATAACGGAAGGATGCTTGACAATAATTTAACAGTAGTGAAATAATCTAAAAAGCTTTAACTGTCAGGGTTTATTAATCACATAATTTCATAAATTTAGTAATTCGTTAATGATTAAAATGCATGAATGTAATGAAGTCGCGTCGTGATTTTGTAAGGATTGCAGGAGCTGGTTTAATGACAACCGGAGTTAACCAGCTGTTAGGTCCGGCAGCTGCTGATATCACGGGAACCGCTGGTATGAAACAGGATGATGATCTGTTCGGTATCGGGATAGCCGGATATACATTTGCCCAGTTATCCATTGAAACGGGGATCGAAATTATGAAAAGGGTAGGAGTGACCAGGTTCTCACTGAAAGACATTCACCTTCCTGTCAACAGTACAAAGGAGGAAATAACATCAATGCGTGACAAGTTAGAAAATGCCGGTATCGATCTTTATACTGTCGGTGTTGTGTATATGAGATCACCGGAAGCGGTTGACCAGGCATTTGAATATGCAAATACTGCCGGGGTGAAGCTTATTGTTTGTGCACCTGATTATGAGCTTCTGCCACAGGTTGAGCAAAAGGTTAAAACATACAATATGCGGGTAGCCATTCATAATCATGGTCCTGACAACCCGTTGTTTCCCAATGCCACAGATATCTGGAACCATATAAAAGATATGGATCCGCGCATGGGCATCTGCCTGGATATTGGTCATACAACGCGTGACGGCGAGAATCCTGCCGTTGATGCCGAGAGGTACAGGAGCCGTTTGTTCGACATTCACGTCAAAGATGTGACAGAAGCGTCAAAAGCAGGCAGGACCGTGGAGATGGGGCGGGGTATTATTGACATACCGCAGTTCGTGGCTACTTTGAGGAAGATCAAATACAGCGGGATGTGCAGCCTCGAATTTGAGAAAGACATGAAGGACCCACTTGCCGGGATAGCTGAATCGATTGGTTATTTCAAAGGAGTGATGGCGTGCGATAGTTAGTAATTCATGCAGGTCTGGTAATGTCAGGGAGTAGTGAGAAAACATTATTAGGCAGAATTATTTTGAAGAATAAAAATTTAGCTTAATTTTGCATCGCCTTAAACAAAATGGTGCGGTAGTTCAGTTTGGTTAGAATACCGGCCTGTCACGCCGGGGGTCGCGGGTTCGAGTCCCGTCCGCACCGC
>CAZQRQ010000112.1:0-5996 GCA_964595725.1 uncultured Rikenellaceae bacterium | reverse complement strand
AACCATGCATTTGGATTAACGTTTTTACAGACAGTAAACAGGAATCTTCCATTTGAACTCTCCTTTCCGCTGACAAATATTATAACATCATGTTTCTTTGAGAATGAAATAAGTGCCGGCTGCCTGTTTGACACCTGGCCACAGATTGTCCTGTTAATATGAAGATGTTTATCCGGGTCATCGACGCCTGCCTGCCTTATCCTGTCCCTTATCAGCCGTGTAAGCGCGTTGTAATCCGATGGACTCATAGTGGTCTGTGAGTAGAGATGGATATCTTTCGTATAATCGATCATATCGAGATTATCTTTACCATTTGTAAGAATGGCGCCGTTATCTGTATGACCCATAAGACCAATAACTTCAGCGTGGCCTTCTTTACCGAAGATCACCACCTGATCATTTTTGTTTTGTGAGTTTATCCATGTTTTATGTATTCTCGACTGCAGTTTCTTCACAATTGGGCAGGTGGCTTCTATTATAGTAAGGTTATTTTGTTCGGCGATACGATAGGTTTCAGGAGGCTCACCATGAGCCCTGATGAGTACTTTGCTGTTGCGAATCTTCCTGAACTGTGAGTAGGTAATAGCTTCAAGGCCAAGTTTCATAAGCCTTTCGACTTCAATTTCATTATGGACAATCTGCCCAAGGGAGAATACTTTTTCTCCTTTTTTCAGCGCTTCTTCTGCTATTTCCACTGCATTCTGGACACCAAAGCAAAAGCCTGATTTTTCATCTATCTCAACTACCATTGATCCTGCTTGCTATTAGTTGCATAACCCATTCCAGCTGTTCTGGAATCGTCATCCTGCTATTATCGAGCACAACTGCATCATCTGCACGTCTCAGTGGGCTGATATCGCGGTTCTCATCAGCAATGTCGCGTGAAATAATATTTTTTCTTACCTCCTCGTAATCAACCTTCATCCCCTTAATGACAAGCTCATCATACCTTCTTTTTGCCCTTACGTCGAGCGAAGCAGTCATGAAGATTTTGAGCTCCGCATCAGGAAACACCACTGTTCCAATATCCCTGCCATCCATTACGATTCCTTTAAGCATGCCAATCTGCCTTTGAAGCTCTACCATCCTTGCTCTTACTTCAGGGATCTGGCTGATGCGGCTAACAAATGCTGATACTTCAATTCCCCTGATCTCTTTCTCTACATTCTCGGAGTTGAGGTATGTTTCATACTGACCGATATCCGTATTATATACAAAGTTTATGTTCATTTTACTCAGGCCTGTAATGATACTGTTTAACCTGATACCTCTTTCATCGACAAGGCCTGCCCTCAGGCAATATAGCGTAACAGCCCTGTACATCGCCCCGCTGTCAATGTAGATATAGCCCATTATCCTTGCAATTTCCTTCGCAAAAGAACTCTTACCGCATGAGGAGTAACCGTCAATCGCTATAATGATCTTTTCTTTCATCACTGGTTTTGGGTTATTCGTGTGAACAGTCCGGGTTTAAGTATCAGGGTAACATGATTTGAGGCACCAGCAAGATGAAAGGTAGCCCTGCCAAATCCGAGGCTCAGCAGGGATGTGTTTATACCGAATCCCCATGAAAATCCAACAGAGGAAACTTTCGATTCAACCTGGAGTTCTCTTCTTCTCTGGTAATTGTAACCTGCTGAAAAATAAAAATTCTTGTGAGGGAGTACTTCAGCACCGACTATCATATGCCTGAGGAGGTTCTCAGCAAAATCGGATGACTTATCATCAGTTCCCGAGGTTCCTGCCAGGTCGTATTCATATTTATATGTAAGGTCGAATTTTTCAATATGCCTGAGAGTCAGTGAGAATCTGAAGGGGGCATGGGCCAGTTTCTGAGAAAAGCCGGCCTGGATCTCAAACGGAAGCTTTTCCCTCTGTTCGCCAGCATATGTGGTAATCTCAATACCGATATTCTTCAGGATGAGTCCGGCAGAGAAAAGGTTGTTCCTGCTATGATATGCTGCTCCGATATCGCATGCCACACCAAAAGAAGTATAGTTCTCCAGATGCGACAGAACAGGTTTTAAATTGACTCCTAACGAAAAAAGAGAATCAATGTTTCTCGAATAAATGACTGAAAAAGCGTATTCTGATGCTGTGAACGATCCGATAATATTTCCTGATTCATCTGTTTCTTTGAATGACCCGTAATTCAGATAGGTAAGTCCGACAGCAAAATTTCCAGCCGGAGGCATTGATCTTGAATACAGCGTCATTCCATAATTAATGCCGGCAAAATAGTTTACATAGTTGACTGTCATGTGCTTATCCATCTCAGGCGATAGCAGAGCAGGATTATGATAAGCCATGTTGATGTCGCCTGTGTTCAGTGACACATTAGCTCCACCCAGGGAAGCAATTAAACCGGACTGTGTGAGATTCAGGAATTCGTATATATTGTCACCGCCTGTCTGTGCCGACGAGGATAAGCTGCAGAAAATAAGCAAAATGATATAGCGGTTTCTTAACTTCATAAGTCTCAGGCAAAGATAGTATGATTTTAGTAAACGCCGGGATTACAATTGTTAGTATAAAAATAAAGTATCAGGCACTTTTCCCGGTCAGAATAACAGCTTCCACGTTTTGCTTTTTAATGGCATTAGCCTGAGAAAGGAATAAGCCTGCCACAACTATCATCATACCGGTAATGTTTTGAAAGTTGAGTTTATCACCTACAATAAGGAAAGCGAAGAAAGCAGTGAAAATTGGAACACAATTGGTGAATACAACCGCTTTTGACACCCCCATATTCCTGACTGCGAAAGCAAAGAGAATGAATGCCCCGCACGAAGCGAAGATTGACAGCTCAATAACCGGTAATATTGTCTTAAAGGAATGGGTAGTATTTATGAATGAATTGAAATCAGATACCAGGAATAAAGGCATAAAAAGTATGCTTCCGATAATATTCTGAACATTTACTATAAAAACAGGATTATAATATCCAGCAAGCTTGCCAAGGGTAAGATTGTATCCGATTGATCCAAAAACAGCAACACCCAGCAGCAGCAAGCCTTTGTAGTTGAAAGAGAGTGAGCCGTCAGGCTTCATTATGAAAATAAGTATGCCGACAAATGATAATACAATCCCCGTATAATTAATAAAACTGAGTCTTTCCCTGAATAACAGCCAGGCTCCAATAACAGAAAAGACAGGTATTGTCGAGATTATTACTGAGCCTGTTGTTGATGATACATATGTCAATCCAAAACTCTCGCCAAGGAAATAAATAAATGGCTCAAATACTGACAGCAGCAGAAAAAGCCGCCTGTCCTCCTTTTTTATCCTAACAAATTTCCTTGTAATTGAAAGATATATCGTCAAAACCACACCGGCTATAAGGAGCCTGAAGAATACAATTGTCACTGGCCGGTAGTTCTCATTTGCGATTTTGAACCAGATGAATGTAAGGGACCAGAAGATCATTGCAAGTATGACAGCACCATATATCCTGAACCTCTTCATTTTAACAGTTAAATCAAATGTTGTTACATCAGCACCGCGAATTTATATCTTTAATTTTATATTCACAGACAGCCTGGGCCGAATATTTGTTAAAAGCATTTCGAACAGGAGTATTAGGGCAAATTAAGAGTTTGACATAAATTTCACATATTTAGGGTGTTAGTCCGGATTTCCATTTCGAATAAAGGTTAAAAATGATATCTTTCAGGTTTGATTGTGAATCATTAATTATTATATTTGCCGCCTCCGGACCTGAAAATAGAATGGTCCGGGTCAGGAGGGCTAATTAAATAACAAAGAGTTAATAAAGTTACCAATGAAAATTTTGGTTTGCATCAGTAATGTACCCGACACAACTACCAGGATAAGGTTGGCTGAAGGGAACAGTAAACTTGACACTACGGGTATCCAGTGGGTTATTAATCCATGGGATGAATTGTCCCTTACCCGTGCACTTGAACTTAAGGATGATCCTGCGGCAGGAGTAAAATCAGTTTCCGTTGCTCACGTAGGCCCTGCTTCTTCGGAACCTACGATCCGTAAAGCTCTTGCTATCGGTGCCGATGATGCTATCAGGGTAAATGCCGAAGCCACAGATGCGTTCTTCGTAGCTTCACAGCTGGCTGAAATTGTTAAAAACGAGCAGTTTGACATTATTATGTGCGGCATTGAATCGAGCGATTTCAACGGGTCGCTGGTAGGTGGTATGCTATCAGAGTTATTGGGAATACCATCAGTCTCAGCTGTATCAGCGTTAAGGATTGAAGGAGATAATCCTGTTATTACCAGGGAAATAGATGGTGGAAAAGAAACTATATCAGTTCCTGTGCCTTTTGTGGCTGTTGTGCAGAAAGGCATTGCAAAAGAACCACGGATAGCTGCCATGCGCGGCATTATGATGGCAAGAACCAAGCAGATAAAGGTCTATGAACCACAGGCAATTGATGCACTTACTGAAGTTATTCAGCTGGAGAAACCAAGTCCGAGAGCAGCTTGCAGGTTTATCGATGCCGATAACCCGGGAGAATTAATTGAACTTCTGCAAAATGAAGCGAAAGTTATTTAATAAATTTAGCAAAAGATATGTCAGTATTAGTTTATACAGAGAACTGGGACGGGAAATTCAAAAAATCATCTTTTGAACTTGTTTCCTATTCGTGCAAAGTAGCTGAAATGCTCAATACCGAGATGGTTGCCCTTTCAATTGGGAATGTTGGTGAGACTGAACTTAAGAAGCTCGGGAATTACGGGGCAAAGAAGATTCTGACTTTTAACGACGACAGGCTTATCAGCCTTGATAATAATGCATATACATCTGTACTTACACAGGTGGCATCAGCTGAAAATGTAGAGTTAGTGGTGATTTCCAATAACAATACCGGGAAAGCGATAGCTCCAAGGCTTTCTGTTAAGTTAAAAGCCGGAATTGGCTCGGGTGTTACAAAGCTTCCCATTAGCCTTGATCCCTTCACGGTCGTAAAAAGAGCTTATTCAGGAAATGCATTGGCTCACATGGTAATAAAATCTAAGGTAAAGATTCTAACTCTTGCTCAGAATTCATTCGACGTCATAGAAACCGAAAACAAGGCAACTGTTGAGAAAGCTTCTGTATCATTGGATGGATCACTGGTGAAGACAGATATTAAGGAAGTGCAGAAGCAGGATGGCAAACTGCTGCTTACAGATGCGGAGATAGTAATTTCAGGTGGCAGGGGCATGAAGTCTGCTGAAAACTGGGGCCCGCTTGAGGAACTGGCAGGTCTGCTTGGTGGTGCTACCGCTTGTTCAAGGCCTGTTTCTGATGAAGGATGGAGACCTCATGAGGAACACACAGGGCAAACAGGTAAAATTATTGCCCCAAATCTCTATGTTGCCATTGGGATCTCAGGTGCAACACAACACCTTGCTGGCATCAGTGCCTCGAAATATATTGTTGCCATAAATACCGACAAGGACGCACCTATATTTGAGGCAGCCCAGTATGGAATAGTCGGAGACGCCATGAAAGTATTACCACGGCTTATTGAGGCTGTAAAAGAAATTAAAAAATAGGAAACAGCGGCTCATGCTTCGCTGTTGCAGAATACCTAACCTAATCCGACAGAAATGTCAAAGCAGATTATTTTTTCAATTGCACTGCTGGTAACACTTGCAGTGTTTCTCTTCACAGTTAACCGTATCATTAAATTCTTCAGGTTTACCAGGCCGGGTTTCCCCGTGAAGGATCTGGGTAAACGATTCAGAATAATGATGCGCGTAGCCTTCGGGCAGACAAAGATCTTCAGAAAACCTGTTATCGGTTTTTTTCATGCAGTGGTCTTCTGGGGATTTTGTGTTATACTGATAGGGAGTATAGAGATGGTAATCGACGGATTATCAGGTTCTGAAAGGGCTCTGAAATTTCTAGGATCGATCTACAACATAATAATGGCTTCTGGAGATATTTTTGCCCTCCTTGTAGCCGTTTCCATTGTTATTTTTCTGGCGAGGAGGATTTTTTTTCATATCAAGCGCTTCGAAGGGATAGAGAT
>CAZQRQ010000111.1:0-6270 GCA_964595725.1 uncultured Rikenellaceae bacterium | reverse complement strand
TTACCAGACCGGAGACCTTCGCTCTGATTGCTGAGATGCTGGGCAAGCATCAATGAAGCCGTAAGGCCACCCCTTCCTGCACTGTATTCATCAAAGGACACATATATCTGCCTGCCGGTTCCTGATTTCTCCATGGCTTTTTCAATCAGCCCCTGGGTGACCTCAATCAGTTTATCTATTTCGCAACTTAACGACATCAGGTTGGCAAAGCCCTGCTGGTCCTCCAATCCGCGTAATGCCTGTGTAGCATATCTGTGGATAGAGATATAATCAATAGAACCTGCCATTTGATCGAGTATGTAATCGTTCCAATCTATCCAGCCATCTTTAGGATCATAATCTGCGGTAACAAGCGGGTAATTTGAAGATCCTGAAGCGACAATCTTGATATCCCTGTCAGCCAGCTGCATCAGCTTGGCAGCCTCAATGGCAAATTTGACATAGTCCTCTTTGCTTTTATGCCCCAGCTGCCAGGGGCCGTCAAGCTCATTTCCAAGAGCCCAGTATTTAACTTTAAAAGGCTGTTCATTACCATATTTTATCCTGAGATCTGAATAGTAGGTTCCTTTAGGATAATTGCAATATTCCACCCAGTGCCTGGCATCATCGAGAGTGCCTGTCCCTGCATTTATACAGACAAAATTTTCAGCCCCTATAGCCTTGCAGAATTTCACATATTCATCCGTTCCTATTTCGTTAGCTGTGATCCTGTTCCATGCAAGATCCAGTTTCACCGGACGCTGTTCTTTCGGACCGATTCCGTCCTCCCAGTCATAACCAGATACAAAATTTCCACCTGGCCATCTTATTACAGGGACATTCAGTTCCTTAATAAGTTCTATCAGGTCTTTCCTGAATCCGTTTTCATCAGCGAACTTCGATTCCGGTTCATATAAACCCCGCCTCGGGTTTTCAAGAAAGCTACCGTAAATGTTCTGGTCAATAGTCCCTATTTTCCGGTCAGGGTCAACCTTAATAATTGCCGGTTGCTGTGCAGCAAGGGAACCTGAAATTATACCGGACAGAATCAGATAACTGCATAAAAATCTTAGCTTCTTCATGTGTTTCTGTTTAATAATTTTAAGTATTTAAAAGAAGAAATTCATTATTTCCCCTGTGAGAAATTCCAGTTCACTTAATTGGTATTTCAAGCTGGGTCAGTGAATGTGCCGGAAAGTTGTACCGTACTGAATTCCCCTTGAACTTTATGTCCTTAGTAACTATCTTAACATCCTCCTGGGTCCTGGTATTGGTTGACTGTAAAGTTGCACCGTTGATCTCATGAGCTTTGCCGCTGCCAGTATATTCTCCCGACTGTAATACTATATCTGTTGCAATGGCTTGTGTCTCATGCCTGTTTAACACATTTACCACCACCATTCCCGTGGATTCATTAAGTGAAGCAGACACATCGAGGTATGGTATCTCCTCAAATAATCCGTTACTGTAATTCTCGCAGCTGGTCAGCACATCCAGGGAAGTACCATGGCAATTATGAGAGTACAGCCAGAACGGATAGAAGAGAGTGTTCTTATAAACACCATCCGGTGAACTGCCGGCAAGACTCGTTATCATGGTAACATTTGCCATCTTTACAATATCAGCATGTCGGATAAAAGAATTCAGATGCTGTGCAAGCATCAGCGATGCTGTAAGTCCTCCTCTGCCTGCGCTGTATTCATCGAATGAAACATACATAGGCCTGTCCGTACCGGATTTCTCCATGGCTTTTTCTATCGAGCACTGCGTGATTTCAATAAGTTTATCTATCTCGAGCCCTAAAGACATCAGGTTTGAAAAGCTCTGGTCGCCAACTCCACGCAGTGCCTGGGTCGCATACCTGTGAATTGAGATATAGTCAATATTGCCTGCCAGTCTATCAAGTACATAATCGTTCCAGTCGATCCACCCGTCATCCCGGTCATAATCTGCAGTTACTGCCGGGTAATTTGAAGAGCCTGAGGCAATGAGCTTGATATTCCTGTCGGCCAGCTGCATAAGTTTTGCCGCCTCCCTTGCAAATTTTACGTAATCCTCCTTATTTTTATATCCCATCTGCCAGGGTCCGTCAATTTCGTTCCCGAGAGCCCAGTATTTGATCTTGAAAGGCTCCTCGTTACCATACTTTCTTCTCAGGTCGGAATAATAGGTTCCTTTAGGATAATTACAGTATTCTACCCAGTGCCTCGCATCATCGAGCGTCCCGGTACCCGCATTTATGCAGACAAAGTTCTCTGCCCCGATAAGCTGGCAGAATTTCACATACTCATCAGTTCCCATCTGGTTGGTTTCTATTGAACCCCAAGCAAGCTCCTGCCTTGCAGGACGCTGGTCCTTAGGGCCAATACCATCCTCCCAGTTATATCCTGACGCTACATTTCCGCCCGGCCATCTTACTGCCGGGATAACCAATTCTTTAAGAAGATCTATTAGATCCTGCCTGAAGCCATTCTCGTCGGCAAACCTGGAATTTGGGTCATATATACCCCTGTATGCAACCATGGATTCAAGGAAAGCGCCATAGATATTCGAATCAATGACCCCTATTTTACGGTCGAGGTCAATTTTGATTACTGCTGGTTGCTGTGCAAACAGGCTCCCGAAGATCATTCCGGTAAAAACCATGCAACTGAGTAAAATTCTTAGCTTTTTCATAGATATTATTTTTGAATTATAAATTCAGGTAATCAAGTCGTTCTATAAAATTAAGTAAAATATCTGTTTAAGAAGCCAATTATTAAATGAAATTACCTTTATGTAAGCCCTGATTTCTTTTCATTGTTAAAAATGTGACTTATTTTAAAAAATGCTAGCTTTGTCTTACCCTATACCCTTTTTATAAAACGTATCACAAATAATGACATAATAATCCAGCCCATGAAGTACTTAGTTAAAATTCTGTTTCTGTCTCTCCTGACAGTATTCCTGTTTCAACAGGAAGCAGTATCCCAGCCTGGTTTTCAGTCTTTCACTTCACCTGAAGTAAACAAAGACAGAACGGTTACTTTCCGTTTTCGTGCACCGAATGCTGAAAGTGTAAAACTCAGCACACAATTCATAGCGGGGCAGCAGGATATGAAAAAAGATGACAACGGGGTCTGGAGCATCACCCTCGGACCTGTTGATCCTGATATCTATCCCTATAGCTTTAATGTGGATGGCATTCAGGTTGCAGATCCGAGGAATTCCTGGGTTTTTCCGAACGAGGGATTCCAGAACAGCCTTGTTGAAATACCTGCTGAAACCCCTGCTGTCTATACTGTAGTTAATGTCCCCCATGGCACTGTTTCGTACAGGTATTACTTTTCAAACGAGCTCGGAACTCGCCCGCTGGTCATATATACACCTCCCGGATATGAAGAATCGCCGAATGAAAAATACCCGGTATTCTTTCTCCTTCATGGGACAACCGACACTGAAGAAACCTGGACCAAAGTCGGCAGGGCAAATATAATACTCGACAATCTTATCGCACAGGGTAAGGCGAAACCAATGATAATTGTAATGCCCTACGGAAGGGCTTATCCTGTTATAAGCAAGGAATCAGGGTCTCTGAGGAACTGGGATAATCTCCAGGAGTTCCAGAAGGATTTCAAAAACAATATCCTCCCGTTCGTGGAAAAAAACTACAGGGTAAGGACCGACAGGGAAGGCAGGGCCATTGCAGGATTCTCAGGAGGAGGCGGCACATCATTATATATAGGACTTGGCAATCCCGACCTGTTCGCCTGGGTATGCGGTTACGCACCCGGTATGAGACAGGATGAATTTGAACGTAATAATGCAATTCCGTTTACCGATCCTGCACTTACAAACAGCAGACTGAAACTCTTCTGGCTCGGTTGCGGGACAGAGGATGGCCTGTACGGGGTCTTACAGGAATATATCAAGATCCTTGACCAGAAGAAGATCAGGTATAAGACCTTTTTTACTGATGGTGGTCATACCTGGATGAACTGCAAGAAATTCCTCAATGAAACCGCTCAGCTGCTGTTCAAATAACTCTTTTCAATCTGAATAATCCTAATTAATAAATATGGCTGAGAAATATTATCTAAGAAGCACTGAATGGTTCGGGAAAGACGACAAGATGGGTTTTGTACATCGCAGCTGGCTGAGAAACCAGGGTTACCCCGATCATATGTTCAGGGGAAAGCCTGTAATAGGAATCTGTAATACCTGGTCGGACCTGACCCCCTGTAACGGTCACCTGCGTGAAATTGCGGAAATAGTAAAACGGGGTGTTTACGAAGCCGGAGGATTCCCGTTAGAGTTTCCCGTTATGTCACTTGGTGAGACAATTATGAAACCGACAACCATGCTTTGGAGAAACCTTGCAAGTATGGATGTGGAAGAGACAATACGTGCCAATCCTCTCGACGGTATCGTATTGCTTAACGGCTGTGACAAAACAACACCATCGACCCTTATGGGTGCAGCCAGTGTAAACCTGCCCACAATTGTTGTACCAGGCGGTCCGATGCTTAACGGCAAATTCAGGGGCACTGATATAGGATCAGGAACAGCAACCTGGCAACTCTCAGAAGGCATGAAAGCAGGAACCGTGACTCGCGAAGATCTCATCGAGGCTGAAACATGCATGTCGCGCAGTGCAGGGCATTGCATGACAATGGGTACAGCGTCGACAATGGCCACGATGCAGGAAGCTCTCGGCCTTACTCTACCAGGTGCTTCCGCCATTCCGGCTGTCGACTCAAGGAAAAAGGTATTGGCTCACCTTTCCGGCAACAGGATAGTTGAAATGGTGAAGGAAGAAATGCTTATGTCTGATATACTTACCCGGAAAGCTTTTGAGAACGCTATTAAGGTAAATTCCGCAGTTGGAGGCTCTACTAATCTTCTCATTCACATGATCGCCCTTGCCGGCAGAATAGGTGTAAACCTGACACTGGATGACTTTGATCACCTGGGCAGTGATATGCCCCTGCTGCTTAATCTCATGCCATCCGGGAAATACCTTATGGAAGACTATTATTATGCCGGCGGTTTGCCTGTAATAATCGACCAGCTCAGGGATATGATACATTCAGAAGCTTTGACGGTCAATGGCAAATCAATAGGAGAAAACTGCAAGGATGCTCCATGTTACAATCGCGATGTGATTGCTCCCCTTGACAAACCTTTTAAGAAGAAGGCCGGTATTGCAGTATTAAAGGGTAACCTTTGTGAAAACGGAGCTGTTATCAAACCTTCCGCCACTTCCGGGAAGCTGCTCAGGCACAGGGGCAGGGCTGTGGTCTTTGAGAATATAGAAGATTATCATGCCAGGATTGACGATCCACAACTCGATATTGATGAGAACTCCGTTATGGTTTTAAAAGGGGCCGGTCCGGTTGGATACCCGGGAATGCCGGAAGTCGGAAACATGGACCTTCCTGAGAAACTTATTAGAAAAGGAGTAACAGACATGGTCAGAATATCAGACGCGCGCATGAGCGGTACTGCTTACGGCACCGTTGTACTGCATGTTTCCCCTGAATCTTCGGTCGGAGGAACACTTGCCTTTGTGAAAACGGGCGACCTGATTGAACTTGATGTTGAGAAGAGGTCACTATCCCTTCTGATTTCAGATGAAGAACTTAAGATGAGGCGGGATGCCTGGAAGGCTCCGGAACCGGAATATGAACGCGGATATGTGAGCATGTTCGTAAAGCATGTTGAACAGGCCGATAAGGGCTGCGATTTTGATTTCCTCAGGGGCGGCTCCGGTTCGGCCGTTCAAAGGGATCTTCATTAGACCTCATCCCCCAACCCCTTCTCCTGCAGGAGAAGGGGAGTAAATCGGTATGGATATAATTAAGTGTTCTTAGAAATCCACAACTTCCCAGAAAACCTTTTTAGGCTTCAGGTTCTCATCGAAAAGGAGAGGATATACTTTCCCCTGCGGGCCCCTTCTACTGTCACGCCAGCTGCCTCTGTCCGATACATTCCAGAAAGTTACTCCCGTAATCTTGTCCTTATTCTCCCTGAATACATCGAATTCCATTTTATAGAGATCGATCTGCTTCTGCTCTCTTGCAGGAGTGAATCCGATATCAATTGTATCATTCCTGTCAGCATAGATTGAAACGTCAAACTCAGTAACCTGCAGCTCCACACCCAGCGAAGAGAATTTGTCAATTGTAGCCCTGAGGTTTTCTTCTGTCGGATTGCCTATTTCATCGTGCCTCTGCATACCAATTGCATGAACAGGCACACCCGCGTCAAGCAGGCCCTTTACCATTGTGTATATCCTGTCTCTCTTCCCAG
>CAZQRQ010000110.1:0-6679 GCA_964595725.1 uncultured Rikenellaceae bacterium | reverse complement strand
GGCTCGGTTAAGTGGGATCTTGAAGTCAAATCACAGGAAACCAGAGAGCTGATCCTGACATACTCAGTCAAATACCCTAAAAATCTGAACATAATACTGGAATAACATCACATACAAAATGTAAATGAGACTACTAGGTAATATCATCTGGCTGATCTTCGGAGGCCTGCTAATATCTATTGAATATTTTATCGGGAGCATAGTCTTGATACTTACAATAGTAGGAATACCATTCGGTATCCAGACAATGAAAATGGCATCACTGGCACTCTGGCCTTTCGGAAGGGATACCAGGATGCAGGAAAGAGGTTCAGGTTGTCTTTATATCCTCATGAATGTAATCTGGCTGATAACCGGCGGGTTATGGATTGCATTATCTCATGTTGTCTTTGGGCTTTTATTGTATATTACGATTATAGGTATCCCTTTCGGTATGCAACACTTTAAACTTGCAGCCATAGCACTCAGCCCATTTGGCAGGGATATAATTTATTCCAGATAAGAAGGAAACAACAGGCTGGCAGAGAACGGGGGCAGCGCACAATAAGAATATGTAATAAAAACTCAATCCATAATAAAATAAAATGAACAGTAAAGGGGAAAGGAAAAAATCAATAAGCAGCCTTGGAAAATATGGTTTAATAAAACATCTTACAGGCAAGAACAACCCTCAGAATAAATCCACGCTCAGTGCTATTGGAGATGATGCTGCAATTATTGATTCTTCAGGGAACCTCATTCTTACCTCAACCGATCTTATACTTGAAGGTATTCATTTTAACCTTGTCTATACCCCGCTGAAACATCTCGGTTATAAAGCTGTTATAAGGGCAATTTCGGATATATACGCGATGAACGGACGACCCGGGCAGGTAATGATATCCGTTGGTTTAAGCAACCGTTTCTCACTGGAGCAGACTGAAGAACTGTATGAAGGAATAAACCTCGCGTGCGCCAACTACAAGGTTGACCTGGCTGGTGGTGATACCTGCAGCTCTCTCACGGGTCTTACATTAGGAGTAACCGCCATAGGAACCGTGGAACCAGGGAAAGTTGTTCTAAGAGAAGGAGCTTCCATCAATGACCTGATATGTGTTACAGGGGATCTTGGGGCTTCATATATGGGACTGCAGCTTCTAGAAAGAGAGAGGAAACTCTTCGAGGGAGAAGGAAATATACAGCCAGATCTCTCTGGCTATGAATATATACTGGGGAGGCAGCTTAAACCGGAGTTGTCTACTGAAGTACTTACAGAACTTGAAGGTAAAAGCATTATCCCTACATCAATGATCGATATTTCTGAAGGGCTATCTTCAGACCTTCTTCATATTTGTTACGCATCAAATGTGGGATGCAGGATATATACCGACAAAATTCCTGTTGACCCTGAAACTGCCAGGATGGCCGGTGAGTTCGGTTTGGATCCTCTCGTTCCCGCTCTCAATGGTGGGGAGGATTATGAATTGCTCTTTACCGTCGCGTTAAAAGACTACGAAATTATTAGCAGTATTAAAAAAGTAAGCATTATTGGACATATTTCTGAAAAAGATAAAGGGAATGCTATCGTCGATAATGACGGTAAAGAAATTGAACTTAAATCGAGAGGCTGGGGTTGAAAATCCGGTTATGAAGTCTCCCTCGGGCCACGGATGACTCCTCTTTCCGAGTTCCTGAAGAAACTGATAATATAATCCCTGTCTGCAGACGGGCTAAACTCTTTTTCCACAAATTCCAGCGCCTGCGAGGTGTTCATTCCATTCTGATAAATGGCCCTGTAAATATTATGGATCTCGTCTATCCTTTCTCTGGTAAAACCCCTCCTGTTCAGACCAACTGTATTAATTCCTAGATATACAAGAGGTTCCCTGTCCGCTTTAATAAAGGGTGGCACGTCTATTCTCACCTTTCCTCCGCCTCCTATAATAACATGTCCCCCTATATGCGAAAACTGATGTACCAGTGATCCGCCGCTTACTATTGCCCAGTCATCAACTTTCACCTCGCCTGCAAGCCCCGTACTATTTCCAAGGATACAATTATCTCCTATCATGCAATCATGGCCTACATGTACATAAGCCATCAGGAGACAGTTATTTCCAACAACCGTTTTCCCTGTTGCTGCAGTGCCCCTGTTTACGGTAACACCTTCTCTTACAGTCGTGTTATCGCCAATTTCCGCTGTTGAATCCTCTCCCTTGAATTTGAGATCCTGGGGAATTCCGGACACAACCGCCGAAGGAAATATCTTGCAATTCTTACCTATCCTGGCGCCATCAAGAATTACGGCATTGGGGCCTATCCAGGTTCCGCCACCGATTGTTACATTGCCTGATATATATACAAAAGGTTCAACAGTCACATTTTCACCGAGCCTGGCTTCGGGATTCACATATGCTAGATGCGAGATCATGACTACCTTATTTGTTTTTAATAACCTGTGCTACCATTTCACCCTCAATGACAAGTAAATTTCCGACAAATCCCTGTCCGTACATTGACACTATTCCCCTTCTCAAAGGTTCAATCAGTTCCATTTTAAGGATGACGGTATCGCCCGGTATCACCTTCTGCTTGAATTTAAGCTTATCAATCTTCAGAAAATAAGTTGAATATTTTTCAGGTTCATCAACCTGGCTAAGTACTAACAGGCCACCTGTCTGGGCTAGTGCTTCCACAAGCAAAACTCCCGGCATTACCGGTTCTTCAGGGAAATGACCCTGGAAAAATGCCTCATCGTTTGTTACATTCTTTATTCCGACCACTACATGATCGTCGAGATAAATAACCTTGTCAACAAACAGGAAGGGGTATCTGTGAGGAAGTCTCTTTTTTACCTGCTCAAGATCATACACCGGAGGAACTGATGGATCGTAAACCGGAACGTCCTTTTTCGACTGTGTTTTCTTTATTTCCTGCCTTATCACCCCTGCAAGACGCGTATTTGCATAGTGCCCGGGTTTTGTTGCAACAACTCTTCCCTTTATCGGTTGCCCTACCAGGGCAAGGTCACCCATTATATCAAGAAGCTTATGTCGGGCAGGTTCATTGGGAAATCTGAGTTCTGTATTATTAAGAATACCTGCCTTGTGACTGTTAATATGGGGTCTGTTGAACAGTTTGGCAATCCTGTCGAATTCTTCCTGCGTGGCTTCTTTTTCAAGAATAACTACAGCATTGTCAAGGTCCCCACCTTTAATAAGCCCGGCATTAAAGAGAGGCTCCAGTTCATGGAAGAAAACGAAGGTCCTGCTACGGCTTATTTCCTCCTCAAAATCATCAAGCGATTCCAGGATTGCGTACTGGTTACCCAGTATCCTGGAGTTATAATCAATCAGTACGTTGATGCTGAAGTGGTCATCTGGATAAACAATGAGATCGACACCATGTTCTTCGTCGGAGAATGTAATTTTCTGCTTTACAACGAAATAATTTCTTTCTTCATTCAATTCGACAATGCCGGCTTCTTTTATTGCCATAACGAAAGTATTTGAAGATCCGCCCATTATCGGTGCCTCCGGGCCGTTCATTTCAATAATAGCATTATCAACACCCATACCATGAAATGCGGCCAGTACATGTTCGACAGTGGCTACTGAAGCACCATTACACGACAGGGTAGTCCCCCTGGATGTTTCAGTTACATTTTCAGCAATGGCATCAATAATCGGCTTCCCGGGTAAATCCGTTCTGCAGAATTTGTATCCATGATTTGCTGGTGCGGGTTTAAATGTTATAGTAACATCTATTCCAGTATGCAATCCTTTTCCGGTAAGACTTATCTCCTCTGAAATGGTTCTCTGCTTCTCGCTCATAAAATATATGACTCGTTAAAATCCGGATACAAAAAAAATAAAAAAACTTCGAACAAACCAGAAAAAGTATGTCTAACTGTGTTTAATACAACATATTTATTTTAGAACGGAATTATTGCTCCTTTCTTAATGACTCGAATTCCTTTTCAAGATTTTCTATCCTGGTTAAAAGCTCCGGTAACTTTTTGAATACCACGGATGATCGCTGGAACATCCTTATGTCGAAAGCAGGAGATCCCTGAATTATGCTGTTTTCGATTTTTACATTCCCTTGCACACCTGCCTGTGCTCCTATTTTTGTTCCATCAGACACCTTTATATGCCCGCCAATACCGACCTGTCCACCGAACATACAGTTCCGCCCTATCCTGGATGATCCGGCTACACCTGTCTGACCGGCCATAACCGTGTTTTCTCCTATCTCGACATTGTGTCCTACCTGCACAAGGTTATCGAGTTTGACCCCTTTCCTTATGATTGTCGAACCTATTGTTGCCCTGTCAATAGCAACATTGGCCCCTATCTCCACATTATCTTCAAGAATAACATTCCCTATTTGGGGTATCTTCATAAATTCATTCTCCGATTGTGGCGCGAATCCAAATCCATCGCTGCCAATAACTGTCCCTGCATGAACAGTACATCCTTTGCCTATCCTGCATTCATGGTATATTGTGACTCCGGCAAACAAAGTGCTGTTCTGGCCCACCTCTGAATTGTCTCCTATGAAAACATGCGGATATATTTTGCATCCATTGCCGATTATACTGTTTTCGCCAATATAGGCGTAGGCTCCGATATAAACATCCCTGCCCACCTTTACCCCTTTTTCAATTATGGCCGTATCATGTATTCCTGTTTTCTTTGCTTTTGATTGATCGACCATTGTTAGCAGAGAAGCAAAAGCTTCATATGAATTTTTTACTTTTATCATAGTTGCTTTAACCGGGCCGGAAGGCACGAAGTCCTCATTAACAAGCACTATGGAAGAGCCTGTGGAATAGATATAATGCTCGTACTTTGGATTTGACAGAAATGACAGCGCACCCTGGTGCCCCTCTTCTATTTTTGCTATTGTATTTACCTTGATATCGGGATCCCCGATAATTGTACCTTTCAGAAATTCTGCTAAAGTAGCCGCTGTAAATTCCATAGTAATTATTTTAATGTCTGAATTCTTTAGGATAACACAAAAAATGTTTTATTATTCTCTCAGATAGTATCCTGTGATCAAAAATATCTGAAACACCCTGTATTCCTGATGTTTCCCCTGTCTTAACAAATATTTTAACTTCAGTATCATCAGGCGCGTAAGCAAGGTTTGAGACTTCTCCGGTATAAACAAAGTAATCCTCTTCGCCGGAGTTGAGATTCAATTCATTCCTCACCAAACTCTTTAGTCCGGTTATTCTTTCTGCCGGGAAAGGCTTGTTCTGAAGTTCGGCAGCGAAAAGGTCACGCTGCATCAAACGTCTCGAAAGATCAGCCAGAACAAAATCGTCACAGTCTGACCAGTATTTTGCTGAAGTCAGTATATCACTATCGTCAAGCCTTGTAAAGTTAAAAGCTATTATTCCGGGTGTAAACTGTCCTTCGCCAATGAGATCCTTATAGCCAATATTATTATAAAGGAAAAACCTTAATGCCGGCGTGGCATAGATATCCACCCCACGGCCGGCAAGCTCTTTCGCCCTCCTAAGAATATTAACAAGGAGGCTTTCAGAGGAGAGGACTGTCTTATGCATGTATACCTGCCAGTACATAAGTCGCCTGGCAATAATGAATTTCTCGAGCGAATAAATGCCTTTCTTATCTATTGCAAGCCTGTCGTCCACCACGTTCAGCATCCTGATTATCCTGTCGGAGCCAACAGATCCTTCGATAACCCCGGTGTAGAAGCTGTCCCGGCGCAGGTAATCGAGCCTGTCCATATCTATTTGACCGGCAATGAGCTCGCCGAAAAACCTTCTCCTGTATTCTCCACTGAATATCTCAATGGCCAGGCTCAGCCTCCCATTGAATTCTTCATTTATCTTCTTCATAAGAAGCATTGAGATATCTTCGTGAGTTATTCCGGATATGATCGATTTTTCAAGTGCATGTGAAAAGGGACCATGTCCCACGTCATGAAGTAGTATAGCAATATATGCTGCTTCTTCCTCCTCAGCGCTGATAATGACTCCCTTCCGTCGGAGTGTACGGATGGCAAGATCCATAAGATGAACAACACCAAGGGCATGCTGGAACCTGGAATGGGTAGCACCTGGATAAACGAAGCTTGTGAGTCCTAATTGTTTGATATTCCGTAGTCTCTGCACCCACGGGTGGGTAATAATGTCATAAATAAAATCCCCTGGAACATCAATAAATCCATAAACCGGATCGTTAATAATTTTTCGTTTGTTAGTCAAATAAACCACATGAGGATTTTTGAACACACAAAAATAGGAATTACTTTTACATTGTTATAACAGAATCTGCAAAACAGCCTCTTGCAGGAAATCACCATTAATTTGAAAAAATATTCTAAAATATATCCATTTCGTACAACATCCGGAATATTTACCGTCTTTAAAGGGTCATATAAGATATGCTATAGAATAGTAACTTTGGTCCGACTATGAAAATTGAGATACTGGGATTAAACAAAATATACCCAAATGGAAATCATGCGCTTAAAGACATAAATCTGGAATTCGGGCAGGGAATGTTTGGCCTGCTTGGTCCTAACGGAGCAGGCAAATCCAGCCTTATGAGAATCCTGGTTACTCTCATGAAGCCAACCTCCGGTATCGTACTTGTAGATGGCAACGATCTCCAGAAGTATCGCAAGGAGCTCAGAAAGGTACTGGGTTATCTTCCACAGG
>CAZQRQ010000109.1:0-6724 GCA_964595725.1 uncultured Rikenellaceae bacterium | reverse complement strand
AAATAATCTGATGACTAAACAAGGCACTAGCACTTGAAGCTTCAATGTAAAATATTCTGATCATTATAAAGCAGAGACCTGCTTAAGATTCATCAAATCCCGGGCTCCGGCTCTTAACTGATTTTAAATCTTCTCCCTTGAAAGTATTTCCCTCAACTCGTTAGGTTTAATATTTTCATTGGCCACACCATTTTCCACAACCGTTATGCGTCCCGTCTCTTCCGAAACCACGATAACGAGGGCATCAATTTGCTCTGATATTCCGATTGCAGCCCTGTGTCTCATTCCAAAATGATTGGGAAGATTTATCTGGTCCGTAATTGGAAGTGGGCATCGTGCGGCCAGTATCTTTCCGTCTTCGATAAGAACAGCCCCGTCGTGCAATGGGGTATGGTTACAAAATATTGTAGTGAGTAATTCAGAACTTATACGAGCCTTTAAAAGCTCTCCGCCATCGGAATAGACATCCAACCTGCTCGTTCTCCCTATTACTATCAGAGCTCCTATTTTCTTGTTGGCCATCACTTCCACAGCCCGTACCACTTCTTCAGCCTCCCTGTGACTGTGTTCCTTATTCTTTGTCGGATAGAAAAAATTATCAAGAGAGATACGGCTTCCGGTGAAGTACCTGTTGCCCATCACGAGAAGGAATCTACGTATTTCCTGCTGAAATACTATTATAAGTGCTATCACACCAACTCCTATAACCTGGCCCAGGAAAGAACCAATCAGCTCCATATTCAGGGCCTTAACAATAAGCCAGAAAAGGTAGATAAAAAATATCGCCAGAAAAATACTGAATGCAGCTGTACCGCGTATCAGCCTATAAAGCTGATACAGTATGATCGCCACCAGCAAAATGTCGACAATATCAAAAAAGGTCATTCTGAGGAGCATACGCTTGTCAAGTTAATGTAATACAACAAAAATAATAAACTATGGCTATCATTGGTCCTGCTTCCTTATCTTTTGGAGCAGTTTTATTGTTTCTACTGCTTCTTTTACATCATGAACCCTCAGGATATCCGCACCATTCAGTAAAGCAACAGAATTCAGGACAGTGGTTCCGTTAAGAGCATTATCGGGTCCTGTACCCAGGATCTTCCATATAAGAGATTTCCTCGACACACCTAACATAAGCGGCAATCCTGCAATTCTGAATTCGCCCAGGCGCCTTAATATTTCAAAGTTCTGAGAGATTGTTTTGCCAAATCCTATTCCGGGATCAATGATGATATCCTTTACCCCTTCAGCTTGAAGAGATACAATGCGTTCACCGAACCATTTCAGGATATCAGCTACCACGTCGTCATATACCGGATTATTCTGCATTGTCCTGGGAATACCCTGCATATGCATAATTATGTACGGAACATTAAGTTCTCTGACGAGTTTAAACATTTCTTCATCTCCTTCACCCCCCGTAATATCATTTATAATTTGAGCTCCGGCTTCACTCACAGCTTCCCTTGCGATCTGTGCCCTGAAGGTATCGACCGAGATAACAGAATCCGGGAATCTTGCAGATACTGCCTTAATTGCCATGATCACTCGCTTCCGCTCATCTGAGAACGATACGTCATTTGCGCCAGGCCTGGAAGAATAGCCTCCGACATCCAGGAAATCGGCACCATCTTCAAGCATTTTCTCAGCAGCCTCAAGAATCTGCTTTTCAGTTGAATACCTGCTACGGTGATAAAAAGAATCAGGTGTCACATTCAGAATTCCCATCACCTTTGGGATGGAGAGATCTATCAGCCTTCCCTGTACATTAATAAATGCAGGTTTTGTGTTCATATACAATTTGAAAATCCGAAATTAACATTTTTAGTTTTTTTGTCACCAGTTTGCGGGAATAATATTACTTATGCTTTCTTCTTTGGACCTTCATTATTACATTTGCACTTAATGAATCGGAATGCTGATGAATTTCATTGTGATTGAAGGACTGGACGGAGCTGGAAAATCCACTCAGATAAAGCTGCTCATAGAATATTTTTCTGACAATGGTCACAGACCGGAATATCTTCACTTCCCGAGGACTAACTCTCCCTATTTCGGATATCTGATAGCACGGTTTCTGAGAGGAGAGTTCGGATCAATAAACGATGTGGATCCCTATCTCGTGGCAATGCTATATGCCGGCGACAGGAAAGATGCTGCTGAAATGATCTCACAATGGCTCAAGCTTGGCAAAATGGTAATTCTCGACAGGTACACATATTCCAATATTGCCTATCAGTGTGCGAAGCTTAACAATGCTGAAGCCAGGGAAAATCTAAAAAAGTGGATACTGGATCTTGAATTCAGACACTTCAGGATACCCGAACCGGATGTTAGTATTTTCCTCGATGTGCCATTCTTGTTTACTCAAAAAAAACTATCGACTACAAGAGACGGAAATGACAGGGATTATCTTAACGGACAATCTGACATTCATGAAAAAAGCCTTGACTTTCAAGGAAGAGTAAGGGATATTTACCTGGAAGTTGCCAGCTCAGACAGAAAACTGAGTGTTGTAGACTGTAGCGACAAATCTGGCAGAATGCTTCCGCCGGGAGATATATTCGGCTTAATCCTGGAGCTACTCCAGAAAATAAATTAATACCAATATGAAACAGGCAATTTATATTATCAGGGTATTGACAGGATTAGTATTTATCTTCTCTGGATTGGTTAAGGGGATTGATCCTCTCGGTTCAGCTTATAAGTTTCATGATTATTTTCAAGCCTTTAACCTTGAGTTTCTTCAATTTCTGACTTTACCACTGTCAATAGGGCTCTCTACCCTTGAGTTGATCACTGGTTTTTCTCTTTTCTCAGGGACCAGGCAAAAAGCCGGGATATGGTCGGCAGCATTGCTCATTATATTGTTCACTCCTCTCACACTTGTCCTGGCCATATCCAACCCGGTATCCGATTGTGGATGCTTCGGCGATGCGATTCATCTTACCAACTGGCAGACATTTTTCAAAAACCTTGTCTTATTTTTGATGATAGCTTTGTTATTCTTCACAAGGAAGAACATTAAAGTTGCCAATCCACCGTTTAAAGAATGGTTTTTAATTGGCTTTGTCTCTGTGCTCATGATAGTTTTCTGCCTTTCAAACCTGAAGTATTTGCCTGTTGTTGATTTCCTCCCTTACAAGCCAGGAGTAAATATTCCCGAAAAAATGAATATTCCCGAAGATGCACCTGGCAATGTATATGAGACGACTTTTATCTATGAAAAATATGGTAGTCAAAAGGAGTTTACTCTTGACGATTATCCGGCAGATGATACTTCGTGGGTATTTGTAGACCAGAAATCAGTGCTGATCAAAAAGGGTTACGAACCCCCTATTCATGATTTTTCACTTACCACAACCGATAATGAAGACTTAACAGACAGGGTGCTGAGAGACCAGGGGTACAGCCTTCTTATGATAAGCCAGAAACTGGATAAAGCAGATGTTAAAGATATTGAGACCGGATTTCAGAAAGGTATCCACTGCCTGACAAATGACATTGCCTTTTATGTACTCACTGCTTCAGGATCGGAAGAGATAAAATCGTATGAAAACGGGCTTCAGTTTTGCATGACAGATGAAATAACATTAAAAACTATGGTCAGATCAAATCCCGGATATGTCCTTATACGGGATGGTACAATTATCGGTAAATGGTCAAAGTCAAACGTACCTGATGATGATTGGTTTTCAGGTAATATTTACGGAAAGCAGATTGAACAAATATTTACAGGCAGAAGCGAGCTTCGTCTCCTTGTGATACTCTTACTGGGTTCACTGCTTATCGCTTTTATCTATTTAATCACAATAGGAAAAATTAAATTCAACTAAGTAATACACAAACTAATATTATGAGGAAACAAATTGTTGCCGGCAACTGGAAAATGAATCTGACCCTGGAACAGGGTCTTGAACTTGCTGATTCTATAGTCATCTTTCTTGGGCAGAAAAATGATGTTAAAGCAGAAGTAATACTGTGCGCTCCATTTATTCATCTTGCCCACCTGGCATCCACTATCAAGGGAAGTAAGGTACTATGCGGGGCACAGAACTGCGCATCAGAAAGTTCGGGTGCGTATACCGGTGAAGTATCTGCCGAGATGATCAGGAGCACAGGATCAACATACGTAATAGTCGGTCATTCTGAACGAAGAATATTATTTGGTGAAAATGACGCATTATTGTACAGAAAAACCCGGCTGGCTATCGAGGTCGGACTTAAAGTTATTTTCTGCTGTGGGGAAATACTATCCGAAAGAAAAGCCAATAAGCACTTCGAGGTTGTGGAAAAACAACTGAAAGAAGGTCTGTTTGACCTCAATGTACCTGAACTCGCAAATATTGTGATTGCATATGAACCGGTCTGGGCAATAGGTACCGGCCTTACCGCCTCTCCTGATCAGGCACAGGAAATGCATAATTACATAAGATCCCTTATCAGGAAGAATTACGACAGTATAGTATCCGATGCCTTACCGATACTATATGGTGGAAGCTGTAAGCCGTCGAATGCTGCTGAGATCTTTGCCAAACCGGATGTAGACGGAGGGCTTATAGGTGGTGCATCGCTTAAAATGGAAGATTTCTGCGCAATTGTAGAATCTGTTTGAAAATTATGTACTGCTGCTATCACGGTAAATAGATGAATAATAAGATCCTGCTTGCAGTTATATTTTTCCTGTTAATCCCGGTGATGTTATCGGGACAGGTAAAAAGTGTCTTTTCAGGCGATCCCGACAAGTACATGGAAGAATTGACTGCCAGACTTGGTCCAAATCTAAATCCTGACCAGACCATGGTGGCAGAATCATTTTATTCAAAATGGGACAGTACAGTATTCAGCACCGACATTAAGCTGAAGATTGTTGATGTTTCAGTTAAGCTTGTCGGTAGAAACCTCAGGACTAATCCACATTTCGTGGATTTCCTGAATACTATCAATGTTGTATGTGAGACTGAAAGATACCCTGATTTTCTGGAAATGTGGCTATCAAGCGTAGGAAAGCTCTCAATGGATCAATCATTGTCCAATGATATACTTGACAGGTACTTCAGGAACACGGGTTCCTTTCTAACAGAGTATGTAATTTATGAGTCAGGACCCAGCAGGTGGAAAATAAAAGGTAACGATATAAGTGTTGATTTTGATACAGCACTTACAATTAATGTCACCGATGTTACCCTCACAGCATATTCAGGAAGGGATTCGACCGAAATATATAACGTTTCAGGCACTTATTTCCCTGAAAACAACCTGTTTAATGGCACATCAGGAATAATCACCTGGGAGAAAGCAGGATATTCCAGGGATAGTGTCTATGCAGAGATATCACGGTACACTATCAATACTATAAGAACAACTTTCACTGTAGATTCAGCCAAACTATATCACAAAACCTATTTTAAAGAACCCGTTTTAGGCCAGTTAACTGACCAGACAACATCTTACAGTGATCCTTCAAGAGCAGTTTTCCCAAGGTTTGAAACACTGATTAAGAAATTCCTCATAGAAAATCTATACAACGGAGTCAATTATGAAGGAGGCCTCACATTAGAAGGAGCTAGCGTTAGGGGGACCGGTCAAAATTACCGGCCTGCAGTAATTTCCCTTTACAGGAGTGACACTCTGTATGTAAGGGTAAGATCCCAGAATTTCCTGTTTACAAAAAACAGCATAAATTCGTCAGAAGTATCTGCCTCACTATACCTGGAAAATGATTCCATTTTCCATTTCAGCCTTGGCTTTTCCTATAATACCCGGTCAAGAATTGTCAGCCTGTTCAGGAATAATAATCCTGTATCCAAAAGTCCCTTTTACAACTCCTTCCATCAGCTCGATATGTATTTTGAGACTTTGTACTGGAATATGAATGAATCGAAGATCACGCTTTCCAGGGCAAGAGGAGCTTCACTTGGGCAGGCAAGATTCGAATCACTGTCTTTTTTCAGAAATAACGACTTTCAAAGGCTGCAGGGAATCGACGATTACCACCCGCTATACCGGCTTAAACAGTTTGCGGAATGGTACTATTCCGAAACATTTCCTGTTGCTGAATTTGCCAATTGGCTAAAAAGGCCTATCGATGCAGTAACCGGACTATGTATAGACCTGGCAAACAGAGGATTCCTGTTTTATGACAGGGTAAACAATGAAGTTACCATCAAGAAAAAGGTTGATGACTATATAACATCGTTCAGCAAGAAGAAAGACTATGACGTAATATCAATTTCAAGCCAGACAAGCAGTCCTACTGATAATGCCCAACTGGACCTTAGAAATTACAGAATGACCATCAACGGTGTCCGGAACGTCTTCCTTAGCGACTCGCAACGTGTCGCAATTATTCCCTATAATGACAGGATTGTCGTTGGAAAAAACAGGAATATAGATTTTGATGGCGTGGTGGAAGCGGGTCTGTTTACCATATTCGGGCACAACTTCAGTTTTAACTATGATACCTTTAAAATAAGACTTCAGAAAATTGATTCAATAATCGTATTCGTTGAAACAGATGAAAGGGATAACTTCGGAAACCCAATAATTAAGGATGTTCAAAACCTCATTCAGCTTGCAACAGCAGAACTCTATATTGACGACCCGGGAAATAAATCGGGACTAAGGAGCCTTGAGCAATACCCGATAATAAATGCTGTCAGCTATTCCTATATTTTCTTTGATAAGCTGCCCGGCTTAAACGATATCTACAAACAGAAGG
>CAZQRQ010000108.1:0-6770 GCA_964595725.1 uncultured Rikenellaceae bacterium | reverse complement strand
CTTAAGGGGGGCTGTTATCACAGTGACTAAAGGTTTGCAAGACCATAAGACCAAAAGACCAAAAACATGCCAAAGAGCCAGAAGATTGATCCGAGAGTTGTCAGGAAGCCGGAATTCATTGAATTCGAAAGGATCCCGGTTAACCAGTACAACAAAACAATTGAGCAGGAGAAAGCTTATTATTCCGATGAGGATCTTATAAGGATTTACCGTGATATGGCTATCATCAGGGAGTTTGAGACTATGCTTAACCTTATTAAAACAACCAATGAATACCACGGGATAACATATAATCATCCGGGGCCCGCACATCTTTCAATAGGACAGGAGGCAGCTGCGGTAGGTATGGCCTACACACTGACTATTGATGATTATATATTCGGATCTCACCGAAGCCATGGAGAGATACTTGCTAAAGGACTCTCAGCGATAAACAGCCTCGATGAGGATAGTCTTTATCTGATTATGAAGGACTATTTCGGTGGCAATACCCTGAAGGTCGTTGAAAAAGGCTTTACGGGAAACGTTAAAGACCTTGCAGTCAGGTTTCTTGTATATGGATCACTTGCTGAGATATTTGCCAGGGAGAACGGATTTAACAAAGGTCTGGGAGGGTCGATGCATGCATTCTTCACCCCTTTTGGGATATATCCTAACAATGCCATAGTAGGAGGCTCAGGGGATATGTCGGTAGGGGCGGCACTTTTTAAAAAGATAAACAGGAAGCCCGGGATCGTGGTATGTAATATCGGGGATGCCTCTTCTGCCTGCGGACCTGTATGGGAAGGGATATGCTTTGCAACGATGGACCAGTATAAGACCCTTTGGAGCGGTGATTTCCAGGGTGGCTTGTCATTGATATTCAATTTTATGAATAACCAGTATGGTATGGGAGGCCAGACGGTAGGTGAAACGATGGGTTTTGGTACCCTTGCCAGGATAGGAGCAGGGGTTAATCCGGAGGCGATGCATTCGGAACGTGTCGACGGGTATAATCCTCTTGCAGTGATAGATGCTTTCAAACGAAAGAGGAAGATCATTGACGAGAAAAATGGCCCGGTACTCCTGGATACAGTTACTTACAGGATAAGCGGACATTCGCCTTCCGATGCTTCATCCTACAGGTCAAAGGAAGAGATTGCCGCATGGCAGAAAGAAGATTCAATATTAGCATATGGTAACCAGCTTATTCAGGCCGGCATATCAGGAGCCGGTAACCTCAAAGAAATAAGAATCGGGATTGAAGAGCTCATGACTGACATACTTAAGGTAAGTATAGATCCTTCCATATCACCGCTCATTGATATCGGGAAGGATCCTGATGCTATTGGCAAAATGATGTTCTCAAACACATCCGCCGATATGCTTGAAGAGGGTACCCCGGATGTACTGTTACCGCTGGAGGAAAATCCACGTGTGAAATCACTCAGGAATAAAGAAAGATTCTATATGGACAGGGACGGGAATCCTGTATCAAAAGCCAGGTTGTTTCAGTTGCGCGACGGTATATTTGAGGCAGTACTTGATCGCTTCTACAAGGATCCCACGCTGGCAGCCTGGGGTGAGGAAAACCGCGATTGGGGAGGGGCATTTGCCGTTTACAGGGGACTTACGGAGGCTCTTCCGTACCAGCGGCTTTTCAATTCACCAATTTCTGAAGGAGCAATAGTGGGTACAGCAATAGGATATGGCATGTGTGGCGGAAGGGTTATCGCCGAGATAATGTACTGTGATTTCCTTGGCCGGTCGGGCGACGAGGTTTTCAACCAGCTTCCCAAATGGCAGGCGATGAGCGGCAACCTGATCAAAATGCCGGTAGTAATAAGAGTATCAGTAGGATCTAAATACGGAGCCCAGCATTCACAGGACTGGTCATCCCTGGTTGCCCATATACCCGGATTAAAGGTTGTATTCCCAGCCACGCCGTATGATGCAAAGGGCCTTATGAATTCAGCCCTGCAAGGTACCGACCCGGTGATATATTTCGAGAGCCAGAGGATATATGATGTGGGCGAGATGTTCCATGAGGGAGGAGTGCCGGTAAGTTATTACGAGGTTCCCCTGGGTGAGCCCGATATAAAGATCCAAGGTGATGATATAACCGTCCTGACAATTGGTGCAACTCTTTATCAGGCGGTTAAGGTAGCCGGAATCCTTAAGGATACTTACGGGGTGAGTGCCGAGGTAATTGATGCCAGGACACTGGTTCCGTTTAATTATGAACCGGTTATTGAATCGGTTAAGAAAACGGGAAGATTGGTTCTTGCCAGTGACGCCAGCTCGCGGGGATCATACCTTAAAGAGATCGCACAAACCATTACAGAACTGGCTTTCGATTACCTGGATGCGCCGCCGGTTGTTGTGGGTTCCAGGAACTGGATTATACCCGCGTATGAGATGGAACAGTATTTCTTCCCGCAGGCAGAATGGATGCTGGATGCCATCCATGAGAGAATTATGCCTTTAGAAGGACACGTTATAAGTAATGATTATTCCTTGGAAAAAAGTATCCGGCTTAACAGGGAAGGTGTTTAATAATGGTCTATATTTAAACCGTCCAATGGATGTATCAATTAAATATAAGGATGAATGCAGGGAGGTGGCACGATTCATGAAACGCCTGTACAGGAATGGTCTGACAACTACCTCAGGTGGAAATATCAGCCTTAGACTTCATGGCGAGAAGATAGCAATAACCCCATCAGCCACCGATAAAGGACACATGAAGTGGAAAGAGGTTGGAATACTTACTATATCAGGCAAGAACCTGACTCCTCACCTGAAGCCTTCGATTGAGACCGAGATGCACCTTTCAATATACAGGCGTACTAATGCAAAGGCCATTGTCCATGCACACCCGGTTTTTGCCACGACATTCACAGCGATGGACCGTGAGATAAATACCTCACTTATAGCTGAATCAGTTGCTATCCTTGGAAAACCGACATTCGTACCATATGCTCTTATGGGGACAAGAGAACTGGCGGATATGGTAGCCGGTAATATCGGGAAATCAGATATTCTGCTTCTTGAAAATCACGGAGTCCTGTCGATTGGCACCAGTCTTCTGCAGGCCTTTGACAAGATTGAGGTACTTGAAAATGCTGCACGTATGACGGTGATCACTGAAATAATGGGCAGTATAAAATCCCTTTCCGGGAAAAGGATAGACGAAATAGAAAAACTGTTCAGATGATCAGGGGAGTCCTTTTTGATATGGATGGTGTGCTGACCGACACTGAAGAATTTATTTGCAGGGCCGCAATAGAGATGTTTCGTGAGAAGGGGTTAAAGGTAAGTCCTGATGACTTCGTCCCATTTGTGGGCACGGGAGAAAATAGTTATCTTGGAGGTGTGGCAAAAAAATATGGACTTAAGATCGACATTACAGAAGCAAAAGCACGCACTTACCAGATATATGGTAAGATATCAAGTGGCAATATTAAACCTTTGCCAGGGGCGTTGGACTTCCTGGGATATTGCAGGTCCAGAGGCCTGAAGACAGCGCTTGCCACCAGTGCCGACAGGGTAAAGATGGAAATAAACATCAGAGGCATAGGCCTTTCCCTGAAGGATTTTGATTATACCATTAACGGGCTTGAGATTGAAAGGAAAAAACCATTCCCTGACATTTATCTTAAGGCAGCTGAAAAAACAGGTCTCAGTCCGGAAGAATGCCTGGTTGTAGAAGATGCACTGACCGGGATAAAGGCTGGCAGGGCTGCAGGCTGCAGGGTGCTTGCAGTAACTACTTCTTTCAAACGTGAAGAACTTAAAGATGCCGACTGGGTTTGCGACTCGCTGGAAAATGTACCGGAGGAAGTACTCGAATGGTAAATAAAATTTAATAATATGGAATACAGAAAATTAGGAAAATCAGACATTGAAGTATCGGTCCTGGCTTTCGGAGCATGGGCCATTGGTGGCTGGCTCTGGGGAGGAGCGGATTCAAAAAAAGCTATCAAAGCTGTTGAAACAGCATTTGATAACGGTATGACTACTATCGATACTGCATCCGTCTACGGTTTTGGATTGAGTGAAGAGCTGGTAGGCAAAGCTTTAAAAGGCAAAAGAGAAAGGGTGCAGGTACTTACAAAGTTCGGAATGTCGTGGACCGATAATAAAGGATTCTTCTTTTTTGATACAAAGAATAATGACGGCAAGGATGTAAAGATATACAGGTATGCATCAAAGGAGAAGGTGATCAGTGATTGTGAGGATAGTCTCAGGCGGCTTGATATGGATTACATAGATCTCTTCCAGATACACTGGCCCGATCCCACAACACCAGTTTCTGAAACGATGGAAGCCCTGGAGATTCTGATCGGGCAGGGTAAGATCAGGGCAGGAGGAGTCTGCAATTACGACCTGGACCTTACGCGCGAGGCTTCGGGCATCTTTTCCCTTGCATCCAACCAGGTCCCTTACAGCATGGTCAACAGGAAGATTGAGGATGATGTCGTTCCTTTCTGCATTGAAAAGAACATAGGAATTCTTGCTTACAGCCCGCTCCAGCGCGGACTGCTTACAGGGAAGATAATGCCCGGTCACAAATTCAATGAGGGCGATAATCGTCCATCGACCGTTTACTATAAAGAGCCCAACCATTCAAATATTATTAATTTTCTTTCTGATATCAGGCATATCGCGGATGCACATGGGGCATCTCTTGCTCAGGTGGTCCTGAACTGGACTATCAATCAGCCTGGAATAACTTGTGCCCTTGCCGGAGCCAGAGATCCTGAGCAGGTTCTTGATAACTTAGGAGCTGTTAGTTTTAACCTCAACAAAGATGAAATTGAAGAAATAAACAAAGCTTTACGGGATCTGGAAATTCAAAACGTATAGTATAGTGCCCGGTTACTTTTTAAATCAAATACCATTACCCGGGGATGTGGAGAAAATAACCGGGGAGATTAAAATGCCGTCATACCGCGAGGCTAATGGTCATATTCATACTCCTTATTCCTTCAGTGCCTTCAGGGATATTGATGAAGCTGTCAGGATGGCTTGCGAAGAAGGGGTAAGGGTTTTGGGTATTAACGATTTCTATGTTACGGACGGCTACCAGGAATTTCATGACAAATGCTTGATAAACTCTGTTTTCCCGCTATTTAATATTGAGTTTATAGGGTTGATGAAGGAGGAGCAGCAAAAAGGGATCCGGATCAACGATCCCAATAACCCGGGAAGGATATACTTTACAGGCAAAGGGCTGGATTTCCCCTTTCATCTGGATCCTGTGTACATGACCAGGCTGAGTGCAGTGAAGGAGGAGACACAAAGCCAGCTCAAGGATATGATCCAGAAGCTTAATTCTATAATTGCTGAGATAAATCCATCAATAAGGCTTGATTTTGAGGAGATTAAAAATAGATATGCCCATCGCCTGGTAAGAGAAAGGCATATAGCGAAAGCATTACGGATTGCTGCTGAAGATAACTACCCTGACATTGATGAAAGAAGGGTGTTTATTGAGACCTTATATGGTGGCAAAGGTACAAGGGCAGGATTTGATAATCCGGCTGCACTGGAGAATGAGATAAGGTCTAACCTGTTAAAGGCTGGAGGCAGAGCCTTCGTGGAGGAAGATGAAAAATCCTTCATGGATCTCCAGGTAATAATTAAAATAATAACTGATGCCGGCGGCATACCCTGTTACCCGGTCCTTCTTGACGATCCTTCAGGTAACTACACGGAGTTTGAAACGGAAAATGACGCCCTGTTTTCGGTTTTATCCGGCCTTGGTATCGGATGTATCGAATTGATTCCGGGAAGAAATGATTCTGAAGAACTTGGAAGGTTTGTCAGGTTTTTTGATAAGAAGGGTTTTGTGGTGATATTCGGTACAGAACATAACACACCTGACCTGGTGCCATTGACAGTTTCAGCCCGGGGTAAAAAACCACTGGATGAAGATTTGAAGCAAATCACATGGAGGGGTGTCTGTGTTATTGCCGCACATCAGTATTTCAGGGCAAATGATCTTCAAGGATATACAGGAAGTGATGGCAGCGCAAGATCGGGAGAGAGAAGTACTTTTGAAAAAACTGGCAGATCAGTTATTGAATATTTCCTTAACCTAAGTAAAAATGAAACCTGAAATATCTGAGCTCCTGAAAATATCAGACTTCTATGGGGGCAATAAGGATTATGTTATTGCCGGAGGCGGTAATACATCATATAAGGATGAACAGAATATATGGGTGAAAGCCAGCGGTTCTCCGCTTGCCGGACTAACAGAGGAAGGCCTTGTTGGCCTGAGCAGGGAAAAATTAAACGTTGTTGCCCGGAAAACCTATCCTGATGATCCTGTCGAAAGGGAAAATGAAGTTAAAATGGATCTTTATGCGGCAATGCTGGATCCGGGAAAAGGCAAAAGGCCATCTGTTGAGACCTCTTTACACGATATAATAAGATATAAATTTGTTGTCCATCTTCATCCAACACTTATAAACGGACTTCTTTGCAGCAGGAATGCCAGGAATATTACAGCCAGTCTGTTCGGCGACATTGTACTGTTTGTCCCTTATACTGATCCGGGGTATACCCTGTTCAAGCAGCTGGAGTCGGATATAAGGCAGTACAGGGAAAAGTATGATAAAGATCCGCAAATCATTTTCCATGAGAACCATGGATCATTTGTAGGTGCTGATACGACAGAGGAGATTCGAAGGATCTACGATGAGATCATATCAAAGGTTTCGGAGGTCATTGATCCGGAATATGATTACGATCTGCTCCCTTATCCTAAAATGATGGACAGGATT
>CAZQRQ010000107.1:0-7035 GCA_964595725.1 uncultured Rikenellaceae bacterium | reverse complement strand
TTCATATTATTCCTGAAGTTGATTTACTGACGATAAAGGTACATCATTTCATGATTTCTGCATCATGAAATATATTTTGAGTCAGAGCCCAGATTGAATTTTACGCCATTGGACAACCGGGTACAGGGCAGTTCTCGATCTTGTGCTCCTTGTTATCTGTTGGATGCCATCCCCAAATAAGGAGCATAAGAAAGAATCCGATCACATAGGCAGGTATCACATGCCATCCCCTTTTAAGCCATCTTCCTACGTGGCGTCCCTCAGGGAATTTGTTTGTAAGTGCAACTCCTGCCGAAGAGCCGAACCATACCATTGATCCTCCGAAGCCTACCGTATATGCAAGTACTCCCCAGTCATAATGACCCTGGTCGAGGCAAAGCTTGGTGAGCGGAATATTATCGAAGACAGATGACAGGAAACCAAGTGAAAGTGCAGTTCCCCACGACGCATTTGGCAGTTCTTCCACGGGCATCATCGAAGCACTCATTACCAGGCAAAGGAGGAAAACAGTCCCTTTTATCGCCCCAGGTACTTCCCGCCAGGGAACCGGCCTGATAAACATACTTATTACGATAGCTATCCAGACACCCAGTGCCGGCATATCATACAGAATATTTGAAACAATTGCACCAATAAGTATTAGCCCGACAGTAAGTATTCTCATCCAATCAATCTTTATACCCGGAGTCTCATCTTTTTGTATCGGCTGGTACCTGTCCTGCTGCCTTGATCCGATCCAGGCAAATAACATAAAGGCAATTATTGCAGCTATGAATGCATGAACGACATCAAAGGCACTTACTCCGTCAATCCACATCATTGTGGTGGTAGTATCACCGACCACACTTCCGGCTCCTCCGGCATTACTTGCGGCAACTATGGCAGCCAGGTAACCTATATGCACTTTGTTCTTGAATACAACATGCGCAATAGCGCCTCCTATAAGTGCTGCGGCAATGTTATCCAGAAATGCAGACATGATGAAAACAAATACCAGAAGCAGAAAAGGACCTTTCCAGTCATCAGGGAGGTACTTCGGAAGAATATCGGGAATTCCTGAATCTTCAAAAATCCTCGACAATATTGCAAATCCCAGCAGGAGCCCAAGGAGGTTTAAAAATATACCCCATTCACCTTCCCGAAGCTCTTTATTCAGAAATTGTTCACTGAAAGATGCTTCTCCAAAAAAATGTTCAAAGAAGTGGAATCCCGGATCAAAAACCAGTTTGAATACAAGAAGAATGGCAAGTCCGGTTACTGCAATCCAGAAGGTTTGCTTGTGAAAGAGTGCCACACCAGTAAGTAAAAGTCCAAATATTATGAATTCAATCCTTATCGGGCCTAATGATGGCGGTTTACCTGTAGCCGCGGACAACAGTACAGGCGAAATAAGAAATACAAGTAGCAGGATACCTCTCTTGAAATGTTTATATAATGCCCTTAATGTGTTGGATGTCATTAATATAAAGTTATCGGGATTAAGTTATTTAACCGCAAAAATAACCAAATAATCGGGTTATCCAAGTTAAAAAAGAAAGCATGGATTTATTTGTTCTAATCCCGGGGAACAGGTGTATTGACCGGACGTAAAACGTTTTCATCAGCAGGCTTAGTCTTAATACCCATATGGCAGCCGGGAACAGGACAATCAACAATTTTATGTTCCCTGTTATCAGCGGGCTCCCAGCCCATAATCAAGAATAATGCTAAGAAACCAATAACATATGAGACCGCAACATGCCAGCCTTTACTAAGCCATCCGAAGACATCTCTGCCCTCAGGGAACTTGTTTGTGATAGCTACTCCGGCCGATGAGCCGAACCAGATCATTGACCCGCCAAAACCAACTGTATATGCCAGCATTCCCCAGTCGTAATGACCCTGTTCAAGACAAAGTTTTGTGAGTGGAATATTGTCAAATACAGATGAAAGAAAACCAAGTGTAAAGGCAGTTCCCCACGAAGCATCAGGCAATTCCTCAACCGGCATCATCGATGCACAAGTAACAAGAGACAGGAGAAAGATGGTACCCTTTATAGCCCCTGGCACTTCTTTCCACGGAACAGGTCTCAGGAATGCCCCGATAACAATACCTATCCAGACTCCAAGTGCAGGCATATCATACAAAATATTTGATATTATAGCACCTGACAGGATAATTACCACATTCAGTATTCTTATCCAGTCTATCTTTATCCCCGTTGTAGCATCCTTTTGTATCCTCTGGTACTTGTCCTGCTGGTGTGATCCAACCCATGCAAAAACCACAAATGCCGCAAATGCAGCCACAAATGCGTGAAGGACATTAAAAGCAGCTACTCCGTCGATCCACATCATTGTTGTGGTTGTATCTCCAACCACACTTCCGCTTCCTCCCGCATTGCTTGCCGCAACCAGAGCTGCAATATAGCCGATATGTACCTTGTTCTTAAAAACAACCAGAGCTATCGTCCCACCGATTAGTGCAGCTGCGATATTGTCAAGAAAGGACGAAAGAATAAATACGAAAACCAACAGCAGCAATGGCCCTTTCCAGTCGTTGGGCAAATATCTTGGTAAAATATCAGGTACGCCTGATTCTTCAAATATTTTCGACAGAACTGCGAAACCAAGCAGTAATCCCAGAAGGTTAAGCAGGATGCTCCATTCTCCTGAGCGCAGGCTCTTATCAAGGATCTGATCAAGGAAAGGTGTCTCTCCTAAAAAATGCTCACCAGGATGGAAGTCTGTGTCAAATACAAGTTTGAAAAGAAGAATTACCACAACCCCTGTAACTGCGACATGAAAAGTGTTCTTATGAAATAGTGCAACACCCAGCAGCACAAGTCCAAATAGGATAAACTCAATCCTAACAGGGCCAATCTGGGGTACTTTCCCTGAAGCGGCGCTGGCAATTGCAGGTGCTGAAAATATTACCAGGATGAGTGATAGTTTTTTAAAGATAGTCGAAACTGGATTTTTGAGACAGGCTGTCATTTGACTTTTAATTTCTTACATTTTTTTGATCCGCGAATTTAACTTGTTTTATTATCCATTATTCCATTGATCAGGGTATTTCTTAAAAATTTTCAGTATTTCTGCCCGGGCACCAATATATTAAGCTTTGATGGACTTTTTAAATTGTTAAACAGGCAATAAACAACGGCCGGATTTTTTATGCTTTTCTGTATAATTTTTATACTTTTGTCTGTTTATTTAGATTAAATCAATTTAATCGTATAACAAAAGCATTTTGTACTTGTTTATATATGAGTACTACTTAATACAATAATTGATTGAATATGGGGAAAAAGCAGGATGATATTATTATAAATGAGGTTACGTCAGGTGAATATAAGTATGGATTCTACACTGATATTGAAATGGAGAGGATTCCGACTGGCCTGAACGAAGATATCGTCCGTCTTATCTCTGCAAAAAAGAAAGAACCTGCATGGTTACTCGAATTCAGGCTCAAAGCCTTCAGGTACTGGCAGACAATGAAAATGCCATCGTGGGCTCACCTCATGATTCCAGAGATCAATTACCAGGATATTATTTATTATGCAGCTCCAAAGCAGAAAGTATCACTGGAAAGCCTTGATGATATTGATCCGGAACTCAGGAATACATTTGAAAAGCTGGGCATCCCACTTGAGGAACAGAAAAGGCTTACAGGAGTTGCTGTTGACGCGGTAATGGACAGTGTTTCTGTTAAAACAACATTTAAGGAGACTCTGGCAGAGATGGGCATTATCTTCTGTTCGTTCAGCGAGGCTGTTCAGGAGTATCCCGATCTTGTCAAAAGATATATGGGTAGTGTGGTGCCTTATACTGATAACTTCTTTGCCTCGCTGAACTCTGCAGTTTTCAGCGACGGTTCATTCTGTTACATACCCAAAGGAGTAAGGTGCCCGATGGAACTATCCACATATTTCAGGATCAATTCAGCAAATACCGGCCAGTTTGAAAGGACTCTTCTTGTTGCAGATGAGGAGAGCTATGTCAGCTATCTTGAGGGGTGCACCGCACCAATGAGGGACGAGAACCAGCTTCATGCAGCTATTGTCGAGATTATAGCTGAGAAAAATGCAGAGGTTAAGTATTCCACTGTGCAGAACTGGTATCCTGGTGACAGGGAGGGCAAAGGGGGGATCTATAATTTTGTCACAAAAAGAGGGATGTGCAGGGGTGATAATTCAAAGATCTCGTGGACACAGATCGAAACAGGTTCTGCAATAACCTGGAAATATCCTTCGTGTATCTTAAGAGGTGATAATTCAACCGGTGAATTTTATTCAGTTGCTGTTACCAATAATCATCAGCAGGCGGATACGGGTACCAAGATGATTCATATTGGAAAAGGTACAAAAAGTACGATTGTATCAAAGGGTATTTCGGCTGGGAAAAGCCAGAACAGTTATCGTGGACTTGTGAAAGTACTTAAAAAAGCCCAGGGGGCAAGGAACTTTTCCCAGTGCGATTCTTTGCTGCTGGGTGATAAATGCGGTGCTCACACATTCCCTTACATTGAAGTTGACAACCAGTCTGCCATTGTGGAACATGAGGCTACAACTTCAAAAATAGGAGAGGATCAGATTTTCTATTGTAACCAGAGGGGTATCTCCACGGAGGATGCAATTGGGTTAATAGTAAACGGTTACGCAAAAGAGGTTATTAATAAGCTGCCAATGGAATTTGCAGTTGAGGCTCAGAAACTTCTGCAGATAAGTCTTGAAGGCAGCGTTGGATAGAATTTTAATTATTTTTATTATGTTGGTTGTAAAGGATTTAAGGGTATCTATCGAAGGGAAGGAAATTCTTAAGGGTATAAGTCTTGAAGTTAAGGAAGGGGAAGTACATGCTATTATGGGACCAAACGGATCCGGGAAAAGTACACTGGCTGCCGTTCTTGCAGGCAGGGATTTTGCTGAGATTACGGAAGGGACAGTTACGTATAATGGCATTGATCTTCTTGATATGGCCCCGGAAGACAGGGCTAAAGAGGGTATTTTCCTTGGATTTCAGTATCCTATAGAGATACCTGGTGTCAGTATGGTAAACTTTCTTAAAACTGCTGTTAATGAACACAGGAAGCACAAAGGTCTTGATCCGCTTTCAGCATCTGATTTTCTTAAGTTGATGAGGGAAAGAAAGGAGCTCGTGGAAATTGATTCTAAACTGGCAAACAGATCGGTTAATGAGGGATTCTCCGGAGGAGAAAAAAAGAAAAATGAAATATTCCAGATGGCTATGCTAGAACCCAGGCTGGCAATACTGGATGAAACAGATTCGGGGTTGGATATCGACGCACTCAGAATTGTCGCGAATGGTGTTAACAGGCTTCGTAAACCTGATAATTCTACAATAGTGATTACTCATTACCAGAGATTACTCGACTATATCATTCCTGATCACGTTCATGTTCTGTACGACGGGAAAATTGTTAAATCGGGAGGGAAGGAGCTTGCAATGATCCTCGAGGAGAGGGGATACGACTGGATTAAAAAAGAGGTGGAAAACAACGAACCGGCATGGACAACAGGTCTGAAATAAGCGGAAGGTACAACATCCTGTATAAGGAAAATATCGGGAAGATAATGGATCTCTCTTCCCCGTATATTAATTCTTTCAGGAAAAGTGCTATAGAAAAATACAATCACCTGGGAATCCCGTCAAAAAAACATGAGGCCTACAAATACACTAACCTCGATACGTTCTTTAAGCACGAGTATGAATCATACTTTATTCCTGTGCCGGACGATTTCAGGAAAGCGGAAGAATTCAGGTGTGACATCCAGAATCTGGACACTCATGGCATAGTTCTGCTTAATGGCTTCTACCCAACAATTAATGATAAATTGAAGCAGCTTCCTTCGGGAGTTTGGGTGGGAAGCCTTAACGAAGCTGCTGATAAATTCAGCAACCTTATAGAGATTCATTATAACAGGTATGCTGTTAATGATAGCGACGGGCTTATTCATCTCAATACGGCAATGGCATCCGATGGAGTATTTATTTATGTTCCGCAAAACGTGGTGCTTAACAAACCAATACAGGTTGTGAACATTGTTGATTCAGAAAAAGACATTTTTAATCAGCACAGGAACCTAATAATTGTAGAGAATAATGCCGATCTGACGCTTATAGTATGTGATCACGCATTGTCACCCAGTAAATTTCTGACTAACGCTGTGACAGAAGTATACGTTGGCGAGAACGCCCATTTCAATATAATACGGGTCCAGAATGAACATAATAATGCTGGAAAAGTAACCAACACCTTCATACACCAGGAGAGCAACTCTACTGCATCTTCAAATAATATTACCCTGCATGGAGGGCTTGTAAGGAACAGTACCTATCATAACCTCAGCGGACCTGGTGCTCAAAGCAATTCTTTTGGACTATTCCTGGCAGACAAATGGCAGCATGTGGATAATTATGTAAATGTTGAGCATATGGCTCCCAACTGCAACAGCAACCAGCTATTCAAGGGAGTTCTTGATGATATGTCTACCGGGGCTTTCAATGGACGAATATATGTGGCTCCTGACGCGCAGGGTACCCTTGCCTACCAGAAGAACAACAGCATCCTCTTAACCGATGATGCCCATATGGATACCAAACCACAGCTTGAAATCTATGCTGATGATGTTAAATGCAGTCACGGAGCAACTGTGGGTCAGCTTGATGATAATGCACTTTTCTACCTGCAGAGCAGAGGGATAAACAAGAAGCAGGCAAGGCTGATGCTTATGTTCGGCTTTACCCATGAAGTCCTTCAGAACATCAGGATAGAGGCATTGCGTGAAAGGATGGACGGCCTCGTAATGCAGCGACTTAAAGGTGAATTGTCTAGATGCGCAAGTTGTATGGTGAAATGCGGTTAATACTATCCTGGAGTGAAGACCATCGAACAGATAAGAGCTGATTTCCCTATCCTAAGCAGGGATGTTTACGGGAGGAAACTTATTTACCTGGATAACGGGGCAACAACTCAAAAACCCGAATGTGTTATAGATGCATTGAAAGAAGTTTACACTTCATACAATG
>CAZQRQ010000106.1:0-7476 GCA_964595725.1 uncultured Rikenellaceae bacterium | reverse complement strand
TAGAATACCGGCCTGTCACGCCGGGGGTCGCGGGTTCGAGTCCCGTCCGCACCGCAATAACAGCAAAACCTGCTGCTGCAAAGCAGCGTTGGTTTTGCTGTTATTGCCGGGTAACCTTGGGATGAAAGGGTCCGATCCCGCCAACTGCGGGGTCAATCCTGTTATTACCCCCACCCCCCACATATGGGGGCTTTGGTTTTGTGCTTCATGCCACAAAATTGTTATTCTACAATTGATTATTTTGTAACCTTCAATGAAAATCGGACAGTTTAATTCTAGATAAATTAGTAAATTTAAACTGTAATAATTATGAAGGGGACAAGATTTTCAGGGAAGGCTACAAAAGCATGAAGTTTTCACAAGATTTATAAGATATTATACTACTAATGTTATGAAACAAATTATTGTAATAACAGTAATTGTATTTATGACTTTAGCGGCATTGAATGCACAATGGACTGAGGTAAATTCAAATACCGATAGCGATATTACAGACATTCACTTTATAGATTCTGAATACGGATTTATAAGTTGTGCATTTGGCACTGTTTTAAGAACTGTAAGCGGCGGATTAGACTGGCAGGCCTATAACACAGAAATTCCAGTATCATTTATGTCAATATTTGGAATTGACAAGGATACCGTTTATGCTTCAAGAGGTGCATTGTACAAATCAACTGATTCTTGTGTTTCATGGAAAAGTGTTGGAGGGCTTGGAAGTTGGGGTGCTACCATATTTGACATATATTTTACATCTCCCCAAACGGGATTTATAATAAAATCCGGAAAGCTTTATAAGACTAATGATTATGGGGCGAATTGGTATCAGGTATATGACCGGGTGTTTTCTAATGGGAATATAATATTTCCTGCTCACGATACAGGTTATGTTGTAGGAGGTGGACAGGCTATGTGCGACCCGTTACCCTGCAATCCGCCAATTAATTATGGCACAATAATAAAAACAACAGATGGTGGTGAAACCTGGAACAGATTATATTTTTTTAATGGTACTTTGAATATTATAAGTGCATCATTTATTGATAAAGATTTTGGCTATTGTTTTTCAAGTAACAATACTGTTCAAAAAACAGAAGATGGCGGTTTGACCTGGACTTCTATTAACACAGGAATTACTGGTACTGTTTACAAAGGGTTATTCGTAAATAAATATATAGGTTTCTGTATTGCGAATCATGATGAAGTTTACATTACAACCAACGGTGGTATTAGCTGGATCAGGGAATACACTGCCAGAGATAATTTATCTGAAATAGGCAATTCAGACAAAATAGTTGCTGTTGGCGGTAACCAGGGTTTAATATGTATAAGAAGTCTGGATAATATAAAGACCTATGAAGATAGTAAGGATATACTGGTATATCCCAATCCTGCAAATAGTTATGTTGTCATTCAATTAAAAAAAGAGACAGCTGTTCAATATGTATTGTCATTAAGGAACTTACAGGGACAGGTAGTATTATCTGAAATAGTAATGGTCAATGACATATACAGGTTGGATTTAAACAATATTAGCAGCGGTATTTATTTCCTGACGCTGTCAAATGGAACAGAAAGAATAGTAAAAAAGATAATTGTAACTCGTATATCAGAAGTGTCGCACTAAATCCTTGAATCTATCCACCGTATTAAAAACCGGCTTTTAATACGGTGATGAATTTTTTCACAGAATCCTATTCTGATCCTTCAATAAGTTGTTATAATCCTGATTAAAACTTATCTTCATATTTGCATTCAGAATATCTGCAGATTCTTCTTTCGAGACTTTAAAATGACCTGGTTTAAAAGGGATTCTGCATTTAATGATGTCTACCTTTTTATTAACAAAATGTATATCTCATAATGGTATGAAAAAGAAATTTGCATTCAGTAACCTGGCAGCATATTTTTTTATATGTTCTGCTTCTCTGTTTTCGCAGGATCTTTATTTGCCCTATGAATTCAGACAAGCTGTCGAGGAGGGCACCAGGACATTAACAGGAGTTCCTGGTCCCGGATACTGGATAAACCGCTCCGATTACAACATGAGCGTAAGGGTGGATTTCGTAAACGACACTGCCTGGATTAGCGGAACAGGCGAAATAACCTATTATAACAACAGCCCCGATTCACTCCGGCAAATAGTCCTCAGAAGTTATCCTGACATATACTCGAAGGGCAGTCTCAGGGATTTTTATTTTGGTGGTCTCGATGATATTCCAATGGTTCATTATTCAGACGTTTTTATTAATGAAGATACCATACCACCCGGGATGATGTATGGGAGAAGGACTTCCACTAACATAATCGTCGGATTAGAACAGGCTGTTGCGCCGGGCGCAAAAGCAGTTATCAGGATAAAATGGAAATACATGATGTACCCATATGTTAATATCCGCCAGGGTGTATACGACAGGAAGTTCTTATTCGTTGCCTACTGGTATCCGCAGGTTGCTGTTTATGATGATCTCTTCGGGTGGGACATGATCGACTACAGGGGCATGGTTGAGTTTTATAATGATTTTAATAGCTACGATGTAAGGATCACATTGCCGTCCGAATATTTTGTCTGGGGTGGAGGCGTCCTGCAGAATCCGTCGGAGGTCTATCCGGAAAACATATTAGAAAAATACCAGGCTGCGCTTAAAAGCAATGAGGTCATTAATATCCTTTCATTAAGTGATTTGCCTGACAGTACGGTATCAGGAAAAGAAAAAACCTGGCATTTCACCTCGGAAAGATCGCCTGATTTTACTTTTGCTGTCAGCAAATCACATCTCTGGGATGCGTCATCGATAGATGTGGGAGAGGCGCGAAGAGTGCTGGTATCGTCAGTCTATCCTCCGGAGAGTAGATACTATTCAGCAGGGGCCACCTGGGCGAGGGAATCCGTAGATTACCTTTCCCGTGTATGCCCTGGTGTTCCGTATCCCTGGCCACGTATGACGGTGTTTAACAGCATGGAAGGCAACGGAGCAATGGAATCACCGATGATGGTTAATACCGGTGACCAGGGATCTGCCGGTTATGCACGGGAGGTGGTTTTCCACGAAATAGCGCACACAATTATTCCATTTTACCTGGGGGCAAACGAAAGAAGGTTTGCATGGATGGATGAAGGCTGGGCAACTTACCAGGACTCGAAATGGAGTGAAGCAAATTCGGGCGATGAAAAAGATATGTTTGAAATAATTTTTGACCAGGTTGCGGGTACAACAATGGATGTTCCGCTGATGGTCCCGACCTACCAGTTCACGGATCAGACTGCTGAAACATTTCATGCCTACGTGAGGTCATCCCAGGCATTTGCTGTAATAGAAGATCAGCTTGGATTGGAGAAGATGAACCAGGCATGGAAACTTTTTACACTGAGATGGAATGGTAAACACCCTGCTCCCTGGGACCTGTTTGCCACTTTCAGCGATGTTGCCGGGGAAGATCTTAGCTGGTTGATCGGCCCTTGGTATTATCAATTTGCATTTGCAGACCTGGCTATAACAAAGGTAGATCCCGGAAACAGGTCTGTAAAAATTGAAAACAAAGGCGGATTACCTCTCCCGGTTTATCTGAATATTAAGTACAACGACGGTACAACGGAAACCATTCACAGGAAACCCGACATTTTCAGGTCTGGCAGCGTCGCAACACTGAAGACAGGTGGTAAAAAGGAAATCGAATCAATTGAGCTTGATCATAGTACATTCTTCGATGCGGACCATTTAAATGATAAATGGGAAAAATAATTGTATGTAAATGAACAAACCTTCAGAAGAATATATATACTGAGTATGGAGGTTTTTATCATCTGAGGGTTTTATCAACCATAACTTAAGGCACCTGGGATTTAATTTGATTTTGGCTATGTTTGATTTTTAGATCACTCCTGGTTAACTTTGGCCATTCAGAATTGCATAAATATCAAAGGATATTGTTTTAAATGTTGTCTTAAAAATGTAAAGTAAATGAATAATAACAAGAGCTTTAAAATTATGGACTGTGCTCTTATTGCAATTGCAACGGGAGTAAAAGCACAGAATCTGCGTGAGCTCAGGGATCAGCTAAAAGATATCCATCCCGGATGTCTTTTTTATCATTTCTGGGGTGGTCTTCTGAATCCTCATTTCGATGACCCGGAATTTCAGAATGATTTTGCAGTATGGGCAAAATATCACCTCCACGATTCCAAGATTTCAGAAAAGCTCTCATTACTCGATCCTAATATTTTTGAGAGTACTGAGAAAGTGCGTACCGAGCTTATTGAAATTATTGAAGAACGTTTATCTGAATCAGAACATGTGCCGTGGGCTAAAACAGGGCATGAATTTCATTTTATACGCTCACAGATTGTAATTTTCGATACCGGTGTGAGCTATAAGGATCCGAAAGACCTGCTGGAGGCAATTCCAAATATGTCGCTGGGAAGTATATTTTTTCACTTCATTGATTCCCACAGAAGGACTCCTGATAAGAAGAATGATTTTTCTGAATGGCTTTCAGTATTTGGTAATAAATATAAGGCGCTTACAGAAGCCCTTGATAAAATAGACCCCTATTTTACCACCCTGAACGATCTCCGTCATGAAATTGATGTTGTTTTTCATAATTATTTTAAAAAGAGTGCATGATGAAAAGTTTACTCGAACAATATGCCAGCATAGTAGGTAATGAAGTGATTGATCACCTCAGGCAATTGGCAAATCCGCTTAAGGGGATGAATATTTTACATATAAATTCTACAAAAGAAGGAGGAGGTGTTGCGGAGATACTGAACCGCCTGATCCCTTTAAAAAAGGAACTGGGAATTAATGCTGAATGGGAAATTATTACAGGTGAAAAAGATTTTTACCAGTGCACCAAGAAGATGCATAATTCCCTGCAGGGTAATCGCGATGATATATCTGCTTCCCTTCTGTCAGTTTATGAGAAAACTAATCTTAAGAATTATGAAAGACTCAGGGAGAAACTCGAGAATGCAGATATTGTGTTTATACACGATCCCCAGCCTGCAGCACTGATCAATTATTGTAAAGAAAGAAAAGGGAAATGGGTTTGGCGATGCCATATTGACGTAAGCCGCCCCTATCGCCCGGTGTGGAAATATCTGCGGGAATATATTAAAGAATACGATGCCAGCATATGGTCTCTTTCTGCATTTGCCCAGCCACTGTCACATCCGATGTATCTGATACCACCAAGCATTGACCCTTTGAGCGAGAAAAATATCGAGCTGAAAGACAAGGAAATATCAGATTTCTTAAACTCCTGGGGAATTAAAAAAGAGATTCCTCTGTTAACCCAGATTTCGCGTTTTGACCGTTTTAAGGATCCCATCGGGGTTATACAAAGCTACAGGTTGATTAAGAACTATGTTCCCGTGCAGTTAGTCCTTGCGGGGGGCGGCGCTACTGATGATCCGGAAGGGGAACAGGTTCTTGAGGAAGTAAAAGCTTATGCAGTTGGTGATCCTGATGTCCATATACTTGAACTGCCTCCCGATGCCCATAGGGCAATTAATGCTTTGCAGCGAGGATCCGATATAATAATACAGAAATCGCTTAAAGAAGGTTTCGGACTTACTGTCACAGAAGGATTATGGAAGGGCAAACCCGTAATTGGAGGTGATACCGGTGGTATTAAACTTCAGGTTATTGATCATTATTGCGGATTCAGGGTAAATACGCCGGAAGGAGCTGCAATGAGGATCAGGTACCTTCTGAAACATCCTGAAATTATGAAAACAATGGGGGAAAATGCCAGGCAGTTTGTTCTGGATAATTTCTTAATAACGCGGCAGCTCAGAGAATATCTTACGCTTGTTGTAGGTCTTTCTTTTGGCTCCACCGAGACAATAGAACTAAACTGACTCTAAAACAGGTTGCGGTTGATGACAGGCTCACTTAAAATATTGATGGTGGCTTCAGAGTGTGTGCCATTTGCCAAAACCGGAGGACTGGGTGATGTTGTTGGAGCGTTACCACGATTCTTAAAGAAACTGGGACACGAAGTGGTAGTTGTCATTCCAGGGTATTCATTTATTGATACAACAAAACATGAAGTCAGTGTGGCAATTGAAAAAATGGATATCAATATGCTTGACGAGAAGATTATCTTCAGTGTACGAAAATCAAATCTTCAGGAAAATGTACCTGTTTACCTTGTCGATTATGAACCATTCTTCGGGAGGCCCAATATTTACCACGACAATAATTATAATGATTATCCTGACAATCCAAAACGCTTCACTTTTTTATCCAGGGCAGCCTTACATTTATGCAAAGCAATTGATTATGTTCCAGATATTGTACATGCAAACGACTGGCATACAGCCGTAATACCGGCCTATCTGAAAACTCTATTCAGAGATGACCCGGTATTTGGCGGTGCCGCGTGCGTTTTAACTATTCATAACATTGCTTATCAGGGCCGGTATGACCGTTACTTCTTCTATTATTCAGGGCTGAATCATGAAGATTTTACACCTGAGAAATTTGAATGCTTCAATGACGTAAACTTTCTAAAGGGAGGTATCCATTTTGCCGATATGGTAAATACTGTGAGTAAAGGATATGCTTCTGAAACGAGAACTCAGCCTGGCGGGTATGGCCTGGATTATTTCCTGAACAAGAAAGCTGATAATTACATCGGAATACTGAATGGTGTTGATTATGCAGAGTGGGACCCTGCTGTTGATAAGATGATCCCGGCTAGTTACAGTTGGAATGACATGACGGGTAAGGCTGTATGCAAAGATACATTGCAGGACCAGTTAGGACTTAAACGTATTGAAAAAATGCCGGTTATCGGCATAATAAGCAGGTTCGCGGAACAGAAGGGATTCCATATCCTTTCTGAATGCATTGAAGCTATCGTGAATAACATGGATGTTCAATTTGCAATATTAGGATCCGGCGACAAGCAGATGGAAGCATTTTACGGTTATCTGCAGGAACGCCATAAGGGCAGGGTAGGATTATATATTGGTTACAATAATGAGCTGGCTCATTTAATTGAGGCCGGTAGTGATTTCTTTTTGATGCCTTCATTATATGAACCATGCGGGTTAAACCAGATATATTCGCTTAAATACGGGACCCTTCCGATAGTAAGGGCCACGGGTGGATTAAATGATACTATAGAGAATTACGACCAGGAGACAGGAGCAGGTACCGGATTCAAGTTCTGGGAACCAAGCGGAAAAGCAATCTATAATACTGTCAGCTGGGCTCTTGATACATATCAAAACAGGAGATCTCATATGCAGAAACTCATACAAAAAGCTATGAAACAGAATTTTTCCTGGGAGAAGAGCGCCGCTGAATATGTCAGGTTATACAAAATGGCACTGAAGAACAGGAATGTGAGCATGCCAGCTTAGAAATCATTGATGCAAGCGTGTTATAATTACTGCAACAATAAATAACGAGGGTGTCTCAAAAGGGCACCCTTTTCCGGTTTGCCAACGCGCTTACAACGATT
>CAZQRQ010000105.1:0-7555 GCA_964595725.1 uncultured Rikenellaceae bacterium | reverse complement strand
AATATCCGGCCAGGCGATCACAATAGTCAGGGGTGAACTGCTAGTATAGCTTTTTATCCTATTAAAGTGTAAGCCCGGGATGATATCATTCTAATATGAATTCAGGCTGAAACAACATACTACTTTATTGAAAAAGATCCTCAAAGTAATTCTCATTTTAAAGTTCATTCTTCCCCTGTCGGAGCAGGGAAATTTAATTGACGGACAAATTCTTAAAGATTCTGCTTCGATAAGCCTCGTCAAAGTATGCGTTGAGAACATTTATAATTTCAATTTTAAAGAAGCTGAAGAGGCCTTCTTGAAGATAAAACTATCCTATCCGGGACATCCGGTAATTTATCTTATTGATGGCATGCTGACATACTGGAAGAGCTATCCGCTGGTAACAACATCTGAAAACAGGCAGATTTATGAAGACGACCTCAGGACATGCATAGACCTGTGTGAAAACAAACCTCAGCCCGGCAATGATACAGAATACCTTCTCGCGAATTTATGCGCCAGGGGACTGCTGCTACTGTTCTATGCCGACAACGACCTCTCAAGAAATGTGATCCCGCTTGCAGCAAGTACATATAAATATGTAAAACGTTCTTTTAATTACACGGATACACTCAGCGATTTCTATTTTTTTACCGGACTATATAACTATTACAGAGAAGCATACCCCGACGCTCATCCTGTATATAAACCACTTGCAGCTTTGTTTCCGAAAGGAGACAGGGAGAAGGGGCTCAGCGAACTTAAAAGAGCTTCTAATACGTCGATACTTCTAAGGGCTGAATCAACTGCATTCCTGTTCTATATAAGTCACAGTTTCGAAAATAACTTCAGTGAAGCTTTAAAATTCAATGAGATCCTTCATGCCCGATACCCATCAAATGAACAATATACAGGTGATCTTATTAAAAGTCTCCTGCTCGAAAAAAGATATAACGAAGCTGAAAAGCTCATATCAGAACAATCTTCAGAAACCACAGGTCAATACCTTGGGATCCAGATAATAATCTTAAGGGGTGTCTTACAGGAAAAAAAATATAAAAACTACCAGATGGCATCGCAGTACTATAATTCAGGTCTCGAGAGTATTGGGCAGTATGGTGATTTTGCTGATGATGTTGCTTCAGTTGCTTACCTGGGGCTGAGCAGGATAGCTGAAATTAACGGGGATACCAGGGAAATGATTAATCTGCGTAAAAAAGGGATGAACCTTACGACCTTTAAAGTCGATCCGTTCTCTTACTGAAGTCCTCTGAAAAGTACTTAATATTATTTCCCTGTTTCCATACTCGAAACAAATCAGGACTACATTTGTTTAATGCTAAAGTCCTGGTAATATATGGCAAAGTACCTGGCATAATCCGTTAGATATTTGAGAGCAGAAAGAGGACTAATGATAAAACCTGGGGCAAAATTATAACTGAAGTATAGCTGAATATGAAAAAGAATGCAGTAGGATGGTTTGAAATTCCGGTAACGGACATGGACAGGGCAATTAAGTTTTATAGTACGGTATTTGATATTGAATTATCCCAAAACCTGATGGGTCCGCTGGAGATGGCATGGTTCCCCGAAGCTGAAAGCGGTATTGGATCATCGGGGTCACTTGTTAAGCATGAACAATCATATAAACCTTCCCGGGAAGGTGTTCTTATTTACTTTACAGCGCAGTCGGGAGACCTCTCTATTGAATTGAGTAAAGTTGAAGAAGCAGGCGGAAAGATCCTGATTCCGCGAAGGCTTATCACTGATGAGATTGGTTATATGGCTGTCTTCCTGGATACAGAAGGTAACCGAATAGCAATTCATTCAAAATATTGATAAATCGTTTATTATTAAAATTTATGGACACACAAAATGCTTTTCAGAATCTGAGCTGGCTTTCGATAATAATCTCGTCGGTCAGTGCCTTTATTTTGGGTTGGATATGGTATTCACCCATCCTTTTCTCAAAAAGATGGATGAAAGAGAATGATTTCACAGAAGAATCAGTAAAGGGCGCCAACATGTTGAAAATATTTGGAATATCCTTCCTGTTTATGTTCTTCGCAAGCTTTAACCTGGCTATGTTCATTGGCAAAGATGCCGGTATTTCATTTGGCGGTATGGCAGGCTTTCTGACCGGAGTAGGATGGGTATTCACTATGATGGGCGTGAGCTACATGTTTGAAAGAAAGTCGTTTACCCTTTTACTGATAAACGGAGGTTATTCAACAGTCTCACTTACTATTATGGGCCTTATTATCGGAGCACTGCAATAGGAAGTCTCCAAAGCCTTCTTTTTTTATCTGTAGAGATAGAAGAATCCCCTGTATTCTTTACTATCGTAGATAATGTCATCCCAGCCGCGAGCTCTTATTATATAGAAATATATACCAGGAGCAGCTTTTATGGATGAGTTATTTACATTGCCATCCCAGCCCGACCATCCTGAGAATCCTTCTCCTTCGCCGGAAAAAGCATAAACTAGAAGTCCGCTCCGGCTGTAAATTTCTACATTGATTGAACGGATCGATGTTGATTCAACTACGAAAAAATCATTTATACCGTCACCATCCGGAGTAAATACGTTTGGTATATCAAGATCTGAAACATCTACGACAATCTTTTCAAAACGCAGTGAATCAACACATCCCTGGTCACTGGTTACCGTTAACTTAACTGAGTATTCATCAGGTCTGTAATAAATATGGGATACTGAGGCAACGGGTTGGACAAGCTTCAGTATTTTGGAAGTATCTCCAAATTCCCATTCATAATATGTAGCTCGTATGGAATTATCTGTGAAACTTACTTCCAGAGGAGCTTCTCCTTTATCCGGGTCAACAGTAAAATCGGCCTTGACATGTATAGAAGTATACGGGAAAGAAGATTCACTCACACAAAGGAAACTATCCGTCACATGTAATTTATAAACCACATCTTCAAGTGGAGGTGAAAAGGTTACCGGATCGATCTCAATATTGGGGTACGGTATAGGTGAAGATGGATCTGATGACCATAAGAAAGCAACAGCATTAGGCAGTTTGATTGATGCTCCGTTTGAGGGATCACTGTAATAGAAAGTATCTATTGCCGCTGTTCCGTTCATTGCAACATAATCGCAAGTAAAATTCTGCAGTTTTGCTTCAGCGACTGGTGAATCGATGAATATCCAGCCGATAAGCGATGTGTCATACCCTGATCCATCTGTTATCCTTACTTTATATCCTCCTTCAACGAGATCCGAAATTGAAGAATTTAGCAAGGCTATATCAGTCTTGATGAACGTGGTGAAATCCTTTGTTGCATCGCTCCACATGTTCCATGAGAAATCGAACGGCCCTGTTCCGCCCGGGCTGGTTGCACTTATAGTACCAAGCTGAGTTCCTGAGGCATTACAAAATATAAAGATTTTATCCTTCTGCCCCGGGTATGATGTGAACCTTACCGCATTTGAGCCAGGCGCCGTTAGCTGGGCCATTACCATGGCTGGAATGAAGGATATTATGAAGATTAAAAAATAACGCACAGGCAATCCGGTCTTTGTATCTAAACGATATCAGGTATTTTTTGGTATAATTTTCCGCAAGTTTAATAAAATCCGATGGATTATCAGTCGAGATGAAAAACCTCTTCCAAATTTGCCCACCACTCTCCCGGTGCTCTTGTCTCAACGGGCTCCTGCATTGGTTCCATTATATCCCACCATTCCCTTGTTTTCGGATCAGCTGCCATTTTTGCCATATCAGCACCAAAATCACTTCCGGTGTATTCGAAATATGCGAATAACCTGTTATCCTTATGGAAAATAGAATAATTGCTGATATTACAATCCTTGATAGTCTTCAATACTTCGGGCCATACATCAGCATGATACTTCCTGTACCTTTCAAAATGTCCTGGTTTTACACCTATCACCTGTCCAAACCTTTTCATAAGCAAATCTTATTTCTGTTACCTAATCGTCTATGCAATAATACAAAAATCGTAACAACATCTGTCAGAATTATCCTGGCGGCATTTGTTAATAAAAAAAAGTTATTACTTATCAACAATCCTGCTGATTAGATTGGCAATTACTATTTTTGTCAGGATTGCTCTCGCAAAATATTTTGCAAACGAATGAACAACAACTATTTAAATGAATTGAACGAAGCCCAGAAGGAAGCAGTTGTCAATACTGAAGGCCCGTCTCTGGTTATTGCAGGAGCTGGTGCGGGAAAGACGCGTGTCCTCACTTACAGGATCGTGAATCTTTTGCAGAACGGGATCAGGGCCAGTTGCATTCTAGCTCTTACATTCACAAACAAAGCGGCCGGGGAAATGAAGAACAGGATAACCGGTATTGTTGGCCCTGATGTTTCACGGTTCCTTTGGATGGGTACTTTTCATTCAATTTTTGCCAGGATCCTCAGGATGGAAGGAGACAGGCTCGGTTATAAGTCCAATTATACCATTTACGACACTACTGACTCAAAGAGCCTTATCAGGGCTATAATCAAAGAAATGAACCTGAATGACGATGTCTATAAGCCGGGAATAATAGCCTCACGTATTTCCTTCGCCAAAAATAACCTTATAACAGCCAGCAGCTATCCTTCTATCCCTGAGATGACAGAATATGACAAATCAAGCAGGGTGCCGTTGATATCTGAAATATACAGGGCTTATGCCACCAGATGCTTCAGGGCAAATGCTATGGATTTCGACGACCTTTTGATGAATACTAATATACTTTTTCGTGAATTTCCTGACCTCCTGGCTCAGTACCAGGAGAAATTCAATTATATTCTTGTTGACGAATACCAGGACACGAACTATGCGCAATACCTGATAGTCAACAGGCTCGCCGAGAAACATCATAACCTCTGCGTTGTGGGCGATGATGCGCAGAGTATCTACTCATTCCGTGGTGCCAGGATAGAAAACATCCTTAATTTCAGGAATGATTACCCGGAATATAAGCTATACAAGCTGGAACAGAATTACAGGTCTACACAAACAATTGTCAACGCGGCAAACACGATTATAGCTCTGAACAAGGGCCAGATTAAGAAAACTGTGTATTCAAGTAAAGAGGAGGGTGAAAAGGTGAGGATCATACAGGCCATGACTGATACTGAGGAGGGTTTTCTTGTAACGTCTGATATCTTTGATACGAGATTTTCCGCACAGTTGATCTGGGCCGATTTTGCAATCCTTTACAGGACTAATGCACAATCGAGGATATTTGAGGAAACCCTCCGGAGAAAAAATATCCCATATAAAATATATGGGGGACTATCATTCTATGAACGAAAGGAAATTAAGGATATCCTGGCGTATTTCAGGATGGTAATCAATCCCGAAGATGAAGAAGCGCTTAAGAGGACAATCAATTACCCCAAGAGGGGCATTGGAGACACAACGCTTCAGAAGATAATGGAAATTTCAGGGATTTCGGGGATTTCCGCCTGGACGATCATCAATGAGATCAATAATTACAATGCTTATTTTAATGCAGGCACAAGAAACAGGATAGAAGGGTATCGTGAACTCATAAAAGGCTTCGCAGCTAAAACGCGGGAATCTGATGCTTATAATTCTGCAAGGGAAATTGCCACCGGATCAGGTATTATGAAAGAACTTCGTGAAGGCAGGATGCCTGAGGAAATAAGCAGGCTGGAAAACTTCGAGGAACTGCTGAATGCAATAAAGGAGTTCACTGAAGCTGCGGAAACAAATGGAGAGCCTGCATCACTTGAAGCTTATCTGCAGAATGTTGCTCTTCTTACTAATCAGGATAATGAGAAGGAAGATGACAGGGACAAGGTGACCCTCATGACAATGCATTCAGCAAAGGGACTGGAATTCAGTCATGTATATATTACCGGCATGGAGGACACCCTTTTCCCGTCACCGATGTCCGAAGGAAATCCCAGGGAACTGGAAGAAGAGAGAAGGCTGTTCTATGTCGCTCTTACCAGGGCAAAGAACCAGGCAACACTCACATATGCTCTAAACAGGTACAAATGGGGTAACCTCGAGCACAGTAAGCCCAGCAGGTTCCTCAGGGAACTGGACCAGAAGCTTGTCGATTACCCACAGGCAGGAGGACGAGCAACCAATAAAAGGTTCGGATCAGGCCCTGGACCTTCTTCCTTTCGCGAGTCTGCCAGTGTTACCTACAGAAGTGTGAAAATGAAATCTTCCCTAAAGAAGATTGGCCCTTCAGGTAGCAACCAAGAATTTGCTTCTGCGGATAACGGCACATATAGTGAGGGTGACAAAGTTTATCACGAGAGGTTCGGAAAAGGAACTATTGTTACAATTGACGGGGCACCCCCCAATTCGACAGCCCTCGTTGATTTTGATGAAAGTGGCCGTAAGAAGCTCCTGTTACGTTTTGCAAAACTTAAGAAAGAATAAACAGCCAGGCAGACTGGAAAATGGGAAAATAGCATCAGACCTCTAAATATTTAACGCGTCAATGACATCACGGTTTTCCAGGAAATATATTGTTGTAAGCGTCGTATTATTGGATAATAAAAAATTGTTAATCTAACCTAACCAGCAGTTATGGGAAAAACGCTGTTTCTTATCTTCTTTATCATACCACCGTTCTTAATGCAGGCACAGGACTCGCTGCAGGTTGAGGATCCGGGAATAATATCCGGAAAGATATACAGCAATTTCAATTACGGATTAAATCCGGGAAACAGGTCGACAGCCTTTGAAATCACCAGAGCTTATTTTGGATTTGAACGCAGGATCAACAGGTATTTTTCAGCCAATGTTAAACTTGATATCGGTAGTCCTGACGATCTTTCGGAGTTTTCCAAACTCAGGAGATATGCTTATTTCAAGAATGCCGGCATACAGTTCAGGCTGGGCAGGCTTACGGCAAATGCCGGGCTGTTCGATATGCAACAGTTCAAATTCCAGGAGAAATTCTGGGGATACCGTTACATATTTAAATCCTACATGGATGAATACAAGTTCGGCCCCAGTGCTGACATCGGCCTTTCCTTCCAATATGAATTCAACAGTTGGCTGTCAGCGGATCTGACTATTTCCAACGGAGAAGGATACACGGCTCCTCAAAGAGATGATACCTATAAATTGGGAGGGGGAATAACGCTGCTACCTTCTAATAGGCTGTCATTCAGGGGTTATTATGCAATGTTCATGCATGAGATCCCAGAAATGGTAATTTCCGGATTCGCTGGCTACCGGGCAAATAATTTAAGGATCGGCGGAGAATTTATTTACCAGAAGAATTACAGATTCTACGACGGGCATAATCGTTATGGATATTCTGTATACTCCACATATGTAATCAATGAGTACCTGGAGATCTTTGCACGCTACGATCAACTTTATTCCAACATCCTGACAGGAGACCTCATTCCGTGGAACCTTCCGGAGGATGGAAGTGCGCTGATCAGCGGTATTCAGTATACACCTGCCAGGAATATTCATATCACGATGGATTACCAGGACTGGGTTGAATATGCGGGAAACGGTGGCAGTAAAACATATTTATTTTTACACCTTGAAGTCTGTACACTTCCTGTATTTCGTTCAGGAGATA
>CAZQRQ010000104.1:0-7557 GCA_964595725.1 uncultured Rikenellaceae bacterium | reverse complement strand
AAGATGAAATGCTATATTGATGAAACCAGGCTTATAAATATACCGCATCTGGATTTTGATCCTACAGGTATTTCTCTGTACTCATACCATGCCAATGATAATAATCCCGCCTTCGTTAAGAATTTCAGGATAGCAGAAGGTGGAGTCAAATATTATGACCGCTTCCTTCAGGATGGTAAAATTGTATCAAATGGTATCCGTTTTGACGTCGGGAAGGCATCCCTTCGCCCCGAATCAATGGGCGTACTTAATGAAATCTATTTAATGCTTGATGAACATCCCGAATTAAATATCAGCATAGAAGGACATACCGATAACATTGGTGATAATGACATGAACCAGAGCTTGTCGGAAGAGAGAGCCAGGGCTGTCAGAAAACAGCTTGTTGCAATGGGTATAAAAGAAGACAGACTGACATCAAAGGGATTTGGTGAAAGCAAACCTGTTGATACCAATGATACTCCCGAAGGTCGGGCAGAAAACCGGAGAGTCGAGTTTGTAAAGACAAACGGGAATAATGCCAGCATTGACAACAATAGCAACCAGGGCACCCAGAGCTCTGTAAGTAAGCAAGGCCTGCAGGCCATGCAGATTGGACTAAATAGCCAGAATCCTGCAGCATATAATTCAGTTAAAATTGGAAGCCAGGAGTGGATGACTGAAAACCTGAATGTGATCGCATTTCGAAACGGTGATCTAATTCCTGAAGCTAAATCAGTTGAAGAGTGGGAAAATGCTAAATGGGAAAAGAAACCTGCATGGTGCTGGTATAATTCGGATCCATCACATGAAAAAAAAAATGGAAAATTATACAACTGGTACACTGTGAATGATCCGAGAGGTCTGGCCCCGGAAGGCTGGAAAATACCTGCTGATGAAGATTGGGATCTTATAAAAACAATCCTGGGAATAAGTAATGCCGGAGTAAAAATCAAAAGTACTGAAGGCTGGGAAAATAATGGAAATGGTAGCGGAGAAACAGGATTTAATGGTGTTCCGGCCGGTTTTCGTGATTTTGACGGTAGTTTTACTATGATAGGAAAAGAAGCTTACTGGTGGAGTTCTACAAGCACTGATCCTTCAGATGAGGATTCAAATTGGGCTTCCTGTCGTTATACGAGTTATGAAGACAATTATTTACATAATCATAATGTATCTAAGGGTGCGGGATTATCAGTGAGGTGCATAAAGGATTAGGAATAAGCTGATGGATTACTTTCTTTACTTCTATCTGATTGTTTTGTGTTAAAAATGAAAAAGAAAGGCGCCCCGGAGAGAGGCGCCAATTCCAAAAATTAACCTAACCTAACCTATGAAAAGAAACCTAACTTATTTTATCTTATCAGACGCGATTCCAGATATTCCTTCTGCTCATCTGTAAGCAGATCCAGAATCTTTTTCCTGTGTGCATCGCGCATATCCTGTATTTTTTTGGCCGATTCATCCCTTAGTTTCTGCATTTCCTCCTGTTGCTTACTCCTCAGATCCGTGATTTCTTTTCTCTGCTTATCAGTAAGATTGGGCATGTTGTCAATTGCACGGAATCCACGACCGGGCTGATTCTGCAACATTCCACGACCGGGCCCCTGGCTAAAACCTCTTCCCCATCCATACATCGGAGGAGCTGGCCTTACTCCAAATCTCCCGCGACCTACTGGCCTGTTAAAATAGTTCCATCCAGGTCCACCGGGCAAATTCATTGGTGCATGCGGTCTCATCATCCTGGATGTATCACTCCTCATCTGAGGCCTCATCATCCTTACAGTATCCATCCTCATTCTCCCCATGCCTCTCTGGGCAATAAGGTCAGTGCTTCCCATCATAATAAAAGACAGCACTAATCCCATTATCATTGTAACCTTCTTCATTTTTTTTATTTATATTCAACTTAATCTCAGCAACTTCTTCGAAAGGACTTCTTATCTTTATTGTTCCATTTCAAATATTAGACATTGCAGATGCATCAAATATTCTGCCATGGGTTACATTTTAACAAAACATTAACTCTCTTAAAATTTAACTCGATAAAAATTAATACCATATTTTTCAAAACAGAGCATAGATGAAAATCAGCCGACGCCATTTCATTACTACAACTGCAGCCGGTTCCGTTGCTGCAACACTGCCCCTTGCATCATGTAAAAGGAGAAGGTCTGTTCCGCATCCTGACATTATATTTGAATACTATTCACGCCTCGACCAGATCCTGCAGCAGCCTGTTTTCAGGAAAGACCTTTTCCCGGTTCCTGTTGTAATAAAAAAGCTGGAGCTCCTGCGCAATGAAAACAGTTTTATATGCCGCGTAAGATCTGAGGACGGGGCTGAGGGATTATCCGTGGGGCACAGCGGCCAGCTAAGATCACTCTATCCTATATTTACAAACCTTTTACAGCCATTCTTTATAGACAAAGATGCTCGTGACCTTGACCTGCTTGTTGATAAGGTCTATGTTTATAACCTTAATTTCAGGCTGTCAGGAATGGCACTGGGAGTACCACTTGCAACAATAGAGCTTGCTATCCTTGATATGATGGGAAAGATTGCCGGCAAGCGGATGGGTGAGCTGATTGGCGATATATCAAATAACGACGTAAAGGTGTACCAGGCTACAGAATACCGGGAAAAATCAGTTGATGAATCCCTGGAACTGATTAAGCGCGATGTTGCGGAATATAATGCAAAAGCCCTCAAGATTAAGGTTGGAGGCCTGATGTACATGTTCTCCGATATTGATATTGAACCACCAAAAGGAAGGACTGAAGCCATAATTCCACTTGTCAGAAAAACTTTCGGTGATAATATGGTGCTATATGCCGACTCAAATGGTTTTTACAATGTTGATGAGGCCATACGTGTCGGTCGTCTGCTCGAGGAATACCGGTATGAGTTCTTTGAGGAACCGGTTCATTTCGACTGGTATGAAGAAACAAGGCAGGTGGCTGACGAACTGTCTATTTACATAGCCGGAGGCGAGCAGGAATACAGCCTTCACGGATTTCGCTGGCTCATTGCCAATAATGGGCTCCAGGTTGTTCAACCGGATATCTTTTACTTCGGAGGCATGATAAGATCGATGAAGGTTGCACACATGGCACATGCCCTGGGGAAACAATGTACGCCGCACATTTCAGGTGGCGACCTTGGTTTTCTCTATATGCTTCACTTCGTATCAGCCCTGCCCAATGCCCTTGAATACCACGAATTCAAGGGACTGGGAACTGATGTTGTCTTTGAATGCCCGACGTCTTCCCTGAAAGTTGATGATGGTAAAATACTGGTACCTACAGGACATGGCTCAGGCATCGAAATCGATCCGGCCTTCGTTGCAAAGCATAAGCCGGTGGATAACTGAGTATCATTCTAATCCATAACTATAGGAAAATCATGCCCTATCGAGAATGTGCTCGGGAACTGTTTGTGGCGAATAAGCCTGTAAGAAATTTCAGGTACCTGGTCGTCGATGTACGATTTTATCTCATAAACAGTTATTTTTGAATCCATTGGAGCTCCATCTGCCTTTCCTTTCAACGCCTCAAGAAGAACGTAAGTAAATACGCCATGGCTGAGACTTTTAATCTCGGCTGATTGCTGCTGACTTTCCGAGGATGCCATAACATGAATCCCTGAACTTCTTGAGAGCTGGGCAAGTGCCTTTTCCTCCGCACCTCCCCTCATTGCCAGGGCTTCGACAGAGGAGCCCGACTGACATGCATCGATGAAGACCACCTGTTTCAGTGCCGGAAGCAACCTGAACTTATCCTGGAGTTCTTTTACATAGAGTGCATTCTTCAGCTTGTCTTCCTGGTAAAGTCCTGTAACCTCTGATGTGATGAAATAGAATCCGTCGTCGACCATACTACCATGTCCGGCATAGAAGTAAATAAATACATCCTCCTTTTTCATGACCTTGCTTATCTCGTCAAGCGTGGTCATGATGTTAGATTTTGTTGCCTCCCTGTCTAAAAGCTTATAACTGTGTATCTCTTTGAACAGTTTCCGTCCGCCGGAATTAATAAAATCGGAGAAAGCCTGTGCGTCGGGTTTCGCATATGTAAGATTGAGACTTTCGTTTTCGTACCTGTTGATCCCTATGCTTAAGATGTAACAATCACTTGTTCGCTCAAGTCCTTTATACACAAGGTCTACTGTCGCCGGGACTGCTTCAATATCCCCTTCGCTGAAGGCGGAGACTGATATCTCGTTTTCACCGGGGACCAGGTTCAGTTCGAATGTTTTTAAAGCACTCTGACCTTCGCTGTTCAATCTCCTGAGATCAGAAAAATCAATCTCCTGTCTCTTTCCGTTTTGCATTACCTTGAACTCCCTGACACCTCCACCGTTATTGGTTACCTTAACCATGCATGTTATCATTGCGTCGTCGAACACAGTACCGGGTTCAGGGACAATAAATTCAACCCCGGGAGGGGGATACCTGTCAATGGTCTGGCCTATATTCTGCCTGAAAGCCAGTCCCTTATTATCCATTATTTCAGAATAGAGACCCGGCCTGTAGAATTCATTAAAGAACTGGGCAGGCTCATATATCTCGGTGCCCTTTACGAATGAGATAGAGCTGAATGCTCCTTCAGAGGCATCGAAGTATCCTTCCGGGCTTCTGATGAACCAGTCATTCTCATTAATGAATATCAATGAGATCAGCTCTTTCTTCTTATTAATATCCCAGATCCTTATCGATCCGTCGCGGCTCCCGGATATAATATTTTTCATATCAGCTGTTATATTAACATCGCCGACTCCTCCTCTGTGACCTGCCAGTTCCGATATTAGCTCACCGGTTTCGGAATTCCAAAGCTTAACAAGGAAATCATCACCACCGGAGACAATATACTTACCCGATCTATCAAACCGGGCATTGTAGACCCCGCCTTCATGAGCGGCAATCTTGCGGACCTGTAATCCTGATGCTATATCCCATATCCTTATGGTTCCGTCCCAGGCAGCCGTAATAAACTGGTTACCCGACGGATTCAGGTTTATAGAATTAACCAGTTCTGTATGTCCGATAAATGTTCTTATCTCTTCGCCTGTGTCTATTTCAATTAGTTTCAGCTTCCTGTCAAGTCCTGCAGAAATGAAATACACATTGTTAGGCAGCAGCTTAACCTGATAACATCCTGTACGGTCATGAGGAGATATAGCTCTGACCATCCTGCCGGTTTCTATGTCCCAGATGATGACATAACCTCCCCAGTCGGCCGTAGCAAGAAGCTTGTTGTCAGAACTTATGTCGACCGAGAATATGGCATTCTTTTCGTCAGCGAAACGTATTACTCTCACAGAATCTCCCGTTGCTACGTTCCAAATAATAGCTTTCCCGTCTAGCCCCCCGGTAGCAAGAAACCTGCCGTCACTACTGAAGCACAGGCTTATCACCATCGCATTATGGCCCCTGAGAGTCCTGAACACCTTACCGGTTTTATAGTCTATCAGTTTCGCGTTGTTCCCTGTCCGGCCTACGGCAATGTAATTTCCGTCGGGACTCAGCTTTGCCTCATTGACCAGGGCTGCCCAGTACATGTATGAGTCTGTCAGTATTCTTTCGTCAACCTGGTTAAGATAGCCTTTAAGGACCATAAGTTGCTCTCCCGAGGGGACAGCGACCACATCGGCTGTACGCTTCTCATTTCCTGAAGTGAATTCCTTACCGTCGGGACTTAAAGCCATTGACAAAACTCTTCTGTTTGAATAATCGCCTGATCTTACAACAAGCTTCCATGATTTGAGGTCCCACACTTCAGCAATGCCATATTCACTCGCCCCCAGGTATCTTCCATCAGCACTTAGCGATAAATTTTCCGGCGTTCCGCCCTGCCCGTACATTTCCCTTACAAGCCTGCCTGTCTGACTGTCAAAAACTTTAAGTGAATCTGAATATCCCGATATAATATACCCGTTGTCAGATGTTATCACTGCCTCAATAATACATGAAGTGCATGTAGTTCTTGTCTTTTTGAATTTTCTTATTTCCTGCCCCGATTCCGCATCCCACATGATTGCAGTATAGTCGGCAACACCTGCAATAACATATTTCCCGTCGTAGCTGAATTGTACACTTTTTGCTTCGGGATATTCAAATGATCTGGCTCCTGTCAGACTTTGCGGAACAGCCCTGAATTCCATCAGCCGGTTCCCGGTAGATATGTCCCACAGGCTTATATGAGACCTCCTGCTACCTGTAATAACCTTTGATCCGTCAGGGCTGAATGAAGCACAGGTAAACCGGTCATCCCCGGGCTTCATATTCCTGAGGATAACCCCGCTTGCGAGGTCCCATACAAGAAGTGTTCCTTCATCCGATACCGCAAGTACCGCTTCAGACTGCCTGTTGATATCAACACCGGAGATATTTGAGCTGCTTCCCTGGTAACTACGGATCTCCCTGCCATCGGATCTTCTCCAGAGCTTAACAGTTTTATCCCGGCTTCCTGTTACAATGAACCTGCCGTCGGGGCTGTAACAGACCGCTGAGACTCCTGAATAATGACCTGTTTGGACAACTGTCTCAACATCCTGTGCACCAGCATATTGCTGTGAAATCATTAACAGGACTATAAACCTTATCAAATGATTCTTCATCATCAGTTCTTTTATGACTGCCATAAAGGTAATAAAGAAATACCTCAACATCTAAGCTCCTGATTAATTGATTTCTGCAATTCTTTGACTATTTTTGGTATAACAAACTTTCAGCATTTTCCTGTCCGGCCCCTGGTATGATCAAAGGAAAAAATCATCCTGACCTGATAAACAACTTTTCCGCGTACTGCCCGGAAGGGACAACTGTTATCCCCGACATGATTTCGCTGAAGAACGGTGTAAGTCTGTTTTGGATCAGGTTCATCCCTCCGCAGGCGGAGGGGTTGCCCGAAATCCTGTTTTTACCCGGGCTGGCTTCGACGATTGAGAATTTCAGGGAGATACTAAATGCTCTTACTCAGAGATTCACAGTACACTATGTTGAAACCAGGGAAAAAAAGTCGAGCGTGGTACCCCGGAATGCAGGTTTTAGTGTCAGGGAAATAGCCACAGACTTATCCCTGGTGATTCAAAAGATATTCCCGTGCAATAGAAGATATTTTATACTTGGTTATTCACTGGGTGGGACTTCATCTGCAGAAGCAATCCCGATGCTGGATAACAAGCCCCTGAAACTTATAATGATTGAACCGAGTTCCACGTTCAATTTTCCACCTGTTATCCTTTTTCTTGCCAGGTACTTTGTGTTCATGTACCATCCTCTAAGACCATTTATCAAGTGGTATATGAGGACATACCATATCAATATGAAAGAAGATTATGATATGTACCTTATAAACAGCAGGGCTATCGACTATGCGTCTCCAAGGAAAATAGCTGCAGCTGTAAGGGCAATTTCAAAATATGATATTGGTGAAGTGTTGCCAGGAATTGATATACCTGTAGTAATAATAGGTGCATCCAAAGATATGTTCCATAGTCACGACCAGGCGAAACAGATAGCTTCAGGAATCAGGGAATGCCTGTTTGTCGAGATGGAAAATAATAAGAGAACTCACA
>CAZQRQ010000103.1:0-7894 GCA_964595725.1 uncultured Rikenellaceae bacterium | reverse complement strand
GCCATAGCCCGGTGAGGCTGATCAGCCATTGTCCGGAAATTGCTGTCAATCCAGGGTATAAGATCGGTCACCATCAGCTCTTCATAAGTGGAATTCCTCATCCTGGGACGCGGAGCGGCGGCTGCCTGCTGACCTCCGGGGGCTCCCTGCCTGGCTGCAGCAGGGGGTTGTCCGGCCGGTACGGCCTGTCCCTGTGCGGGAGGTCTCATCTGCCGTGGCTGAGGAGGAGCTTCTCCCGGTTTATAAGCAGCACTTGTCTCCATGACTACTATAAATGGCTTGCACTTTCCTTCAGCAATCAGGTTGTCTAGAATTACATTGGTACGTCCCATCTCAATCCAGACCCTTTGATCCTCCCCACCACCATGCTGAAGATAAAGTACCGGATACCTTGCCGACGTATTAATTTCGTAGTCGGGCGGTGTGTAGACATAGATCTGGCGCCAGGATTCTGTAATACTTGAAAAATAATTCTTTAACAGGACCTTGCCATGTGGCAGGTCTTTAACTTCGTAAAAATCGCCGCTGGGGTCTGGTATCTCAAAGCCGTTGCACATATGGCTGTAGCCGATGAATCCGTTCGTGTTGGGATCCAGGACAAGAGCACCGTCAACAATCATCCAGTAGTTGTGATAGCCCATGTCCTGTGGTTCACTTGTATAAGTCCACAGGCCACTAGTGTCTTTGACCATGTCAAACGGAACGTTTACGATTGACACCTGAACCTTTTTCGCATCCGGTGCATTAAACCGGAAGGTTACACGAGAGTCAGCTTCGATACGTGGAAACTGGGCCCCGTAAAGATTATAGGGCGAAGGATGTGCTTCGAAAGCACCCCCGGAAGTACCTGAATCCTTACATGACTGGATCAGGCAGATCCCGGCAACTGATAACGCGATCAGTAATGCTGATAGTAAGTTCTTTTTCATTTTCTTTTCTTTTTTAACTATATTGAACTGTCAGACTTTTTACTATTGAATAGCACCCTCAACACTTGTGGTCCTGTTCCTGGGTGTGATGCTGTCCCCAAATTCAACAACGACCTTGTCATCATCGAAATGAAATATTATCCTTTCGGTATGTAATGAATCGATGTATTTAAGTGTAAGCTCAAGCGATTGACCATCAAGCCAGGTATAGGCTCCGACCACCTTAAAAGGAGGCAATCCGTTCAAATTGTTGTAAGCCCTTGCAAATATGCTTGGACCATGCTTGGTGGTCTCTCCGGGATACCAGGTTCCCGATCCGAATGAGAAGTCAAACGAGGCGGTATCGGTAAGAATATTAAGCATGCACATACCATCCCTGAACTGCAATGTCATGTTTTGAATATGCTTCAGGTTCTCTGCAAGGGTAATGGTCTTGCCTGAGATCTTTGAGCTCATTTCTTCATTCTGATTTGCAGGAGGAGGGGGTATAGAAAGTGATGCAGATTTTTTTCTCAGTTCTGCAACAGATTGCGGGTCTTCCGGAAGCGCTTCATCCATTATCCCCGGGTAAATGTATTCCCATACCATTCCCAGTTCACCCCACATATCTGAAGACTCGGCATTAAATACAACTATGGCGTCTTTATCAGGTATTACCAGGATAAACTGGCCAAAAGCTCCGTTTGCCATATACGAGTTATTCTTTGCACGCCAGAACTGCCAGCAGTATCCCTGAACAGAATCATTTGAAGAATCTCTTCTTGCCTGTGTCATTTCCGAATCCTGGTATATTTTAAGAGAAGTAGCCTCCTCAACCCATTCTTCAGGCAGGATCTGTTTCCCATTGTACTTCCCCTTCTGAAGATACAATAATCCGAGCTTGGCAAGGTCTTCTGTTTTCAGCCTTAATCCCCAGCCGCCGGTGTTTATTCCTTCTGGATTGGTTTCCCAGTCAGCACCCTCTATACCCAGTGGTTCAAACAACCTTGGAGTAAGATAATCTATGACCTTCTGCCCGGTTACTTTTTGCACGGTGGCAGACAGCATAAAAGAGGCCATCGAACTATAACGGTACCTTGTACCTGGTTCAATTTCTACAGGTGTAGCCAGAAATGCCTTAATCCATTCATTGGTTGCAGTTGACGATTCACGTCTCTGTCCTGTCGACATCTGCAGCATATCACTTATCTTCAGTTCATCCAGGAAAGGGCTTACACTATCCGGCAGGTATCCCGGGAAGAATGAAATAAGCTTATCGTCGACACTAAGTTTGCCCTCACTTACAGCAAGACCTATTGCCGTTGAAGTAAAGCTCTTGCTTGTCGAGTAAAGGGTATGTTTCAGATCAGGGCTAAAAGGATCCCACCAGCCTTCAGCAACAACCTTTCCATGCCTGATTACCATAAAACCATGGAATTCGGTAACGTTTGTGGCAGTGGAATCAAGGAAGGTAATAATTGCTTTTGACGAAATACCTTCAGCCTCAGGAGTACTTCTTGGAATAGAAGTATCTACCTGTTTTTGAGTGCAGGAGATAATAACTAAAAGGAGAATAACCAGAGTAATAAGCGGCCTTATACGAACTGTTTTCATGGTGGTTAGAGTTATTATATCACAGAAACATATATTATATCAAATAAATATACGACTTTATTATTTAACCGCGCTTAATAATGAAAGCGTTATATAATATTGGAATTAATAATTGTATTTTTTACACTTATTCACAATATTAATAAATAACTTTGATAAATGGCCTGGTATGTCTTAATTATTTAAAATGTATTTTGATATTTTCTGATTTTGTAATATATTGAATTTCTATATTTTATTATCTAAACCATTAATAGCCGACCATGAATAAATGTATTACCGGGTCTCTAATCGTTTGCATCCTGATAGTCTGCGGATGCACCAGGACTGTTCATACAACCTCAAAATTTGATTTTACAGGTCCGAGGGATGCCTCCCTTATCAGGGGTTTCAATTATACTCCTGCAAATGTGGCTTCACCCAGGCATCATATTGACACGTGGGTTAACTATGATTCTGCTAGTATTGAGTTTGATCTCGACCTTGCAAAAAGCCTTAATCTTAACCAGGTCAGGGTTTTCGTTCCCTATACGGTCTATACCGAGGATAGTGTGGCTTTGCCGGCAAAACTGAAACATTTTGTACGTTCCTGCCATGAAAGAAATATCGGGGTTATGCCCGTGCTCCAGGGCGGACCCTGGATGAGGGATACAACACAGCGTGCTCTCGGGAAAAACTGGGCCAGATTCCTGGTTAATGCTATTTCTCAGGAGCCCGGCCTGGCAATGTGGGATGTGATGAATGAACCCGACTGGCCACCAACTCCAAGGGAGAGAGTCCTGAGAAATTTTGAGAACTGTAAATTCATGGCAAAGACATTTCATGAATTTGATCCCTCTACTCCGGTGACGATAGGCATGGCATTTGTCCAGGGGATGATCGACCTGGCAGATTATGTTGATGTACTCCAGTTCCACGATTATATGCAGACCAGGGGTGAAATAAGGGATACCATCAACCGGGCAAAGGAATTTGCAGCTAAAGTAAATAAGCCCCTGATAAACGGCGAGATTGGTTGTATTGCGCGAGCCAATCCGTACGATATAACTTTACAGGAGCATATAAACGCCAAAGTAGGATGGTATATATGGGAATTAATGATTGTACGACAAGGCTGGGGAACCGTTCATGGAGTATTCTATGAAGACGGAAGTGTCAGGGACCCTTCAATAGCCGCAGCTATTATGGGATTCTTCCGCAAGCGTACCGCTGATATTCTGCCTTCTGTGCCGGATAATGAAGGCTGGATAACCAGGATAATCGAACAGGGAGATGAATGGCTCGGGGAAGCTATGCCAGCATGGGAAGAAGGGTTGGATATTGCTGAAACGGAAGCCCATTTGCTCGAAGCCGGAGAGCTTACTGCAATGAGGATTCCCCCAACCTGGGAAGTAAGAATGCTTAGAGAGGGAGATGTTGACATGCCGTCATTGAAAGACCTGATAATAAAATTCAAAAAAGAGCTAGAACCTTTTAAAAAACCTTCTGCTCAGAATAATTAACACCAATTATAGTACTGATTAATTAAGAACTACTTTAGCATTCATTAAGTGTTATTTTTACACTTATTAAACTATATTTCTTTAATTTGATAATTATCAAACCAACCATTTAAACCTTAAATTATGAAAGGTACATGCATAAAGAAGATAGTTACTTCAATTACCATGTGCCTGTTGATTGTATCCAGCCTGACCATAAAAGGGCAGGATATTGAAAAAAACAGGGTCATTATATTGACAGATGTTGAAAATGAACCTGATGACTCTGAATCGCTGGTACGCCTGGTCTTGTATTCAAATGTAATAGACATAAAAGGAATAATTGCCACCACTTCTGTTCACATGAAAAGTGATGTGCACCCCGAATCTATTCAGAAAGTTATTCGTGCTTACGAAAAAATCCGGCCGAACCTGTTAAAACATGAAGAGGGATTCCCGGAAGCAGCTTCACTATTAAACCTTGTAAAATCGGGTTTACCTGAATATGGTATGGGAGGAGTCGGCGATGGAAAAGACTCTGAAGGTTCAGAATGTATAATCAGGATTCTTGATGAAGATGATCCGCGTCCGTTGTGGGTTTGTGCCTGGGGCGGACCCAATACACTTGCCCAGGCATTGTTCAAGATCAGGAAGACAAGGTCTGCTGCTGAGGCTGCCAGGCTTATCAGCAAGCTAAGGGTTTATACAATATCCGACCAGGATGACAGCGGTAACTGGATGAGAAAGAATTTTCCAGGCCTGTTCTATATTGTAAGTCCCGGTGGATATGATACTTCTACATGGGGAGCAATAAACCAGGTTTTCCCGGGAATCAATAATGAAACAGTAAGCAACAGCTGGCTGGCAGAAAACATACAGCAGAACCATGGCCCGCTGGGAGCTGTCTATCCCGACGTGGCATACGGTATGGAAGGCGATACTCCCTCATTCCTGGCATTAATACCAAATGGCCTGAATAACCCCGAACATCCGGAGTGGGGTGGCTGGGGTGGCAGGTATGAATTGTACCAGCCAGAAAGTTCAACCCTCAACAGGAAAGGATTTACTGGCGGAGTACCTGTGGAACCCGAAACAAGACCTATCTGGACAAACGCTGCTGACAGGTATACCCCGTATATTTCAAATGAATACGGCCAGGCAACGAGAAGAGACACCGTTACTTTCAACAATAATAAAGCTAGCCTTTTCCGTTGGCGGGATGAGTTCCAGAATGACTTTGCGGCCAGGATGGACTGGTGCACAATGTCGTACGAGGAAGCAAATCATCCTCCTGTTCCTGCACTGACAACCCCTGATATGATAACAGTCAGATCAGGTGAAACCTTCACACTTAAAGCTACCGGCACCACCGATCCGGATGGAGATAATTTAAGTTACCTCTGGTTCCAGTATCCTGAAGCCGGTTCCTATGAGGGAATTTTGAGGTTTTCACAGGCAGAAAACATTTACAGGATTATATGCAGGGCTCCTGAAGTTGAAAAACCTGAAACAGTACATTTGATACTCAGGGTAACAGATAAGGGAACTCCCCCGCTGACCAGATATAAAAGAGTAATTGTGACAATTTTAACGAAATGATATTTTACAATGATTGAAATTTGATTATTAAGGAACACATTTTACCAGGCAATCCATGAAATTTCTTATTCTTATTTCTTTGTTATTAATCTCCTGTTCCTGTTTTGGCCAGGAATTCTCAAAAAGCTGGAAAGACATTAACTATGCCGGTGATAAAGAGACCTATCACATGCTTGACATCTATCTGCCTGCTGTTGAAAAACCGCTTTACCCAGTAGTGATTGTAATTTATGGCAGTACCTGGTTCGGTCCGACGAATTTCCTGGTAATGGCCTCATGCGGAAGCCAGATGGCTCATAATCCTGAAAACTCGCCTGAATCCAGCCTTATCGGCAGTCCTATACAGGAAAATCCGGATAAGGTCGCCCTTGCAAATCCAATGACTTATGTTGATTCAAACGACCCTCCTTTCCTGATCTTCCATGGCGATAAGGACCCTCTCGTTCCTTTTTGTGAAAGTGAAATATTCTTTAGGGCCCAGCTGGAAGCAAAAGTACCGAGTCAGTATTTCCAGGTACCCGGGGCCCAGCATGGACCAGGATTGTTCGTGGGTAAGTACTTTACCATGATGGCTGATTTCTTCAAAAAACAAATTGCTGAAAAATAATCTCTAAAAGACAAAATGAAACGGATAGTATCAATTTTAACAATGCTGGTCGCTGTTACAGCCTGTCTGACCGCGCAGGAACTGATAAAGCTTTACCCCGGTACCATCCCGGGATCAAAAGGGACAGATATTAATGAACCGGCGGGGAATAAATCTGCAGGGGGAATGATTTCATTAGTTATCAATCCTGAACTTGAGATATATCTTCCTGAAAAGGATAAAGCAACCGGGACTGCCGTAATAATTTGCCCGGGGGGCAGCTATAAGGTACTCACCTATCAGGCGGAAGGAGTAAGAAGCGCCCAGGAATTTGCGAACAATGGGGTTGCGGCATTTGTACTTAAGTACAGGCTGCCCGATGATGCAATAATGACAGATAAGAAAACCGGCCCTCTCCAGGATGCCCAGCAGGCAATAAAGCTGGTAAGAGAGAATGCTGCCAGATGGGGGATTGATGTTAACAGAGTAGGGATAGCGGGATTCTCCGCCGGAGGTCATTTAGCCTCAACTGTTGCCACACATTTTGAAAAACCGGTTATCGATAATCCCGGAAACATAAACCTCCGGCCTGATTTCCTGATAGTGATCTACCCGGTAATCAGCATGCAGGATAATCTCACCCATGCTGATTCAAGGACCAACCTTTTGGGTCCGGATCCATCAAAAGAGGTTATAGACCTGTTTTCAAATGAGCTCCAGGTTACTGAAAATACACCACCTGCATATATTACACATGCCGCTGATGACAGGCTTGTAGACGTTGACAACAGTATTTCTTTTTTCGAAGCTCTTCGCCATAATAATGTCCCCGTGGAGATGCATATCTACCCCAGGGGCGGACATGGCTTTGTTCTGCGCCAGAAGCCGGAAGAGTGGATGGCGCCATTATTTCTCTGGATGAGAAACTCTAAACTGATTACAGAACAGACATTTTAAATTGAAAATATCATGAACCAAAAATCTTCTTCCCTCTTATTGCTCGTTGTCGCAATGATTTTCATTGCTTCATCCTGCTCGACAACTGATAAAAATGATAACAGCCAAAGCCCTGAAATTGGCAAGGCTGAACGCTATTGCAATCCATTGCCCATGGTTATTGGACAAGGAGGTAATGCATCAGGTGATGTAACTGTTATAAAAGAAAACGGCAAATACTATATGTTCTGCACAGGAGGCGGGGCATGGATCTCCGATGATATGCTTAACTGGTCTTTCCAGCGTGTTGAACGCGTACCTGTTGCACCTCATGTTGTTAAGTACAACGGAAGCTTCTATATGTGCGGCAACGACGGCCCGGTATTCAAAGCCGATAATCCGCTCGGACCCTATGAGAGTTTAGGAGAATGGAAAAACACGCCCGATGTCGCTGGCGGATGGAACGGGGCTTTCGACGTGGATATCTTCATCGACGACGACAATAAACCTTATCTGTATTACCCCGGTCGCGGCGTAAGCGGGATATATGTGGTCGAACTTGATCCCAACGACCTCAGTACATTTGCCGGGCCGGTAAAACATCTCTTCGGTTTTAACAGCGATCATATCTGGGAACGCTACGGAGAGATGAATGAATACCCCGATGTTGCATGGGTCGAAGGTCCCTGGATGCAGAAATATAATGGTACTTACTATCTCCAGTACTCAGCATCCGGAACGCAATGGAAAACATACGCAGAGGGATACTA
>CAZQRQ010000102.1:0-7997 GCA_964595725.1 uncultured Rikenellaceae bacterium | reverse complement strand
TGGCGGATTCGAACCGCCGTACGCGGTTTTGCAGACCGCTACCTAGCCACTCGGTCAACCGACCGGATTCAGTCGCAAAAATAGTAAATATTCTGTATTATTACCAATGAACATTATCATCAGGTTGATTTTACTAACCTGATAATGAAACCCCACCAGCTTATAAAAGAAAATTGGTAATTGAGTATCTTTTTCTACCTTTTATCTCCCCCCTTCATCGTGGTGATAAGTATTACTCCATTGGCTCCCCGGGAACCATAAACAGATGCTGCGGCCCCCTTTAATACCTCAATTGACTTAACATCGACAGGAGAAATATCATCAAGCGTTGGGATAATCATACCATCCAAAACCAATAAGGGTTCGGTGTTAAGATAAAATGAAAAGGAATCCCGAATCTTAATCGTCTTGCCAACTACCTCCACACCTGGGACCTCTCCCCTGATCATATCATATACATTACTGTAAGCCTGATAACTATGTTGACCTTTAATCTTGTTGACTTCGGTAGTAAGGTTTTTTCTCCTGACCTTTCCATAGCCCACATCAATTAAATCATCATCTGCAGGTCCTGCTTCAAGCAGGCGGGCAGTAATCATTTCACCATCAGTCATGGCAGGTTCAATATTGGATGCATTAATATCTACCAGTTTAATATTAATCACGACCTCCTTCACCCCTGTCAGATCACTTTTTATCTCGAGTTTCTGGACACCATAGAGTCGGGAAAATGCCGATAATTGTTTAGCTGTTGAAGCTACTTTGATACGATAAATACCTTTTGCATTGGTAATCGAATTTGTGGACGCCTGGTCAACAAATATACGAACACCTTCAACAGGCTTCATATTTACATCGGTAACCACACCGGTTATTTTAACTTTCTTATCCTTCTGACTGACTGAACTACCTGCAAAAGTATTACGTACAGTGAATGCCACAAAAAGAACGGCAGTAATCAGCATAATGCTTCTATAAGTCCTCATGGCATAATCGATTTAAATTATTATTTCATCCGCATTCTGAATTGGAGTAATGATCTATAATACAACGAAATCTGTATTAGTAACTATGTGAAGATATTATACCTCAAAGATACTACATATTTAATAATATGATAAAATTACTTTAGGGATAATTGTCAGTAAAACTCCAGCTTAAATACCACCGGTAGCGTAAACCATACCGGAACAGGAACTCCTCCCTGTTTCCCGGGTTTAAATCGTGGTAATGCCGTTACGCCCCCGATAAATCGGGGCAGGCTGTTGTGCCGTTGCGCCTGTTAATATGTTCTTGTCATCGACGATGGGATTACTATCACGTAATCAGCTGCATCCAGGTTCTCTGTATCCATCTTGTCAATGCTGTCCTGAAGGACTGTGGATATAGTCAGAACTTTGAGAGAAGGATTAAATCTGTTAAGATACCAGATTATACCCATATGACGGTCGGAATGATAACTGCCATTAAAATGAAGAACCATGTTGCCCTCCTGCCAGTAATCCGCAATCGATCTTGCCATGGTAGCATCCTTTATTGCCTGGGCTTTTGGGAGATTTTCAGACGCATGACCCATAGGTCCTCCTTCCATCGATAACATATCTTTGTAACAGGGTAGCTCAGGATCATAATCAACAGGTAAAGGAGCAATATATTTCAGGGCTTCGGGTGATAGTTTCTGAAGAGCTTCAAATCCGCCGGATGCCACAACAGATGCATAACGACGTGGGATATTGGAGGCAACAAAGGTTAAATTGTTTTTTTTCGCAAAATCAAGCAGTGGTTTATAATCGGTGCTGTAGTTTTTCCATAGGCGCACTTCGCTTTCGAAGGATGATTCTTTAATTATGCCTGCGAAATATTCATCAATAAGCAGCTGGTTATCAGTTTCAAACATTTCCGCTGCCAGTATGAGCTTTTCTCCTCTTTTATTAAATATATCTTTTGACAATTCCAGTTCTAGCCAGTGTGCAACAGGATTATCATGCAGCTCTCCGAAAAAGAAAACATCTGCTTTCGCTGCATCTTTCAGAATGTCTTTATATTCAGCTTTTTTCCCTTTACCGGTATATATTTTGTAGGCAGGCTTATCCTGTGCTGGTAATAATGGTGACAAAGCCAACATGATCAGAACAGAGAATATTTTCATATTCACAGATTTTAAAATTTAGGATTAACCGGTCAAAGGAAAGCAAAATGTTTGGGAACACAAAAACGTGGTTACCTCAGACCAAAGCGGTAGCTGAATTTAATAAGAAATACGTTATGGGGAGTATTGTTATCTTTATTGAAGAGGTCACCCAGGTCATCGAAGAGGTGCATATTCCCTGAATCGTTCGAATAGCTCCTGGTCTGGCTCCATACCAGAAAGACAGATGATCCAGGATTATATTCCCACCTTACGACAAGGTTGGAAAGAAACTCCTGGACATTGAAATCCCTTTTTCCAAAGCTGTAATCCGTTGTCCCACTGACATCCTCATCAATATTATACTGGTCGCCATCCAGGCTGATCTGCTGGTTGGAATATGTCCTGAAGCGGTTCTTATACTCTACAGCCATAGGTTCAAGGATATATTTATGATCATAATACCTGCCGGTGGCTACGAAGGGTTGTCCCCAGTACTGGAAAGAAAGATTGGGACTCAGGTTCAGATTCACTCTGAATGATGTACTTATGGTTTTTCTGTCGATACTGGCAAAGATGTATTTATCCTCACTATTTACCTCCTCTCTGGTAACATACTGGAGCTCACTGAAAGATTTACTGAATCCGGGGTTGAAAGAAAGAACCAGGTAATTTGTTGGTTTAAATGAGAATTCTATTCCTGTATTGAAATTATTTGAATAGTTCTCAAAACCTTTGTAAGCATTTATATAGAGGTCGAAGACCATCTTTTTCCTGTTGTCGGAGGAAAATCCGATCCGGCCATTTAAACTGCCCGGGACTTCCATCATGGGACCACCTCGCAGCATGCCGGTAGAGAGGGAGGATCCGCTCAGGTTTCCGCCTGTCCATATATTCCAGAAGTTTTTGAGGCCCATGCTTGCGTTCCATTCGACTCCTGTACCTGTATGGTTACCTCCGAAATTCCAGACTGAATATATATCAAAGTTAATGTTATATCTCCTGTATATCCATTTTGGTTCCCATTGGTTATATCCTGCCCACAGGACAGACAGTATCTGGTCTGCTTCACGTATGTAGCCAAGGTCGTTGGTCTCAAAGCCCGGTGTTTTCCATATTGTGGCGCTCATAAAATTCCAGTGTCCGTCCAGCTTCATAATCTGCATTCTTCCACCTGATCCGGCTAATGATGTCCTGCTGGTATCAAGTACTGTATAATCATTATCGGGTCGCTGGAAGTACCTTGCAGAGGATCTCTGGGTATTCTCAATTGCCTGGATGGAACCCTCTACAACACTGAAAGCTGCATTGACGTTAAACATCCAGCTTTTTTCCCTGAAATATTGAGTAAAATCAGCTCCTCCGGTATATGCTGCCTTGTGCATAAAACTTCCAAGATTGGCATCAAGATCTCTGTTGGTACTGGTAAAGATTCCACCGACAATAGTATTGCCTTCTTTAAAATCTTTCTGTACTCTGCCCACAAGATAATTTGTTAAAGGTTCAACTGTCTCATACTTTCTTCCCCCGGCGGTGTCAATCTCTGCTTTCTCTTCGGCTGTCATAGCTTCTACAAAACCCAGTGACAGTCCGTTTTTTGTTTTTCCGGTTAATTTGGCTGCACCCAGAATTGTTGTGTTTGTTGGTACATCAGCATTCCATCCGTCATCAAGGTCGGGATATCCCTGCGGGCGGCGACCTATCCTCCGGGAATAAAAGAGGTTATCATTTCCAACTCCGCCATCCCCAATGCCTAATCCAAAGTTTGTGATATTGTTCCCTTCAATGAAGAATGGACGTTTTTCCCTGAAGAATGTCTCATAAGCAGAAAGATTGACCTCGGAAGGATCTGCTTCAACCTGTCCGAAATCCGGATTAATCGTAAGGTCCATCGTCATATTGTTAGTAATTCCGATTTTGGCATCAATCCCACCATTTAATTTTGACAGCTTGCCATTCGCCCTGAAAGGATTTTCGGGTTCTGCCTTAAATGATTCTGTTTTGGCAACAGTATATGGTGTAACGTCAAATATTTTTCTGGGTTCTATCTGTTCGAGACCGGATAACTCACCCATCATATGAATAAATCCCGGGGCATCTGCCGGAAGATGTTGCCAGAATGATGTTTCGTTTTTTCTGTATAATATTCTTGCTATCTGCAGACCCCATACATCATCTGAATTTTTTTCAAACCTGACCTGGCTAAAGGGAATTTTCATTTCGGCTATCCAGCCTTCATTATTAACAGATGTTTTTACCCACCAGTTTGGATCCCAGGATGCATCTTCATCCTGCCCGTCGTTAGTAAACATCTGATCGAACTTTACACCTGCTGAACTTACTGCAAAGAGAAATCCGGTTCGAAGATCATGAAAGCTATCTACGATAATTCCTACAAGGTCGCCATCAATCTCATCCCTTCGAGTTAAACGGTTAACGATACTATCGGGACTAGTATCGAAAGCTTTGACAGCTACGTAGAGATTATCCTCATCAATCAGTATTTTAAATTCTGTTCTCTGAGATGCCTTCTGCCCGTTGTAAGGCTCATTCTGGGTAAAATCATCAAGCCATTCACCGGCTTGCCAGGTATCATCGTCGAGGATTCCGTTAATTACCGGAGGTGTAGAAATACGGGTTGCTTTATATTGCTTCTTCTCAGGATTCTGTCCACAAACAGCGGGTATAATGAGAAAAATAATTATAGCTGAAATAAATATTTTTTTCATGCAGGCTTACACTTTTTATTGTTTTAACTAAGGACGTAAAAGTGGGTGATTTGATGCTGTCTTATAGTAATATATAATTAATATAAATAAGTTGTTTAAATAAATTGTGAAGCTACAAATATATAGTTTAATTACTGGTGTGCACGGTTCCTTCCCGTGCCCCAAAAGAGACCATGTCATTAGCAGGCAAAGTCGAGGAACCGGATGCCGCCTTGCGGAACGAGCTCACCGAAGGTAATCTTATACACCCGTTGAAAAATACATTCTGAAATTAATGTGCAAAGAAAGCACGTAATAAAATAGTGTACTGGTTCAAAATCAGAATAAAAAAGTAGTTATCTTAGCTTTAAAAATAAGAGATATGATAACACGTCGTTCATTTATAGCAAAGGGCGCAGCTATAGCAGCTGCCGCAACTTTTACTCCGGTGCTTCTGGGCAGGAGTATTTTCCCCGGGAATGCATCTCCCCTTAATGGTAAGAAAGTGTTGTTTGTATGGGGTGGCTGGATGGGTCATGAACCCGATAAATGCCGTGATATATTTGTCCCATGGCTTCAGTCGGAAGGAGCTCAGGTAACTGTTTCAGATACATTACAGGTGTATGTTGATCAGGATATAAAGAACGAGTATGATCTTATTGTACAGACATGGACCATGGGTACAATTACAGGTCCCCAGGAAAGAGCTCTTCTCGAAGCAGTTAAGAGCGGCGTGGGACTGGCCGGCTGGCATGGAGGATTAGGCGATTCATTCAGGAATAATACTGAATACCAGTTTATGGTCGGAGGGCAGTGGGTAGCTCATCCGGGAGGTGTAATAGACTACCGGGTGAATATTGCGGATCATAAAGATCCTGTTACAAAAGGTCTTAGTGATTTTGATATGCACTCGGAACAGTATTATATGCATGTGGATCCTAATGTTAAAGTGCTTGCTATTACCACATTCAACGATCAGAGTGCATCGTGGATCGGGGGAAATGTAGTTCCTGTTGTATGGAAAAAGGTTTATGGCAAGGGCAGGGTATTTTATTCATCGCTTGGTCATGTGGCAACTGATTTCAATGTACCACAGGTACTGGAGATTCAGAAAAGAGGGATATACTGGGCCTGCATGAGTAAGTATGAACCGATGGAGGAATGGAAGGAACCCGCATATAAAGGGTGGAATAAGTAAGAGCAGATATTGTAACGCGCTAATATTCAGGCAATCGGGTTTCAGGTATTCTCAGTCGTAAAGCCTTATAAACTCATATGTGTTACCTGTATAATTGAGAAATTTAAGCAGATCGGACTTTGAAATAACAAGAGAAGCAGTGTTCAGATTGGGATGGAAAGCCAAACGATCTGCTTCGTTTAGTTTTTCATCGATAAACAGATGAACATGATTTTCCCTGTCATTAATCAATCCGAAGGGTGACACCGAACCTGGCTCCAGTCCAAGATATTTTTTTAATCTTTTATCGGAGGCAAAAGTTAGCTTGCCTTGTCTTAGCCTCTTCTCCAGATCCCTGATGTTTAATTGTCTCAGGTGTTCAAGTATTACCAGGTAATGCCTGTCTCCTTTATGATTCCGGAAAAAGATATTTTTACATCTGGCTGAATTGTAATCTTTCCAATGAATTTTAGCGTCCTCGATTGTTGCCAGAGGCGGATGTTCGTGATATTCAAATTGGATGGATAGCTTGTCTAAAAGATCATAAAGTTCTTTTTGTCCCCTCATATATCGTTGTCTGATTTTGGGATATAGGTAAATTCCATTTCTGCCAGAAATGCAATATCTGATCCTGCTTCCTTCATATCAATATCTTCTTCATCATAATACCATTCAACATTTACAGGTGTAGTAGCCTGAGGAAGTCTTTTCAGATCAAGGAAGATATCATAGAGGAATTTTGCCGATGACGAATTGAAATAGTCGAGATCAACCTGAAATTTCAGAGGATTGTCAACAGTATATTTATAATTCTTATTTTCAATAATTTCGTCGATAAAGTCTTTTATCCACTCAATAACCGGGTAATATAGCCCCCTGACATCCTCAGGAGAGGATCTCCCGCGAACGAAAAAGATATTTTCTTCCGGTGAAAAATGTATCTCAGGTGTGAGTGAAGTAGGAGGAATATGTAATTCTTGCATTAGCAGACCTTTTTACAAAATTGCACCATTATTTTATAAATTGCAAGCTAATTTTTAGCAGTGAGAAACTTTATAACAGCAGAGGATTTGTGTCATCAGGTAAATATCCTTTGTCTTCAATCAGTTTGCCGGTAGTATATGCATTAACAGCCAACCTGTCACATATCTCATTTTCAGTTATATTTGAATGACCCTTTATCCAGACGAATCTTACCTTATGCTTCCTGTAAACTTTAAGAAACCTGGTCCATAGATCAGGATTTTTTTTCTTTCTGAATCCTTTTGACTCCCATTGAAATACCCATCCTTTTTCAACAGAGTCTGTAACATATTTTGAATCGGTATATACTACAACATTACTCCCTGGAATTTTAAGGGCCTCAAGGCCTGCAATTACTGCCATGAGTTCCATCCGGTTGTTTGTTGTAAGTCTGAATCCCTCCGATTTTTCCAGTCTGTGCCTGCCTGAGATAAGAACTACACCATAACCTCCCGGACCCGGATTTCCGCTTGCAGCACCATCAGTGAATATAGTGATCTCATCTGGCATGAGGTAATACAATTCCGGTGTTTGTTAAAAATAATTTTATTGCAATGGATAAGAGGATAATCCCGAAGACTTTCTTAAGGATCTGCAGCCCGGCATCACCAATGATCCTTTCAAACTGTGAAGTAAGCCTGAGGACAAAGTAGACTATTACCATATTCAGGACTAAAGCAATGAGAATGTTGATGGTCTCATATTCAGCCTTTAATGAAAGGATGGTTGTTATTGATCCTGCACCTGCTATAAGAGGAAACGCTATAGGCACAATGGATCCCCCTCCTGATGACTCGTGTTTAAAGAGTACGATTCCTAACACCATTTCCATCCCGATAAGAAAAATAATGAAGGATCCGGCTATTGCAAAAGAAGATACATCGATACCGAATACCCTGAGGAGGGGACTTCCGATAAATAGGAAAGCCATAAAGATTGCAGAAGCTACCAGTGAGGTCTT
>CAZQRQ010000101.1:0-8043 GCA_964595725.1 uncultured Rikenellaceae bacterium | reverse complement strand
TATCCTGGCTTAGAAAATATGCAAGTTTGACCCGCTGGCTTTCCCCGCCGGAAAGTGTACTTGATGATTGCCCCATTTTTACATAACCCAGGCCAACATCTGCCAGTGGCTGCAGCTTTTCGATGATTCTCCTCTCAGACCGTCCTGTCTCGCTGCCAAAAAAATCGAGAGCCTCATCAATGGTCATTTCAAGGATATCATAAATATTTTTTCCTCTGTATCTGACTTCAAGGACATCTTTTTTAAACCTCATGCCTTTACAGCTTTCGCAGGTCAGTTCCACATCAGCCATAAACTGCATTTCAACTCGTATTATTCCTTCACCCTGGCATTCCTCGCATCTGCCCCCGTCAACGTTAAATGAAAAATGCGAGGCTTTGTAGTTGTTCTGTACTGACGCCTGCTGATCAGCATATAGTTTCCTTATTTCATCGTAAGCCTTCAGATACGTTACAGGATTTGATCTGCTCGATTTTCCGATGGGATTCTGATCAACCAGTTCAACTCCCGTCAAAGATGATATATCACCTGATAATTCCCTGAACTGACCCGGTTTGTGTGTAAAACCATTTAGTTTGTTGCTCAATACTTTATATAAAATCTCGCTTACCAGGCTAGATTTACCTGATCCGCTTACCCCGGTTACGGCTGTAATTGTATGTAACGGGAATTTTATATCAATTGATTGGAGATTGTTTTCCCTTGCTCCTTTGATTTCGACAAAGCTGTTCCACTTACGACGTGCAGGTGGTACCGGAACACAAAGTTTTCCGCCCAGGTATGCCGCAGTGAGTGATTCGCCGGGATCAGAAAACTCCATTGTACCCTGGTATACCACTTCTCCACCGTTACGCCCGGCTTCGGGTCCCATATCTATTAGCTCATCAGCTGCTTTCATTATTTCCTCCTCATGTTCAACAACGATCACAGTATTACCCAGGTCGCGCAATTCCATCAGGACCTTAACCAACAGGTTTGTGTCGCGAGGATGCAGACCAATACTGGGCTCATCAAGGATATACATGGATCCTACCAGGTTTGAGCCCAGAGATGTTGCAAGATTGATTCTCTGTGATTCTCCGCCCGATAATGTAGACGAAAGCCTGTCAAGAGTAAGATAGGGGAGCCCCACTTCAATCAGGAAGCTTAACCTTGACCTGATTTCCTTAAGAAGTCTTTCAGCAACTAATCCCTCATCAGGCCTGAGCTTTATTTTTTTGAAGAAGTTGTTGAGGTCACCTATTGCCATCGCAGACAGTTCCTGGATCGATTTGCCTGATATCTTTACATATCCGGCTTCCTTTCTCAGCCTCATACCCTGGCACTCAGGGCAAGTTGTTTTTCCTCTGTACCTGCTGAGCAATACCCTGTACTGTATTTTATATTTCTTTTTTTCAAGGTGTTCAAAAAACCTGTTAATCCCATAGAAATAGCGATTTCCTTTCCATAACAGGTCCTTTTGTTCCCTGGTGAGCTGGAAATATGGTTTATGAATGGGAAAACCGAAAATGTCGGCATTTGCAATAAGCCTTTCTTTCCATTTTTTCATTGTGTCACCCTTCCAGCATACAATAGCATCTTCATAAACAGACAGGTTCTGATCGGGGACCACAAGATTCTCATCTATGCCGATTATTTTTCCATACCCCTCGCATAATGGGCATGCACCAATCGGATTATTGAAACTGAACAGATACTCCGAAGGTTCTATAAACTCTATTCCGTCTTCTTCAAACTTAATTGAAAAGACCTCACGCTTAATCACGGAATCGTCAATTATTGCCACCTGACAATATCCTTTGCCTGTCATTAACGCTGTCTGCGCAGAATCAGCAGCCCGGCTCATACTGTCATCTGAATATTCTATTATAATCCTGTCTATTACAATATTTATCCTGTCGCCTGGCTTGCAGCACTGCGAGGGATCACCCTCGTCAATCCTTATAAGGCTGCCTTCAGATTCAATCCTGTTGAAACCCTGTTTACAAAGAAATGAGAAGTATTCAGCCGTTTCAACATTTTCCGGTATTATTCCGGGCGATGATATTATGATGCGGGTACCTTCCGGCAACGTGTGCAGATATTTTGTAACATCATCCACACTGTGTTTTTTTACTTCCTTACCGGATACAGGTGAAAATGTTCTCCCTATCCTGGCATACATTAAACGCAGGTAATCGTAAATCTCAGTAGTTGTTCCGACAGTGGAACGCGGATTCCTGGTATTAACCTTTTGCTCAATGGCGATTGCAGGAGGTATACCACTTATAAAATCGACCTCTGGTTTGTTCATCCTTCCCAGGAACTGGCGGGCATAGGAGGAAAGACTCTCAACATATCGCCTCTGACCCTCAGCATATATTGTATCAAACGCCAGTGATGATTTTCCCGACCCTGAAACTCCGGTTATTAATACTAACTTATTTCTCGGTATTTTTAGACTGATGTTTTTTAGATTATGTACCTTTGCCCCCCTGATCTCAATAATCCCATCCATAAACGATTTGTTTGCTTTTCGGTTTAACCCTTTCGTCAGAAATTCTGTAAAAATCCAAAAGTAATACTTTTCAATTTAAAAATTTTTACTTTCTTTGTGTTAATGGTTACATCAAAACTAAAGGAGGACTGCCTATAAAACAATTCTACTCTTGTTAATTAAAAGAGTGAGTTATGTTTAAATCGATGTCCGATTATGAATTGATTCAGCAATTCGTAAAGGGTAACCAGTCATGTTTTGAGGAAATAATCAACAGACATAAAACCAAAGTATTCGCATATATTAATCTTTATATACGCGATCAGGCTCTTGCCGAGGATATTTTCCAGGATACATTCCTGAAGGTTATACAATCGGTAAAGACCGGCAAATATTATGATAACGGAAAATTCCTTTCGTGGGTCATGAGAATTGCTCACAATCTTATCATAGATCATTTCAGGAGACTTAAACAGATGAACACAATGTCGAATGATGATTTTGAGATGGATTTGTTTAACTCGCAGAAACTGTCAGACTCAACAATTGAGGATAATATTATAAGGCTGCAGATAAAGAAAGATGTAAGAAGACTTATTGATCAGCTTCCCGACGACCAGCGTGAAGTTGTTATCCTGCGACATTATTCAGGACTTAGCTTCAAGGAGATTGCTGACCTAACTGATGTCAGCATAAATACAGCTCTGGGAAGAATGAGATATGCGCTCATAAATATGAGAAAGATAATGCAGGAAAAACAGCTGACACTTACAGTCAGCTGAATCAAATTTAGGCCAACTGGTTACAATATTAGTATTCATATAGCGTTTTATAAAAAATAAAACGCTATGCCTATGGATATAACATCTACTCCGTTTATTACTTACCGGGAAATAAATGTCGATGACACGGACGTCTTTGAAGACGCCTGGGGCCTTAAGTCTGAGTTCAGCGATGTATACAGTTACCTGGGGAAAACAGATACTGGTCCTGACGATTGTCTTGTCGAAAGGTTATTGCAAAACATTTTAAAAAGAACCGGTAGTTGAAAATCCTGCATTTTGCAGGATTTTTTTTTTGGGAAATATGAAATTAATATGATATATTTGTGATATTAAATTAATATCAAACATAATGAAAAAAGAATTTACTTCTCAGCCAATGTCGGGTTATGTGGCATTAATTATACTTGCCATGTTTCTCGGAGGAGCAATAGCCGGATTCGCATTCAGGATTATCTGGCTGGGAGCTGCCTCAACACTCCTGTTTTTCTTCCAGACTGTAGGATTTACGGTGGTGAATCCGAATGAATCGTGTGTCCTGGTTCTTTTTGGTGCCTACACCGGTACTATTAAGGAAAACGGATTTTTTTGGGTTAATCCATTTTATGTGAAAAGAAAGATTTCCCTGAGGGCCAGAAATTTTGACAGTGATCCGATCAAGGTTAACGATAAGATCGGTAATCCCATTAAAATCGGTCTTGTTCTCGTATGGAAGGTAGATAATACTTACAAGGCTGCTTTTGAAGTTGATGATTACCAGCATTTTGTTCTTGTGCAGAGTGATGCTGCATTAAGAAAGCTGGCAGGATTGTATCCCTACGATAATTTTGAGGATCATGAAGCAGTTATTGCGCTTCGCAGCGGGGGAGAAGAAGTGAATGAGGAACTGGAAAAGGAAATCAGGGAGAGACTTGAAATCGCAGGTATAAATGTCATTGAAGCAAGGATAAATTACATTGCTTATGCTGAAGAAATAGCTAATGCAATGTTGAGAAGGCAGCAGGCCTCAGCAGTTGTTTCGGCACGTTTCAAAATTGTCGAAGGAGCGGTATCTATGGTTCAGATGGCCCTTGGTCAACTTTCCGATAAGCAGATAGTAGAACTTGATGAAGAAAGAAAAGCAGCTATGGTAAGCAACCTGATGGTAGTGCTGTGCGGTGATAAAGACGCTACACCTATTGTAAATACAGGTACGCTTCATTCATAATATTATGAGCAAGAAACCATTTGTATTACGTATTGACCAGGAGAAACTGAAAGCAATTGAGAAATGGGCTGCAGATGAGTTTCGCAGTACCAACGGGCAATTGGAATATATTATTGATCAGGCTCTGCGTAAGTCAGGCAGATGGAATAAAAGTAAATTTAACCCAAAGAAAGAGAATGAGTGATAGACCCCTTAAATATGTATGCCCCAAATGTGGCAACCGCCAGTGCGAGGTTGGGGAAATCAGAACAACCGGAAACTACCTGACCAAAATTTTTAATATTCAGAATAAACGTTTTACTTCGGTGATTTGTACAAGATGCAGATATTCTGAATTTTATAGTGTTCCATCGAGTAAGATAGGAGACATCTTTGATTTCTTTGTCGGATAGCTATATTACTGGTTCAGGAAATTAACGGAGTGGCAGGCTACTATGCCTGCTGTTTCACTCCTTAAACGATTGTTGCCAAGTGTAATGGATCTGAAACCGGATTCAATTGCCGCTTCTATCTCGTCATAGCTGAAATCGCCTTCCGGCCCGATCAGTATTACTGCCCTTTTGCCCGCGGAATAAGCTGCCCCTAATGACAACCTTTCAATACCGTTGTTGCAGTGTGCAATCAACTTGATACCATAGTCAGCTGATGAAATAAATTCACAGAAGCCAACAGGATTGTTAAAACGTGTGCGGAATGCCTTAAGTGATTGCTTCATGGCTGATATGATGATGTTATTGATCCTTTCAGCTTTGACTGTCTTCTTTTCGGTATTAGAGCATATGACCGGAGTTATCTCATCTATACCTATTTCCACACTTTTTTCAATGAACCATTCAAACCTGTCGACATTCTTTAGCGGGGAAATACCAATGTGAAGGCTGTAAGGTCGCTTTTCAAAGTCGTGAAAAACGTTTTTGATCTCTATCCGGCATGCCTTCTGGTCTGCAACACTAATAACACCCTCATACAAATTCCCTTTCCCATCAATCATGTTAACCGGAGTCCCTGCTCTCATTCTCATTACACGAACGCAATGTCGTGATTCGAACTCGTCCAGTATAAATTCATTTCCGCTAATGTCCGGTGCATAAAAGATCTGCATAATTATCTGTCTTTCTGTACTGGTAACCAATACCTGTCAGGTCTACCTGTTAATGCCATCCAAATTATCATCCGAGGTCATCCTTTCAAGAAATCTGTCAAGCCTGTTCTCCACAGCAATCATATATGTATAGGGTACCCTGGTAGATGAATCCGGATCTTTCCTGTCTTTCAGCTTAATGCTTGTTATAAGGCTATTATAACCGTTGTTCCCCGACTGGGTCATCATTACTCCCCTGATATATGAGAAATAGTACCATGTTGACTGATCGGCTTTAAGATAGACATCGATCATGTCTCCTGATCTTCTCCTCTGAATCTCTACAAAACCATCGACATATACATTTATTGGCTGAGTACCTATAAAACCAATACCGATCTTACCTTTTGACCTGAATGATGCGGTTTGTTCATTCCAATAGAGGTTAACGTCGTTAAGAAGCAATTCATATACATATTCTCTTGGCAGGTTTCTGGATGTGCCGAACAAACCTATTTCCTCTTTGAGCTGGTTTGCAGCTGCGACACCGAGGATATCCTTCATGCCCTTATTGTTGAGATCGGTATTGAGATTAACAGCTGTAAGAGTTGGAATTGACTTGATTTCACTGCTCATAATATTCAACGCTTCCTCGGAAAAATGGAAATCAAGGGCAATGATAGTCTCTGTACTTACTTTACCTGAATCCAGAGTGTGTATTACTTTGCCAGCAGTTTCCATTTTGAGAAGGTCAAAGTCTGCCCCGAAATTAAGTTTACCTTCACCTGAAAGTATGCAGAAATTCCTGTCAAAAGTGATTAAAGGCCCGTTCAGGGTTGCTTCAGCAAGTTTTTCTTTTGTCCCTATCTTATATCTTCCTGATTCTTTTTCATAATAGAGAACACCTGTTGCGCTAACCATCTGGGCGTCACTCCATGATTTTCTTTCAGAAAGGAATGCAGGATATACATGTGTTGAATCGATATTAATAAATGTACCTGAAAAGACGAGATTATCATTAATGTCACGTGGCTTATCACTCACTGGTATCATAACTACTTCAGGATCAATCTCAGCTCTGAATTTAATGTTATAGCTTTTTATCTGGCTGCAGTTATGGACGATTCCTGCTGCTCCGACAAAATAAAGATTGTCTGCCCTTGCAGATAATGTCACATCACCTGTGAATGAGAAAGCCGGACTTAGCATAAAGCTTTGTGAAACAGGTATATATCCATTTGCGGTAGTTGTTGATGTGTCAACAGTGATGGTTGGAAAATTTATTTCCTGTATATTATTATCTTCATCAACATAATTATATATAGCACTTCCGGAGTACCTCTGGCTGTTCTCAATTGAAATGTCGGCAGAATTCAGGATATGTCTGTTATTAACAGCGATTATGGCATTTTTAAGTGGCCTGATAGCTGCTCTCTTGGTGATTGTGATTGAACCGTTATCAGGCTGAATAAGTGCATCCGCAATATGAATATAGTTTATGTTTTCAGCTTGCACAACTTCCTGTTGAATGTCATAACTGCCTTTCCATGAAGAAAATGAAATTGTATCACGGAGGTTATTTACGGAAAAGAAGGTTGGCGTATCAAGGTTGTCAAAGTCGAGCTTCAGAAGTTCTCCGGCTGGCATCAATGTACTTGAGGATCTTCCTCTCTGTTCCATACTCAGGATTCTGTTTTGCATATCGTAATCGAAGTCCGTCATGGTACAGATGTATTCAATTTCAGGGAACTTCACAACCGAGTTTACACTGTTCAAGCTAAATTTTGAATGTTGTTCATTAAAGTCAATAAGGGTATTTGCATCTTCTGCAATAAATGCAAATCCATCACCCTGGAGGGCTTTTAATGTATAGTCGGAAGTGTCAGCCTGGATAGTTGTTGCAGCAAAGTTGAATTTGTCGGAAAGGATTCTTGAATCGGCCATATTTATAGTTCCTGAACCTGTAAGATATCTTGGTGAGTAAGTTATTTCTCCGTCAAGTAATGTGCCGTTGCTGAACAATTCAAAATTCCTTCCCCTCGAATTGGAAGCAATCCAGTCATCCTTCTCGGTAAGCCATTTTACTTTAACGTCGGTACTGTTTAATTCAGGGAATCTGCCCTCAGGATCTTCCGCTATTGTGAAAGATGAAGCTTCGGTTATCATAGAGTCCGGGTAAAACCTGTATTCTTCAGCCTTAGTTGTAGAAGTAATACGCTTGAGGGTTCCTGAGCCAGCGAGTCCCTTATTACTCAAAGTGAGCATGTCATATAAAACAGCTTTGGAATTATAGACCGGGATCCCTTCTTCCGGGATATTCATAGTAAATCCGAATGAATTGTCTTCCTGGATTGTCAGGTATTGTCGTGAGGGTTCCAGTATATTCCCTCCGAAAAACTCACCGGCAAGGTTAATATCCTCGTTCTTATAGTGGTCAATGTTTTCATAGGTGAATGGATCTATCCTGAAGTAAAAGTCCTTCTGTTTGTAGATATCG
>CAZQRQ010000100.1:0-8112 GCA_964595725.1 uncultured Rikenellaceae bacterium | reverse complement strand
ATGATGCAAGGCTCATACCATCAAGGGTAAAGGTCAGGGTCTGTGATTCCCCTGGTTGCAACAACCTTGTTTTGCCGAATGCTTTCAGTTCGCTCTCAGGCTTATCGAGTATTCCTGCCGGTGCAGTAAGGTACAGCTGTACAACCTCTTTACCTGCCACTTCGCCGGTATTCGTAACATCGACACTCACGGTAAGCGACCTGCTGAAGTTAGCTGAACTGAGTTTAAGGTTAGAATAGCCGAATGCAGTATACGAAAGACCATAGCCGAACTCATAGGATACAGGGACATTGAAGGTCCTGTAATACCTGTAACCGGTATATATTCCTTCCTCGTAAGTTATTTCCGAATTTTGCCGCCTCCTGCCACCTCTCTGGCCTTCATCCTGGTTATCCTGCTGCGTCTGGGATGTCTCTATCACTTTCCCGGGGAAATTATTTGCCGACGACACATCGGTATATCTTACAGGGAAAGTTGAAGCAAGCTTGCCCGAAGGATTTACATTACCGCAAAGGATATCTGCTATCGAATTGCCGGTTTCCTGGCCTGCCTGCCATGCAAGCAATATAGCATTTGGTATATCTTTCCAGCTTGCGGTCTCTATTACTCCCCCGATATTCAGTATTACAACTGCCTTCTTCTTGCTTGCATTATAAGTTTCCGTGACCAGCCTTATAAGATCCTTTTCATCCTGTGTCAGTTCAAAGTCACCCTCTTCCGCCTTCCTGTCTGAACCTTCCCCCGAATTCCTGCCAATAGTAATAATGGCTGCATCCGTCACATTGACCATGCTGTTGACGATATCAGCATTCACTGAAAGCTCTGCAAACGGAGATGATGCTGACATAAAACCACGCCTTCTTGGTCTTCCTTCCTGTACGGCCTTAAGGTATCCCGTATACATGGCTTCAAGGTTCTCATTAACCGTGTAGCCTGCATTCTGCAGGCCTTCAACAAGAGGCACACTGTATGCTTCATTGACATCACCACTGCCTGTTCCTCCGTTAATTATTTCATAAGATGTATTTCCGAATGCGGCTATCTTCTTTATTTCCTTCGGAAACGGAAGGGTTGAACTGTCATTCTTAAGCAGGACCATCCCTTCTGTAGCTGCCTGGCGCGTAACCTCAGCATGTGATTTCAGGTCGGGTTTGTTTGAGTATTTGTATCCCCTGAACCTGGGAGTCTGCTGAACTATATTCAGTATCCTCTCCACATTCCTGTCGAGTACTTTCACATCCAGGTTTCCTTCCCTGACGGCCGTGATGATTGCTTCGGTCTGGCTTGCATTACCCGGCATCAGCAGGTCATTGCCCGCCTTCACTATCGCAACGGGGTCTCTGCCTCCGCCCCAGTCTGTCATCACAAATCCTTTGAATCCCCAGTCATCGCGGAGGACTTTTGTTATAAGGTCGTAGTTTTCAGGCGCATATATTCCATTTACCAGGTTATAGGATGACATTACGGTCCAGGGTTGAGCCTCCTGTACGGCAATGCCAAAACCCCTGAGGTAGATCTCCCTGAGAACTCTCTGGCTAACTATGGTATTCAAGGAATTCCTGTTTGTCTCAGCATTATTGGCCGCATAGTGCTTTGTTGAAGTACCCACTCCCTGCGATTCAACCCCGTTAACCATGGCAGCAGCCATCTTACCGGTTACCATGGGATCCTCCGAATAGTATTCGAAGTTCCTGCCGCAAAGAGGATTACGGTGAATATTCATACCTGGCCCCAGCAATATATCGACCCCGTACTCAAGTACCTCGTTACCCATGACCTTACCTACCCGGGTTACCAGGTCCACATCCCATGTTGAGGCCAGGAGCGTTGAAACGGGGAATGCCGTGCAGTAATAAGTGTTATCGTCACCCGTTCTTGTAGGGCTGATCCTCAGACCTGCCGGCCCGTCGGCAACAACTATTGAAGGTATACCGAGCCTCGGTATCGCGAATGTTGTCCCGGCTGCCCCAGGAACAATAGCCTGTGTCCGGCCGACGACCGGGCCAAGCTGAGGGAGCGTTTGGGCGATACTGGAAACAGCAATAATAATACCTAGCAGTAAAACTATGATCCTTAGTTTCATAATACTGTTTATTTATTCGAAAATATATTCAACCCGGGTGTAATAAGCCAGCTAGCAAATCCACTGAGCTGCCCTGTCTATTTTCCCGTTTTAGTCCGTATAAGAATAACCCCGTTTGCACCCTGAAGACCATATACTGATGCAGCCGGACCTTTAAGCACTTCAATTGACTTAACTGATGACGGGTTAATCTGGGAAACAGAGCTGACAGTTACCCCGTTGACAACGAATAACGGGCTTGTATTTCCGGTGGTCATAACTCCTCTTACAGTCACGTTATTGCCCATCACTGTAACCCCTGGGATGGTATTCAGGACATCATAGATGGACGAAAAAGAAGCATATTTACTATCGCTTACGTCAGCCTGGGTAACAGGTTTTGTAATGTCGTCCTTTCTCGTAAACCCGTAACCGTCATTTACCACTTCCTGGCTGGCCCCAATAGTCCCGGGCTGGGGAAGTATAATCTTATCTAGCCTGAAGTTAATGATTGTCCTTCCATCAATTGGTTCTTCTTTTACACCTGAGATAGTGGTGAAGACTCCTATCTTCGTAACCGACGATTTTACTTTGATTTTATAAGATCCATCACTGTTGGTTTTCTTTGAGGTGGTTTCCCCGTCGATCATCATGAGGGCTCCCATAACCGGGCTGTTGTTAACATCTGTCACCCTCCCGGTTATCTTAACTTTCCTGTCTTTTTTCTGTGCAGATGCATCAAATAGAAACAGACATGACAGCACTGCCAGTAAGATAATTTTTGCTTTCATTTTAACAGATTTTCTTTGCCCGGCCAAGTTAAACTTTTTAACTCAATTTATTTCTTAAAAAATCTTAAACTATGGTAAATAGTCATTTCGATGGTGTGAACGGCAACTTTGACACCACAACGGATAAAAGGCTACTATCTAAAAATCATTGGAGCAAATTCCGAAAGGTAGATCCTCCAGTTGGCCCAGGTATGTCCACCGGTGCTTTCCCTGTATATGTAATTGAAATTATGCCTGTCGAGTACCTCCCTAAGCGTTACGACACTCTGGTAAACAAAATCATCTTTACCTACTGCGATCCAGTAGAGCTTATATCCGCTGTTTTTTAGTGCCTCGATCTTGGCGTCACGCTCCTTCTCCAATCGGGCGGCATCCTGGGTCTGCCTTCCCATGTTCATGATACCCATGCTGAAAACACCAATATAGCTGAACATGCCCGGATTATCGTTGGTAATGGTCTGTGTATGCCCTCCACCCATCGAAAGTCCCGCTATAGCACGGTTATCAGCTCCTTTCAAGGTCCTGAAATTCTTCTCAACAAAGGGAACAACATCTTTCACAAGGTGTTCCTCAAATTTGCCTGCCGTCCTTGTATAAGAAGCCATCCCCTGCCCACCCTGTGAAGTAAGTGCAGGTACTTCATTCTGTGCTCCTGCCTGGTTGGCATTGCCGTTTGTCATCACAATGATCATCGGCCTGGCTTTGCCCTGGGCTATCAGGTTATCCATAATCTGTGCTGTACGTCCCATATTGGTCCAGGCATCCTCATCTCCGCCGGCCCCGTGGAGCAGGTAAAAAACAGGATATTTCTTTCTTCCTCCTTCATAGCCTGGGGGTGTATACACATACATACGCCTGTCGAAACCGAGCACATCCGAACAGTACCATATCTTAGTAACAGTTCCGTGCGGCACGTTCTCCTTTTGAAAATACAGGTCAGATTCCGGTCCCGGCACTATGAAAAAGCTCTGGTAGTTGACCCCGTCACGCCTTACCTGGACGTTATTTGGATCTATCGACCTCACACCGTCGATTGTGAACGTGTATCCATAAAGCTCTGGCTCCAGCGGTCCTACGGTCAGTGTGAACATACCTGTATCATTTTTCACAAGATTCTCACTTCCAACTTCCAACTCCCAACACCTCACTAATATAAAACCGATTCAAAGAAGGCTTTCATCTCTGCCGCATAATACACTCCGTAGGTGTAGAAAGTTGTCTTTGTCCTCTCATCCGGTTTCCAGTCGAAGAAAGCGTGACTTGCTCCGCCCACCTGTACATATTCAACTCTCTGTCCTGCTTTCACCAGGGCATCGACATACGCTTTCACATCGGCATCCCTGATGAGCATGTCATTAGTGCCGCGGGTAAGATAGTGAGGTACCTCCCTTACTTTGGCATCCGGTATATTGTTCAGCGGAGCAATGGCTTCCTTCCATGAATTGTCAGCCGCCGGGTCGTCGGAATAATGATTGAGGATGGTGGCAGAAAAGACACCATAGCTGGGTGCCGCAGCTTTTACAGCCGACATTATCTCCTGCCTTACCTGGCCGATGTTCTTTCCGGCAGGCATGTATACAGGCTTAAAGTTGAATACCCCGGGAGTCTTTCCGAATTCTCCGTCACCTATTTTGTCGGCCATTACGGCGCATGCTGCCGAAAGGTGACCTCCCGCACTGTCGCCTGTAAGTCCTATACTCTCAGGGTCACCGCCATACTCTGCGGCATGCTCCATGATATGTGCAATAGCGCCATAGACATCATCAATTAGGTCGGCCATAGTGTTCCCGGTCTCGTCTCCGTCGAGCTTCTGTGCCCAGCGGTAGTCGATGCTGAAGACCACGAATTTGCCGTCTCTTGTCAGCTCCCTTGCCAGTCCGCGCATCACATCCTCGTTGTTTGTTGTCCAGCCCCCGCCATGTATTATGATGATACACGGAAGGTTCTTAGCGCCGACAGGTGAGAAAACGTCATATTTAAGCTCTTTAACCCCGGGTTTTGCGTAAACCACGTTATTGGTGACCTTTATATGGTCCACTTCACTCTTCCCGATGAAAGAGGCGCCGATATGCTTATCCTGGTCGACCGTAACCCGGAAAGGATTTGTCATGAACTCGGAGTACATCTGTCCCCACCTTCCCGGCACGGTGAAATACCCGGCATCGAGTACATAGCCGGCGGCAGGAGTTGCTGTTACTGTCACAACGGTGCCTGCGGGATACTTACCCTCGGCAGGAAGTGCCGGGCTGAGTTTTATTGTCCCGTTGACTGCCGGGTCGACGGTTACTGTAAATGATTGTCCTGATGCTGTAAAGGAAAGTAGCATGATTGTTATGAACGCTAATGTAAGATCTTTAAGAAATTTTTTCATGGTTATCAGTTTGTTTTTATTTTGAGTGCTTTGAGCTGGAAGTCCGAAGTCCGAAGTCCGAAGTCTGAAGTCTGCTGCCAACTGCCCACTGCCATAAATTTAATATAATCCTCTTTAACATTTATATAAGAGGCATCATTTTTGTATCTTTGTACCCTCTGGGGCTGACCTGGTTTTGACAGCATGAGAGGTGGTATGTAAGCATGCAGCGTGTGGTGGCGCGTCGCTTGAACAGTGTCACAAAACAATAATTGGCGAAACTAATTACGCTCTCGCTGCTTAAGCGAATAAAGTAACTTAAGCTTTATCCCGGCTCATGAGTCGGGACGAGACGTCTCCCGGGCGGTCAAGCCCTGATCCAACCCGATACGGAGGCGCACGCAATCCGGGGCTAGTCGGATGGTTGTTCCGGCCTGAAGGCGAAGCAAACAGGAACTAAGGGCAGGTTAGGTTGTTCTGCGGCTGACCTGTCACGAAAAACAAGCAGGAATAAGCATGTAGAAAGCATATGGTCTCCTTGCCTGGACCGGGGTTCGACTCCCCGCAGCTCCACCACCTTTAACCTCAATTAATTTGATTATCAATTAATTGAGGTTTTTATTTTACTACTTTCCTCTACTTTTCCTCAATTCTTATCTTTTATAAGTTATACTTCTTATTTAAAAATTAGTATGTTCATTTTATGGATCTTTCAAATTATGGACAAAGATATTTAAAATGGTCCATAAATTACCTAAATAGCTCGATATTAAATATATATGAAATCACAAAATCATAACTGTTTCTTTATCATCATAGAGCAGCTAGACATTTTAAAGTAGGCCGTACCGCTTCTTGCAATAAAAAACCACCTTATCAGGGGTGGTTTATTCTTACTTCTTAATCTTTCTTACTAATTGACTTTCTTACTAATTGACTTTCTTACTAATTGACTTTCTCTTCTCCTCAGTATCTCAGGCAAATATCACCTACTTTTTAATTGTTCCCTCACTGAATCCCCTACACTTTCAGAAAATTCTTTTACTTCTGATAGATAAGTGTAAACATATGAAACATTGTCACGGGTGTTTACCAATGGGTATCCCTGATCTAAAAGAAACATCCTTTCCTTTAATTCTGGGTCGTTTATCTCAGATACCCTGAACACAGCAACATTATCTTTCTTTTCCCCTGAAAAGACCATTGAAATGATATATTTATCATTCCCTTCATTTTTAAGTAATTGGTCATAATATTTATATCTTCCTGAATAGGCAAACATCAATTCCATACTTACTAGCAGATTAAAAATTTTTTCTTCCATAGCTTCAAATTTTATTTTTTAATTTTTTGTTTATAATACATATAGCCAGGTTGGGAAAAAAAGTTGATGGATTCTGAAAATATTTTTAAAACCCTCTCATTTATGAATGTTCCTTTCAGGGTAATTAATCTGTAGTTACTCAAAGTAATTTCAGTTACTTATCAATTATTTTCTGTAATGTGCTGAATACTAGCATAAACTATGTTGTAAATGCTGCATATTTATGTTATTTGCTGTAATTTTAGGATGCATTAATTATAGTAATTCTATGAAAAAAGTTGTCCTATTCTGTCGTGTATCATCAACCAATGATCGTCAAAACTATGAGCGACAGATTAACGATTTGACACAACTTGCTTCTTCACTCAACTACCAAATTGAGGCTGTATTTGCTGAAAAGGTTTCAGGTGCAAAAAAGAACTCTGAAAGAATAGAATTGTTGAAGATGATAGAATATGTGAATGTCAATCAGATTGATAAGGTATTATGTACAGAATTAAGCCGGATTGGTAGAGATCCACTTCAAATATTACAAACGCTTGAAATTCTGAATCAAAATAAGATTTCCCTTTATATCCAGAATTTCAACATCGAGACTTTAAACGAGGATAAGCAGATTAATCCAATGAGTCAATTCTTGATCACGATTTTAGCAGAAGTGGCTAGAATGGAAAGGAAAACAATAGAAAACAGACTCCAAAGTGGATATAAGAACTTCCGTGCCACTGGCGGAGTTGTCGGCAGAAAGACTGGTTTCCGAAAAAGCAATGAGATTATGAAGGAACAGTACTGTGAAGAGATTAAGATGTTAAAGAAGGGTTACAGTTTCGCCCATATAAATAAAATAAGCAATACAAATAAAAACACCCTTACCAAATTGAAAAAACTATATGTAGATGGTTCAGTTTCATCATAATTTAATCCTTTAAGTTAATACAGGACAATTCCCATACTTTTTGACATCCTATTTTAACCGATTTAGGAATTAAAATAGGATGACCATTATTTTAGGACAAAATATTCTTTTTGTTGGTGTGAATAATCAAATTTCTAATTGATTTTTTAACTATTAGAAAAAATCAAAAGACTGATTATGGAAAAACCGAATGTAAAACAAAGACAATTATAAGAACCATGACAACATTAAAATTTTCAGACGGGGAAGAATTTGATTTATCAGGATCAAATAGGAAGGAACATAGAACAGACGGTTGGTATGTGTTAGGAGAAAACATGATGATACCCGTTAAGGATGAGATGGAAGCAGATGATTACATTTACAAACATTCCCAACAATCATCCCAGAATGATTCGCAACGATAGTTAGTTCTGTTTAATATTAAACGAATCTTTTATAGAAATACCCTGTTTTTGTCAAGCAGCATTGCAAGAAGTAGAGCATTATAAGCATTTTCTGTCCCATAAGGAGTATCATCAATAAGGATAAGAATTTTCTGTTTATTATGTATCCAGCAATTAAATTACCATTTCAAAGAAAAACCAACTTGATTTCCATATGAAATAAAAGAAAGTTCTGGTTGAATTTTTGATTTTGATTGCATGAAAGAAAGCGAATTTTGATGTG
>CAZQRQ010000099.1:0-8314 GCA_964595725.1 uncultured Rikenellaceae bacterium | reverse complement strand
TCGACACAAACCGGTTTTTCAGAAAACACATGTTTTCCTGCCTGTATGGCAGCTTCAACAACCATCGGTCGGAAATAAGGTGGTGTAGCCGTTATAATGATATCTACTCCAGCATCAATTACCTTTTGATAAGCATCGAATCCGACAAAGCAATTCTCTTCCGGAACTTCCTGCCCGTGTTGCTTTAAAATTCTGGCTTTACATGAATCAATACGATCCTGGAATGTGTCACCTAAAGCTACAATCTGAAGATTTGGTCCGGCATCAAGAAAATTAACAGCAGCGCCGGTTCCACGACCACCACAGCCGATAACACCAGCTTTAAGAACAGGTCCGTCAGGTGCCTGGTCCAGCATGGTTGGTATAGCAACAACTTTTTTTGCTTCCCGGGCACAGCTTGTAATAATAGTAGGTACAACAACGCCTGCAACGCCTACAGCTGCAGCTTTACCTAAAAAATTACGTCTCGAAATACTTGATTTTTTCATATTAGATTAGATTTATAAGAACTGATTATTATAATACACCGCAAGTTAGGTTTAGAATATGATCAAATGTAAAGATAGCCTTTCAAAAATGCAAATATTTAATCTTTTTTAATCATTTTTAACTTAATAGAAATGCTCATTATTATAACACGTAAGCATTTCCCTGCTACTAAGCATACGAGGTGGCAAATGACAGCTTTTTTTTGTATTTTTCGGGGCTTAAAAGAAAAGGAAAACAAAGGCATCTCTGCTATAAAGCTAATAAGCTATGCTCGAAAATCAAATTTTTGCCCCTTCCCTAAAGGGTGAAATTGATTTTCTTCGCTCCCCCTGGGGCCAGGGTAAACGAAGGAAATCAATGGAAAATATTGTACTAGATACAAATCTGGCAAAATACACGCTGTTTATCATTGTGCTCTTATTACTTTACAGCTGTGTTGATAAACCAGGTGGTGATATTGCTATATCAAACACTATTCCAAAAATAGAACCAGATTATTCTGGCCTTACCATCCCACCAAATATTGCTCCGCTGAACTTTGTAATTAAGGAGGAGGGCGAAGCATTTTTTGTAAAACTTTCTTCAGTTTCAGGAGAAGAGATTGAACTGTCATCCAAAACCGGAGAGATCCTAATTCCGGAAAAAAGATGGACAAAAATGCTCAATAGCAGTACCGGAAAAGAGTTAACTGTTGAAGTATTTATCAAAGACAAAAAGGGAAAATGGCTGAAGTATAAGCCACTTAATAACAAGGTTGCCACAGAACCGATTGATCCGTATCTCTATTACCGGCTTCTGTATCCGGGATATGAGAGCTGGTCAGAACTCAGTATCAACAGGCGGAATCTTGAAAATTTTAAAGCCAGGAAACTGATTGAGAACACGGTTGTGGACGAGAATTGTGTTAACTGCCATTCCTTTAATAACGGAAATTCCGACGATTTCATGTTCCATATGAGGGGAAGCATGGGAGGAACTTATTTCTATTCCGGAAAAGATTTTAAAAAGATCAACCTCAAGACTGAGGAGATGAAAAATGGTGCAGTATATCCACGCTGGCATCCATCCGGAAGATTTGTTGCTTTCTCATCGAATAAGATCATACAGCGTTTTCATGCTGCCGATAACAAAAAGGTCGAAGTCAGCGACCTCGAATCATCCCTTGTCCTGTATGATATTGACAGGAATGAGATAATGAATATTGATCTGGCCAATAAAGAGCAATTTATGGATACCTACCCCGAATGGTCACCCGACGGTAAATATCTTTACTTCTGCCGGGCGGATCAGATAAAAGAAGATTATGATTACCGGCAGATTAAATACAGCCTATATCGTACCCTGTTCGATCCGGAAACAAGAAGCTTCGGAGAGGCAGAACTTATCTTTGATGCCAAACAAATTGGTAAAAGTGTCTCCTTCCCAAGGATCTCCCCTGATGGTAAATTTCTTGTTATGACTGTTTTCGATTACGGGTGTTTCCCTATCTGGCATAAAGAAGCAGACCTGTATTCTATCAACCTGGAAACCATGAAGGCAGACAGTCTCGACCTGAACAGTGATAATACCGACAGTTATCACTCCTGGTCGTCGAACAGTAAATGGCTGATTTTTAGCAGCAGACGCGGTGATGGATTAACTACAAGACCCTATATCTCATACATCGAAGAGAATGGAACATCAGATAAACCCTTTATCCTGCCGCAGGAGGATCCTGAATTTTACAAAGGCTTCCTGAAGAGTTTCAATATTCCTGAGTTCGCAACCATCAAAGTCGTAATGAATCCCGGTGAGATACGAAAGCTTGCCAGAACCGAGGCTATTCAGGCTAAATGGTATGATAGCGGGAAAGTGGCTGAAGGGAAATAGGGTGGTTAGAATGACAGGTGCCTATGGAGGACACAGGGTGATGGAGATATAAAGATTACCTTCGGTGAGCTCGTTCCGCTGGGCGGAACTCGGTTCCTCGCTGGTCACCTTCGCTGAAGCTACGGTGCCCTAAGCGCTCGGAATGACAGGTGACGTGGGAGGTCATGGTGGAGGAGAGTTTAGGGCTGAAGCCCGGTTTTTGATATGATTTACTAACCCCGGGCTTAAGCCCGGGGTTATTGATAATGAGGTTATTGCGAGCTTTAGCCCATAATATCATCCTTTATGTAAAAAATGTCAAAAATATACTCCTCAGTAATTCTTATATTTGAAACAAGACAATGAATCAGAATAGAACAAATAACAACCCAATCCTGTCAGGTTTTCCCTACCTGGTCTTCTTCATTGTTTCATTCATATATTTCGGTTTTTTTGCTGACTACATCCTCTTTTACCAGGAAAAAGCATCCCTTTTCATTTTTTCATTTGACTTTTTTACTGAGAGTATTAACCGTCCCGGTGGTTTTGTGATCTACCTGGGTAAATTCTTCTCCGCATTTTTCTATTATCCTGCTGCCGGTGCCTTCATAGTCGCAATCACTCTTACACTTATACCACTGACCTTATCCAGGATAATCTTATTATTCAGAGGAAAATCTCCAAAGATTTTACCCCTAATAATTGGTTTAGCTGTATTCTATCTGCAGACAGATTACCGCTTCCTGTTCTACTTTAATCTAGGTATCCTTCTTCAGCTTGTATTTGCATTCCTTGCAATTAAATATCTCAAAGTCCTTAAAGGATGGATCCCTGTTCTGCTATTTCCCCTATGGTATCTTGCCACCGGCGGTTTTGCATGGATAGCTTTGTTAATGCTGACTTTATCGTATGTTTCTGACAAAGGTAAAAAGGGATTCTCTAAAATTATTACCCTCTGGCTCCTGACACTTATAACGATCTTCATATCTGAAGAGTTCCTGTTTTTTCAATCAGGAAAGACTCTTATGTTATTCCCATTCCCCGAAATACCTAGTCTTGCTCAACTGCTTCTATTCTGTATTGTAGCGGCCCTTATTTCTTTTATACCAGCGATTTCAGAAATTAAAATTAAACTTCCTGTCAAAGCACAACTTTCTGAACTTTTAACTGTCATTCTGGCTACAGGCTTTGTGATTATTGCACTTGGCATCTTAATCATAATTCAGTATGACAGGAAGACGAAGGAGTATTTCGTTGTTGAAAAGCTTTTTTATCAGAATAAATTTGATGAAGTGATAGCCTATAATAGTGAATATCGCTCAACAAATTCCCTGACAATCTTCCTTAATAATATAGCCCTTTGCGAAAAGGACAGACTGAATGATATGCTGTTCCACTTCCTCCAGAGTCCTGATGGCAGTACTCTTTTCCTGAAATGGGAAATGTATGGAGAAGTACTTAAACGGGGAGGATATTTCTACTACACAATAGGTATGGTGAATGAAGCCCACAGGTGGGCTTTTGAGAATATGGTCATGAAGGGCTATTCACCTGAAGGAGTGAAAATGCTGATAAAGACCAATCTGATAAACGGTAATTATAATGTTGCGGCTAAATTTATAAGCACTCTGAAAAAATCGCTTTTTTATAAGAATGAAGCAGGAACATTTGAAAAATTGCTTTTCAATGATGCTGCCATTGATGCTGACGAGGATCTTGGAGAAAAGAGGAGAAACAGGCTGGAAACAGATTTCTTTTCAATTACCGATGATCCGTACGTAAATATTGAAAGGATCCTTGCTAATGATACACTGAATATAAAGGCATTTGAATATAAGGTGGCATTCTTACTGCTGGCAAAAGACTATCAGGGAATTTCAGATGTCCTGCCGGCCCTGGAGAGTTTTGGCTATACCAGGATCCCAATCCATGTAGAAGAGGCTTTAATGGCTGTTTCGCTGCTCAATCCGGACAATCCGCCGGAGTTCGGAAAGCTTCAGATCAGTGAGAATACCATACAGAGGTGGGGACAGTATCTGTCTGCTTTCCAGCAATATGGTAATGACCTTAAAAGGGCGGAACCAGCTCTGAGAAGACAATTTGGAAATACTTTCTGGTATTATGCGTTTTACAGGTAGTTTATCCCATTATCTCTATTAATTCTGCTGACCTCTATAAAATTACCAAGGCAGGCTTTTGCTGATTAATATATTCAGCTCCTTCAGAGCTGCAACAGATTTTTTGCAGTTGCACCCCCGGTTGACACCGGGGGTTATTCAAATTTGGCTCTTTCAGAGCCATTGAAAATTACAATTGGCATTTAATAGTTTAGCCGGATGAGTAAGCAAAGGATTGCTTCGTCTCCCGATTTCATCGGGATCCTCGCAATGACTGTGCAAATAATATAGATTTGTATTGAGTTTGGGTAACTTAATATTGTATAAGGTCATTGCGAGACCCGCCACGCGGGACGAAGCAATCTTTCAATCTCGGCATGCATTCTATTTTGGCTCTTAAAGAGTTTATATAGTCTGGAGGGTTTCCGGCAAAGCTTTCTCCCTGACATCATCTTTAAAAAGAACGATAAATGCTGCCAGGAGTATAATTGATGATATTGCAGTTAATCCCCAGATACTGTCCCAGTCATAGATTCTGAGACCAGCTGAATTATCCTGAAAATATCCTATTACAGATCCGCAGATAAGGTTTCCGGCTAGCAGTCCCAACCCGAAAGTAACAAGGAATATGAAGCCCTGTCCCTGCGATTTCAGCTCAGGAGGAGTTTTCTTATCCATGTAGATCTGTCCACCGACATAGAAGAATCCAAATATCAATCCGTGTACAAGTATCCCTAAATAAAACAGCCATAGCTGGCTTAAAAGACCACCAAAATATAATGAGCAGTATCGCACTACAAGGGCTATCAGTCCGAATATCATAACCTTACGCAGTCCGAATTTTTTAATAGCCAAAGGAATAAGCATCATAAACCCCATTTCTGCCAATACACCCCAGTTCATGGTAACAGTGATATATTGAATATGTATATTCAGAAGGAACTCAGAAAAATAGGAGAAATACATTGCAAAAGGGATCATTGAAAGGAATGAGAATATAATAAACAAGGCAAAGTTCCTGTCCTTCAGGAGTTGAGTTGTTCCCAGTCCGAATGCATCGACCAGAGTACCTTTTTTCCCTAAGCCTGCTGGTGGGGTATCAGGGAGTGTAAGATTCAAAAATGCCGCTACAAGTCCGGTTCCGGCTCCGCAATATAATGGCAGGTTTGTTCCATCAAATTCCAGATGAAATATCTGCACTACTAAAACACTGAAAAGGCCGGAAGCGACCCATCCTATTGAACCGAATACCCTTATTTTCGGAAAATCTTCTGAAGGAGAATGGGCCATTGCAATCGCACTGGTAAGCCCCCATGTCGGCATATAAAACAACATAACAAACAATAAAATAACAAAGAGAAGATCGTGGTTTGTAGTATTAGCAGCCCAGAAGAGCAGCAGGCTGTTAAGTATGTTGAGAACCATAAGGACCTTCTGCCCTGCAAAATACTTGTCAGCAAGCATTCCGATTATTGGTGATGCCAGGCATCCTATTGCCATTGAACTGAGGATGAATGCCTTCTGTGTACTTGCAACATCGATATTGGTAAGGTATGCAGCAAGAGGCACAAACCACACAGCATACATCAGGTATTGAAAGAACATCATTATGTATAAGCGGAATCGGAGCATATGAAAAAGCTTTTATCGGATATAAAAAGGCCGGCCAAAGGAGGCCGGCCTTAATTCAATTAACAAAATTTATAAATACAGTAGTTATTAAATTAGTACCCTGGATTTTGCTGAAGCTGAGGAGCCTTGTTGATCTCGTTAGTTCTCACGGGTACCCAGTAGCATTCATCGCCCTGCCATGCTCTTTCATCAGCTATTGCAGTAGTATCGTAGAACCACTCCATGTCGCCATTGGTATACTCCTTGATTTTCATCTCGCAGACATTCTCAACAACCTGGTCAAATATCAGCCAGCGTCGGAGATCCCACCAGCGCTCACCTTCAGCATACAACTCGGTGAATTTCTCCTGGCGTAGAAAGGCCCTTGCTTCAGCCTGGTCGGCAGTTACACGGTCAGGAAGACCGGCCCTGTTACGAACCATGTTAAGAGCATCGAGTCCGTTCTGCAGTTCAGCACCACCAAGCTCTATACATGCTTCGGCATAGTTTAGCAGCACCTCGGCATAACGGAACTCAATATAGTAATTTAAGTTCCTGTAATACTGACCCTGAACATTCGGATCGGTGAATTTTTTAAGATAGTACCCATTTTTCGTACCATTCCATGCTTCGATCAGACCCTGACGGGTATCGAGCCCGGCAGCAACTCTCTCACCACTAACCGGATCATAAAAGTGTCCTGTCTGGATCTTATTCAATGGATCAATCCCGGCAGCATCGGTAGGTCTCTGACCCCATGGTGCTCCATGATAAAGAACTGTTGCATAGAAACGAGGCTCACGACCGGCATAGGGACTCTTCAGCGGATCCGCTGCAAGCTCAGCTGCAGTTGCAGTACGCAGATATTCACCTTCACCGTTATCCCATACGAATGGTGTACCATCAGCCATCTCGAATTTTCTGACAGCCAGTTCTGTAGGATCATTATTACCCCAGTTGTGATAACCGTTAGGACCGTACCAGATATTTACCCTGCTCTCATTTCCACCCAGACCTGCCAGAACATATTGTGTAGCATAGATAGTCTCTGAGCTCCACTCACCCTGCTGAATAAAAATGTTAAAAAAGTTATCAGCGTAAGAATCAATATCTGCCTGTGTCATTGGATTAGGCGGATCATCAGTGCTTCCCACAAGTGAGAAGGTACCATAAGTACCGTTCATAATGGCAAGCTGAGCATCACGTGATGCCTGGATACGTGCGTTCTGTGAGCCTCCCTGGAAACAAACAAGAGGATCAGATGCAGTCAGAGCAAGCTTGCCATTTACCAGGTCGCCCGAAGCGAAATGAAGGAGTCTTGCTTTTAAGGCTGCACAGGCTGCTTTGTTGGCACGCCCTTGTTCCATATCGTCTGACAAATGGCTTATAGCCTGTGAAATGTCATTTAATATGAAATTAAGGGTTTCCTCGAGTGTAGACCTTGTAACAGTACTATAATCCTCACCTAACTCAAATGGCTGGTCAGTAAGTACCAAACCTCCATGTATCAGCCAGAGATTTGCATACATCATAGCCCTTATAAAGTATGCTTCACCCTTTATCACTTCGATATCAGCCTCATCCTGTGGTGTTACAGTCGGAACGTCATCGATATTGGCCAGAAGGAGATTAACACTCTGAACATTGGCATATATCTGTTCCCAGCGTGCATATGAAGCATAGTTGGTATTCTGAAAATAACCAACATTATCAGGGCTCATCTGATCCTTGAACCACCTGTAATTCTGAGGCCGGTGAATACACAGGCACTCATCTGTTCCTGAGGAAACAAGGTCCTCGCGGTTTCTGGATGTATAGGTTGAGTTCCCGTACATCCTGTCGTAACATCTTCCCAGGAAAGCCTTCGTGAGTCCCAGATCTGAAAAGACAGCATCCTGGTTAAATGAATCAACGGGCTTCTGGTCGAGGACATCCTCTTTGCAGGACACTGCAACGAGCATCAGCACCGCGATTACAAATATATAATTAATTATTTTTTTCATATTTTAATATTTAGTAGTTTAAAATTAATTAAAATGTAACATTGGCACCGATGGCAAATGTTTTCATTGCAGGATAGACCATAGGAGCTCCAACTTCCGGATCGAACCACTTCTGGGCTGCCCAGATAAGAGCCAGGTTGTTACCTGAGAAGAATACACTTGCCCTCGAAATACCTAACCTGCTGTATAAAGTAGAAGGAATATTATAGGTAAGAACAAGGTTCTTCAACCTTGCATAGGCCATAT
>CAZQRQ010000098.1:0-8323 GCA_964595725.1 uncultured Rikenellaceae bacterium | reverse complement strand
AAAATCCTATCGGCTTCAACCGTATCTTCCAAGGCGACCTTTACTAGCGTCCGTTTCGCCGGATCCATGGTGCTTTCCCACAATTGCTCGGGATTCATTTCTCCCAATCCTTTGTAGCGCTGTATGTTCATTCCTTTGGTCGCTAATTTCCGCACTTCATCTAACACCGTCTTTAAACACTTGCACGGTATTTCGCTTTCTCCATCGGTATCGGTCAGAACAAAAACGTCCTTCTCTTGAGGCAAGTAATCCCTCAGCGACATTCCTTCATCCCTGTTGCGTGTAATATTCTCCAGGACCACAATGGCATTATCAACCAGCATCCCGGCTCCGAGCGCCAGGCCTCCCAGTGTCATTATGTTGATCGTTAGGTGATTGAAGTACATAAGGTTAAAGGTGGCAATTATAGAAACCGGAATTGCCACACTGATAACGAGAGTAGTGCCTATCCTTCTCAGAAACACATAGAGTATAATGATCGCAAGTAGCACACCAAGCAATGCGGTGTTCTGAACTTCGCTTATTGCATTGTGGATATAGGTGCCCTGATCCTGTACCCTTATGAACTCGTATCCAGGAAGGGCTTTCCCTAGATCGTCAATTGCCTTCTCAAGGCTTTTTACAGCTTCAACTGTATTGTATTTCGGCTCCTTATAGATTGAAAGCCCGACACACCTCTGCCCGTTTATTGTAACAATATTACTCGGTTCCTTGTTTTCAAACCTGATTGTTGCAACATCACGGAGATAAACCGGGACTCTTTCTGAGGATGACGTCGTGGATGCTGATGTTCCGGCTGATGAAACCTGCCTGAATCCTACAATGATACTTTCAAGGTCTTTGATATCCTCAAGTACTGTGACTCCTTTCACAGTATACTTAAGTCCCATTTCAACAATCGAGCCGCCCGATACATTTCTGTTGTAATTACTTATCTGTGAAGCTATTACATCTGCGGTAAGGCCGTATGAATCAAGAATATACTTATTGGTTTCTATCAGTACTTCACTTTCTTCGCTACCTGTTATCTTCACATCAGCCACACCCTCGATACGGACAAGCTCATTCCTAATATAATTTTCAGCTATTTTCCGCAGATCCTCCATATTGCTTATCTGGTCATTCTTCAGACCGACGATCATCACCGGGTCTGCATTTGGATCATATTGTGATATGGTGAAATCCTCAAGATCGCTGTTCTGAGCAAATGAATTAATTTCTTTCTGCAGATCCAGGAAGGCTTCATCCATATCTTTATTCCAGTCGTACTCGACAGTTATGGTTGCTTTGCCTGCTTCTGAGACCGATGATACCTGAATTACGTCGCTCTGGCGCATTGCAAGCGATTCAATCTGGTCAACATAGTTTTTTTCAATTTCTTCCGGAGGTTTTTCTCCTGCTGTAAGCTCTACATAGATCTTGGGATTATTCAGGTCAGGAAAAAGGTCTGTTCCCAGTTTCCCGAATGATATAAATCCAAGGAGAATTATCCCCAGCATCAGCATCAGGACTGTTACCGGGTAATCAACTGCGAATCTTGCAATCCTGTTCATGTCTGTTATTTGACAATTTTAACCTTCGACCTTGAGCTGAGAGTCTCATAGCCTGACGTTACCAGTCGCTCATTTACAATAAGTCCCCTGGTAACTTCCACTTCCGACAGATTCTCAAGCCCGGTGGTGATTATTCTTTCAGCTGCAACCCCCCTGTCGATTATAAACACAGTCTTTCCTCTCTGCCTTGAAAGGATAATATCCTTGGGAATTACAATTACTGAGTCCTTCCTGTTTGTTACAATGTCTGCTTTAACGAACATTCCGGGTCTGAGAAGGTAATCAGGATTATTGATAAGGATATTTCCCTGGAAGGTCCTGGTATCAGGATTTATTGCAGGCGACAGTTGGGTGATCTTCCCTATAAGAGTATCTTCGGGGAGGGTATAATTTGTGAGTTTAACATTCTGTTCAGGCTTGATTGTATTTATGTATTTTTCAGGCAGCTGAACATCCATATACATGATTTCATAATCCATTATCTTGGCAATTTCAGATCCTGTTTCCACCTGGCTCCCCTGTGTATAATAAGGGAGCTCCACAATAACTCCGTCGATAGGGGCGACAATATGTGTCTTCTCGAGCTGAAGCCTGGCATTTTCTACAGTAGTTTTGGCATTCTCATAATTAATACCGGCTGTCTTAAGATCTTTCAGTGTTACACCTCCTTTCTCGTAAAGAGATTCCTGCTTCTTAAGTTCACTTTCGGTCAGTTCAAGGTTAAGTTCGCTGGTTTCAAGCTTGACATTATTGACGTATTCCTGGTCTTCCAGACGAGCAATGAGTGAACCCTTTTTTATTTTATCTCCAAGCCTCCACGCTTTGCCTGTCTGTGGGTTTCTTTCAAGATAATATGTAGCCGCTATCTGGGCTTTAAGCGTAACATCCCCTTTTGGAAATGCAGTACCCGTTGTACTCACAAACTCCTCTATTGATTTCAGCTTGATATCCTGGACGGTGACGGGTATTTCAACATCCGCCGTCAGGTTTTGCTCCCTGTTTCTGCAGGATGAGAGAACCACTATTATTGATATTGCAAAGATGATGCTCTTTTTCATTGTTATGTTGGTTTTAATTAATTTTCAATTGTCATGACGGGTGAAACAGGTTCTTTTTTCTCGAAGTCGTAAAGAGTCTGAATTTTAAGGTTCAGAAGCTCAAGCTTATATGATATAAGGGAATTAGTATACGAGAGCTGTTTTTCTGAGAGCTGGTTCTGATAAATATTCAGGTCCATTCCGGTAAGATCCCCATTCCTGTATTTTTCTAGATTAAGATCGTAAGTAAGCTGTGCATTGGCCACATTTTGTTTGGCTATAACAATCTGGTTCTGAAGGTTAATAAGATTACGATACACCTTTCTTATGTCAAGTATTATGTTATTCTGCTCCTCTTCCAGGGATATCTTTGACGATTCAATAGTCGCTTCAGAGGCTTTGATCCTAGATTTTTTCTCTCCCCAATCCCAGAGTGGTATAGTAAAAGAAAGGGAGACGGTTTCGTTATCTGTAGGATTGGAATACACATCGGAGAATTTCTCATTATCACCGAACAGTCCTATTGAAAGACCGAGGCTTCCTCTGAATTCGTTCAGCGCTTTGGTCTGTATCAGGTCAAATTCACTCGTCTCAATCGATATTTCCCTTTGCCTCAGTTCCATCCTGTTGGCGAGTCCCTGGTCGATAGCAAAGGCAATGTCGACAGGAATTGTATCGACAGCTATGTTTGGAAGTACCACAATGTCGTCATAGAGGCTCATGCCAATCAGCACCTTGAAGTCGTCCTTGGCATTTTCGAGTGAGACCTGTTTGTTCTCGTAGTCTGACCTTGTAGTTGCCAGGTTTAGCTCTGCCTGAAACATTTCCTCACGTGCTGACAGACCGGCTTCCACCTTGTTTTTGGAAACCTCATAGCTCTGTTGCATATTATCGTATGCCTGCTTAGCGATATCAAGACTTTGCTGCTGCTGATAAACATAATAAAATGCCTGTGTGACAGATTTTTCAAGAGAAAGTAGTTGTATGGCATAATTCAGCTGGCCATTCTCGAGTGCCAGCTCAAGCTCACTAAGTTGAAGCCTGGTACGGTTATAAGTGAACAGAGGCTGGTCAAAATTCAGGGACAGGTTGTTACTGAAACCCTTCGTTGTTGTGTTTGTGTATTCACTGTAGGAATCTTTATACCCGAACCTGTTAGTTAGCGATACCCTGGCATCAGTTAACAGAATGGGCTGTGAAACGGTGAATAATCCGTAGCTCTCAGTGGTTCTTCTCGAATTCCACTGAGATATAAGATCATTGAATTCCCTGGTCTGGTTATAGCCAATAGGATTAATAGACAGGGAGAAGTTTGATTTGAGAGATGCTTTCTGAGCATTCAGATTCTCTTCACTTCTTACAAGGCTCAGTTTTGTTCGTTTCATGGAGGGACTGTTATTCTCTGCAATGGTCATGGCCTCATCCAGTGTGAGTCCTTGTTGTCCTAATAACGATTCCTGATTAAAAAGCAGGATTAATGCTATCGTGAAGACCTTCATTATGCCTGCTAAAACCTTCTTTATTATGTTCATATTTATAGAATTATTGTATACTATCTTTGTATCACCCATTTGACAGCGTCTCCCACAACAAGTCTTCCTTCAGTCTTATTAGTCATTTCAACCATCACAGTGTCTGGTGAGAGGTAATATGTTCCAAGCTTATTCCAGCCTGGTTCTGCATTTTCATATTCAATGGTAACATCTTCAACGCCGTCGTCATGATACACCTTGAAGTGGAAGTCCCTGTAAGGGTTATCCCTGTTACCGCGACCTGCCTGCATTCCAGGCCCACCTTCACCAGGGCTGCCCGGAGGACCGCCGCTCCGCCCCATAGGCCCTCCCCCGGCCCTGATGCTGATCTGGTCTCCGCTCTTGCCAATATAGCTGTAAACATCATAATATCCAGGCTGGCTTATAATACCTTTCCAGGTCACCGTTTTATCGCCAGCTCCCGGTCGTGTATAAACAGCTGACCTGACGTATTTGCCGTAGTAATTGGTCTGAATGACAGACTGCCAGTAATCGGGAATGAAAATCATATTGAGCTGCTGGTAATTCTCACCACGGGTTCTGTTAATACCCATAAGCTTTTTAAGGGGATTTGAGTCATCCTGCTTGCTGGTGGCAAATCCGGGGTCTTCATTATCAACTACAATCTCGTTTTCTTCGGTAAATGGAGGTATCTTTTCAAGGATTTCTTCACCCTCAAATTCCGGTTCCCTCCTCCTGGTCTTACTAATATTGTTGACAGTCATGTTAATCTCTCCGGGAAGGTTTTTTGAGAAAAGGGTATTGATAAGCATGGCTCTTGGTTGTGCATCCAGGACCACGCCAACCTTTTTTGCCTCGTCGGGGCCTACATACACTATCTTCGAAATGTTAGAGGCTTCCATTCCTCTTCCCTGAAAGGTAATCTGGATGTTACCGCCTGGTCCGCCTCCTCCCCCTCCTCCTCTTCTTACAACGTCTACGGCCATTAACCTTTCACCTACCTGGGGACCACCTGTTCTGAATGAAACATTGAAGAGCCCTCCCGAAGGTTCAGGATTCGAAACCACGAAGGTAACCTGGTACCTGACTCTTTCATTTACAACAATTTCATAAGCCTGGAGATTTGAGAACAGAAACCCGGGTTGCCCCTGGCCTTCAAACCAGTTTTTCAGGAACGGGTAAAAATCAAATCCATATCTATTTTTTATATCATTGTTGAACTTTCGAATATTAATCCTCTTAAAGGAATTATCATCAATGTATTTTTTGAACCAGTCATTAAACTCATTTATTCCTGTGTTGGCCCTGATAAGGTTGAAAAGATAATCACCTTTAACAGTCAGAACTGTTTTGATTGTATCACCTTCCGGATTTTTGGTTAGCAATTCCTTAAGGCTTTGCCCCTGCAGGATAAGATTTGCCCTGTCGTTATCAGAGAGGTTTTGCATCATGCCTCCAATGGCCTGGGATCTTCCCGGCAGAGTAACCTGTTGAAGGTGGGCCTCGAAGACAGCATTGATTACCGGGTATTCATCAGAATAAAAGTTATTCTTGAAGAAATAGAAACTGGGACCAAGCAGATACCTCCCGGGTTCATTTACCGGCACCCCGTTTACCAGCCGGATATTCTGGGCATCCATGAAGGTGGTTCTGAGAAGGTTGTTGAAGAGTCTGACCTGTAGCTCTTTATCAGTTATAACCTGGTTATTCCTTGCCATGTTCCTTTTCTGCTGCGCAAATCTCTTTGCGAAGCCGGCATTCCTGCCTATGGTGGAAAGCTTTTCAGGTAAGATCACCATCGAAGGCTGCACTTCTGCCCTTGTCTGGGTGCTTTTCCTGGGATATGAATAGAATTGAACAGGTACCTCAATGAGGCTCAGTGTCTTAAAGGGATATCTTGTTGAGAAAGAGTTCTCAAGGTCCCGCATTATTCCTGATACAAGCATGGGCAGTGTATCCTTCAGCTCTGCAAGATCCTTTTTATAATAATCGTTACCGGGGTAGTGCCATGCGAGATATTCAACTGAATCAGCTTTTAGCCTGTCGCACTGGTAATTACCAAATGCAACCGTGAGACCAGTCAAAGGTGTATCCGGAGTGTATATGTAACTTCCATCAGTCTCCTCCATAACTCCCTGGGAAACAGCTACAAGATTCTGCTCGCTCCTTGCTTTCAGGGAGAATTTAACAAAATCAATTTTGATGCGTGCAGGGTTATCCGGGTAATAATTAAGTCCTGTAACGGGGTACCAATGTGTTTCGGGAGTAAGAAGTACATAGTCCTCTCTCAGGAAAGCTTGTCTTTTGTTCACATTGAGCATAGCGATCTGGTATGGATAATCTTTAATATTATCACTGTAGTTGGGGTAGCAGAAAGCCTCATTGATTTTACCGGAATATTTGAAAACCAGGCTGTCGCAATCGCCGGGAGCAAGAGGCTGTCCTGGCATAACTTCAACAACATGACCCGTCATCCTGAATGGAAGCTCCTTATCTGACCTGTATACATTTGAGACTTTAAGAGACGGATTCAGGGAGAAGAGATACCTCGAAAGCTCTGATTCATTGTCGTTGAGGATCTTGAGAGACGCAGCTGCATCTATAATTACACCCTTATGTGTCAGGTCGATTGATGCTTCAATGGTACTCGGAAAGAGTTCATTCTCGAACTGCCTGTTAGTTTCAATCACTTTTTCCTTTAAATTCCTGTTTCCATAAAAGTGAGAAAGTGTATTGAATAAAGTGATTCCAAATCCTGTAGTAAATACAATGATGGATATCACAGTTATCATCCTCTGTAATCTCGACTGTGGCAGCCTTTTAAATATCAGTGCGGTGCCCATCACCAGCATGAGTCCAAGGAAAAAGTAAATAAGGCGTTGGTTCAGAACGATGCCGGGGCTGTCAAATCCTATAATTCCCGATTTGAAAAGAGGAAATCCGTAAGCCATGTAATCAAACACGGAACCTGCCCTGAAATACAGATAAAACATGTTCAGTGCGGCATACCCCAGCAAGAGCAGGAATGTGATAGCCTGGTTTCGTATTACCGACATCATCATGAAAGCAAGACCCAGGCTGAATATTATTGTTGGTACTGTAATGAGCAGTATATATTCCAGATATGATAGTATGTCAATGTCCATGGTCTTGGATATGATGTTCATAAGCAATCCAATTCCAAGTATTATGATATTAATTGAAAGGAATAACCGGAGAATTCCCCAGGTTTTTCCAATTACATATTCCAGGTTTGACATCGACCTTGTATAAAGGACTTCGTTAGTATCTAGTTTCTTATCTCTTTTGAGGAAGTCGGCAGCAAGGAAGATCACAACAATTGCCTGGGCAATATTAAGTAGGTAAAGGTTTACCAGCGGAAGCGCTGAGGGAATAGCAACCATTTCCCACGATTCATCGCCTATAGGTGAAAAGAGGCCTATGTTCAGCATAGTAAAGATAAAAACTGCCCCTATTGAGAAAAGCCTGAAGAACCAGCTTCGCCTCAGGGTCCTCGCCTCGTATCTTGCTACTGTTGCTATATTATGTAAAAATGACATAATACCCTGTTTTTCTTTTAAATATTCAGATCAGCGTGTAACTTATGTTCCATATAGTAAACATAGGCATGTTCAATATTGGGATCAATCATTATCGAGTCGTAAGCCGGTTTATTATCAGCCACGACCTGGACTTCCCATCCGGTTTCAGAGGGGATTGTCGATATTACATTATACTCCTCTTTGACTTTCTCATACTCATAAGGAGTGAGATTGAGTCTGAAGACATGGCCGATAGTTTCTTTAACCAGCCTCTCGGGAGAACCTGAAAAGACTACTTCACCCTTGTTTAGCAAGGCCATTCCCTGGCAAGTTGAAGAGATATCACCTACAATATGTGTTGATAGAATAATTGTGACCTCGTTCTGACTGAGCTGAGAAAGAATATTCCTGAAACGGATTCTTTCGTCCGGATCAAGACCGGTAGTAGGCTCGTCGACAATAATGAGCCTTGGAGATCCTATCAGAGCCTGTGCAATACCGAGACGTCGCTTCATCCCGCCCGACAATTTATTCGCACGTCTGTCTCTTACTTCGAGAAGTCCAACCTGGTCGAGCAGACGATCAACTTCTTTAAGGCGCTCTTTCCTGTCCTTCATACCTGCCAGTGCCCCTGAATAATCGAGGAATTCCCATGTTTTCAGAGAGGAGAAGAACCTGAAGTCCTGTGGAAGATAACC
>CAZQRQ010000097.1:0-8546 GCA_964595725.1 uncultured Rikenellaceae bacterium | reverse complement strand
CTGATTACATAATAATTAATTATTATCGTGCCTGTGACAGAAAAACATTATATACAATCAAGACCTAAAGTACCGGGAGGGTTGATTAAGAAAACCCTCTTTTCTCAAAGTTAGAATATTTTGGGAAAAAACTGCCACATGTTTTTAATTTCATAAAACTGCTGCAGGCTGATAAAAGCATGTGTCATGAAATCAGTTAATATCATGAGAGCAGGTTATAGAAAGTACCAATGTTAAGAATGTGAAGATAGAATAATCCCTGGATAAGAAATCTCAGGATCCTTGCGATAGAAAAGAAGAGGTATAGCTTTAGTGGATATCTTAGCAGACTCACAGCCATAACAACCATTGAGAAAGGTGAAAAGGGGAATAGTGCAGCTATGATGATAAATGCTCCTCCCCATTTCCTGATAAGCGCAATATATTTTTCAAGTGTCCTCTCGGAATAAGCCTTTATTTTAGGGCGAACCGATAACCAGTGGCCTATATAATATGAAATTACCCCTCCTGCATAAGATAATAATCCCAGTATGAAAAGAAAGAACAGCGGGGATTCGAACTTGCCGGTCCATATCACAAAAAAATCCGGAGGGATCATCCCGAGGAAAGATTCAGACACAAAGAATACTAACAGTATGAAAGCGTCGGACAAGTTATCAGTAAGAAACTGGAAGAATGGATTGAGATCAATAAGGTATCTGGCAATCAGAATTATGGGAATCACAACTACTCCCCATAACAGTATTATCTTTATTCCCGACCACCACATATAGCCGTACACACCTTTGCGTTTATTGCGCAGATGTATCCACTTGATCCTGTTCCAGAATCTTCTTTTTCCCAGGTGGTTGCGAACCATTGAAATATATTACCGGATAAAAGTAATCAAACTCTTCTTAGTTCGAAAATGTCTTTTCTTCTGTCTTTCAGGTTTCTTACACTTCCAAACTGGTTGAGTTCCAGGAGGAGATCCAGGTCAACATCGGCAATGAGGATCATCTCTGTATTTGGAGTGGTTTCTGCCTTAATACCATTTATCGGGAAAGCAAAATCGCATGGGGTGAATACTGTCGATTGTGCAAACTGGATATCCATGTTGTTGACATTGGGCAGATTCCCCACACAACCTGTTATTGCCACATAACATTCATTTTCAATTGCCCTGGCGTGGGCGCAGCTGCGTACCCTGGAATATCCGTTCTGCGTATCGGTAAGGAACGGCACAAAAAGGATCTGCATCCCGTCATCTGCCAGGAGACGGCAGAGCTCCGGGAACTCGACATCATAACAGATTAGAACTCCTATCTTACCGCAGTCAGTGTCAAAGACTTTCAACTTGCTTCCTCCCTGCAGTCCCCATACCTTATCTTCATCAGGGGTCACATGGAGCTTTTCGTAGGTCTCAATTTTCCCGTCTCTCTTGCACAAATGTCCGATGTTATATAATTTGTTGTCAACCACGTCAGGCATACTACCTGTAATTATGTTTATATTGTATGCAACGGCGAGTTCAGAAAACTTCTGGGCAATTCTTGGTGTAAGCTTTGCCAGTTCGCGGATGGCCTCCGGTTCCGGAAGATGGTTGAACTCGGCCATCAGGGGTGCTTCGAAGAATTCGGGGAAAAGAGCAAAGTCGGATCTGTATCCAGAAACAGCATCTATGAAATATTCAGCCTGTTCGATAAGCTGATCAAAGCCTTTATAGATTCTCATCTGCCATTGTATAAGTCCAAGCCTCACCATCCTCTTAATAGCAGCAGGTTTCCTGGTCGGCTTTTCGTAGTAAATATTATCCCACTTTAGCAATACTGCATATTTGTTTGAAGCTTCATCTGCTTCAAGATAATCATTAAGGATCCTTACCGGGTGAAAATCGTTCGACATCTGGAAGTTAAGCACAGGGTCATGTATCTCCCTGTTACGGACCTTTGCTATATATTCTTTCGGTGAGATCTTATCTGAATATTTATGATAATTTGGTATTCTTCCACCAAAAACGATCCCTTTAAGATTCAGCCTTTCACAAAGTTCTTTCCTGTAATCGTACAGTCTTCGTCCAAGCCTGAGCCCCCTGAATTCCGGCCTTATGAAAACGTCTATACCATAAAGCATTGTACCGTTTTCATCATGAGTGTTGAAAGTGTAGTTGCCTGTAATTTCCTTATAGGTATGCTGATCGTCAAATTTATCATAGTCGACCACTATCGAAAGTGCACAGCCTGCTATCGCGTTGTTGACCTTCAGTACGACCTGCCCTTCGGGAAACTTCTCAATAAGCGATTTGATCCGGCTCTCTTTCCAGTAAGTATTGGGCATGGTTATATAAGATTCAATCATCGCCTCTTTTAGCTCCTGGTATTCTTCATACTTCAGGTATGATAACTCTATATTTCTGATTTTTCTGGGCATGGGTATTTATTAGGGTTATAGTACAAAGTAAATAATAATCAGCAAATGTCAAAATATTCTGTGGGGAAGCAAAGCAGGCTGCAACTTGTATTCAGCGAAAAGGCGAATTGCTGAAAGGGCTCTCAAGCGTCTCTCCTTTTATATCCCAGGGCTTTCCACCCGGTATATAACAGCAAAGTGCAGCCTGTAAATATGCGCTCTAAGGGAAAATTTCAATAATGTTTCTCTTATTTTTACATTTGCCGTTAATAGGTCCCGAAGCATAATCTCCTTAAGAAGGTATGCCCTTCATTCTGCCTGTTATATCTGCCTCTCCGAACATTCCCTGATCAGCCTTATTGCCTGCCTGGCATAGAATCGGACCTCCCATTGGCTGTCACCGGTTACTTTCTCCAGGTAGGGGATGGCTCCCGGTGGTAGTTCTTCAAGTATAATATAAACAGATTCTCTCCTGATCTGAGGATCCTTGTTTTCCAGACCTTCGTAGGTGTGCCTTAACGCCCTGCTCCGATCGAGTTTCATCATACTCTTTATGCTTGCCGACCATTGATACCATTCTGCATTCTCCAGGCTCTTTTCCAGCAGGGGAATTACTTCCGTTGATCCCAGGCTGGCCAGGCTGGACAGGAGTACATCCTGCCGGTATCCCGGGGTATTATTTTCAAGAAAGTACAAAAGAGTGTCCGTGGCAATGGTCGCATGCATATTACCAAACGCTCTTATAGCATTTCTCTTGTTAAGGTCAACACTGTCGTGAAGTGCCTCAATGATAGCCGGAATTGCAGATGTAATTTTATTCTGGGATGCTGCACCGATTGCGAATTCGCGTACTTCAGGCTGCTCATTCTTGATAAGCTGTATGAGAAGCGGGTGAGTCTTGCTTCCCATTGCCAGCAATTCGTTATATGGAGTCATTGATCGATCCCTGCGACTCTGAGGTTTAAGGATCTCATAAAGCAGAGAATCTACCCTTGCCTGGGAATATTGTTTTGTAACAGGAAGGACGGAACCAGGTTTTCCTGCAGGGACTACCATTGCAGCAGAGATTCCGACGAGAAGAAGTGCATAGAACAAAATAACAGTGCCAATTTCCCTTTTTCTTTCGGGTCTCTCCTTCCTGAAGAAAATTCGGAGGGGTGCATTAAATATCCACCTGATAAATCCGGGCAGCGGAAGCAGGAACGGAGTTTTATTTCGATATGCTTCATAATCGGCACCTGTTTTTTCCTGCATTTTCAATTCTTCAAGCATGCAGATGCCAATTATCACAAGGGTGGATATCAACCAGGGAAGAGTACCATTCCATCCCCAGCTCTTCTTCATGATATTCAGTGAAGGGCCGTAGAGCATAAGCCCGTAGCTCCAAATAATCCATCCCAGGTACTGGGGATGTCTCGAATACTTATATAGCCATTCAACAGCTATACCCTGTTTACTGAAGCGTGCACGGAGCCATGAGAACACACCGAGTACAAATATTAATGCTCCAATGATCATGAAGCTGTATACAAGTGCAGAATGTGCATTCAAGTTAAACAACCTGAAGAACCATATCAATATCCAGTATGGAACAAGCACTACCTTTCCCAGGTCAGCAAGAGTGAGAGAAATATCCAGGAACGGGAAAAGTATCACGTTGAATATTCCCAGTCCGGCCAGGTAGAACATGCTGTGTGCAAAAGTGGCGAATACCGGGAGAAACAGTGCGATACTCCCAAGCCATGCAAGTCCTGTTTTTCTGGTTGAAAATCCGAGGATTATAAGCAGGATTATTGTTCCAAGACACAGGAAGCCGATGAGTCTGATCCCATAGGCTTCATAGAATAATTCGATTTTATATGGATCCTGGACGGGATCGGTTTGGGGCGTTGAGATTACCGCCTGCAAAAAATTATCAAGCAGTTTTGGCAATTCAATGAATGCAAACATCAGCCCTAAGGAAAAAATAACAGCCAGCAGGAAAAGGCCAGTGTCGTGGAGGAAATTCTTTTTCATAGCATCAAGTTTTATTTAAATGATGCATCAATGATTATTTTTCCATAAATTAATGATCAAGGAAGTATTGATTATTGAAATACAAGGGCTAAAATCAATTTGCCATGCTGGTTTTCAACTTCCTGAACCTGCGGAAACTTATTAGCTGACCGACTTTCTCATCCCATAATCTCAGTCTCATTGTCCTCAGGCTCTGTATGAATGTTAAAGGCTTCTTTTTCCTGAAAATGCTGTTTTCACGATGGCATTTTTTCAGATTATAGTTCGGTATCATCGGACTGAGGTGGTGGATGTGATGGTATCCTATATTCCCTGAGAACCAGTGTAATATCGCAGGGAATTTAAGATAGGAGCTTCCTTCAAGTGCCATCTTTTCATAATCCCATTCATACTTACGGGTCCAGATAACCTCATCGAACTGGTGCTGGAGGTAGAACAACCATACCCCGGCAGATGTTGAGAGGTAGGTCACCGGCAGCTGGATTAACACAAAGGCTTTCCATCCGATCAATAAAATCATGCCAGTGATATAGACAAGAAGAAAGACATTTGTTATGTACACACTTTTTTTTTCAATCCGGGAGAGTTTCTTTGTGGTGAACCGGGACCAGATTACAAAAAGCAAAAATGGACCGATAAGAAAAAGGATGACAGGATTCCTGTAAATCCTGTATATAGACTTCCTTCTCTTTGACAGTCCCAGGTATTCTTCCGTGGTAAGAGTCCATACATCACCTTTCCCCCTTTTATCAAGATTGCCAACTGTTGAATGATGCACAGCATGATCGTTATGCCAGCTGTCATATGGTGTAAATGCCAGGCTGCCAAGGATAGTCCCGACAATCCTGTTGGCCCTCTCGGACCTGAAAAATGAACCATGTCCGCAATCGTGGAAAATGATGAACATCCTGACAAGGAAACCGGCAGCAGGTACCGAAAGTACAAGTGTGATCCAGTACGATACTTCCATCGACCGGTACATCAGGTAATAAATTAAGAAGTATGGTACCACTGAATTTATAATCTGCCAGATGCTTGTAAAAGTGTCTGGTGAATTGTAATTTCTTATTATCTCCCTCCAGTGGGGAGGTTTCTTAACCATATCATTCATTTCTAAATATATTTCAGGGAATCGCAGTTATTAGATCAATTCCGGAATCAGCTGCTGCCTACAGCAGTTACCCTGAAAGTGATTGATTCTTCCGGGTCAAAACATTGAAGGTCTCTACTAAGTTTCTTCTGCAAAGTTATAGTTTACCTGCATGAAAAACTACTAATATTCTGATTACTGCCAGGAAGGCTGCCGGGGATGTGGCTGGACAAGGCTGGCTATTATTTTGACCGTTGTGGCTGTTTATACGGCAGCATCGGGATTATTCCTTCAGAACAAGAAAATCCTGGGAAAATATATTTGAAAATTAGGTGCTTTCATGTCTTACTGTGAAGCACATACTGCTGCAGTATTTGGAACCGGTTCGGTATGCTGAGCCTGTCCTGATTCAAAAAAATTTCGAAATTTTATGTAAAAATTATTTGGAAAAATGTCAAAGATATATTACATTTGGTAAAAAATAATTAACAGAAATGAAATTCGGCAATACAGTAAGGAAGTGCAGGTTTGAAAAGGACGAGATGACCCAGGAGAATTTAGCGGCTGAAATAGGTGTAACAAGACAGACGATACATTCTATTGAGAAGGGTAAATTCGTTCCCTCTGTGGTTCTGGCTTTAAAGCTTGCAAAGTATTTTAATAAACCTGTTGAAGAACTTTTCTTCTTAAACGATTAGCATAATATTGAAACAAAAGCAGATAAATACCATGAAATCAAAAACTAACACCAACACCATAATATTGCTTGTGTTAACAACAATGACTTTTTCAGGACTTGTCTATATTCTTTATATGGTGAATACTGACTTTACAGGGGCAGTAAATGCTACCAGGGAGAAGTACGGGGCAGTTGATTATATTTTAGGATTATCGCATCTGGTGCTTATTATTTTTCATGTACTGGTCATTTTCTACATCTTCACCCATTTGAGGAAGTTCAGCGAAATGCGTACGTTTAAAATCTTCCTGCTGTTTGGAGCTGTAATATCCCTTTTCTGTATGGGTGTTGAGAAGGTAATGATCGATGAGATATCCAGGGAATACAGGCATGGGATGGGTATAAATGAATTTTGGATTCTGAATAGCGCATATATGGTAAATGTCATCTTTTGTCTTCTGAGTTTTATTTTCCTTCTGAGAACATTAAAGATGATAGACAGGCTTAAATCAGATGTAATTCATGCTGATGAACGAATTTTTGTAACGGGCTTTTGCCTTGGAATTGCAGCCGGGATTGCCGGAATTTACTTCACCATGCATATCGCGCAGGTCGCAGGTCCGCAAATATTGAGCGGCAGGCTATGGGTTATGATCCCCTTTTATATAATGTTCCTGACTCCTTTTGCGATAGCCCAGTTTTACTGGTTCATAGTGAAGCGAAAGCAGGATATTGGCAACTGGTATGATGAGAAACAGATTCAGGATATGCTCAAAGCATCAGCAGTAACACTGGTTATTTCTGCCCCGGGGCTTGCATTGCCATGGTTGCTTGGAATAAAGCAAATGTTCCTGGTTTTCTTCTACAATATTTTCTTGATATTACTTGTTTTTTCAACTGCTACGCTGTATTTTTTCAGTCTGAAAGACCGGATTTCATAATTCTTCTTATTGAGCAGGATTATCACGCTCAACAGTATTGTTTAAGGCTTTAACAGGCTGGATGTTAATAATAAAAGTTGCCCGTATATTATATTTTAATAAGTTTGATAAGGCATAGATATTTTTGAAAATAACCTTACATTTTAATTAAATGAAAAAGCCGGTAGTTATTCTTTCAGGGATATTCTGCTTTGCTTTAATTTTTTTTAATTCCTGCAGCAGCACGCAGACGATGGCCCTGAATTCGGTAAAACTTACGAATCAATTGCAGCCCGGGATGTCGTATAACGAAGTCGTGGAGATCCTTGGAAAGCCGAAATCATCTGCAATGAAAAATGGTCAGTGGAAAGTTCGCTGGAATCTGCAGGAGATGTGGAAGGGGTATGTCCCTTATGATTTTGTATTTAATCCTGATGACAAGAAGCTTGTTTCGTGGTCGGAGAATACAGCTGCCTTCGAGGAGAAGCAGCAGAATCTAAAGGTTATTGCAGATGAAGTTACAAAGGCCACAGAGTCAAGTCAGAACGGGGGAGAAGCTGTGCCGGTGTTTGAGAACGACCAGGGTCTTATGAAGTCGTTTGCCGGTAGCTACTATAGTTTCTCTGCAGTAGGTGGGGGACAGACAGGAGGGACGGAGAGAAGGGTCATGCTCTGTCCTGATGGTACATACAGGATGTCATCTGAAAGCGGGTACAGTGGAAATGCGGGTACATCAGCTGCCTGGGTAACTGCCGGGCAGGGTGGAGGAAGCGGAACATGGAGAATTACGGGAAATAGTAATTCAGGCACAATAGTAACCACAGATAACGGCGGTAAGTCAACAACCTATAAATTTGAAAGATGTGGGAATGACTGTTTATATTTCGGCAATAACAAGTTTGCCTTGGCGGGACCACCGGATTGCCGGTGATAGCCCGGAGAGAGAAATTATCAACTGCAATAAATTTAAGCTGAAGCAAAACATTCTAAAATTATGAATGAAGAAACTTTATCTGCAAAAGAACAATTAGAGAATAAAACAAGATTCCTTAAAAAACTGGTTGGGATCCTCCTGGTAATAATTATTTTGGATCTGGCTTTCAGAATGATATCAATTTTTGCTCCGGATCGCATTAATTATATAACCTATTTTCCCGGCTTTGTGCTGATATTACTGGTGATACCTTTAGGATACAGGCTTAAAGCGATAAAGAAGCAACTCCAGGGTTTGTAAATCAAAACCCCGCATAGGAGGATTTGTGGGTATTAAAGCGAAAGCCCCCTGGGCTTGCACTGACAAATGAAGTTTAGTCAGCGGGGGTTTGGGAGGTAAATTTCCCGCAGATCACGCAGATTCGCGCAGATAATTAAAAACAATCTTACCAACTACATTCAAAGCCCCCTTGGGCTTGTACTGACCGCAGTGTCAGTGGGGTTGGGGGTCACAAAGCGA
>CAZQRQ010000096.1:0-9023 GCA_964595725.1 uncultured Rikenellaceae bacterium | reverse complement strand
CGACTCAGGCGAATGGGGAATGAATAATCCGGCTTACGTCTGTATAGATAATATTACAGGTGAACTGGAAACTACTGACTGATGGCTCCTAATGCCACATATATGTACTGTCTTCTTGCATTCATGCTATTACCGGATAATGGAAGCGCCCAGTATGCCACCGAAGCCGGAACAACAGGAACTGATGCCATTTATGCCGACAGTTCCATAATTAAATCGTGGGCAACAGGTTGTCGTGTCGTCAGGGGTTATATGCAGATTGATGATAAAGATGCCGGCAAAGCATCAACCGGAAGTGATTCCGATTGCCTCGGGAAAGCAGATAATACCTCTGTCAGTCTGGGCGATTCCGGGATAGCTGTTATTACATTCGGCGAACCCGTGCCTGATATTCCGGGCGCAGATTTTGCGGTTTTTGAAAATTCCTTTGACGGGCAATTCCTTGAACTGGCTTTCGTGGAGGTGAGTAATGACAGCATGCGCTGGGTCAGGTTTCCATCTGTTTCATTAACCCCATATTCCTCCCAGACAGGTACGTTTGGTACAACAAAACCTGAAATGATTAAAAACCTGGCAGGCAAATACAAAGTCTCCTATGGAACACCATTTGACATTGCAGAGCTGAAAGATTCTGCCGGGCTGGATCTGGATAATGTAAGGTATATAAGGATAATTGACGTTATCGGGAATGTAGCTGATCCTTTTTCTTCATTCGATTCGCATCACAACAGGATTAATGATCCATGGCCTACTCCGTTCCCGCAATCGGGCTTTGACCTTGATGCAGTTGCTATTCTGAATGCTGTTGCCGGTAAAACTGAATTAAATGAAGAAGTAGCTGCTAAATTATATCCAAATCCGGTTTTTGATATGGTTACTATTAAGTTCAGAACTCCTGGAAACCGGAAAATAATGCTGTTTGATGTTGCCGGCTGTATGAAGATCTGTTTCGATTCTGAAGATAAAAAGAAGATCCTTGATTTATCGATGCTGAAACCGGGTCTTTACTTCGTGAAAATTGATTTCTCGATGAGATCGTACGTCCATAAACTAATAATTAATTAGAGGCTTGCGAAAATTATCAGCAATATTGTTCATCTTGTTTACCAGCCTGGCCTCAGGACAGGTATCAAAACTGGCTGATACCATAATGATCAGGGAAGTTATTGTAAGGGCAAAGCCGGGTTCAGGAAATTTCTCGGGGTATACAAGGACTGTGGTGGATTCAGCATCTATTTCTTCACACTTGCTGGATAATTTATCGACAGCAATTTCAGGAAATGCTCCTGTTTATATTAAAAGCTACGGGCCAGGGGGAATAGGAACAATTTCGTTTCGCGGAACAGGACCAGGTCACACCAGGATAACATGGAATAATATTGACCTCAATTCGCCTATGCTCGGGCAGGCGGATCTTTCACTTATCCCTGCCGGATTTATTGATGAGATCGACTTTTTACATGGAGGCGCCTCACTGATCGATGGGAGGGCAAGCATAGGAGGTCAGATTGATATTGTTACTAAACCTGACTGGAATAACGATATTAATCTCCTCGCCGGAGTGGAAGCCGGAAGTTTCGGTAAATATTCAGGTTTGGCTAAGGTCAGAACGGGAAACAGGCAATTTCAGTCTGTGACAAAATACTATCATCAGCAGGCTTTGAATAATTTCTTGTATGTTAATGATGTCGCCAGGTCCGATCCCTACCCTGAGCGTAGAAGAAACGCTGAAACTTTGATAAATGCATTTATGCAGGAGATTCACCTTCGTAATGAGAAAAACTCAGGCTCATTCTACTTATGGTATCAGGCATCTGACAGGAACATACCGGCAATGCTTCTTAACACCTATATCGGGGAAGGAGAGAAGCAGTATGATGAATCGTTCAGGGCGTTACTGAACGATGAACATTTTTCTGGTGAAAATATTTACAGATTTTCGGTTTCATTTATTTCTGATGAACTTGATTATATTTACAACACGGCTTCAGTTAATTCATGGAATAAATCGAACACATTCAATCTTAACAGCAATTCAGAAATTGATCTTTTTGACAGGCTCAGACTGAATATCATTTTTGATAACTCCCTTGTTACGGTAAACACGGTTAATTATATAAATACCGTAAACAGGAATATCTCGACATTAACAGTATCTGCAAATACTTCATTCAGGGGGATATCTTCCCTGTTCTTACTGGTGAGCGACCGGATGGTAAATGGCCATTTTATAATACCGGATTTTTCAACCGGTGTAAACGTTGTTCTGCCGGCAATTCAGACGACAAACATTAAATTGAATTTGTCGCGAATATCAAGGATCCCTTCTTTAAATGATCTGCACTGGAATCCGGGAGGCAATCCGGAACTAAAGAATGAATATACTTGGTCGGTAGAATCTTCAATTGAGACATATATTCAAAGTACGAAAAATATTATTATTGCTTCTGAGGTTACAGCATTCTGCAATGTAATCAGAGACCTTATTCAATGGCAGCCAGGCGATATGAGCTACTGGACTCCAGTTAATCTGAGAAATGTAAATACTCATGGTCTCGAAACCAGCATTGACATCTCTTTTAAATTTTTTGATGCGGACGCTCGTATAACAGGTTACTATTCCTTTACAAGAGCCAGGAATGCAGTCTCAGGTGATGGAAACGAATCGCCGGGCATTCAGCTTATCTATGTACCGGAAAATCTTGTCGATATAAAATTTAATCTCTCAGTCAGGAACTTAATCGTATCCTGGACAAATGATTACACTGATCGCAGATATACAACACCCGATAATTCAGTTTTCCTCCCTTCTTATCTACTCAGTAATGCTGCAATAGGGTATAAAATAAAACACAGGAAAAATACACTTCATCTCAAATTTGATATCAAAAATATATTTGATGTTAACTATCAGGCTATTGCATATTATCCAATGCCGGGAAGATCGTTTTGTTTTTCATTATACAGCCAGATAATAAAATAACATGTTATCCAGGAAAAGTATCATATCATATTTAGTAATCCTGGTTCAGTTTTTTGGATCATGCACCAGAAACGATCCGGATCCTGATTATCAGCACGTAAGCTTTCCATTTCTTAAAAGCAGGGGAGTTTTTGTAATTAACGAAGGTAATTTCATGCAGGGTAACGGTTCATTATCCTTTTATTCATGCGACTCGGGGAAGATTTACAATAACCTTTTCACAACGGCAAATAACCGTCCCCCTGGAGATATTCCATTTTCGATGGAAATGGATCGGGACGGAAAGCTATATCTCGTTGTGAACAACTCGGGCAAGATCGAGATCCTTAACAGGAACAACATGGAATCAGAACAGGTAATAACGAATCTCATATCTCCAAGGTATATGCTGATTGTCAATTCCGGGAAAGCATATGTGAGCAGCCTCTATTCAGAATATCTGACTGTAATTGATCTGAAGACAGGTTATGTTTCCGGTACAATAAACCTTGGATTCAGTTCTGAGACTATGACCATGGCAGAGGGTAAGGCATATATTTCTTCATGGGTTGAAGGATCGGAAGTTATTGTCGTTGATACTAATTCTGACCTGGTTATTGACACACTGTTCTGCGGCAATGAACCTGAGAGTATGGTCATTGACAGGAACAGCAAACTGTGGGTGCTTTGTTCGGGAGGATATACCGGTCTTTATTCGCCAGAGCTCATATGCTTTGATCTGACAGATTATAAGGTTTCTAAGAGATTTATCTTCCCCTCAAAGGATGAAATGCCTTCTTCTCTTTCAATAAATCCAGGACGTGATACTTTGTATTTTATTAATAATGATGTTTGGTCACTCGGAATTAGTGATATTTCCTTACCGGTTAATCCGCTTATTGAAAGAAATGGGAGGAATTATTACAGGATGGTGATAGATAAGGTTACAGGCAATATCTTTGTTACTAATGCGATGGACTATCAGGGTCGCGGGTATCTTTTAATATTTAAACCTGATGGAACTGTGATCGATTCACTTAAGGCCGGCATAATACCGGGTAACCTATACTTTGTGGATGATGCTGAATAGATATCTTCTTAAATCATCGAAACAAATACTGACCAGGTTGGTCATATGTATCCTGCTGATCAATATTATTCTACCGCTAAATGCTCAGCTGGAGTACAAAACAGGCTCTATAGATGGTTTCTCAGTTAGCTCCTGGTATGAAATCAGTATTGACAGCTTATTGATTGATAAGCTGGTATCGCTTCCTCACCCCAAGGATGCAGGTTTCCAGTTTGCAATACCTGTAGGGACAGACCTGACGCCTTTGAACTCCGGTTCTATATATGAAAAGGAAACTGAGGATGTCTGGATAATCGGGATACGTTCAAAAAATGCCAGGTCACTTAACCTCATGCTTGAACCATTCAGAATACCTCAAGGATCATTTGTCTATATTTATAATAGTGACAAATCGGTTATCCGAGGTGCATTTACTTACGAAAATATTAATCCTTCCGGAATACTTCCCACCATGCCCGTACCTGGCGAGGAACTGGTACTTGAATATCATTTTCCGAAAGGAAAGAGTATTGCCGGTACTATTGGCATTACTCAGGTCGCACATGACTACCTCGGTATTCTGGGAACTGAATCGAAAGACAGCAGGTATAACCAGTCACAACCCTGTAATGTGGATATTAATTGCCAGGACGGAAATGGCTTTGAAAATGAAAGACGGTCTGTCTGCAGGATTATTATACGCGGAATTGAGCTTTGTTCCGGAGTATTGCTCAATAACACCAGCCAGCAGAACCAGCCTTTACTTGCAACTGCCCAGCACTGTATTGTAAACCAGGATGATGCGAACCGGTCGGTTTTTGTATTCGGGTATGAAAGCCCGTGGTGTGACGGGCCTGATGGTCGTGTATCACATTCCCTGTCAGGATCATTGCTCAGATCAACAAATGATAATATCGATTTTTCCCTAGTGGAACTTAATGAATTCCCGCCGTTAACTTACAGACCCTATTTCGCAGGCTGGGATGTTACAGGGAACATCCCTCAATACTCTGCTACTATTCATCATCCTCAGGGTGATGTCAAGAAGATATCAAAAGATCTGGATCCGCCAGCTAGTTCAACTTTTAAAGATTTCCTGCCCGGTTCTTTCTGGCAGATACTCCGTTGGGACACAGGAACAACAGAAGGAGGTTCATCAGGTGCTCCTCTATTCGACCAGGATAAAAGAGTTATTGGGTTATTGTCGGGAGGCGAAGCTGTATGCGGAAGATCCGTTAATGATTACTATGCTAAATTCAGTATATCATACAACCTTTCTAACCTGCTGTGGCAACAACTGAAAGGATGGATAGACCCGGCTCAATCAGGCTTGAAGATCCTGAACGGAAGAGATCCATATTCACCAAACTGGGTTGAATCAGATACCCTGTACAATATTTTGGATACAGAAACACCGGTTATAACTGAATATGAACTTCCTGACAGGGGCTATTCAACAGGTTTTAACAGTGATAGCATTGTTGCGTATGCTGAATATTTCAGCAATCCCCGGAATCTTAAAATCGTTGAGGCTGTTTTCACAACTGCAAAGGCAATTTCGGTGAATGCATACGATTCCGTTACCGTATATATATATGATGACGGACCCATGCCTTCCGGAGTAATCGCTTCCCAGAAGATTCTTATTAAGGAAACAAAGGACCTGTTTCCCTTGCATGTTGATTTCATTAATCCTGTGGAGCCAGATGGAAATTTTTATGCAGGATGGCAGCTCTGGTACCAGGATAAGGCTATTGATGAGACCAGACAATTTGCAGTCTTTCATGCCCCGGATAGATTTTCACCAGCCGCCAACACTGCATGGTTTAACAATGGTTCAGGATGGAAGGAATTTCCTGAACATCCTTTCGATCCTGTCTCCACTTCACTTGATGTAATGATTATCGGTATTGCCGATCCTGTAATTAATAAGCAGGATGACATACCCTGGAAAGATGACTCGTTTATTACTTATCCCAATCCCGCCAGGGATATTCTGACTGTTGCTTCGGAAATACACACTGCACAGGTTAACTATTCGATAATTAACCTTGCCGGAATAGTCTGTTTGCATGGAAAAGTTACCGGTAGCTGCCCTGGCATATTTAATATAGACCTTACTGGTTTGAAAGAGGGCATGTATTTACTGGAATTAGATACTGGCGAACGTATAGAGTCACACAAAGTCTTAATAGTAAACTAAATGAAGGGATACAGGATATTTACCATATTGTTATTACCTGTTGCATGTTTCATTATTTCGTGTTCTAATTCTGGCCGGATGGAAAGAAAATCCGGATCTTCTTTCGGTAATAATTATGCACAACGATTTAAAATAGAGCAGAAAGATGGTTATAAGCTCCTGACAATTATTAACCCATGGCAGGGCGCAGATGATGTGGAATATACTTATTGCCTTTTAAAAAGAGGTATGCATGTGCCGAAGGATGTTGATCCTGACCGGGTAATTTTAATACCTGTTGAAACAATAATTTGCATGTCAACAACATATATACCAATGTTAGTACAACTGGATGAAATTGATGCAATCAGGGGCATCTCAGGTTCATATCTTGTATATGATGAAGAGATAATCAGAAGGCTTGAAAAAGGGGAGATTCGTGATGTGGGTTATGAGGACAATATAAACAAAGAGTTGATCCTTCAGATTTCTCCTGACCTGGTCATGACCTATGGGATAGGTAGTGAATCAGCAGGATATATGAGTAAGTTAAGAGAGCTTGGTATCAGGGTTATGTTCAATGCAGATTATCTGGAAGAAGACCCTCTGGGTAAAGCTGAATGGATCAAGGTTTTCGGGGCCCTTTTCTGCAAGGATAATGAAGCTGCTGAGATCTTTACTGACATTTCACAAAAATACCTGGCACTAAAGGAATTCATAAGCAAAAATATTAACCGGCGGCCAGAGGTCATGCTGGGCCTCCCATGGAAGGATACCTGGTTCATTTCACCGGGTAACTCATACATCAGCAGGCTGATAAGTGATGCCGGGGGAGATTATCTTTGGGCGGATGCGGTGTCTGATGTTTCAATGCCTCTCGGTATTGAGAATGTTTATATTAAAGCAATAAAGGCTCAGTTCTGGATAAATATCGGTGCGGCCGGGAGCCGAAGAGAGATAGCATCTGTAGATAAGAGACTCGAAGAGTTGCCACCATATATTTCCGGAAATCTGTTTAATAACAATAAAAGGTTATCTGCAAGTGGAGGCAATGATTACTGGGAGAGCGGTAATCTTCATCCCGAGCTAATACTCAGGGATATCGCTTCAATACTTCATCCGGATCTATTCCCGAATGATACCTTATACTTTTACAGGAAAGTTTACTGATCATAAGAATGATAAAAACTGACATAGCGGCATATTCAATTAATTCTGTATCACTGATAAGGAGAAAGAGAAACATCTTATTTGCAGTTCTTTTTCTCTTGTTGCTGGTACTTTTTTGCCTGGATATTATTTTTGGATCAGTAAAAATAAACCTTCAGGAAGTGGTAAAGGCTCTTTTCTCGGGATCTGATGAGTATGTCAATACTATTGTACTTAAATTCAGGCTTCCAAAGGCCATAACTGCAATTCTGGCAGGCATATCCCTGTCTGTCAGTGGATTGCAGATGCAAACCCTGTTCAGGAATCCTATGGCTGGTCCATTTGTACTTGGGATCAGTTCCGGGGCCAGCCTGGGTGTTGCATTTGTTATCCTTGGTTTCCCGGCTCACTTCCTGACTGGTGGCATAAATATGCTTGGCTCCTGGGCCCTGGTGACCTCATCATGTATTGGTGCCGGGGCTGTAATGATAATTATCATGGCCATCTCTCTTAAAGTAAGAAATATTCTTACTGTGCTGGTAATCGGCATTATGCTTTCAAGCGGAATTTCGGCTATTGTCAGCATTATGCAATATTTCAGCAGTGAGAGCATGTTAAAAGCTTATGTCATATGGACAATGGGAAGCCTGGGAAACCTGACAGCTCAACAGCTAAATGTAATGCTTATATGCTTGACCACTGGTATTACATTGAGCTTTATTTCCGTGAAAATGCTGAATGCTCTTCTCCTCGGTGAAAACTATGCGGGAAGTATCGGGCTTAATATACGTTTTGCAAGAGTAATGATATTTACAGGAACCAGTATACTCGCCGGTGCTGTCACGGCTTTTTGCGGCCCGATTGGTTTCATTGGTATTGCAGTACCACATATAGCGAGAATTATTTTTCGAACATCGGATCACAGGATCCTTATGCCATCAACAATTATCCTTGGAGCTGTCATCATGCTGGCAAGTGATATTTTATCGCAGCTTCCGGGTTATGACAAGGTGCTTCCTGTCAATTCGGTAACATCGCTTGTAGGAATACCGGTTGTAATCTGGGTCATATTAAGAAACAGGAAATATTCAGGAGAATTCTGATGCTGACTGAGAAAATAATATCATTTGATGCACTGTCGATAGGTTATAGATCAGGAGGCAGGGAGAGAATATTATTACCTGCACTTGATACTTTTGCAGATAAGGGTGAACTGGTGGCAGTGATCGGTGAAAATGGTATTGGCAAAAGTACGCTGCTAAGAACAGTATGTGGATTACAGGACCCGATAAAGGGACAGGTGCTTTTCGACGGCAAACCTGTAAATGAATACTCACGAAATGAGCTGGCCCGGATTATGGGTTATATATCAACTGAACCTGTCAGGGTTAGCAATATGAAAGTTTTTGACCTTGTGTCTCTCGGACGATACCCCCATACTTCATGGACCGGAAGGTTAGATCAGAATGATGTAAGGATAATAAGTGAGGCAATAGATAAAGTCGGGCTTAACAGTCTTTCATACCGGTACATAAACGAGCTGTCTGACGGAGAACGCCAGAGAGCCATGATAGCCAGAGTCCTTGCCCAGGATGCTGACGTTCTTGTTATGGACGAGCCAACAGCCTTTCTTGACATCAGGAGCAAATATGAGATTATTC
>CAZQRQ010000095.1:4478-9125 GCA_964595725.1 uncultured Rikenellaceae bacterium | reverse complement strand
ATAGCCTGCCTGGCATCAGGAGCCTGTCGATATAGCTTGTGAGGTTTCCTTCCTGCGAAAACCTGTCTGAAGATCCAAGGTCATGGGCAGGGAGCAGGTAAAGCAGAAGCCAGTAACCAATAAGGAGTGCCCAGAACCAGATCACTCTCGAAGATACCCTGGTATTCATGAAGATCAGGGCTGCAAACATCCATGCCAGTCCAATGCGCCCGAGTACGCTTCCATATCGCATTTCTCCGAATTCGAATCTTATGCCATTATTATAAGCGATACCAAGAAGCACCAGTATCAGACCCCTCAGGAAAACATGCCTGTAGATTCTATTTCGGCCCTCGCCGGAAGAAATCCTTTTTGCATATGAAAAAGGGAATGATATTCCGGCAATGAACAGGAAAAGTGGGAAGATCATGTCGTAGAAATGAAATCCATGCCAGGGTACATGTTCCAGCTGCTCAGCACACCATTTAAAAACCGGCCATCCTGTCAGGGAGGCAAGCCCGATAAATATGCCTTCTCCTCCCATGATCCAAAACATATCGAAACCACGAAGAGCGTCAAGTGAATAGAGACGTTTTGGAGCCTGGTTACTTGTTTCCATTATTAACGATATATGGTTGTTTATAAAGAATTTGTCTGCTCCGCTTTTATTGCAAGCTGCCAGAAGCATCTAAGGTAAAAACAATAATTCTAACAAAGGCAAAACAGAAAAAAGAAATATCTTTGAGATAACAGACAGGAATTCTATTCGGGGCCTGTAAATTATTTTTAAAAATGGGAGCCGGTATATCAATATTTTATACAGATCCCGGCAGTCTTGTTAAATGGGGGAGTGAAATATATATTATTATTTTTATTTCAGACAACTGAACCATACACGGTATTATAAAAAGTTATATAAAATATATTTATACAATGGTCACCGGAAGAATATACCTGATCTGTGTTTTGCTCATTTCAATAATTTCATTATCACGATGCAGGGACAAGCCCGCAGAAGGAATTATTATGACCGTAAACGGACCTGTATCAGCTTCTCAGCTTGGGATTTCACTGACCCACGAGCACGTTCTCGTCGACTTCATCGGGGCTGATTCTGTTAGCGAATCGCGATGGAACAGGGAAGAAGTTATAAAAGTAGCAATACCATTTATCAGGCAGGTGCAGGATTTGGGCTGCAAATCTATTTTTGAATGTACTCCTTCATACCTTGGGAAAGACCCGTTGATTTTAAAAGCACTTTCAGATTCCACGGGAATGAATTTTATTACAAACACAGGTTATTATGGCGCCGGACAGAACAATAAGTATATCCCAGATCACGGATTTAGTGAGTCAGATGGACAGCTGTCGCAGAGGTGGATAAAGGAATGGGAGGAAGGTATAAACGAGACCGGCATAAAACCCGGATTTATTAAAATTGCCGTTATTGGAGATCCTCTTACTGATATGGATATTAAACTGGTTAGAGCAGCAGCAAAGACCCACCTTGAAACAGGATTAACAATAGCATCACATACCGGACCAGCGGCCCTTGCGTTTGAGGAGATCGGCATTCTTAAGAATGAGGGGGTATCACCTGAAGCATTTATATGGGTGCACGCCGGAAGTGAAAAGGATATCAACAAGCTGGTCGATGGTGCAAGAGAAGGGGCATGGGTAAGTATCGATAACCTGAATGAGAATAATGTGGCTGATATAGCTGCGAAGGTTAACGACCTTAAAGTCAAAGGTGTACTGGGCAAAGTGCTGCTTTCTCACGATGCCGGCTGGTTTGATCCGGCAAAGAAGAACGGCGGTGAATACAGGGGCTACAACACTCTTTTTGAAAAGCTGATACCTGCATTAAAGTATAAAGGATTGACAGAAGAAGAAATAAATACTTTGCTCGTTAAAAATCCAGCGGATGCATTTCAGGTAAGGATACGTAAACTTGAACATTGATTAATGAAAGATTATAATAGATAATGAGACCAAGCCTGTTATTAATTTCTGTAATGTTTATAATATCTCTGACATCCTGCAAGCCAGGGAAAAATCAAGATGCTTTATTAAATGCCGATATAGTTATTTACGGAGGCACATCAGCAGCAGTGACGGGAGCCAGGCAGGCAGCGGAAATGTCGATGAATGTGATAATAGTATCTCCGGATAAGCACCTTGGAGGTATGACCTCTTCGGGGCTGGGATTTACAGATACAGGTAACAAGGAGGTCATCGGAGGTCTTGCCAGGAGGTTTTATCAGCTTATATATGATCACTACAGCAAGGATGAAGCATGGAACTGGCAGAAGAGATCTGAATACGGGAACAGGGGACAGGGCAATCCTGCCATTGACGGTGCTAAGCGGACAATGTGGATATTCGAGCCACATGCTGCCGAAGAGGCCATGGAGAAATTGATTGATCATCCCGGTATTAAAGTATTAAGGGATGAATGGCTCGACAGGGAAAATGGGGTGAATTTGAAGAGCGGAAGGATAATCTCTATAAGGACGCTCAGCGGGAAGGATATCAGTGGGAAAGTATTTATTGATGCGACCTATGAAGGTGATCTCATGGCAACTGCCGGCATAAGTTTTCAAACAGGTCGTGAAAGCAATTCTCAGTATGGGGAGGAATGGAATGGCGTTCAAACCGGAGATTTTCCCATAAAGCATCACGATTTTGATGGCCTGAAGATCAGTTCGTATAAAATACCTGGAGATCCTTCAAGCGGGCTTTTACCAAGGATTTCCCCTGATCCTCCGGGGGACAGAGGGGAAGCTGACAGTAGGATACAGGCATATTGCTTCAGGATGTGTCTGACCGATCATCCTGAAAACAGAGTACCAATAATACGGCCTGAAGGATATGACTCAACCCAGTATGAACTTCTTATAAGGATTTATAATGAAGGCTGGAGAGGTACTTTTAATAAATTTGATCCCATTCCAAACAGGAAACTTGATGTAAACAATCATGGCCCTTTCAGTTTCGATAATATCGGCATGAACTATGATTATCCCGATGCTTCCTATGAGAGAAGGGAAGAGATAATTAAAGAACATACAGTATATCAGAAAGGCTTACTGTTTTTTATCGCCACTGATCCCAGGGTACCTGATGAAATAAGGAAGAAGATGTCAAGATGGGGATATTCCGGAGATGAGTTTGCCGATAATGATTATTGGCCATATAATATTTATGTCAGGGAGGCAAGACGAATGGCAGGCGAATATGTTATGACAGAGAATGATGTTCTTGGCAAACGGATTGTTCCCCGTTCAATAGGCATGGGATCCTATAATATGGATTCACATAACGTCCAACGCTACATTACACCTGACGGATTTACTGAAAATGAAGGAGATATTGAACACCCTACTCCCCATCCTTATATGATCGATCTTGGTTCTATCATGCCGTCAAGGGATGAATGCAGCAATCTTCTTGTTCCGGTGTGCGTATCAAGTTCGCATATTGCTTATGGTTCAATAAGGATGGAACCTGTATTTATGATTCTCGGACAGAGTGCTGCAACACTTGCCTCTCTCGCATGCGACCATGGAAAAACCATTTACGAGATAACCTATGAAGAACTCAGGAAAAACCTTATTGAAGATGGACAGGTACTTGAGTATACCACGAAATAACTACTTTAGGAAACAAAAACAATAATTATATCTATGAATAAAATTTTCAGTACCCAGATCAGCTTTTTAACAATATTGATTACATGTCTTGGCTTTAACCAAGCTTCTGGACAGCAAAATGATCCTTTCCCCCTGATTGATTTTCACATACATCTTAAAGGCGACCTGACCCTTCAGAAGGCTATTCAGAAATCACGGAAAGATCATATACAATATGGTATTGCAGTGAACTGTGGAATGGGATTCCCCGTAGATTCCGATGAGAAGGTTGACTCATTCCTGTTCGAAATGAAGAAATACCCGCAATTTTATGTTGGTATGCAGGCGGAGGGAAGAGAATGGGTAAAGACTTTCTCAAAGGAGACAATTGGCAAATTCGATTATGTATTTACGGATGCAATGACTTTCACAGATGATAAAGGGAGAAGAAACAGGATATGGATCGAGGAAGAAACATGGATAGATGACGAGCAGAAATTTATGGATTTTTTAGTTAAAACGACTGTTAAAATACTGAATAACGAACCAATCGACATATATGTTAATCCAACATTTCTGCCGGAGCAAATGTCAGGCAGGTATGACTTCTTCTGGACCGATAAGCGGATGGATGCAGTAATTGAGGCTGCAAAGAAGAATAACATAGCAATTGAGATCAATAACCGCTACAGAATTCCTTCCGAGAAATTCATAATGAAAGCTAAAGATGCCGGAGTAAGGTTCACGATTGGGACCAATAATGTGGATTCAAATTTTGGACGGCCTGAATATACCCTTGAAATCATAAGGAAATGCGGCTTAAAAGAATCCGATTTCTTTAAACCCTTAAGGAAGAAAAACAGGACAATTGTAACTATTAAAGGAGACCAGTTCTATATTAATGGCGAACTAACTTATAAGGGAAGATACTGGCAAGGTAAAAGGATCGAGGGATTGTTATTAAATTCAAGAATGATACAGGGTATATTTGATGATATGAATCCGGAGACTGTTGGAATGTGGGTATATCCTGATA
>CAZQRQ010000095.1:0-4468 GCA_964595725.1 uncultured Rikenellaceae bacterium | reverse complement strand
CCGACAGGAATACTGATGAGTTTATCCTTAATATGAAGCAATGGTCGGATTATGGAATGCTATCCTTTACTATTAATATGCAGGGGGGCAGTCCCCAGGGATATTCTCAAAGACAGCCCTGGTACAATTCCGCATATACAGAGGATGGATCTCTCCGACCCGAATATATGGCGAGGCTTGAAAGAATCCTGGACAGGGCTGATGAACTTGGAATGGTTCCCATACTGGGGCTCTTCTATTTTGGACAGGACGAGAGGCTTGAGAGTGAGGCTGCCGTAAGAAATGCAGTTGATAATGTACTGAACTGGTTATTTGTAAGAAACTACAGGAATGTACTGATTGAGGTTAACAATGAGTGCAATGTCAACCAGTATGACCATGATATACTTAAACCGGAAAGGATTCATGAACTTATCGAACTTGTTAAGCAAAAGAACAGGAATGGAGTCAGATATTATGCAGGAACCAGTTATGGTGGCGGAGCTATTCCTCTGTCAAATGTGGTGTCGGTGTCAGACTTTATTCTCATACATGGGAACGGGATTAAAGATCCGAACATTATAAAGGAAATGGTTCAGAAGACAAGGATGGTAAACGGTTATACCACAAAGCCCATACTTTTCAACGAGGATGACCATTATGATTTCGATATGGACCTTAACAATTTCGTTGCTGCCATAGGGCAGTATGCATCATGGGGATTCTTTGACTACAGGATGAAAGGTGAAGGATTTGAATCGGGTTATCAGAGCGTACCTGTTGACTGGGGTATAAATTCGGACAGGAAGAAGGAGTTCTTCAGGTTGTTGAAGGAAATAACGGGATATTAGGGAAACATTTCAAAATGTGCTGGATAATCTTCTGAATAACAATAACTTCATATTGACTACCAGATATTATATTCCATGAGACAGGTATTGCTTTTTAATTTATTGCTGCTGGTTTGTTTCCTGACTTCATGTGACAAGGAGTCATTTTCTGACCAGGTGAATGTCTTTATAGGAACGGGAGGACATGGGCATACCTTTCCAGGGGCTACTGTACCATTTGGCATGGTCCAGTTAAGTCCGGATACAAGGATGACCGGCTGGGACGGCTGTGCGGGATATCATTACTCTGACACAACAATAATAGGCTTCTCTCATACGCACCTGAGCGGAACCGGCATAGGCGATTATGGTGATATACTGTTAATGCCGACTGTCGGGGAGCAAATGCTCTTCAGAGGTGATGACGAAAAACCCGGATCGGGATACAGGTCAGGTTTCTCAAGGGATAGCGAAAAGGCCGGGCCGGGTTACTATACAGTTAAGCTAAACAGGCCGGGAGTCACTGCCGAACTGACAGCAACAGCCAGGGCAGGATTTCACCGCTATACTTTCCCGGAATCCCGGGAGTCAGGTTTTATACTTGATCTTAATCATACCCTTCAGAACCACAGAAACATTTTTCTCGAAATACGAATATTAAATGACACTGAAATAGAGGGATTTAAAGTAACAAGGGGTTGGGCGAGAAGGCAATATGTCTATTTTCATGCCACGTTCTCAAAACCTTTCAGCTACCAGATAGCTGTAAATGATTCGGTAATAAATAATATCAGCGAAGCCACTGGAAGAAATATAAAGGCCCTCCTGCAGTTCAGCACCGGGCAGGATGAACAGGTTCTTGTGAAGGTCGGCATTTCCCCTGTGGATTACGAAGGTGCCAGCAAAAACCTTGAAGCTGAGATACCAGGCTGGGATTTCGGGTTAGCAGTGAAAAAAGCAAGGGAACTTTGGGATGAGGAGCTGGGTAAGGTTGAAATTGAAGGCGGAACCGATGACCAGAGGGTGATTTTTTATACAGCACTTTATCATTCGATGATAAGCCCTAATATTTTCAGCGATTCAGATGGCCGGTACAGGGGTATGGACCAGGAAATTCATGATTCAAACGGTTCTTCCAATTATACGGTATTCTCATTATGGGATACCTTCAGAGCCGCGCACCCTTTGTTTACGATCCTGAATCCGGGACGTGATGCGGAAATGATAAGGTCCCTGCTGCAGAAATACGAGGAAGGAGGTATACTACCGATGTGGGAACTGGCTTCCAACTATACCGGAACCATGATCGGGTACCATGCTGTTCCTGTTATTGTGGATGCCTACATGAAAGGAATACGTGATTTTGATGTTAAGAAAGCCTATGAGGCTATGATAAGGTCATCACATTTTGATACAGCAGGATTGAGTGTTTCAGCAAGGGATGTCCTTCCTTCCCTTGTGGATAAAGCAAAATTATACAATGACTCTCTTGGATATATTCCGTTTGACAGGGTGAACCAGTCGGTAGCCAAGGCACTTGAATATGCGTATGACGATTGGTGCATCGCACAGATGGCTAAGGAACTGGGGGAGGATAATGATTACAGGGAGTTTTCGGAAAGATCAACCAGGTACAGAAAGTACTTTGACAAATCCACGGGATTCATGAGAGGAATTTCCACGTCGGGAGAATGGAGAACACCTTTCAATCCCAGATACTCTGATCATAGCGCCGATGACTATGTGGAAGGAAATGCCTGGCAATGGACCTGGTTTGTTCCCCATGATGTGGGCGGGCTTGTTGAGATAATGGGTGGAAAGGAAGCATTCACCAGCAAGCTGGATTCTCTTTTCAGTATTGACTCGAGCCTTGAGGGCACAAATGTATCTGCAGATATCTCAGGGATGATCGGCCAGTATGCTCACGGTAATGAACCCAGCCACCAGATCACGCATTTTTATAATTATGCAGGCCAGCCGTGGAAGACACAGGAGCTTGTCGATTCTATTCTTAACAGCCTTTATTTCAATAATCCTGATGGGCTTTCGGGTAACGAAGACTGCGGGCAGATGTCGGCATGGTATGTCCTCAACTCACTGGGCTTCTATTCTGTAGCACCAGGTGAACCTGTTTATTCATTGGGAAGGCCACTCTTTGATAAGGCGATCGTTCATCTTGAAAACGGTAAGGATTTTATTATAGAAACAGAAAACAATTCCAGGAAGAACAGGTATGTACAATCAGTTAAGCTTAATGGAGAGATTTTAAATGATCCTTTTTTCAACCATGATGAAATTGTCTCAGGAGGTTTGCTGGAGATGACCATGAGCTCTACTCCTGTTAAAAGTAACCTGAAATAAAACAGTCGCTTACCTTTTTCTATAAAGGACCATTATTATTGTTGGCAGCACTATCAGCAGAAGCGGTAGCCCCACAATGAAACCTCCTATAATAGCTATCGCAAGAGGCTGATGCATCTGTGCACCAGTACCTATACCCATGGCCAGTGGCATAAGGGCAATAATTGCCCCAAGTGCCGTCATAAGCTTTGGCCTCAGCCTGGTGGAAATGGCAAATACTATCGCTTCTTCGTTGCCCATATCTGAAAGAGCTTTTTTATACTGAAGAAAAGTGAATATGGCATTTTCGCCGATAATACCCACTATCATTATAAGACCTGTATAGCTTCCTACATTCAGCGGAGTACCTGTTATGAAAAGTGCCATATAACTGCCTGATATCCCAAGTATTGCTATGAGGAGTATGCCCGTTGCAATCCTGAATTCCCTGAACAGTATTAGTATCACACAAAAGACAAGAAGGCTTGCAGTTAAGAGTATTGCCAGAAGTTCGGTGAACGATTTCTGTTGTGCCGCGTAGGCGCCGCCGTATACAATATTATAACCCATGGGCAGAACAACAGACTCCGATATCCTGTTCTGTATTTCATGCATAACGCTTCCAAGGTCCCTGTTATCAAGCCTTGCACTCACCACTCCCATATTCTGCAGGTTTTCACGCTGAACCTGTGCATCTCCCTTCACAAGAACAACATCAGCAAGATCATTAAGTGGTTTTAGTTTTCCATCCGGAAGGAACAATTGCATACGTTTTATATCCTCTACACCGAATGTCCGGTTTTCAGGATAAATAAGCCTGACATTGGTGAACTGTTCCCTGTCATTCACTGTTCCTGAGACATTTCCTTCGAGTGCTGTCTGCAGCTGAAACTGGAAATTTGCGGGTGTGATTCCAAACTGTGCAAGTTTTCTCTCATCAGGTTTCACATTTACATAAGGACCGGCAATTATCAGTCCGTCAAACACATCTGCAGTACCCTCGGTATTCTCGACTATTGATGATATCTGTTTTGATATCTCTTCAAGCTTTTTATGGTCAGTGCCGAATACTTTTACTTCTATAGGCTGTACCGATTCCATCAAATCGCCAAGCATGTCACCTATTACCTGGCCAAAATCTATCTGGAGTGCAGGCTGGGATTCTTCCACTTTTTTTCTTATGTCGTCAATCACGTCGTTCGTTGAGCGTTTACGGTCCTGTTTGAGCTGAATGAGGTAATCCCCGTCATTTTGTTCGGTAATGAAGAATCCCATTTCAGTGCCGGTTCTCCTTGAATATGTTTCTACTTCAGGTATAC
>CAZQRQ010000094.1:0-9280 GCA_964595725.1 uncultured Rikenellaceae bacterium | reverse complement strand
CCGAACTTAATATGAATCTTTTTCGTATGGTCGAGTTTGCCAATCTCCTTCACCACCCGGCCATTACCCCAGAAATCTGTTTTAATGGCAACAGGTACTATCAAAACGCCAGCTTTCTTTGCCAGTTTCACACCCAGGGTATTAAACTCCTCCGGTTTGAACTGGTTGCTCCTTGTACTCTGTGGAAAGATTACAAGCGATATTCCCTGTGAAAGTAAAACCTGTCCCCGGGTCATTACAGCCTCAAAATCTTTCCTGGGATCTATCCTGCCTACCACTATTGGATCCCTCGACCTCATTACCGGACCAAAAAGCGGATGTTTTACAAGGCTGTCCTTGACCACGAATGTAACTCTCCTCAGCGGGGAAATAATCCCGGGGAATATCATTGTCTCCAGTGTGCTCATATGATTTGAGACAAATATCACAGGGGTGTCAGTTTTATCAATATTTTCCATTCCCTCAATTTCAAATATTCCCCCGATTTTTTCAATAAGTCGGAAAATTTCTATTGATGATTCAGCCCACATGGCATCATCATAAATACCTTTAAGGGCAATTCTTCTTGTCCTCAAAACAATTCCCATGTAGCTGGCAAGAAAGTAAAACCAGTTATCCCTCAATAACCAGGAACGAAAACTCTTCACTGGTTCGGGTGTGATGTATGTGTCTTCTCCGAAATATCCTTTGACCATGGAGCAAAAATATCCGGTAAAATTAGGGTTCATTTTGAAAAAACAGAATAAATGGATGGAAATTTATATCTGCCACAGCATTGTGTTGCTTCTCCGGAGATGATTGACCTCACCCCTGCCCCTCTCCTGAATCATTGACCTCACCCCTGCCCCTCTCCTGGGTTGGTTCACCTTATCCCTCTGTCCCTTCTCACAGCCTGCCCAACACCGGCATCAGCAATAGTGCAGCAGATAAACCAATAAGAATAATCACTGTTGCCCAGCTTATTATATTATTGAACGGCTTATTGACATACTCGCCCATTATCTTTGTCTTGTTGATCAATATTATCATGCTGAGCAGCACCACCGGAAGAAGAATGCCATTAAGTACCTGCGACCACAGGGAGATCGGAATCAGAGGAGCATTGGGGATAAGAATGATTATTACCGATATGATCAGGATGCCGGTATATAGTGCATAAAACTCCCTGGCCTCATCCCACTTCTTATCCAGTCCGGCTTCAAATCCGAAGGCTTCACATACAAAAAATGCCGTGGCAAGAGGTAATATTGTAGCTGAGAAAATCGATGCAATAAAAAGCCCGAAGGCAAAAACGAACGATGCAAGGTTTCCGGCCAGCGGCCCTAACGCCAACGCAGCATCCTTGGCCTCATTAATAACAATCCCCTTAGGATAAAGTGTTGATCCGCAGGCAACCATAATGAAGAAAGCAACAACAACAGTAATAACACATCCGACAACAATGTCAATAAGCGTATACCTGTAGTTTTTTATTTTCAAACCCTTCTCAATTACGGTCGACTGCATGTAGAACTGCATCCAGGGCGCTATTGTAGTACCGACAAGTCCTATCACCATGGCCATCCCCCTTGTGCTTAATTCCATCCTGGGACGGATAATGGCCGAACCTATCTCGCTCCATTGCGGCTTTCCGATTATTGCCGATACCACGTAAGTAAGAAGAGAGACACTGAACACAAGAAATATCCTCTCAGCGATCTTATAGGTACCCTTCACTACCAGGAACCACACAAGAATTCCGACCAGGGGAACCGAGATGTATTTAGTTACTCCGAATACTTCCATGCTTCCTGCCACGCCGGCAAATTCTGTTGTGGTGTTCCCGATGCCCGACAGCAACAATCCCAGAAAAATAAAGAATGTGACCTTAACACCGGCATTTTCCCTGATAAGATCTGCAAGTCCCTTGCCGGTTACAATACCCATCCTCGCATTCATCTCCTGGATAACAACAAGCACTATAAAAGAGGGGATCAGCGTCCATATAAGTCCGTAACCGTAGATAGCCCCGGCCAGCGAATAGGTGGTAATTCCGCCCGCATCATTATCAACACTTCCCGTTATGATTCCGGGTCCCAGGATGGCCAGGAATATCCCTACCCTCCTGAAAAGACTCTTGGCCGGTAGCTTCATTACTGCCATAATTACCTCCTGCTCTTGGTTCTTCTTTCTCCAATGAGGTCTTCTACAACATCGTCTATCACAACCATGCCGTGAAGCTGGTTCTGCTCATCAACCACGGGAACAGCAAGCAGGTCATATTTTGAAATGATCTCGGCAATAGCTCCCGTTTTCTGTTCATCCTTCAGAAATACGGGCTCGGGATTCATTATCTGACTCAGTTTTGCACCCGGTTCCGCGATGATCAGGTCTCTGAGTCCGAATGTCCCTAACAATTCATTTTTTTCTTTTGTAACGCAAAGGTTATATAGTTCATCCGGTTCCGGCTGCCTTTGCCTGAGATCATCAAGCACCTCATCGACAGTCATGGTCTCCCGGTAGGAAATATAATCCGTGGTCATTATACTGCCAACTTCATTCTCATCGTACTCCAGCAGTTCCCTTACTTCCTGCGAAGATTCACTGTCCATCTCATTCAGAAGCATCTCTGCCTTTTCATCCTCCAGTTCATCAAGGATATCGGCTACCTCGTCTGCCGGCATCTTCTCCAGGACATCTGCCGCTTTCTCAACCGGCAGGTTTTCAAGTATATGGACCTGGGCTCGGGATTCCATCTCCTCCAGTACATCAGCAGCCTGTTCCTCATCAAGAGATGTAAAGACAGTCATACTGGTCGATTTCCCGAGATCCTCAAGTATGTCAGCAAGGTCCGACGGATGGAGAGTATTTAATTTAGCATAACTCTTGGACAGCTTTATATTAAGGTTTGAAAAGTCTATTGCCTGGACATCTTCCCATAGGATGAATTTTGCTGGGATATTGACCCTGAAAATAGATAAGGATTTTTTTATTGGCTGGGACACACCCAGCCTCCTCAGGAGCCCTTCTATACCAATATCCACGGCAAGGGGATAAGTCCCCTGGTTTAGTCTCACCAGCCTTATATCATTAACTCTCACCAGCTTACGCCCGTTCATATCCACGATCTGCTTGTCGAGTATGTTTTCAACCAGAAGCATACCGTTAGCTACCTTTGATGACTTCAGCTCAACAATTTGCCTGCATGTTACGCTGACCTTCTCCCTTGCTTTTGTAACGCGGAAAAAGCTGAAATCAAAGAATCTGGATTCTTTGTTAATTTTCATCTTGACACCGGTTACAATCTGGCGTCCGTTGTTGTTAGGTGATCCGGGAACTGAATCGATAAGAAGATCCTTGATGAAGCCTATTAATTCGCCATCATTGTCAAATACTTCCTTACCTATTATTCCACTCAGATAGAATGTTGTGAAAGCAGTCATTGGTACCTCCTCTATTATCTGATACAGAGGGAGGCTGGCTGCCGGGCCTGGCTACCCTGTGTATCGGGTTAGGATATTATTTTCGCCGGGCCGTCGTCCATTTAGTTGTTTTATTTTGATTAGCGGTGCAAATGTAGTGAGCTGAGTTTTATTTTCCAAGGAAAGCATTGGAAAAGTTGGCAGTGGGCAGTGGGCAGTCTGTCTACTGCCCACTGTATTCTGCCAACTGCCAACTTTCAGATGATAAAAGGAATAACCGCTTTCCTGTTCTTCGGGTAATCTGTAAAGTTTTCCCTGTACCAACTATGTGACGCTACGGCCCTGGGGAAGAGATTTGCAAAAGTGAAGACTGCAAAGGCCAGTCCTGGTACCGACCATGTCAGGATAGCCCAGCCGGTCCATTCGATGATCTCACCAAAATAGTGAGGTGATGAAATATAGTTAAAAAGCCATCCCCGCGGTACAATATATTCATGGGGGCTGTTCTGTCTCATAAGGCGCAGCTTCTCATCAGCAGTTTTGTTGATTATGAATCCTGCTATAAACAAAACTACCCCCGCAATGAACTGCCAGGTCATTAGCCATGAAACTGAATAGGACATAAGGTGAAATATTCCGTATCCGCTTACAAAGCCATTAATAATGTTGAAGAAAAAAGCCATGGACACTATTGATAAGGGGTAGGGTTTATCTCTCCCCGACTGCATAAATGAGTATATAAAAGTCCGGTGGACATAGTGAGTCAGCCAGAGAATAATAAATATATATTGAACCAGGCCCCTGACAGGTGCATACAGGAAGAACAGCGTCATCAGGACCGGTGAGGGCATCTCCATAATCATCCATGCCCATTTTGACTTCACTGATAAGCCCCATCCCTTCCGCAGGAATTTACCGTACGGAGCCGAGATAAAGAACAGCAGAACAAATACGATTACGGCGAATCCGAGGATGAGCAGGGTGGAGAGGTTGTAGAGGGAGGTCATGCTTTATAATTTCTGATTTCTGATTTATTCGCTTCGCTCATGAGCTCGGGCAATTTATTGCCCTCGGTTCTGATTTCTGATTTGTTTTAATCACTTCAAGCTATTATCAACATTTGAAAATTTCTTTGCATATATGAATAAATTAGTTTCAAAATACCCCCTTTCCAGTTTCCCCCAAGGGGGAAATGTTAACCATTTATTTCTTTATATGCTTTAATCCTTTCAATTACTTTCTCAATGTTTTTTTCAACATCAAAGTTTGAAAACCTTATGACTTTAATTCCTGATTCTTCAAGATATTGCGTCCGTTCAGCATCATATTCGTTTTTGAACTTATGTATTTCTCCATCAACTTCTATAGCAAGATTTGCCTTTGAACAAAAAAAGTCTATAATATAAATTCCGTACGGATGCTGACGGCGGAAGTGCATATTATTAACTCTTTTCTTCCTTAAATACTCCCAAAGAATTATTTCTGCAGGAGTCATGTTTTTCCTCAACTCCTTTGCCTTGGCTTTTATGCTTAAATCAGCTCCATGACTATGCTTAGATTCTGAAATAATTTTACTAAAAACCATATTATATTTTGTTTTGATATTATTTCATCACTCCCCAAGGAAGCCTATTTAAGTTCAACGCCTCTATCTTCTTGTTTTATATTTATTATTCCTTCTAATTTCTTAATCCCCTTCCCCCGTGGGGGAAGGTTGGGATGGGGGTAAAAAATCACATTCTCTACCGGTTTAGCTTAAAAAAAACAAATCATAAAATAAAATCTCAAATATATACCAATTTAGAATATCAGGAATAACCATTGGGAAGAGATCGATCAGGGAGTGACTTCATGTCCTAACCAGTATTTTATGTAATTTTGTTGGCATAAAATAATCAAACCTTTTAACAGATCTAAACTTATTCATAATGAAAAAATTTGTCATAATGTTATTTGTTGCTTCATTACTTGCCTCATGCTCAAAAGGAAGGCAGGGAAAAATTGCATACCCGGAAACCAGGAAAGGAAATGTTGTGGATACTATTTTCGGCGTTCCGGTGCCGGATCCTTACCGCTGGCTCGAAGATGATATGTCGGATGAAACTGCGGAATGGGTGAAAGAGCAAAATGTAGTAACATTCGGATACCTTGAGAAAATACCCTACAGAGATGCAATAAAAGACAGGCTGACAAAGATCTGGAACTATGAACGGTACCAGATGCCTTTCGTTGAGGGGGACTACACTTATTTTTCTAAAAATGACGGCCTGCAGGATCAGTATGTGCTGTACCGGCAGAAAGGCTCCGGTGAACCTGAAGTCTTCCTGGATCCAAATATGTTTTCAGCAGATGGTACCACATCCCTGAGGGAAATGGGATTTTCGAAAGACGGAACTCTCATGGCATACGCCATATCAGAGGGTGGGTCGGACTGGAGGAAAGTTATCACACTCGATGCTGTTTCAAAAAAAGTCATTGGCGACACTCTTAACGATGTAAAATTCTCAGATATAGCATGATGGAAAAATGAAGGTTTCTATTATTCCACATACGACAAGCCTGCGGGCAGTGAACTCTCAGAGATGACCGACCATCATAAGCTGTACTTTCACAGGCTGGGCACCAGTCAGTCTGAAGATAAGATAGTATGGGGTGCCGACATTAAGAGAAGGTATATAGGTGGTACTGTTACGGAGGACCAGCGTTTCCTGGTTGTCACAGCATCAGTATCTACTACGGGTAACGAGCTGTATATAAAAGACCTGACGAAAAGCAACAGTACTTTCAGGATTATTGTCGATAACTTCAGCAGCGACAATTATGTAATTGACAATGACGGTTCAAAGCTTTTTATTTATACAAACCTCAATGCCCCAAACTGGAAAGTCGTTACCGCCGATGCTGCAAACCCCGGGGTTGACAACTGGAAAGACTTCATCCCGGAAACAGATAACGTGCTTCAGATCTCAACGGGCGCAGGGTATTTCTTTGCCACATACCTGGTTGATGCAATATCTCAGGTAAAGCAATACGACAAATCGGGTAATCTAGTATGCGAAATCAAGCTGCCCGGATTAGGCAGTGCGGATGGTTTCAGCGGAAAGATTGAAGACAGCGAATTGTTCTATTCATTTACTAACTATATCACTCCTTCAACCATTTATAAGCTTGATCCATCAACAGGCCAGTATGAAGAGTTCAAAAAGCCCTCCATCGATTTTAACAGTGAACTCTATACCTCTCAGCAGGTCTTTTACAGGTCGAAAGACGGAACATCTGTTCCTATGATCATTACTTTCAGGAAAGATCTCCAGCTTGACGGGAAAAACCCGACCTTACTTTATGGCTACGGGGGATTCAGTATCTCTGAGACGCCCTATTTCAGCATCCCGGTTGCATGGTGGCTGGAGAACGGCGGGATATATGCCGTGCCTAACATAAGAGGAGGCGGAGAATATGGAGAAAAATGGCACCTGGCAGGCACACGGATGAACAAACAGAATGTTTTCGACGATTTTATTGCGGCTGCTGAATACCTTATTGATAATAACTATACATCATCAGGCTATCTTGCCATTCGTGGAGGATCAAACGGAGGTTTGCTTGTTGGAGCCGTAATGACGCAGCGGCCTGATTTAATGAAGGTTGCCCTGCCTGCTGTGGGGGTTATGGATATGCTCCGTTACCATAAGTTCACCGCCGGTGCCGGCTGGGCATACGATTACGGGACAGCCGATGAGAGTGCAGAGATGTTCAATTACCTGTTAAAATATTCTCCTGTCCAGAATGTGAAAGCAGGGGTAAGTTACCCGGCAACACTGGTCACAACCGCTGACCATGACGACAGGGTCGTTCCGGCACATTCATTCAAATTTGCCGCCCAGCTGCAGGCTAAGCAGGCCGGGAATAACCCTGTCCTGATAAGGATTGAAACGAAAGCCGGACAAGGGGCAGGTACTCCTGTTAGTAAATCAATCGAAGAATATGCCGACCTGTATAGTTTTACCCTCTGGAACATGGGATTCAAAAAGCTCAGATAAAAAACGATGACCGAAAAAGTAATCAGGGCAGCATTTGCAGGATCAGGCTATGCAGCAAAATTCCATTACGAAGCGCTTAAAAAGCTCACTTCTGCAAGGGTTGAGATAACGGGTGCCTGGTCTCCGACACATGAAAGGCTGATACAATTTACAGATCCGCGCAACATAAAGGCTTTTCGCAGCCTGGAGGAGATGATCGATAATGCTGACGTGGTACATGTCTGTTCGCCGCCTTCGTCGCATGAATCCATCTCTGTCCGTGCTCTTGAGAAGGACAGGCATGTGATTGTTGAAAAGCCTCTGACAGGCTATTTCGGTGACGGGACAGACAATTTCAACGGAGACACATTTTCACGCGAGGAGGGCCTCAGCCAAACGCTTGGAAGTATCAGGAGAATGCTTGATGCCGAAAAGAAAAGCAAGGGTAAGATCATGTATGCCGAAAACTGGATATATGCACCCGCTGTTCAGAAAGAAAAGGAAATAATTGAGAAGAGCGGGGGACAGATACTGAGGATGGTTGCCGAAGAATCCCATTCAGGGTCTCATTCCGAAACATACGGTATCTGGAAATTCTCAGGGGGAGGCTCGATGATAGGTAAAGGCTGTCATCCCCTGTCCGGGGCTATCTATTTCAAATACGTTGAAGGAAGGGCACGTAACGGAAAACCGATACGGCCGGCCTCTGTTTCAGCAAGGGTACATTCTGTAACACGTATGCCGGGCTTCCTTGACCAGGGACATCTGAGAGCCTCATATACCGATATTGAAGATTTTGCTCTTATGCATGTGGTCTTTGAAGACGATACGTTTGCAGACATCATTGCCAGCGAACTGGTCCTCGGTGGTGTGCATAACAGGATCGAAGTTCACGCAACCAACCACAGGACCATCTGCAACCTTACACCTAACAATGCAATGCAGACATATACCCCTGATGAAAGATATTACAAAGACATATATGTCGTTGAGAAGACCGAGACCAGGCAGGGCTGGTCGTCGATAAGTCCTGACGAATCTTGGTTCAGCGGCTACCAGCACGAGATGGAGGCCTTCTACCGTACTGTTGCCTTCGATGAGCCTGCTGAGAGCAACAGCATGCTTGCCGCCGATGTGATCTCGACCATCTATGCAGGATACTTATCGGCAGAGAGGAAGGGGGAAGAGGTGGAAGTTGCTCTGGGAGCATTGTAGATTTGTTATTGCGTTATTGCGTTATTGCGTTATTGCGTTATTGCGTTATAGCGTTATTGCGTTATATTGTTATTTTGGATGATTCTGGCTATTTATGAAATAATTGGAAAGAGAGGCAAGCTTATTTGATACCTTCTCAATTGCAGCTCTGATTTCTTGATAGGTAACTTCGTCAATATACTCAAGGTCAGTAGATATAATGGTCTGGTTTAATAGTTCCATCAGGCTTCCGAATGAGATGTTCATAAAGTTGGATTTGTCCTTAGCAGTATTTCTATAAGATCCTTCAACGATATTTGAAGCTACAGATATCGCAGATCGCCTCATCTGGCTTACCAATCCATATTTCTCCTCCTCAGGAAATCGTTTTGTAACAATATAAATATTTCTAGCAAGAGATCTGGCATCCTGCCATACTTCCAGCCTTTCAAATGAAAACTGATTCATAATGTTGTCGTAAAAATATTTATGCAGCGAAAACCACCTGCTAATTTAAGACTTTTGATGAAATATTGGAATACGCCTTCGTTATTTCACAACTCTCTTCAAACATTACAACGAAATAACAAAATAACAAAATAACGAAATAACATTTTTTTGGTCTAAAAATTCCTGCTTTTTGTCAAAAACAAAAAAGTAACATTT
>CAZQRQ010000093.1:0-9331 GCA_964595725.1 uncultured Rikenellaceae bacterium | reverse complement strand
GCTTCATCAAAGCCGCCAATGGCAAACCCGCCTTTTGTTCCTTTAACCGGAGCTGTACTGGGTACATAGATCCTGGTACTGTCAGGAGTTACTCTCAATAGTTCCTGCGATCCCTTTGCCTCGAACCCGCCAATGGCGAATCCGCCCTTGGTGCCTTTGGTATTCCCGTCATCCACGTATATCCTCACACCTTCGTTATAAACGGCAAATACCGTCTGCCCGTCCAGGTTCTTAACTTCAAATAACGGCTCCTCAACATCTGTGGTCTCACCAGTTACGGCCAGCTTCCTGAGCGACCCGCTCAGGTCTCCTGCAACCATCGAATAGGGGACTGCCCATAGCTGTGCTGATCCCATCACTTTGTAATCAGTGGGATTGGCCAGCTTCGTTCCGATATACAAAGTACCTGCAGTCCAGTCTATATCATTAAAAGCACTGGCACTTCCCTGGACATACGAGCCCTGCCCAAGCACTACTGTGAACAAGCCGAAAGCATTTGTTTTTACATTCAGATGCTCCTCTTCCCATACATACGTTCCTGAGCCGGTGGCTTTGAAGCCTGTCGTGTCGGAAAGTATCGAGAGCTTAACCTTTAATGTTGCACCAACAAGAGGTTCACCTTATTCATTTCTCGCTATAGCCTGGTAATTAAAACCCTGGGGAATCTGGGAGAACAGGGCAAGGCTGAATAGCAAAAAGAACGTGCAGAGTAACGTTTTTTTCATGGTATTTATGTGTTTTTGCGATGGATATAAGGTTATATAATGTAAATTTACGGGTGTCTGGTTTTAATTAAAAATTATTTCCGTAAACTGTCCCTATATTTTGATGAGTGCTTAAATATAATAATATTTGCCAATTTATTTATGACCAATGTTATTGGATATAAGTAAAATTCTTATTCTGCAATTGATGGGAAGAGAGATTGAAAGGAAATTTCTGGTATCCGGCAATCCTGAATTTACAGGCAAAAAAAGTGTCTCTGTAGTACAGGCTTACTTGTCTGTCGAACCGGCCAGGACAGTAAGGTTAAGGATAGCCGGGGATGAAGGCTTTATAACAATTAAATCCTCTTCCTCAGAGGGTAATGTCGGACGTGGTGAATGGGAATACAGGATCCCTCATGATGATGCCCTTGAAATGATTGACCTGTGTATACCAGGCAGAATTGAAAAGACCAGGTATTATTTTCCATATGGAGACCATACCTGGGAGGTCGATGTTTTCCACGGTATGAACGAAGGGCTCATTATTGCGGAAATTGAGCTTAATTCGGAGTCAGATGTCTATGACAGACCTGAATGGCTGGGTGAGGAAGTTACAGGTAATCCTGACTATTATAATTCCAACCTGATCAAATAACTGATGTTATGCCTGAAGATGAATATTGCCCTGGAAAAGCCACAGGGTGATAGTAGTAATTACATTGTTCTTAAATGTTCAGGTGGGTGACTATTTTCTCAAGCACATCGGTAAATGCATATCCCGATACAACCGCAGCGGCAACAAATCCGCCATCCTCAGCTATACATGGATTTGCATTTACCTCAATTACAAATGGAACTCCTTTCTCATTTACCCTGTAATCTATTCTTGCATAGCCATTAAGACCAAATGCCTCCCATGTTCTCAATGAAGACTCCATCAATCTTTTCCTGAGGGTTTCTTCAAGTTTTTCTCCAGGGAACGATCTTACTGTATTTTTATACTCAAAACTGTCGTGATCCCATTTTGCTTTAAAATCGACTATCCTTGGCCTCTGCTCATCGTAACCAATAAAAGTCATTTCTGCCGGTGGAAATACTTCCGGACCGTCAGTTCCCTGTAACAAACTGATATTAAACTCCCTGCCTTCAATATACTCCTGGATAAACCAGTGGGAATCATTCAGGTCAGAAAATCTTGATTCACAACCCTGTGAGCAGGTAAAGACAGAATCAGCTGTTATTCCCATAGATCCATCTTCCCAAACTGGTTTGATAATGTACTTTCTGCCCTTTTCCAGCAGTCCGGCCTGGGATGGCCGGTAATGCACGGGGCCTGTAATATTGTTGCTCTGCAGTACTTTACCGGTCAGTATCTTGCTGGTTGTTATAAACATGGCTTCCAGGGAGTTGCCGGTATACGGGATCGAATACATATTAAGGATAGCTGGAATGAAGTACAAAAGCTCACCTTTATTATCAATCGATTCTACAAGGTTGAAAACAAAATCAGGCTTTTCTTTTTCAAGAGAAGCCATCTCATTCATGAAATTTCTCGTAACACCTTTTCTGTAAAATGTAATACCAGATTTTTCAAGGTGCGATTCTACGAAGGAAACCTGGTCGAGAATGTCAAGTTCATCAGCCAGGGCACCCTCCCCAGGCTGGTTGAATAATATGCAACATCTTTTCATTGTCAGGGTTTCAGGTTATGCCGCTTTAATGCTGATTCAACTATCATCTCAATGAGAACCTGGTAGTCGATGCCTGACATCCTTGATAAAATGGGAAGATCGGAATCTACAGGGTGCAGCCCGGCAAGGGGATTGACTTCCATAAAACATATCCTTCCGTTCCTGTCGGCTTTGACATCCACCCGACCTCCGTCACAGCCGCCGATTGCTTTCCAGACTTCAACTGCCACCTTCTTCGACTCTTCTGCAAAGTCATTGTTCATGGGGATATATTTGCAGAACTCCCTGTAATTTTCCTTGAACTCGACAGAGTAGGGGAGATTGTCACGACAGATTATCTCCATGCCACCAATTGCCACGGAGTCGTTACCTGATCCTGTGATTCCAACAGTAAACTCTCTGCCGGGAAGATATTCTTCAACAAGTGCTGGCTGGCTGAACCTCTCAAGAAGATATTCAGCCATTTCTTTAAGTTCTGAAGGTGATCTGACGAGGCTTTTTTCAGTTATTCCCTTGCCCGTACCTTCAGATACAGGTTTAATAAACAGTGGATATGTAAGATCGCATTTGCTAATATCACCTGGTGAGGATATCAGCTTCCCGGGGCTTACCGGAACACCTGCTGAAGATACTATCAACCTTGTCAGGTATTTATTCAGAGAAATCCCGAGAATAACCGGGCCACTGAAAACATAAGGAATCCTGTATTGATCAAGAATTGCCGGGATAACCGATTCTCTTCCATCACCATACAACCCTTCTGCAATATTGAAAATAAGATCCCATCTTTTACCGGCTGCAAGTGCTTCGATTACCTGGAATACATTTCCTGCCTTCTCGGTCTCAAAACCCATTTTTATCAGAGCTGAGGAAATAGCGGTTACAGTATCTTCTTTGTCAAATTCAGCTGTATCCTCCATGGAATAACCACGGTCGAGATACCAGGACCGCAGGTCGTAAGTTATGCCTATTTTCATAAAGTATTAAATCTCAGGATATTCACACTGCATCCCTTTGTAGTTTTGAAGTACTATTTTTTCATCGGAATGTTCGATAACATAATTTGGAAGCAGAGGAATCTTTCCTCCTCCGCCGGGAGCGTCAATGACAAACTGGGGAATGGCGTACCCGCTGGTAAAGCCTCTTAAACCCTTAATAATCTCAAGACCTTTCTTCACTGTTGTTCTGAACTGCTCTGATCCGGGGATAAGGTCGCACTGGTAAAGATAATATGGACGAACCCTTATCTTAAGTAATTTATGAAATAGTTCCTTCATAACAGGCACTTCATCATTTATTCCTTTAAGAAGAACAGTCTGACTTCCGAGGGGGAATCCTCCATCGGCAAGTTTTGTACAGGCTTCAGCGCAATCATTACTTATTTCCGAAGGATGTGAAAAATGCAGGCTCAGGAGCAGTGGATGGTACTTTCTCAGGATTGATATTAGATTACCTGTTATTCTCTGGGGTAATACTACAGGAACCCTGGTTCCTATGCGTATTATTTCCACATGTTCTATACTCCTGATGCTGCTAAGGATATAATCAAGTGTCTCATCCGACATTGTTAGAGGATCACCGCCACTTATAAGAACATCACGGACTTCATGATGACTCCTGATATAACCGAATGCTTTTTCAAAATCCGATTTGCCAAGCTTATCTAGCTTTCCAACTGAATGTGAGCGGGTGCAATACCTGCAGTATGATGCACATACCTGTGTAACTGTAAAAAGCACTCTGTCAGGATACCTGTGAACAATGCCTTTTACAGGAGAGTGTAACTTTTCATGAAGCGGGTCAGATTGCTCATTTGAATGCTGAATAAGCTCTTCGACAACAGGTATCACATTGCGCCTTAAAGCGTGACCAGGTCCTTTGTCATAAAGCAATGATGCGAAATAAGGTGTAATCCGAAGAGGAAGACGGCCTTTGAGATTTTGTATGGCTGTAATCTCCTTCCCTGTAAGATTCATGATTTTCTGCAGGTCTTCGATTGTATTAAAACTGTTTCGAAGTTGCCACTTCCAATCATTCCATGAGTCGATAGTTGCCAAGGGGAAGTAACGGTGGATAAATTCCGAACTCCGTGTGCTAACTAACTGATTTGGGATTTCATTTTGCGAAAAAAACATGGTTTTCGCGCCAGGTTCTTCATCAGAAGAACTACCCGTGAGGCGGCCCTCTCCAGAGAGGGCCAATACCTCGCTACTGTTAGCGTTCATGTCTTTGGATAAATTTCCAAGAGATTGATTTTGTGCGTTACGTTATTAAGATTTGATTACAAAATTTTTGGCGAAATTAAATATTCTATTAATACGTTGTTACTGTAATACACCAGAAATATTAACACAAATCTGATTTTTTTAACGCGGTTCACAAGCTCAAAAAATGCCAATATGTAAATCGTTGATTAACATTTGCTTACATACTACTTAATTTCTTTCATCAACCAGTGGATTTAAGTATCTTTTCATGGCCTTACCAATAACAGGTGTCATAAAATTACAAGGTTTACCTTTTTTTATACTTATTATGACTAACTGGTCACTTTTGTAATATTTTTACACGTGAAGATTATCCTTGTTATGTTAACAATTTCAAGACCCCGGAAGATATACGATTACGTAATAATAGGTTCAGGTTTTAGCTGAAGCGTATCAGCACTTCGCCTGGCTGAGAAAGGGTATAAAGTGCTTGTAATTGAGAAAGGCAGGAGATTTGAACCTGAATATTTTCCGAAAACGAACTTGAATCTCAGGAAATGGTTGTGGCTTCCTTCGCTGAGGTTCTTTGGTTTTTTTCAAGATGACATTCCTTCGTCACATTGGAATATTGTCGGGTGTGGGAGTAGGAGGTGGATCGCTTGTTTATGTAAACACTCTTCCAAGGCCGTCCAGGAAATTCTTTGTCTCGGGCAGATGGGCAGGGCATGCTGACTGGGAGAAAGAGCTTGCTCTCAGGTTGAGTAAAGGGAATTCTTTCAGTCCAACGAATGCTGCTGTTTACTTCGGAAAACTAGAAGTTAGTGTCCCGGACCCTTATTTCTACGGCCATGACAGAGAGGGCTATATCGAAGATACCTGCTAAAAAGGAAGACGATATATATCTGCCTGACCTGAGGTCCCGTTAGTTTTATAATGGTTTTTTAATTGACTATTTGTTAAATCAATAAATTTTATATCTTTGACAACACATTAATAAACAGTCCGATGAAAACAATTAGCCTTCCTCGGTTTATAATTGCAGTACAGTGCTAAATGCTGCTGTAAGGGCTGTTTATCTTATTTGAAATCAAACAAAACTTATTAAGGCTTTAGTAATGAAACATATGAATGTATGTCATTCATCATACCGGTATGTATATAATTTTTCCATTAATAAATTAACGTTTTGATTTTAATGTTATTAAACGATCAAAATATAAAGAACAAAATAACAGGTCACAGGTATAACTTAAGGAATTTCCTGAACGACGTATCAGAAGCAGTTACCGGGACTGAACAGGATTTTACTGAAGGGAAGATCAGCCGCGCAATATTGCTGCTATCGATTCCAGCTGTACTTGAAATGATAATGGAATCAATTTTTGTGATTGTGGATATATATTTTGTTTCAAAGCTGGGAGCAGATGCAGTTGCCACAGTTGGGATCACCGAATCGATGATTACCATAGTCTACGCAATTTCGATCGGTCTAGCAATGGCAACAACTTCTATGGTCTCGCGCAGAATAGGTGAAAAAAAGAATGATGCAGCTTCATTAACAGCTTTCCAGGCTATATTCACCGGTACTATCGTCTCGGTTTTAATTGCGGTTCCCGGATCACTGTTTGCCGACAACTTATTGAGGGTAATGGGTGCTAACAATAAGATTGTGGATACTATGTCGGGCTACGCAAGAATAATGCTGGGCGGTAATATCGTAATCATGCTTCTCTTCATAATAAATGCAGTCTTCAGAAGCGCCGGTGATGCAGCCATTGCAATGAGGGTTCTGTGGGTGGGCAATATCCTTAACATGATACTTGACCCATGCCTTATTTTCGGTATAGGTCCTTTCCCCGAACTTGGAATCAAAGGTGCTGCAATAGCAACGACTACGGGACGAGGAATTGCTGTTTTATACCAGTTTTACCTGCTCTTTTTTGCAAACAGGCGAATCAGGTTGAGACCCAGGCACTTTTCTGTCAATTTCAAAATCATCGGAAGGCTGATCAGGATATCTCTGGGCAGTATCGGCCAGAACCTGATAGGAACGACCAGCTGGGTTGTTCTGATGAGGATAGTGTCAGTTTTCGGAAGTGAAATTGTTGCCGGATACACTATTGCAATAAGGATTGTTATGTTCATATTACTTCCTTCGTGGGGGATCAGTAATGCGGCTTCAACCCTGGTAGGTCAGAACCTGGGAGCTAAAAAGCCTGAAAGGGCTGAAAGGGCAGTTTTAGTAACAGGTATGGTAAATATGATCCTGCTTGGAACTGTAGGGCTAATACTTGTTATTATTCCTTCGTTTTTCATTTCTATGTTTATAAGGGATCCTCTTGTGGTTGCCCCTGGAATAGAATGTCTAAGAATAGTCAGTACAGGATTTATCGCCTATGGATTCGGAATGGTTCTTGTGAATTCATTCAACGGCGCAGGTGACACGACAACGCCTCTCAAGATTAATATCTTTGCGTTCTGGCTCCTTGAGATACCTCTTGCTTGGATACTTGCAATTAGCTCAGGCATAAACGAAGCAGGTGTGTTCATGTCGATTGTTATAGCCGAGACTATTATGACTGTCACTGCCTTTATAATATTCAGGAAGGGAAAGTGGAAGCTCAAAGAGGTCTGAAATTACCTGAACCTAATCATCATGAATGTTACGGGATTTACCTCTTGATTTTTTTATCAACGATCTTATCCTCTTGGCTTCAAGCCTGGCCGCCCTTGACGCTGCTGTTGGTTTCGTTGCTTTCCTGGGCTTCCTTTCATTAAAAGCAGATATTAGAAGGTCAAAGAACATTTCCAAGGCCTTCTCTCTGTTCTTAAGTTGTGAACGTTCCGATTGTGAAATAATTAACAATTCTCCTTCAGTATTGATCCTCTTTTTAAGTTTCTCTTCGAGAATTTCTCTCTCCAGGTCAGTCAGTATCAGCGATGTCCTGATGTTAAATCTCAATTCCACCTTTGTACTTACCTTATTCACGTTCTGACCTCCCGGACCAGAGCTTCTGGAAGCGGAAAAAACGATCTCGTTTTCAAATTTCCTGGATTTTAAGGTGGTGATATCCATTTCGCATAAGTCTATATAAAGAAGAGGGCGACACCGCATACACTGATTATTGCACCTGCCACCTCAGCCAGGGTGACCTTTTGCCTGTAAAGCAGTATTGCGGGTGGAATAATCAACACCGGGACTATTGCCATAATTGTTGCAGCTATTCCGGCCTCAGTATACCTTATTGAAATAAGCGAAAATGAGACTCCCAGGAAAGGGCCGAAGAATGCACCAAGACTGGTAGCATACATAGCCTTTGTATTTCGCAGTGATCTGCCGACCGACTTCCATCTTGACATTACAGAAACAAGAAAGGAGAAACCCACGATGCCTGCAATAATCCTTATCTGGGTTGCTGCAAATGGATCATAGTCGGCAAGCCCTATTTTACTAAGGACCAGTCCAAGTGCCTGTCCGGCAGCACCTCCCAGGGCAAGTAATATACCTGAGGGAGCCAGTTTTAGCGACAGTTTTTCGCCCTTCCCATTCCTGTTGAATATTGCAATCGCTATTCCTGAGAATGTAAGTGACATGCCTGCGAAATGGATGAGCTTCAGTTTCTCACCTATGATGAGCCAGCTGAACAGAGTAGTTATAGGAGGGACCAGAGTCATTATAAGCATCGAAAACCTGGAACCTATTATTGTGTATGACTTGAAAAGAAAAAGGTCTCCGACAACGAATCCGATTAAACCCGAAACGGATAACCATATCCAGTTGAAGCCAGATGCATCGAATGGTAGTATTAACCCGCGTGTGAAAAGATTGAAAATGCTGAGGAATACCAATCCCAGTACAAGGCGGATGATGTTCACAGACAGGGAACCTATCTTCAAACTGGCCGATTCAAAAGAAAGGGCAGTAACTGTCCAGAAGACAGCTGTCAGAAGGGCCGCAAACTCTCCGTAATGTGCTCTTATAAATTCCATTTTATCAAGGGGAGATTTCAAATATATACTCTCCTGAGCCAGCACTGATACTAACCTTGCCATGATCAGATGACAGGATTTTAAAATCAGCATTATCCCTGACTGGTTTACCTGCTTCAGATACTTTATCTATTGATTCAGCAGGTAAGACAATTGTGGCCTGTGTGTTTGCCGGAATAGTAATTTTCGCGGTTATTTTTCCATCATTTTTTTCCCAGCCTGAGGCTATCTTACCGTAAGGGCTTTCGAATGTTGCCCTGGTATAATTTAGTCTACCGACAGGATGAGGCTGAATAAGGATATTCCTGTATCCGGGGGATGCAACTTCAATCCCGGCTGAAACCCTGTACATCCAGTCTCCAATTGCCCCATATGCATAGTGATTAAATGAATTCATACCAGCGTCCTGGAATGTACTGTCGGTCTTTTGTCCGTCCCAGCGCTCCCATATTGTTGTTGCTCCCATTTTGACAGGATAAAGCCAAGAAGGATATGTATCCTGCAGAAGCAGGTCATAAGCAACGTCAGTATAACCTTCCGAAGTAAGTACATGACAGAGATAAGGTGTGCCCAAAAAGCCTGTTGACAAATGGTTATTGCGGCTCTTTATGTCGTTGACAAGGAATTCTGCAGCTTTCGGCCTCAGGTCTTCCGGGACCAGGTCAAAAAACAAGGCAAGGACGTATGATGTCTGGGAATTGGTACCGATCCTGCCGGCAGGCGTAATGTATTCATT
>CAZQRQ010000092.1:0-9645 GCA_964595725.1 uncultured Rikenellaceae bacterium | reverse complement strand
ATCTGCCGCTGACGAGGAACCAGAGGAGGATATGGCTATTTTCGAAGCTTCAGCCCGATCTGCCCTTATACATAATAAGGTCAACATATAATTTCACCGGGATGCTTGACCGAGAGGTATTCGGGAAGAGTCTGGAGATACTGTTCCGGCGTCACCATATAGTATTTTCCGTAATAAAGGAGGAGAATAACGAGCCGTATTGTGATATTGTGCCCGGCAGTGTAAAAGTATCCTATACAGATCTTACGGGATTTGCTGAGGGAGAGAAAGCGGGTAAGGTCACTGAAATAATAAACGGGATATCCGGCAGGGGATTTGACCTGGAAAAAGGTCCGCTATACTCTTTACACCTGATACAGACAACTTCTGAGGAATACTATTTTCATATAAGCATTCACCATATCATATTTGACGGCTGGTCCCAGGGAGTGTTTGCGCGCGATCTGAGCACAATATACAACAGCATAGCCAGGGGAGAGGAATTAGTGTTGGACCAGCTTGAATATCAATTATATGATTATGCACATTGGGAATCTGAATCGGAAGTTAATCCTGAGTCTGTTTCATTTTGGGAAGAGAACCTTAAAGGTTGTTCGTCTGTTCTGAATTTTCCGTATGATTTTCAGCGGAGCGAGAAGGTAACGGGTAAAGGAGGTCTTGAGAGGGTCGTATTTTCGAGGTCGTTATCATCTGATCTGAGGAGGATAGAAAAGGAAGAGAATTTGTCGCTTTTTCCGACGCTGCTGAGTGCATTCGGTGTGCTGATGAACAGATATTCGAGAGAAGATGATATTAACATAGGCTTGCCTGTAGCCTACCGTCCTCATTCGAAGCTTGAACATATTTTCGGGATGTTCGTCAATACGGTAGTTGTACGTGTTCAATTCGGAAGAGACATTAGCTTCAGGGAACTGATCAGGCAGGTTAACAACACGACGACCGGAGCTATATCGCACCAGGATCTTACATTTGAAAGGCTTGTTGAGATAGTAAGGCCTGATCGTATCTCAAATACAAATCCTTTGTTCCAGGTAGCATTTACATGGCAAAATGATCTCACGGCGCCTTTTGAGCTGGAAGGGGTTATCAGTCAGCCGGTTAGAGGGGATCAGCGGACCGCCACTTTTGACATAACGATTGCCCTGTGGGAGAATGGTGATCACATAGAAGGAGAGATAGAATATAACAGGGATTTGCTGAGACCTGAGACAATAACCCGTCTGAAAGGACATTATCTTGACCTGGTTTCTAACCTTGTTAATGACGTTGATGTGCCGGTCAGCACAGTTCCAATGATATCAGAAGATGAGAAGAAGATAATAATCGACCTTAACAGTACTGCCACCGAATATCCGAGGGATATGACAATACCTCAGCTGTTCGGGGATAAAGCCAGGATGTATCCGGATACTATTGCCGTTTCATTCAAGGGGGAATCCTATACCTACAGGCAGTTAAATGAGAGATCGAACCAGTTGGCCCGTACATTAATGGCCTCAGGCGTTGAGCGGAATGTTTCGGTAGGGTTATATTCAGACAAGTCATTGGAAGCGGTAGTAGGCATTATGGCAGTTCTCAAGGCAGGAGGGTGTTATGTACCAATCGGCACTGATTATCCGGATCATAGGATACGATATATAATAGGTGATTCAGGGTGCAGGCTACTGCTTGTGCAGGATAAGTACATGGAAACAGTACCGGACATAGTTTTAAAGGTCAATTTGAATTCCCCAGCCTCATACGATGAAGCCATTTCTGATCCGGACCTGCCTGGTAATGCGGAAGATGCGGCATATGTTTTATACACATCAGGAACAACAGGGACACCAAAAGGCATCCCGGTCCCTCATCGGGGAGTAATACGACTGGTATGTAACACCAACTATGTCAGGATCGGCCATGAAGACAGGGTTCTGATGGCAGGCGCCCTTGTATTTGACGCCACGACCTTTGAGATGTGGGGTGCCTTATTGAATGGAGGGTCCTTATATGTGATAGACAGGGATGTGCTATTAAATCCGGAGATGTTAGGGAAAGAGCTGCAGGATAATGGCATAACCACAGCTCTGCTTACGTCGGCTCTTTTTACTCAGATAGCTGAATCTCGTACGGACATATTTGGCGGGTTGAAGTATTTGCTTGTCGGGGGAGATGTATTATCGCCATCTCATATAAATAAGGTCAGGCATGAACATCCCCGTCTTAAGGTAATAAACGCATATGGGCCGACCGAGAACGCATGTATCTCGACCTATTATAATATAGAGGATGATTTCAGTAATAATATTCCGATCGGCAGGCCGATCAGTAATTCAACAGCATACATATTTGACAGAGGGATGAATTATCAGCCGGTTGGTGTACCCGGGGAGCTATATGTAGGAGGTGATGGTCTGTCAGTCGGCTACTTGAACAGGGATGAACTGACCAGTACGAACTTTATAGAAAATCCTTATAAACCGGGAGAAAGGATCTACCGGACAGGCGACCTGGCGCGATGGTTACCCGGCTGGAATATTGAATTTCGCGGGAGGACAGATAACCAGTTAAAGATAAGGGGATTCAGGGTAGAGTTAGAAGAGATAGAGTCGGTTATATCTGAGATAGACGGGGTGGTTGAAACAGTTGTTATCCCTGTGAAAGTTGAGGCTGGGAACTATAAGCTGGTTGCCTTTTTGAATGTTCCTGATACGTTCAGGATGGATACGAAGGAGATAGACGTCCTGGTGCAGGAAAAGCTGCCATCCTACATGGTTCCATCAGCTTATCAGCTCATGAATGGTTTTCCCAAGACTGTAAACGGTAAAATTGACAGGAAGGCTCTTCCCCTGCCTGATTTAAGTGATCTTGATCAGTCACAGTATATAGCGCCATCGACAGATGCTGAGATTGCCCTGGCCAGGATCTGGGGTGGTGTATTGAAGATACCGGAAGAAAGTATAAGTGTAAAGGCTGACTTTTTTGATCTGGGAGGTGACAGCATAAAGACTATACAGGTAATATCAAGGATGCGCAATGAGGGTTATGAGCTAAAAGTATCCGAGCTTATGAATCATAGTGTCCTGGAATCAATGGCATCCAGGGCCAGGGGATTAAGCAGGGTAATAGACCAGGAAGTTGTTACAGGGGAAGTGCTTCTGAGCCCTGTCCAGCAGGCGTTTTTCAGGAATGATATAGCTTCCGGGGGAGAAAAAGAGAAGAATTACTTTAACCAGTCATTTTTGCTGCATTTCAAAGAAAGGATATCAAGGGAAGCGGTTGAGAAGATCTTCAGGAAGATATCAGAACATCATGACGTTCTTCGGATGGTTTACCATAATGATCAAGGATCCTGGAAGCAGGAAAACCGTGGGCTCGATGTTTCACTTTTTGATCTTCAGGACTTTGACCTGAGAAAAGAGGAGGAAGCGAATAAGTTACTGGAAGATTATTCTGTTCGCATAAAATCATCGGTTAATATCGGTCAGGGGCCGTTGATGAAACTTGGGTTATTTCAGATGGATGATGGAGACAGGCTTTTAATAACCATTCATCACCTGGTAATAGACCTGGTGTCGTGGCGAATATTATTTGATGATATATCAACGTTGTTGGAGCATTACAAGACTGGTGAAGAGTTTTCATTACCGGCAAAGACAGACAGTTTTCAGTACTGGATGCAAAAGAATGCTGCCTATGCTGAAGGACATTTTCTGAAGCAGGAACTGGTCTACTGGCAGTCACAGGAAAGGAAAGAGGCAGATATCCTTCCGGTAATGGATAAAGGGGGCAGCAATTTCTTTTCAGATGTTTCTAGGGCTGGCTTTACCCTGGATCAGCAGGAAACGGACTTTGTTCAAGCCTGTTTGAATGGTAATAACAAGGTGGATGTTAATTCCCTGTTAATGGCTGCATTATGCCAGGGCTTACAGAAGGTGTTCGGTTTACACAGGATAAAGATAAATTTAGAGGGTCACGGCAGGGAAGATTATGTAGATGATGCTGATATCAGCAGAACAGCAGGGTGGTTTACCTGCATATACCCGGTAATACTGGAACTGCCGTCAACGGGTATAGAGGATGTACATGGATTACTGACCTTTGACCAGGAGTTAAAGAATGTACCGAATAAAGGTGTGGGCTACGGTTTAATAAAATACTTATCGGGACACGATCTTGAATATTCCCGGACACCTGCCCAGATCAGCTTTAATTACCTGGGGGAATTTGACAGGAGTCATGGTTCATCTGGCTCTTATGTATACACGTTATCAGATTTGTCTCATGGCAGTGATATTTCTTTAAATCTGGAGCGCGATGCAGAGTTGGAGGTATCAGGTCAGATTATTGACGGACGTCTGCGTATGGGCATACGTTACAGTGTTCAGCGATACGACAAAGAGACACTGGATACCCTGGCAGGAATATATAAGACGGAGCTGCTGCGCCTGGCAGGGCTTTTGTCAAAGATCAAGACCCGGATTACCGTGCCGGGTGATTTTACCTATAAAGGATTAATTATCAGGCAGATAATTTCATTAGAAGAGGAATATGGCAAGATTGAAGATGTTTATCGTCTGAGTCCGATGCAGGAAGGCCTGTATATTATGGCGTTAACATATCCACAGAGCAGTACATATTTTGTACAGGTTGGCTATAAGGTAACAGGCATGCTGGATTTGGCAAAGATGCAAGAGAGCTATGATGAACTCATAAGCCGTCATGCAGTACTTAGAACGGTATTCCGGAATGATATTGGCACCGACCTGCTTCAGGTTGTCATGTCAGAGGTTAATCCTGATTTTCGGTTTATAGATATCAGCAAAAAAGGGAAAGAAGAACAGTTATCATACTTAAAACAATACAAGCAAAACGACCGCAGAGAAGGCTTTAATCTGGCAAAAGGTCAATTAATCCGGTTAACCATTCTTCGTATATCGGATCAGGAACACGAGGTAGTATGGAGTAATCATCACCTGATTCTCGATGGCTGGAGTACTAGTATTATTCGGGCTGAATTTGACAGGCTTTATGAAAGCAGGGTCACAGGGCAGGAGTTTCCCTTAGCGGCATTACGTCCTTATTCAGACTACCTGTCATGGTTGTCGAAGTATGATAAGGAATCGAGCAGGAGCTATTGGCGTGAATACCTGTCGGATTATGATTCGCTGTCAGGTATCCCGTTTGACAGGATCAGGAAGAATAAGGATGCATATAGTGTAATTAACCATGATTTCAGGCTGTCGGAACATGTAACCAAAGGACTTCAGCATGCAGCGACCAAATACAGGTGTACGCTCAATACTGTACTGCAATGTGTCTGGGGCGTATTGCTGAGCAGGTACAATAATACCAATGACGTGGTTTTCGGATCGGTAGTATCTGGCAGGCCTTCTGAGCTGAAGGGTGTCCAGGATATGGTTGGGCTGTTCATTAACACGGTACCCCAGCGGATAAGATATCAGCCGGGCACACGTTTTAGCGATCTGATGCTTAATGTTCAGCAATCCTATATCTCAGGAGAGCCTTTTCATCATATGAATCTTGGGGAACTGCAGAATCTGAGTGAACTAGGGTCGGGTTTGCTGGATCATTTGTTTGTATTTGAGAATTACCCGAAGACTAAAGGCACATTGGACAGGAACAAAAACACTGAAGGATTGTTAAATGTAAAGGCTGGCAGTTATGACATATTTGAACAGGTGAACTATGATTTTACAGTGATGATGATGCCGGATAAGGAATTGTATGTTAAGTTCAAATATAACGGGGAATCATACACGGAGAGATTTATAGCAAGATTAGAGAGCCAGTTTAAGTTATTGGTCGACAATATAGTTGATAATCCGGATCAGGCAGTTTCAGCGCTTTCCATAATCACTGAAGAAGAGAAGAAGATGATTGAGTCTGTGAATAACACTTATACAGATTATCCGAGAGATAAGACCATTGCCCGGTTATTTGAAGAGCAGGTAGAACTTTTCCCCGATAAGACAGCTGTTTCCTTTAAGGGGAGTTCGCTTACCTATCGGCAATTAGACGAGAGGGCAAACCAATTATCACGTACACTCAGGAATGCAGGAGTAAGGAATAATGATCCGGTAGGTATATTGGTTGAGAAATCGCTGGATATGATAGTTGGTATCCTGGGTATCCTTAAATCGGGGGGTGGATATGTTCCGGTCGATCCGGAATATCCTGAGCAGAGGATAAAATTCATAATCAGGAACTGTGGATGCAAGGTTCTTCTGGTGCAGGATAAATATATTGATGTACAGGTTGAAGGAGTCGAACAGATCAATCTGAACTCGCCGGATTCATATGCTAAGGATACGTCCAGGATTGCCATGATAAATAATTCTTCAGATCTGGCCTACATTATGTACACTTCAGGCACAACCGGAGAGCCAAAGGGGAGCTTAATTCAGCAGTCAAGTGTTGTAAGGCTGGTTCGTAATACGAATTACATTGAATTTACACCTGAAGACAAGCTCTTATTGACGGGGGCAATAGTATTTGACGCAACAACCTTTGAAATATGGGGAATGCTGTTAAATGGCGGGACTTTATATATTGTTGAAAGGGAGACTATTTTGGATCCGGCAGCATTGGGAGAAGAGCTGATAAATAACGACATTACGATCCTTTGGCTTACGTCAGCACTTTTCACACAGATATCCGAGAATCATGCAGGTATTTTCAGGAAATTAAAGTATTTACTTGCCGGAGGAGATGTTCTTTCAGTACCTCATATAAACAAGGTCCGGAAGGTAAATCCTGGTCTGAAAGTAATAAACGGGTATGGTCCGACAGAGAACACTACCTTTTCGACTACATTTCAGATTGACAGGGATTTTGACCAGAACATTCCAATAGGTAAGCCTATCAGCAATTCCACAGCATATATTTTTGACAAGGACATGAATTATCAGGCTGTGGGGATAATCGGTGATTTATATGTAGGTGGCGATGGGTTGTCGAGGGGTTATTTAAACAGGGAAGAATTAAACAGAACGAGCTTTGTAAATAATCCGTTTAATTTCCGGGAAAGACTATACAGGACTGGGGACCGGGCCAAATGGTTACCTGACGGCAATATTGAATTTCATGGGAGGAAAGATAACCAGTTAAAGATAAGGGGATTCAGGGTTGAAGTAGGGGAGATTGAATCTGTGATCTCAGAGGTAGAAGGGATAATAGAGACGGTAGTTAAACCTTTCAGGATAGGAGAAGGTGACATAAGACTGGCGGCCTTCATGAATGTATCAGATGCATTCAGTATGGAAGTAAAGGATCTGGGTAATCGTATAAAAGAGAAGCTGCCTCCCTATATGATTCCTTCTTCCTATAAATTTATGAATGGATTTCCGAAGACGATAAATGGCAAAACAGATAAGGATGCACTTAAATTAGATATCGATGAGATGGCAGGCAGGGAGAGCCAGGACCTTGAGTCTCTCACCGGGACCGAGAAGAAGATCTATGATATATGGTCTGATATCTTAAAAGCGAAAGATATATTGGTCACTGACAATTTCTTCGAAATAGGAGGGAATTCCCTGATGGTAATCTCTGTCATGTCAGAGATCGAGTCAGCGTTTAACCTGAAGCTGGGGCTTCGGATATTCTTTGACAGCCCCAGAATAATGGATCTTGCTGAAATGATTGACCTGGAGATCTGTAAACTTTCCTTGGAAAAGGTATCTAAAGCTGGCACTAAAGAAAATACTCACATCATCGATGGAGAAGTATAAAATGAAAAATAGCTTTTTGGATTAAATATGACAGAATCAATACACATACAAAAAAATAACCTCCCGCTTTTATCTAATCAGAAGAGACTATGGATACTCGCACAGCAGGATAGTACGAATCCTGCTTATAATCTGCAATTAACATATCACTTTAACAGAAAGATCGATTTTAATATTTTTAGGAAGAGTGTTGGACTTCTATTTGACCGGCATCACACAATGTTCTCTGTATTTAAGCAGAAGGATGGGGAGCCATATATAGAGATTATTAAGCGAGAAGTATTTGTGGAATTGGTTGATTTTACAGGTATCTCCGAAGGATTACGCAAGGAGAGGCTGCTGGCATTTGCTACAGAGGATTCCAGGAAGATTTTTGATATAGAGAACGGGCCGCTTTACCGTTTATATTTATTGAAGGAGCAAGAAGAGAGTTACTATTTTCATGCAACCATCCATCATATAATTTTTGATGGGTGGTCACGCAGGGTTTTTGTTCAGGATTTAGGCAGATTATATTCCAGCCTTCTTAAAGGGACTGATTGTAAGCTGGAGCCCCTTGGCATTCAAAGCTATAATTATGCAGAGATAGAAAAAGGATTATTGAGTGCCGCAGAAGAGGCGGACCACATTTCATTCTGGAAAGAAAATTTAAAAGATTGTCCGGTTGCTTTAAAGCTTCCGAATGATTATCCAAGGAGAAGTGATTATACAGGTTTAGGAAGAAGAGAATCATTTGAACTGCCAGAAGACGTAACCACTAGATTAAAGGATCTGGCTGAGAATACAGGAACGACTCTTTTTAATACAGTTTTAACATTATTATGGAATATGTTTCAGAAGTATTCGGGAGATACTGACTTATGTATAGGAGTACCTGTTTCTACCCGCCGATTTCATCCCGAATTGGACAAGATCTTTGGCCTGTTCATTAATACTGTACCTGTCAGGCTAAACATTGACGACAATATCACGTTTGAGGAACAGATATATTATACGAAAGATGCTGTAAAGAGGGCTCTTTCAAACTCCAGGATTCCTTTTGAAAAGATTGTTGATGCTGTTAATCCAGAAAGGCTTTCGGGCGTAAATCCCTTATTCCAGGTTTCCCTGTCATGGTTAACGGACTTAACAATTCCTATCGATTTCGGAGTTGTAAGGGGTGAAAGAGTAACATTAGCTGAAGGGATATCTCCGTTTGATATTACCTTTTACATGTGGGAGGATGGAGATATAATAAGGGGAGATATAGAATATAACGTTGATATTTTTAATAAGAACACTATTCATAGGCTAAGGGATAACCTGATCCATTTATCCGGATCTCTTGTGTCAGACAACTTTAAGAAGACTTCGGAGATCTCAGTGATCTCTGATTCAGAACTTAATCTGATAGATAGTTTCAAAGGGAATGAAGTAAATGTTTCAAATACTCTACTTCAGGGTTATTTCGAAGACCAGGTTCTACTGAACAGATCAAAAACAGCTGTTATTGCTGGAGGAAGTTCATTAACATATGGTGAGCTGGATGATATCTCAAATAAGCTTGCCTGTCATTTGCTTTCTCATGGACTGAAAGGAGGCGATATCGTAGGGATATGCTTGGAACGATCAGTGGAAATGGTGATATCAGTACTGGGTGTATTGAAGGCGGGTTGTTGCTATCTTCCATTGGACCCATCCTTTCCATCGGAAAGGATTTCTTATATGTTTAAAGACTCTGATGCAAAAATACTGATCTCACAGCATTCATTATCGGATAAGATCAGTCAATTCTCCAATAATAATATTATCCTGATAGATTCTGACAGGGAAAGGATTGACAGTTGCAGAGCAGAACGGCCGGGCATAAAAGTTGATAACAAGTCTCCTGCCTACATAATATACACATCAGGATCAACAGGAAATCCTAAAG
>CAZQRQ010000091.1:0-9984 GCA_964595725.1 uncultured Rikenellaceae bacterium | reverse complement strand
AAAAATGTGCCAACATACTGAGAATCATTGTAGAAAGGCGGCTATTGCACCTAACTCACTTATAAAAGTATTTATTTTACTTGTTTGATGCAAAAGAAAGGTGGTTAGTGTTATGTTTTGATGTTTTTGTTTTTATGGCACATTCATCTTAGTTATTTCTTTAAATCTGTGACCAGATTCTGCTGCCTGAATCATGAAGCCTGCCTTTAAACCGAACCACCTGGCGACAGATTTGCTGCCTGCCGGATGCCGCTGACCAAGTGCAGCTACCTGGGACTTACTTAACATCAAGATCCTCGATCGGACTCCTTATCGATACCAGATTCCTGCGGCTTACATGTGTGTAGATCTCCGTGGTGCGCGTGTTCTTGTGCCCTAATAACTCCTGGATGTACCTGATGTCCAAACCACTCTCGTGCAAATGTGTGGCATAACTGTGACGAAGACTGTGAACACCGACTTCCTTCCTTATACCTGCCTTCTTTAAAGCCGACTTGAATACCCTGTAAACACTCTCCGACGAATACCGGCCTTTCGTCTGTCCTTCAAATAAATACTCCTGCGGATTGTATCCCGCCAGATACTCATCAATCTTATGCCATACCTTGTCAGAAACCGGTACTATCCTGTCAACCATGCCCTTGCCTTCCCTGATGTGAATGAGACTGCGGTCCCTGTCAAGATCACTGAGCCTGATATTCGTTACCTCCGACCGCCTTAACCCGCACGAATAAATAATCCATAATAAGAGCTTATGCTTGATATTTCCCGATGAATTGAGAATCCTTACGACTTCCTCCCTTGAGAATGTCTTTGGAAGAGCCCTGGCACGGCGCGGACGTCCCGGAAGATTGATATCCGGATTTTCCCTTCCCATACTGATATAATATGTCCGGATTGCCGATATCATCTGGTTCTGATAGGCCGAAGAATACCCGTTTTTTATTATGATTTCAAAAATAAACCGGGAGATCTCCTCATTGCTTATCTCAACAGGATCCCTGCCACTGAAATACCTGAAAAAAAATTCCAGCATCGAAAGATATGTCTCCCTGGTGCGAGGACTGTACCTGTTCTCATCAATATACATCGCCATGCTGTCGAGCCCGTCTAAAGCTTTACTGCTTAAAGGCTGTTCCCTTATCTGGGCACCAAGCCTTTTTCTCTCTTCCCTAACCGATTCATCAACAATATCCTTCTTAATATCAACTATAACTCCTGCTTCGCTGAAAAAATCAGCCAGCGAATCACATGTCAGCTTCGACCAGGGAATTAACCACTCCTTCCTTCTTTTATCATACCTTGTACCCCGGTAACTCTTTAGCTCATCAACCCATTCTGACTGGTAGGGGACAGGTAACCTTATTACCAGTGACCCATTTATTTCATTGATCCTGAATTCAACGGCACCAGCCCTTGACCGCTTCACCATCCGTCCACCGGTTTTAACTTCCGGCAAAATTACATAGGATGAATCCCGATTGATTCCTGATTGTGCCTTACTCTCAGGTGACCGGGTTTGTATTTCAGGTACAACCAACTCCGGTTCGTCTTTTTTTCTTCCTTCAGAATAAACATCCGAGGTTAATTCAGAAATGTCAACCTCGACAACGTCTTTAAATGACTTAAGGATCAGCTTTAGCAAATCTTCGGTATCGTCAGTGTACCAGCACCTGAAGGTACTGGAATATGTGGCAAAGGGGATTGACTTAATAACAGATTTAAGGTTGTCGTCATAATCATCCCGGTTAAAGAATATGGCAAGACGCTGTCTGCCACGGTGAAATATTCTCCTGAGGAAAATCTTCTTTTTCATTTTTGCAGCGAATTGTAATTAGCACAAGTAACATATCTTATATAAAGATAAAAAAAAACAGAATATTTACTCAAATTTTTTCCGGATTTGATCTTTGCACCCTGGTAATCAATCAACTATGCTCCAAAGCGTTTCCCTACTTAAAGCACTGCCGCGTCAGTCACACAGCAGTAGCTATCAACTAATTGACCAGTAAATAGATATGTTATAATTCCCGACTCTCACCTTCACAGTTCAATCGAAGATAAACAATTTATATGTAACTGAATATCAAAATTGTTACCAATTTTTAAAAAGATAGCTTGAGCAACGTGCTTAATTCCTCTTCTTCCCGTTGCCTTTAAAAGGAAATTATTATTTAATAAATTAGGTTTTTACATCTTACAGATACTCAATTATATTTGTATCTTGAAACATTCTTGTCAGGAAATTAAAAAATAAAATGAGTATCGGTAATTATTAATAAAAATGGTAATTATTGTTTAAAGTAATACCTATTAACTACTTATGACGCATTATTTTTTACCCCCTTTCTATTTCCCCCGTGGGAGGCTGGAGCGTATGTAAATAGCCCAGGGGGCTATTTCAGCGAACAGGCCAGATTGTGGCGATGGCTACCCTGCATGCTGGCTCCTCGCTATTACGACATAATATGTCGGAACTTAACGCTCAACCCTCCCTTTGGGGGAAGGTTAGGATGGGGGAGATAGTTTTAAAATTAAATTCTTAATCATTCCCGACACTCATAAAAAATAATAATATGAAAACCAGACAATCGAGAAGAGAATTCTTACGCTTATCAGCAACCGGCGCCCTGGGAGCAATAGTGCTGACGCAATCATCATGCGGGTCGAAGAAAAGCGGTGCCTCCGGGGAAACTACCACCGACCCGAAGTCTTTCGGGATAGGCCTCCAGCTATACAGTGTCCGCGATCAACTGGCAGCGGGTGTCCCGGGAACATTGAAGCAAGTATCAGATGACGGCTATAAATACCTTGAACTTGCCGATTACACTGACCGCAAGTTTTATGGCTATAGTCCCGGGGAATTCAAAAAGCTGGTCGATGACCTTGGAATGGAGATAATAAGCAGCCATACTCAGGTGGAGGGGGTAGGTGTAACACTCGAAAATGCCAGAATCATGGCCGAGGACCATGTTAATATTGGAGCAAAATATTGTATCCAGCCATGGATTGTTGAGGAAATGCGTACCACCATAGCAAGTTACCAGCGGATGGCCGCCAACTGGAACCAGATAGGCCGGGTGATGAAGGATGCAGGGTTACAGTTCGGGTACCATAATCATAATTTTGAATTTGACATGGTTGAAGGTAAGGTGCCTTATTTTGATGTAATGATGGCAGAACTGGATAAGGACCTCGTTACTATGGAACTGGATACATTCTGGGCTTTCAAGGCCGGACATAACCCGGTCGACCTGATCAAAAAATATCCGGGCAGGTTCCAACTGCTGCATCTCAAGGATGCATACTCAAACCAGCCACCCTTCTATGAGGTGATTAAGGATGATCTTGCACCAATAGGAGAGGGGGTTATCGACTTCAAAGCCATACTTGAAGTTAAGGACCTGGCCGGCACAAAATACCTTATCGTGGAAGAGGATCAGAGCAGGGACAATACCATGATGGAAGACATAAAGACAAGTATTACCAACCTGACAACTAAAATACTTGTTTAGCCCTTGAAGTGAGAGATCAGAGATTAAAGGTATAAGTGTATTTAACCATAACCGACCTCGAGCTGTAAGCCGGCAGAACCGGGATCTCACGGGTGAGGTTCGTGTTCCTGCCTTCGTTGAATACGAGATACAGATCATTCCCCTCCTTGGGATTGTACCGTAACCTGATATTGGAGTAAATTTCGTTAACGGCGGTATTGTACTGTATGTAAGCGTTAACTGAAAACTTTATGTTGAGCATGTAGAGAGCCTTTATTCCAGCAATATGATTGGTCATCATCACATCGCGCCCTTTGAAATTAACATGGTCGAAACTGTACGTTCCGCCAAGTTCGAAGTGCTTTGACATATTCCATGTAGGCTGAACGCTGATTGAAAACCTGTTACCGTCAAAATACTGGCCGAATTCTGTTCTTATCATCGCATACAGGGGCTTAGCCGCTGGTGTTACCATCATTCCCATAAAATTGAAGAAGTTGTAATGGCCGGGAGGAACATAAGCTTTGTCAACAAGAAGAATAAGACTGTCTTTAAGGTTTTCGGAGTTCAGCACAAAATTTATACTTCCCTGCATCTGGTTTTTTGTCTGGAATGTCCATCCGACCCTGTGCTGCAGGGTCATGAGTGACCCGTCGATGACATACCTTGAGTACCTGATCACATATTCAGGGGAATGCAGGAAAAGTTTTGAGTCCTCACCGGGCATCCATCCATACCTGATTCCCACACGCATATTTGAATAATCATTATTCATTTCAAAGCCCATGCCGGGATTGAAATGAATCCCCGAATAAGAGTAACCTGCATTATATCCAAAGCCTTTCTTCGACCTTCTTTCCCAGCTTGCGGTAAATCTCATCGGCTCAAAAAAGGCACTGTTCACAGTATCATTTTCGAGCGTCTGCGCAAACTTGATATCAAGGTAGTCCTCCCCAAAAACACGAATAATAGCGTCGACACCATAGGCCAGGTTATAATTGCCGTTCAACCCAAGCCTGCTTGCGAAAATCGTACCGATGTAGGAATTATCATTTATCACCTGCCGGCGAAGGCGCATAACTCCGAAATTCTCTGAAGGTAGTATTTCATCAAGGGTTCCGTCCTCCAGCTCAATTGTCAGGTGTGCGGTCTGCATATCAAGCACGCCAATGTCCCACCTGCCAATCCTGCCCGTCATACGCGCCCCACCGTAAATGCGGATCGGATCACCATAATCGCTGAGTCCTATTCTCCGGCTGTAAAAAATATTATTGTTCCCTCCAAGGGAAAAATCAAAATTGCTCGATCTTTCAAGAAAGAACATCCTCTTTTCAGGGAAGAACATTGAATAGCGTGTGAGGTTGAACTGCTGATCATCTACTTCTACCTGTGCAAAATCGGTGTTGGCAGTAAGATCGAGGACCATATTGCTTGAAAGGCCGTATTTAATATCCAGCCCTGCTTCAAATGAAGGTTTCTGTGAATGCAGGTATGACGTACCGGCACTGTTGATATCATTACGTGCCTCATAGCCGGCAAGTGCATAAGGAGCTATGTATATCGGCTTGCCTGGTACAAGTCCGTTAAAAATTACTTCCTGTGCCTGCGATGGTTTTATGGCTGATGTCTCACCCCAGTTGGGAGGAATGGCAGGATACAGATCCACTTCATTCTTGGCCGGGATCCACCTTTCAATGGTCAGTCCCATCCTGACTTCTCCGTTAATTTCCTGGAAACGAATACTGGAAAGCGGGATACGTATTTCGGCCGACCACCCTTCATCACTGATCTTTGTGGCAACATCCCAGAAGGTATTCCAGTTGATATTCATGGGCATTTTGTCATAGGGACCCATTACTGCATCCCTCTGGATACTTGCGTCATACCTCAATGCATCGGGACTGACAAAGAATGCAACTGAATTCTCCTTGTCATTGTAAGTGTCGAGAAGAATACCTATCCAGTCACCACCCATACCCATAAAATCTCTTTTATAACTGGCTGACCTGATTAGATTAATATCATCGTAATAACAGTATGCTCCTACATACAGATACCTGTCATCAAATCCGATCCTGACATCTGTTTTTTCAGTAGGTTCCTTGCCGAAAACCGGCGAATGCATCGTCATCTTAAAAGGTTCCAGCAGCTGCCAGGCTTCCTCCTCCGGTATGCCGTCAAAATTTACGGGTGAGGTGAGGTTCCTGATTTTAACAGCCTGTTTAAGGGAACTTTCTCCGGGAGACTGTCCGTAGATCCCAAGGGAACATAGAATGACCAGCGAAATAGTCCCAATTGTTCTGTAAATCATAAACAGGAATTGATCAATCAAAGTCAACCCGCAAAAATACAACAACAAAGGGTATTAACAAAGCTGTACAAAAAATATCTGGTTCTATTTCATGAAGGATCCATCCATGAGGGTATATCCTGTGGTGCCGGCTTTTTCCCGTAGAAGAAATTATCAGCTTCCAGGGCGATTTTTCTCATAATTGCAGACCTCCTGATATATCTCCTTATTATGTTATGCATCAGATTATCAGGATGGCTGAAAGGACATACGGAGATACACCTTCCGCAATCCGTCCCGGTTGTGCACCAATACCTGTAGCAGAGGTCTGAATTTATCTTCCACCTTTCAGCATTATCAATAATCGCCATACTGCCTTCAGGTATACATCTTGCAGGGCAACAGTCTGAACATTTCCGGCAAATTGAGCAGAACCTGACAACTGACGGGTCAGGTCTTACCGGATCTGTTAGAAGAGGAGCATTTGTGGTGATGACAGCTATCCTGACCCTTGGCCCAAGTTTCGGTGTCATCAGCAGCCCCATCCTTCCTATTTCTCCCAGCCCGGCATCCCTGGCAACGAGAGGACATATAACCTCGTAGTCACCATCAATATGAGCCCTGGCATCCCATCCTGATTTTTTAATGAAGGCTGCTACCTGGAGTGCCATATTTGCACTCCTGAGATATTGTTCTGATGACTCAAAGACAGTGGGGGAGAAGGGTGCGCTCATCATATTCCTGTGATCCATTTCCACTGTGAATGCAATTGCATATCTGTGAGAATTAGTTACCTCCTTCCCTTTATCCTCTCCTCTGCCCCTTTTTGTGTACAGGTGGTAGTCGCGAAGCTCGCAAATTCCCGTATTGTGAGCACCAAGGTAATTGAGCAAGTTTTTAAGATAGCTGGTGAGTGCTTCAGGTGAAAATGATGCTTTATTGTCAGAAGATGGCTGTCTTATGGCTTTGTGCAGATACTCGATGATCCCGAAATTGGCGTCAGCTGAAGCAAAGGTCAGCCTGTTGTAAAACTGGCTTTTTTCAGAAAGCAGTCCCGGGAGCGCCCTCGCTATAGTATCCTGCTCTTCCTCGTCCCTGTGGGAGGAATAATATTCTTCCCACCCGGGTGTCCCCGGTTGAATCTTCATTCTCGAAAAAATAACATCACGTTCATCGACATTCCTGGGTGGATTTATGTAAGGGCCTTTTGTCGCTGAGGGTTTAATAAGGAACAGTATCAGAAATGCCAATGCCATAATTACAAGAAAAGCTGCCACTATATTTCTGGCCGGGTACACGAATATGCTACCAGATAACCCGGCTAAAACAAGGACTACAGTAATCAATAATAGTCTTTTACCTGCCCTGAATTCTTTTTCAGACCATGAGATAAGTGAAAAGACCAGTGAAACCACTGCTGCACCGATAAAGAAAAGAGCAATTATCAGAATCATTATGCAATACAGTTGGCGAAAGGCTTAAAGATATAAATTTAACTGAATTGAAAGTCCTTCAGTGTCCATGTTGCTGAGTTCGAAAAAAATATTGTAAATTGAAAGGTAAATTCAGGGTATTATGGAATCAAAGAGACCAACGTATTTGCTGAAGGCCGCTATCCTTATTGCGGCCATTGCTTTTTTAGCTGCTTCAGGATGTGCTTCAGCGAAAAAATACCACTTCGACATCACGAAGAAGAAAGAATCATGCGATATGGCACATATGGGAAAGAATAAATACTTCTATTCAAGCTATTATCAGAATAAGCTCAGGAAGAGTACAAGGAGAATATCAGGCAGAAAATAAAAGGACTACCGGATAGATTTTAGAGGTATTTCTTAACCCTGTTCCAATAATATATAGTTTTCGGACCTGAACCATTCCAGTTCATTGCAATCCTCTCAAAATTATAGGGACCCGTTTTTACGGCGTAATAAAGAAAGATCTTTTCAGATATACTATAATCGAAAAGGTCATTCATGGTGTAATTGTTACCTGTTCGCCTGTTGTAATCCTCGAGCCTAATTGGCCTTATCTGGAAATAACCTGCAGCCTGTTCCACAGGATTATATGCGAGGGTGTCATGCCGCGTTTCTATCATGCCAATAGCATGTATCAGCTTCTTATAGGGATTTATACTTTCAGTAGCAAAAACAGGCAGGTTATCCGCCACAGGAGCATAAGCCCTTGATGCCAATAATATAAATATAGTGATTATAGATATTTTCCTTATTATGTTCATTGTCTTTACAACAATGTTTAATCAAAAAGGTTCAGAGGATAGATTTTCGACCCGGAATGGATTAGTTAGAAAATGTATCCCCCTGCCTTTGTAAATAACCGGCAGGAGGATTTGAATGCATACTGGTAAGTTCAGTTTCATACCGACAAAATTACCAATATGTAAGGTGTAATATTGTAATGTTAATTAACTATTTATGAGAAGATTTCAACAATTCTGATCATCTGGAACAATGCGGCTGCAAATTTATCCTGTTTTCAGGTTCAGATTCGATTAAATAATTTTACTTATTCCATGGTTATAATAAGTTGCTTGAGTATTCTTGTATTAGTATCCATTGAGCTGAGGTCGGCAAGTACCCAGGCAAGGTCGTTGTTGGCGAACAGTTTGTAGGTCCATTCCGGGTCCCCTGGTTCCTGGTCCAGGTCATATAGACTTGCTGCCAAAGTAACAAGCTCGCCTGATGGATCAAGATCTTTCAATGCAGCAACAAATTGGTCCAGTCCTTTCTTGAGCTTTTCGGATTGCGTGGGAACCTGTCCGGAGAGAAGAGCTTTACCTGCCAGAGTCCTCGAATCAAGCTTATCGTAAATTGGTGAAATAAAATCGTCACCTTTACTATCAGGTGAAGTAATACGCCGTATCAGGTTATTGCTTTCATCAATAAGGACAAGAAACCGGTCAGCGGCTTCAACTGCAGATTGCTTTCTTATATCTATCTGGCGATTTTCGTTATTTACCGGCAGGTGCATGTATATATTACTGGTATTAAGATAGTTATCTGTAAGATCAGTGCTGTCAGCCAGTCTTTCCTTCGAAACATTGAGCGCAAGCAATGCTGTGAAAACAGCCTGTAATGCAAGTAGTAAAAGAATAATAATCGTATTGTTAATATCAAATCCTTTTATTTTCGAAGTAACTGCCAGATAAACCGGAAGGAAGACAACAAAAGGGAAAGGCATTGCAATGAATATTATTATTCCGGCACCGGGCCAGTGCATTATTTTAAAAAGCATAGCGGTAAATATCACCAGGCAGGTAAGCCATGTAATAACGGAAAGAAGAGATGATCTTTGCCCATCAGCCGTTTTGTAGTTATTTATAAGCGCTAATGGCAAAAACAGTATAATTAGTGTAAAAATACCTGTGCACAATAATATTCCTGCTGCCGGCCAGTGATTCACTTTGAATATTATTCCCACTACCGGTAAGATAACTGACAGCAATCCGAGCAAATATATTTTCTGTTTCATGATTTCCTGGTTTGAGTATATTAATTATTGTAAAGCGATCTGACTTATTACTTCAGATTCAAGACTTAGGATTTTGTTTTTCAGCAATGTAAGTCCATGAATGCCCGTCATTAATGGCATTAGTTCAAGTTCATTCCTTGATGCATTTTTTCCCGGCAGGATAGAAGCGGTACTGAGCATCCCGCTGGACTTACTGATCCAATCAGCACCAAGTTGCCCGGAAATGGTTGTTCCTAATGATTTCAGGCCTTCTTCTAACTCATTTCTGGCACTGCAGCCATATCGAAGAAACTCAGCTGAAGGGCCATATTGAAATGGTCTTGTAAGTGAAATGAATGGTATGTCCTTATTGTATGATCCGTCAGATACTCCCATCTCTGCAGGCTGACCTGGCTCACCTTCTGACATTTGTACCATTTTCCATTCAAGCTTGTTAATAATCCCGATAACCTCTTCGGTTTTTGCATGTACCATCTCAAGAACAGGATAAAAAGATGAGTCCTGGTAAGCGTTGATTGTTTCAATGTTCTTTTTCTCCTGGTATCTGACCAGTTCATCCTGGAGGTCCTGGTGATAAAAGAAGCCTTCCTGGAAGGATCTCTCGATGCTGAGGTTTATCAGTGCAGCAGGTAAAATAAACAGGAGCGGCCCCACAATCATGAAAATGAACTTTGCAGTTACCTTATGCACGTTCCTATATTCATGCCA
>CAZQRQ010000090.1:0-10373 GCA_964595725.1 uncultured Rikenellaceae bacterium | reverse complement strand
CAAGACAGCAAAGCGTCAGGACAGCGAAGCGTCAAGACAGCGAAACGCCAAGACAGCGAAGCGTCAGGACAACTTCCTCAAAAAAGTCACCGGAATTGTAACCACTATATTCACCTCAAGGTTATCCAGACGAACCAGGACCCTCCTATTGCCACCCCTGCCTACGAGTTCCCCCGTCAACCCGACAAGAGATCCGTTTGTCACCTCCACGTTATCTCCCGGATCAAACTTTTCTAATGTGACTTCAATCTCAGCATCGCTGTTTATCAGAAGCTTAAGATTGTCAATCTGCTTCTGAGGTATGGGGACAGGCTGCCCTTCAAAAGTCACGAACTTAACCACTCCGAAAGTTTTAAAAACTATCGGAAATTTCTTTGGAACAGTATTTACAAAAATATATGATGAAAGAAGTGGCTTTTCAATAAGCTTTTTCCTGTCGCTCCACTGGCGGATCGTCTTCTGCATTGGCAGGAAAGCTTCTATCTCTGACTCCAGCAGTCGCTGATAGACTAGTTTTTCAGCCCTGGGTCTGGTATATACTGCGTACCACTTCGGAGTTTTGTTTTTAATTATTGTTATGTTGTTTCCTACCATCAGGTTCAACTATTCATTTTATTTGCGTTAAGATGCAGATAGTGATGACAAAGATAATTGTTTAATATATTGTTCATTTCTTTTGTTCCTCCAAAAGAACCGACGAAGTGAAACGAGGAGCTCGGCGTAGCCAAACAAACCAAAGAACCGAGGAAGATATTGGTCTTCCGAGCTCGCGAACAAAGTGAGCAAAAGGAGGCCGAAAACGACAACCTGTGCCTTTAGCTGCTCTGCGCGTCGGCACAGGTTCGCACCGTTTTCGGTTTTGCCTGCGCACTATTAATAACAATTACATACATCATAGAGATAACATTTCTATAAATAATCAATGAATAAAAATTAATTTAAAAGCACATTACAGTAGGAAATTCATAATATAAAAGCCCCCCAGGGTGGTTTGGGGGTAAATCATTAAATCATATATTTGCTTTTACATATAGTATTAATAACCTTGAAGACTCTATTCACCATATTTCTGTCTCTTTTTTATTTCCTTCCATTTTATAGTAAAATCTCTGCCCAGGAGGTTCCTCATCCTATTCAGAATACCGGTATCTATGAATTCCTTGATGAGCTGGCTAATAACCATATAATTTCAATTAATTCCGCAATAAAACCGTATTCGCGGTTGTTTATAGCCAAATGCCTTGAAGAGGCCGAAGTGAAGAGAGAAGAACTCAGCGTAAGGCAGAAGAAAGAACTGGAGTTTTATATGAGAGACTTCGTGAAGGAGATAGATAATGAAAGGGAGAAAGGTAGAGTGGGAGAAGAGGAAAGATTTTTGTGGCGCAGAGCACAGAGCGCAGAGCGCACGGATCTTTTTTATTACAGAGACTCACTGCTTTCAATAACCATAAATCCAATATTAGGAGCAGAAATCTTTCATAACTCTGCAGGAAATGCAACCTACTGGAGAAATGGATTGGAAGCAAGGGCGTACATCGGGAAATGGGGCTTCTATGCCTCACTGAGGGATAACCATGAGAGGCCTCTCCTGGGAAGATCCGAATACCTCAGCCAGAGAGAGGGAGGACATATTAAAGGATCGAGCGACTGGAGCGAAATGAGAGGCGGAGTTACTTATTCCTGGAAATGGGGCTCTGCAGGACTTGTCAAGGATGGACTGGAGTGGGGAAGCAACTACAATGGAGCCAGCATCTTCAGTGGCAGAAATCCTTCTTTCATACAGCTACGACTGCATATCAGTCCTGTTAAGTGGTTTGACTTCAACTATTTCCACGGCTGGCTAAACTCGATGGTGATAGACAGCTCCCGATCCTATTATGTTACAAACAGTTATGGCACAGATTACCGGGAAGTATATCATAGTAAGTTCATAGCTGCCAACTTATTTACCTTTAAGCCCATAAAAAACCTGAACATCTCGGCCGGTAACAGCATAGTATATTCCGACGTCGAACTTTTCCCCGGATACTTTATCCCGGTCCTGTTTTTTAAGTCGGTCGATCACTCAGTGAACTCAGGAATAGACAATATGAACTCCCAGATGTTCTTCGATATAAGTTCACGACAGGTAAAATACACTCATCTTTATGTAACACTTTTTATCGACGAGTTATCTGTCAGCCGGATCTTTAAAAAAGATGCGTGGAACTTTGTGAGCTGGAAAGCAGGATTCAGGCTTACAGATCTCCCTTTCGAAAACTTTTCTTTTACAGCTGAATATACATATACTTATCCTCTAACCTATCAGCATTACGTACCAACCCTGACCTTCGAATCAAACAGGTACAACCTTGGCCATTACTTGCGTGACAATTCAAGGGAGTGGTATTTTTCTGCCGGTTATCGTCCACTAAGAGCAATGGAAATTTCCCTCTGGTTCCTGAATGCAATCCGGGGTCCGGACTATACGGAACTAGGCACCAGCCGTGTGGGTAATCCACCCCTGGAATCAGTAGAGTGGCGAAATATATCCCTGGGTTTAAAAGCCTCATACCAGGTCATAAACGACCTGTATGCATGGGGATCTTTTAACATCAGCAATATAAGCGGGGATGAGAGGTGGAGTCCGGAGTACTTCTATGGAAGAAAAAAAACTTTTAATGTTGGTATCACATACGGATTTTAAATAAGTTGACATCGGGCATCGGGTGTCAGTCATCAGATGCCAGATGTAGATAAATGTGGATGTATGTTAAGGATCTAATTACATGACATAATTTAAAATCCCTAATTTTATGATGTGCTGATTTTGTAACATTTATCCGCTGCAATGTGGAAAATTTTAAAAAGCTTAAGGTTTTGCATGAAGCAAAAGATCTTGCTGTAATTATGTATAAATTAACTGATACCGGTAATTTCAAAAAGGACTTTGGATTTAGAGACCAAATTAAAAGAACCTCTGTCTCAATACCATCAAATATTGCAGAGGGAGATAGCTTAGATACTGACAAGCAAAGCATAAGGCATTTTTATATTGCCAGGGGATCAACAGCTGAATTAAGAATCCAACTTTTAATTTCGTTTGAAGTTGGATATATTACAAGAGAGACATTTAAAAAACTTGATTCAGATTATGACAATTTAAGTGCAATGCTGACAAACCTTATAAAGCACGGGACAAAAAACAAGATAAGCCATTAATCTCATGCCTGTCGCCCGGCGCCTGCTGCCTGGAATGCAACTTTAGCATTCCTGTAATAGTCTATACAAAGTAATTATTGGAGATTTTATTAACTTCGGTTCGTCAAAAATCGCGGAGTCGGCCCCCAATGAAGAAGAGCAGATTCAGGATCATAACCCTTTTCGCTGATATTGTCATTCTGACAATATCATTTCTTATCATGGCCTGGCTTAAGCCATCTGGTTTAAAGTCCTATGTGCCATCACATAGTGTTTTTTTCGCAAGCCTGGCATTGATCTGGATACTGGTTTCTCTTCTGAACGGTAAAATGCACAGGGGAAAGATAATCAACTTCACATCTCTTTTTTCCAGGGTGGTAACCAGCAATATCGTCGCCCTTTCGCTTACCGCTTTACTGATGTACACTTTCAGGAATTATTCATATTCAAGGGCCGTGGTCCTGGGAACGGCCCTGATAGCAACTATTCTTGAACTTATTTTCGGGAGTGCCTACATAGCTTACAAAAAAGCAAACCTGCAGGATTACGAGGAGTACGAAAAGTACAAGGCATACAGGAGACTAAGTGAATATGAGCTTGTTGGTGAAACAAACGGCAACGGTTATCACCCAAATGCCAATATTAAGGTTAATCCAGATATTATATCCGCAATCGAAAACGAATGCGGACAGGAGATGACCCAGGCAGTCATCAGAATGACCGGCCCTAAGATTGACGGATCTACCGCTGTGCTTTCGACTACAACTGCATTCAATATTTCGAGTCTCCCGCAGCACAGCTATTCCTATATTATAAACCTTCACCGAGTTAATGATATAAGAAAGCCGGATGATTTCTTCGACGAAGTAAACAGGAAGCTCGAAGATAAAGGATATTTTTTCTGCTGTGCTGAAACAAAAGACCAGAGGAAAAAAAGGCTTCTCAGGAAGTATCCTCCTGTTCTTAACTGGATATATTACATTTTGGACTTTGTGATTAAAAGGATACTGCCAAAGCTTAAGATAACCCGGCCAGTATATTTCCTTCTTACCAGGGGAGAAAATGCCGTTATCTCACGGGCCGAAATACTTGGCCGTCTTTCAAGAGCCGGATTCAGGATAGTACAGGAGTCTTTTATCGGCAATCAGCTTTGTATTGAGGCCAGAAAGCATGACATGCCTCTTCCGAAGACCGATTATTATTATGGCCCTCTCATAGCACTACCCAGGATTGGCAAGGGGGGAAAAAGGATCAAGGTATATAAGCTTCGAACTATGCACCCCTATTCCGAATACATCCAGGATTATGTTTATAAACTATACGACCTGCAACATGGCGGTAAGTTTAAGAATGATTTCCGGATTACCTCATGGGGTTCAGTATGTCGCAGAATATGGCTCGATGAGCTGCCCACAATGATCAACTTCTTCAAGGGCGATATGAAGATTGTTGGAGTTCGCCCTCTTAGTGAACAATACTTTGAGCTATACAAACAGGAAGTCAGGGAGAGAAGGATAAAATACAAACCAGGTCTAATCCCTCCGTTCTACGCTCACATGCCAAAAGACCTGGAAAGCATACAGGCCTCTGAGTTGAAATATCTGGATGAATATGACAAACATCCGTTAATCACTGACTTCAGGTATTTCTGGATATCTATGTGGAATATCATGTTCAGGAATGCGAGAAGTAATTAATCCTTCATAATATACACAGGTTTAACCCTTAAGAAGTAACTTATTTTTTCATCCTGAATTCATCTTCAATATTAATTCTGCAATTTTATTCTTTTCATGGTATCTTTGGTCAGACTCTAAGCAAAAGAAAATAAATATGAACCCAGGAAAGAAAAAGATAGTATTTGTATCAGGCTTTTTCGATTTACTCCATTCCGGACATGTAGCATTTTTAAAGGAAGCTTCGGAATACGGCGATGTGCATGTAGGCCTTGGCTCAGATAAAACAATAAGGGAACTTAAAGGTCGTGAACCGGTGATTTCAGAAGGTGAAAGACTCTATATGATTGAAGCATTATCGAGCGTTAAAAAAGTGACTATTAATAATGGCAGTGGACTATTGGATTTTATCGATGACATTAAAATAATCAAACCTGATATCTTTATTGTTAATGAAGATGGTCATACCCCTGAAAAACAACAAATATGCAAGAAACTTGGTATAGAGTATAAGGTTTTAAAACGTATCCCTCATGATAATCTGCCTCAAAGGTCGTCATCTGCACTGAGACAAGTGAAACCTATGCCTTATCGCATTGATATTGCAGGCACATGGATTGATCAGCCCTATGTTTCAAAATACTGCCCCGGATCTGCAATTACTGCGTCAATTGAACCTACTATTGAGTTTAATGAACGTTCTGGTATGGCCACGTCGACCAGAAAAAAAGCTATAGAGCTGTGGAACGGTCACCTGCCATTGGAAAATCCAGAGAAGCTTGCAAAAGTCCTTTTCCGGTATGACAATGACCCGGGTGCTGCTGAGGTAAGTGGTTCTCAGGATTCTATTGGCATCACAATACCTGGTATAAATAAATTCTATTACGAAAAAGGTAATTACTGGCCATCAAAATTTGAGAATATCTCAGATATTCAAACTCTAAGCTGGCTTGAAAACAAACTATCCATGGTTACTCTCTGGCCCAGGCCGGCTCATTTCGATGTACTCAAAAAGACATTTATTGATACTGCAAACGTTAAAGAACTTGCTGAAGCTGCTGACATTACATGGGATGGTTTGACCGGAAGAAACCTGAGTAAATTCTCAGAGGGGTTTCTTGCTTCTTTTGAAGCGCAGGTGAGAATGTTTCCAGGGATGCTGACACCAAAGATTGAGGAGATAATCGAACAGTACAAGGATAAAGCTGTAGCATGGAAACTATCGGGTGCAGGGGGAGGAGGATATTTAATCTTGATCAGTGAATATGAGATCCCGGAATCCTTTAAAATCAAAATCAGGAGAAAAGAATTATCATTATAAACTTTAATATCAATTACCTTGGGAAAAACAGCATTAATAACAGGTATTACAGGTCAGGATGGTGCATATCTTGCTGAGTTCTTAATTAAAAAAGGATACCTGGTTCATGGAATAAAAAGGAGAAGCTCACTACTGAATACCGACAGGCTGGATCACCTTTACCAGGACCCCCATGAAAAAGAAAGAAGGTTAATTCTTCACTACGGCGACCTGAGTGATTCGATGAATATAACCAGGATAATCCAGGAATCAAGACCAGATGAAATATATAATCTGGGTGCTATGAGTCATGTAAAAGTGAGCTTTGATGTTCCTGAATATACAGCCAATACGGATGGTGTAGGTACTCTTAGAATTCTTGAAGCTATCAGGCTGTTAGGATTACAAAACACTACCAGGATATATCAGGCAAGCACTTCAGAATTATATGGCCTGGCACAGGAGGTACCTCAAACTGAAAAGACTCCTTTCTATCCCAGAAGTCCTTACGGTGTGGCAAAGTTATATTCATACTGGATAATAGTCAACTACAGGGAGGCATATGGATTCCATGCCAGTAATGGGATACTATTTAATCATGAATCCCCTGTAAGAGGTGAGACATTTGTGTCAAGGAAGATTACCATAGGTGCTGCCAGAATTCTGCTGGGCATGCAGGATAACCTTTACATGGGAAATCTTGATGCCAAAAGAGACTGGGGGCATGCCATGGATTATATCGAGGCCATGTACCTGATACTGCAGCAAGACCAACCAGACGATTATGTGATTGCTACCGGTACTACAACTGAAGTTCGGGAATTCATCCTGAAAGTTTTTTCATACTCAGGAGTACAGATCTCTTTCTCCGGGAAAGGAGAAGATGAAACTGGTATTGTAACAGAGATTGATGATTCACTTTTCTGCAATAAAATAGGCCAGACATATCTCAAGCCCTTTAAGAATCGCATTGCCAGGGATCCCATCATCATAAAGATAGATCCTGCTTATTACAGGCCATCAGAAGTTGATATTCTCCAGGGTGATTCTGCCAAAGCCAGGGAAAAGCTGGGATGGGCACCCAGGCATGATATTGATGATTTAATAAGGGATATGGTTGATAACGATGTGCATCTGGCAAAAAAGGAATCATTTTTAAAAAACGGAGGCTTTAAAGTATTTAATTATTTTGAATAAATATCTGCCATGGAAAAATCTTCAAGAATTTATATAGCAGGGCATAAAGGTATGGTTGGATCAGCCATCACAAACATTCTGAGGAAGAAGGGTTATTCCCGGCTTATCTCAAAGACTTTTAATGAACTTGATCTCACCAGGCAAGGATTAGTAGATGATTTCTTCAGGACTGAATTACCCGAATATGTGTTTATCGCTGCTGCAAAAGTGGGAGGGATAATGGCGAATAATAAACTGCGGGCTGATTTTATATATGATAATCTCATGATCCAGTCTAACATAATAAATGCTTCATGGAGATATGGTGTAAAGAAACTCATCTTTCTCGGGTCCACTTGCATATATCCCAAAAATGCTCCTCAACCCATTAAGGAGGAATACTTACTCTCATCCCCTCTTGAATTCACAAACGAACCGTATGCTGTGGCAAAAATTGCCGGATTAAAGATGTGTGAATCGTATAATTTACAGTATAGCACAAATTATATTTCGGTTATGCCCACTAATTTATACGGACCGGCAGATAATTTTGATCTTGATAAATCACATGTTCTGCCTGCCCTTCTCAGAAAATTTCATCTTGCCAGTTGCCTTGAACAAGATAACTGGAATGCCATAAAGAGAGATCTGGATAAAAATAATATCAGAAGCTTTTCGGGAAATGCAACTAATAATGAAATTCTGGCTTTGCTGGAACAGTATGGAATAAAATCCATAAGCGGAAACAGTGGACAGGCAGGTAAGGATATTACTGTGACAGTATGGGGTTCCGGCAAGCCAAAAAGGGAATTCATGTATTCACAGGATATGGCTGAAGCATGTGTTTACCTTATGGAAAATGTAGACATAGATGACCTTATCAAAGTACACAAAATAAAAAACGATAGAATAAATCCTCCACATTTCCTTAATATCGGAACAGGTGCTGAAATTTCAATAAAAGAGCTGGCTGAAAGGATTGCTGCTCTTACCGGGTTCAAGGGAAAGATCGTTTTTGATACATCCAAACCTGATGGAACATATCGTAAGGTAACGGATACAACCGTATTAAAATCGCTGGGATTTGAGCCTAAAACCAGCCTGGATGATGGCTTAAAATACGTTTATAAGGAATATACCTCGTAAAAATCAATAATATTTCAAACCATACAATTTCTAATGAAAATCATTTCCATTGTTGGCGCCAGGCCTAATTTTATGAAAATTGCCCCTTTTATAAGGGCTATTGAAAACTGGAACTCTTCCACAGACAAAAAAATAGATCATTTACTGGTTCATACCGGTCAGCATTACGATTCAAGGATGTCAGAGTCTTTCTTCGCCGACCTGGAGATATCTGAACCTGATATTAACCTTGGAATAGGGTCAGGTACACACGCCGAACAGGTGGGAAAGACAATGATCGAATTTGAAAAAGTCGTAAGACAGGAAAGACCGGACTGGATAGTTGTGGTTGGAGATGTCAACGCCACACTGGCCTGTTCTGTCACTGCGAAAAAAGAAAATGTAAAACTGTGCCATATTGAAGCTGGTCTTCGCTCAGGAGACCTGGCAATGCCCGAGGAAATAAACCGTCTTGTCACAGACAGGCTCTCAGACCTTCTTCTTACCCCTGATAAAATTTCCTCACAGAATCTCAGAAATGAAGGAGTAGCGGAAAAGAGGATCGTCTTTACAGGAAATATCATGATTGATACTCTTGACTCAAATCTCGAAAAGGCATCGAAACTTGATTTACAGCAGATCTTGCAGGACAATCTGCTTAAGGAATTGAATCCCATGGTCAGATCCGGTATGTCTTTCCAGGAGTTCGCAGTAATTACTTTACACAGACCTTCAAACGTCGACAACAGGGATATCCTGAATTTGATCGTAAGATTCTTCATCGATGAAGCATCGAAAGAGCTTCCGCTACTGTGGACTCTTCATCCGAGGACATTGAAACAGCTGGAATCTTATAGATTATTAAAGGAGATAGCGAACTGCACTGAAATAACGCTTCTACACCCGCTCGACTACCGGTCGATGCTCAAGCTTAATATGGAAGCGAAGCTGGTGATAACCGACAGCGGAGGACTGCAGGAGGAGAGCACGGTACTGGGAACCCCATGTATCACGATGAGAAATAATACTGAAAGGCCTGTTACTCTGCGTGATAAAGGAGGGCTCAGTGTCCTTGTCGGGAATAATATTTCAGACATCCGGAATGAGTTTCGTAAAGCTCTGACCCTTGATAAACACCCGGTCAGACCTGAATTGTGGGACGGTAATACGGCCCGGCGATGCGTGAAGGCAATTATGAGTTACTCAGGTTAAAGAATCCAATAATAAGTTGGACTGTAAGACATCAGACTTAAGGACATCAGACAATAAAATATTCAGCAAAAAGCCCGTCAAAAAACACTTGATTTTTATATTAAAAATTTCCCTACCTTTGCGGCATAAATAAAATCTAAAGCCATGGCTGAGAAGACCAGATATACAGATGAGGAGCTGGAGGAGTTCAGAGAGATCATCCTCGCCAAGCTTGATAAAGCCAAGAAAGATTACGAGATACTGAAATCGAGTATCACACATGAGGAGAGCAACGATACCATGGATACCTCGCCTACCTTCAAGGTACTGGAAGAGGGTGCCACCACATTATCCAAGGAGGAGGCCGGCCGGCTGGCTCAGCGCCAGCTTAAGTTCATACAACACCTGCAGGCTGCCCTCGTGCGAATAGAGAACAAGACATACGGCATCTGCCGCGAAACAGGTCAGCTTATCTCCAAGGAACGCCTCCGGGCGGTACCACACGCCACTCTTTGCATAGATGCTAAGATGAAGCAGAAGTAAGTATATTCCTGCAGTCTTGCAGTCGAAGAATTACAAAGAAAACAGGCTGCCCCGGAAACAGGGCAGTTTTTTTGTGTTACCCCCTAAATTCCCCAGAAAAGAAATTTGTTACACAGAGATCCACAGAGTTTCACAGAGGAAAAATTTTATCCTACGCTTGAACCATGAAGCGTCAGGACAGC
>CAZQRQ010000089.1:9826-10531 GCA_964595725.1 uncultured Rikenellaceae bacterium | reverse complement strand
TCATGTAGTCAAAGAGATGCTGGAAATGGCAACCGAGATGGAGACCAACAGCGCTGATGATTATAACAGGTGGGCTAACGAATGCGCTCAGAATGCAGATTCAGTATCCAAAAAACTATTTGAAACTCTCGTCGAAGATGAGGAGCGTCATTTTAACCAGTACGACGACGAAATGGAGAACCTCAACAAATTCGGTGATAACTACCTGGCACTTCAGTCTATTGAAAGAAGCAAGAACATCTCGGCAGGTAAGCCACCGGTGGATTAGAAAATTACTTTTTTATTAACTATAAATTATTAATACTATGTGTGACGAAAGTTTTGTATCAATGCCAAGAATTGGCGAACAGGCTCCTGAATTTCAGGCAGTGACAACACAGGGTAATATTAATTTCCCTGCAGATTATAAGGGAAGCTGGGTGATCCTCTTCAGTCATCCGGCCGATTTTACACCTGTATGCACATCCGAGTTTATGACCTTTGCGAGCATGGAGAAGCAGTTTAATGAGGCTGACTGCAAGCTGGTAGGCCTTTCCGTTGATGGCCTCTATAGCCATATTGCATGGCTCAGGACCATCAAGGAGAAGATCGAATACAAGGGGATGAAGGACGTAGAGGTAACATTCCCGCTTATTGAGGATATCACCATGGATGTTGCCAAGAAGTACGGAATGATCCAGCCTGGTGAGAGCAACACTAAAGCTG
>CAZQRQ010000089.1:0-9816 GCA_964595725.1 uncultured Rikenellaceae bacterium | reverse complement strand
GTTCTTCATCGATCCCAAGGGTATAATCCGGACGATTATCTATTATCCACTCAGCCTTGGCCGGAACTTTGATGAACTCTACAGGGCGCTGATTGCACTTCAGACAGCGGATGAATTTTCCGTTGCCACCCCTGCCGACTGGCGACCCGGTGATGATGTGATTGTACCTACTGCAGGATCCTGCGGTGTCGCTAAAGAAAGGATGGAAAACAAGAAGGACATGAAATGCTACGACTGGTTCTTCTGTACCAGGCCGCTTCCGAAAGAGACTGTGTTCAAAACTGTCCTTAAGAAATAAATCATAAAACAAACTAGTTCACAGGGCCCTCAGACACATGCATAGCTAACCTGAGGGCTTTTTCCTTAATAATCAGCCATTGGAGCTTATCATCAGGAGTTTATTCCTGTCCTTTATTTCTATCTTCTTTCCGGAAAGCTTAACAATGCCATCCTTGTTAAATTCCGTGAGCACACGACTGATACTTTCACGGCTCGAGTCGACAAGATTGCCCAGATCTTCCTGTGTAATGGGAATCCGGAACACCCGTGAATTATAGATCCTGTCTGAGAACTCAAGCAGCACATCTGCTATTTTACCCCTGATCTGCTTCTGGGTCCGGTTGGCGCACCTGTAAAAGACCTCGAGCTCATTCCTGCACAGCTCCAGCATAATCTCGTAGGCAAAATCACTGTTCGACTTAAGCAGCAGCCTGAATGCATTCACGTCAATAAAACAAACCTCTGCATCCTCCACTACGGTAACAGAATACTGGTTTATCTTATCGCCAAAGGTTGTCGGAAGACCAAGGTAGCTGGGTGATTTTACTATCCTGACTATCTGCTCGTGATAAGGGCCTGCTATATGGACCTTTGCAAGGCCGCTTTTCAGGTAGGCAACATTGGTTGAAAAGGTACCCTGCTTGATCAGGGAATCACCTTTGCGGAACTTTACCGGAGCACAATTATATGAAAGCTGGTCAATCTCCTCATCCGTCAGCTTGGATGCCGCTTTCGATTTTATACCACAAACTTTACATTCATTATTCATGCCCCAAATTTAATACAAAATGTGAGATATATCACAAAATAACTTAATCTCTCTCACCGGATCATTTCCTGAAGTAGATATCCTATCAGATACCTTTGTGAATTAATTAACAATAAAAATATTTTAACATGGAAGAAAAAAAATTATGCCTTGCTCTTTATACAGGCAGTGTTGATAAACTGACGGCAGCGGGTGTTATCCTGGGTGGTGCCGCAGCAATGGATTTGAAAGTCGATATCTACGTCCTGTTGCAGGGCGCCCGTGCTTTCAGAAAAGATATTGGTGATAACCCGGACAAGCTCCAGATGGCTGAAAATCCTTCATTAAAGGAGGAATTCCTGGCTTCACTCAAAAATCTTAATGTTAAGACATGGGTTGAATTTTTCAGGGAAGCTAAAGAAATAACAGACGTTAAGATCCATATCTGTGGCCTTGCAGGTAAGATATGGGGTGGCGAAAAACTTGAGGATTTCCTCGACCTTGCTGATGACATAGTAGGTATCGGAGAATATATAACAGCCGCCGCTGAAGCCGACATCAACCTGTTTATCTGATACTGAAGCAATGCAATACTGATATTACAATTAATAATTAAACAAACAGAAACCATGACAACAGAAGAACTCAGCAGCCTTCAGGTTGCAAAAACGGTTGATGCAAGGGGAACTGCATGTCCGGGTCCGCTTCTTGAGGCCAAAAAAGCAATTGGCACGATCAAACCTGGCGACATCATGGAAGTCTTATCTGCTGATGAGGGTACCAAGTTAGATCTGCCGAAATGGTGTACCAAGCAGGGTCATGAATTCCTTGGTACCATTGAGGAAAGCGGATATTTCAAGATCTATATGAAGAAGAAGTAAGGAGACAATATGGAATTGACCGGAAGGAAGAATGCCAGGATACTGGTTTTCTCAACCGAAAAGATATCAGATCCCGCCATTGATATGGCGGGATTATTAAAACTTCACTACCCCTCCTCAGTATACACCATATCAGTTCCGTGCTCGAGTGCAATAAAGCCGAGATGGATTCTTCATGCCTATGATAAAGGATTCGACGGTGTCTTTATTGCAGCTGACGGAAGCGACTGCCCATACGGCGAATCATGTACTGAAAAGACAGGGAAGATAGTAAGCCGGACTCACGAGCTTATGAAAGAGAAAAACATCGAACCGGCCCGCCTCCGCATGGCAGCTATTTGCTCGGTCTGCAGCGAATCATTTGTTAAACAGATGAAGAGTTTTAATGAATACCTCCTCAAAACAGAAACAGCCGGAAATGAGTGAAAAAACAATGAACTTGTCATTTGATGCCCTGGTAATAGGTGGTGGCATTGCTGGCGGTGAGGCTGCCCTTAATCTTGCAAACAACGGTTTCAGAGTAATGATTGCTGAAAAAGACCTGTCAATCGGCGGCAAGATGATCCATCTAAGCAAGGTCTTCCCAACCCTCGATTGTTCAGCCTGTATCACCACACCAAAAGTATCGGAGATATCAAGGCATCCCAACATCACGATCTTTACAGAGACTGAGATAAAAGGGATAACGAAGGAGGGAGAAAATCATTTCATTGCGAGGGCGGTCAGGAGACCCCGTTACATCATCGCGGAAGACTGTACCGGATGCCAGCTGTGTGAATTCGCCTGCCCGGTAGTGGTTAAGGACCAGTACCAGTATGATATGGTAGGACGAAAGGCAGCCTACATACCCTTCAGCATCGCCAGTCCGAGGGTGGCAGCAATAGATATCGAAAACTGTACCCTGTGCGGTGCATGCGAAAAGGTATGCCCCACCGGATGTATCGATTTCACACAGGAAGCCATCGAATACAATATTGATGTTAAAACCATTATCATAGCAACAGGCTTCAACCTTTTCGACCCATTGAAGATGCCGCGGTACGGATTCGGAACATACAAGAATATTATCACATCAATGCAGATGGAACGGCACCTGGCTCCTACCAGGCCATATCATACTATTCTGCGACCAGGCGATGGTAAAATGCCTGACAGGATAGCTTATGTCCTGTGTACAGGCTCAAGAGACAGGACTGTAGGTAATCCTGTTTGCTCACAGATCTGCTGCATGTATTCAATTAAACAGGCCCAGCTCCTGATGGGAGCACTGCCGATGGCCGACGTAACAATTTATTACCTGAATATCAGATCTTTCGGCAAAGGATTTGAAGAATTTTACGAACAGGCAAAGGGTATGGGTGTCAATTTTGTGAAAGGGAAAATAGGAAAGATCACAGAAAAGGAAAATGGTAACCTGATTCTAAGGTATGAGGATATTAACGAAAGTGTGGTAAAGGAAGCTGAGCACGACCTGGTCGTCCTGTCAGTAGGCGTGCTGCCGAATCCCGATAATGCACGCTTGTTTGGCAATGGTGACCTGAAGCTTGATCAATTCAGCTTTGTGAACCAGACAGATCCTTTGTCGAGTCCGGCAAGGACCAGCATTGATGGTGTATTCGTCGCAGGAACAGCTTCCGGGCCGATGGATATCCCTGATTCCATATTGTCAGCAGGTTCAGCTTCATCAGAAGCAATAAGCTTTTTAATTAAATCACAATGAATAATAAAATAGGAGTATATGTATGCCACTGCGGAGGCAATATCGCCGATTATGTCGACGTGGCAAAAGTGAGGGATTCGGTGGCAGATGAAGAAGGTGTGGTTATCTCCAGGGATACTATGTTTGCCTGCAGCGATGCCGCACAGAATGAGATTATTGACGATATAAAGCAGAACAATCTCGATGGTATTGTCGTTGCCTCATGTTCGCCAAAGTTGCACCTGGTTACTTTCAGGGCCGTAGCTGAAAGGGCCGGGCTGAACAAATACAATTATGTTCACGCCAATATAAGGGAACAGGACTCATGGGCACATTCCGATAACAAGGAGGGTGCAACCAGTAAAGCCATCGGTCTTGTGCGATCAGCCATCGCCAAGGTAAGACTGGCCGAACCACTCTCACCGTTAAAAATACCATCTAAAAAAGCCGTGGCAGTTATAGGTGCCGGTATTGCAGGGATGAGAGCAGCAATTGAACTGTCGAACATGGGTTGCCCAGTGTCACTTATCGAGAGGGAGCATTTTATTGGCGGCAGAACAGCTCAATGGGATGTGCTTTTTACTACCGACCAGACAGGCAAGGAACTAATAACCGATCTTTACCTCAAAGTTATCAGAAGAGAGAACATTAAACTGTACACCGGTGCCGAGGTCATCTCAAGCTCAGGGAGCATAGGAAATTTCAACCTCCGGGTCAAAATAACTCCCAGGTACATCACCGAAAGATGCCAGGAGGGACAGCTGCAGGCTGCGATTGATGCCTGCCCGGTAACCGTAGCGGACGAATTTAATTTTGACATAACTACCAGGAAAGCTATCTATCACAACTTCCCAAGCGAGTATCCTCAGTATCCCGTTATAGATATCAAGAACTGCTCACGCTGCGGTGAATGTGAGAAGATATGCGAAAGTGTTGATTTCAGCCAGGAAGAAGAGGTGATCGACATCAATGTCGGATCAGTCCTCATGGCAACAGGTTTCGACTCCTATACTCCGGCCAATGGTGAATTCGGGTTCAGGGAGATTGATAATGTTGTAACACTTCCACAGTTCAAGAGGATAATAGACCTGAATGATAAGACACTGATATACAACGGCAAAGAGATCAGGGATATAGCATATATATATTGCGTGGGCAGCCGCCAGACCGACGGAGATAATAAATTCTGCTCAAGATACTGTTGCACCTCTGTCATTCATGCATCACTGGAGACAAAAAAGAAATTCAGGAATATCAATAATTTTCATTTTACAAGGGGTATCAGAACCTACGGTAAGCAGGAGATACTATACAATGAATCACTCACTGCAGGAGACATCTATCTCCAGTCATACGAGGATGACCCGCCTTCAGTGACGGGTGTTAACGGAAAGACCAGGGTATCTATCAACGATATACTAACAGGCAGAAAGGAAATATCCGTCGATGCCGACCTTGTGGTTCTTGTTACAGGGATGGTGCCAAGGGCAGATAATTCGGTTGCGAGTCTCTTCAAACTGCCAAAAGGACGGGATACCTTTTTCAACGAGATACATATGAAGCTGCGTCCGGTTGAAACCGTAATAGACGGGATTACGATAAGCGGGGCCTGCCAGGGTCCTAAAAACATATCGGAATCGGTCAACTCGGCCCTGTCGGCAGCAACAAAATCATTCTCATATGTAAGCAGGGGAGAACTGGAACTGGAACCAATAATTGCTGAAGTTGACGAGCGAAAATGTTCCTGGTGCGGAGCCTGTGCCGAGGCATGTCCTTTTGATGCAATACATATCAAAAAAACCGGGTCCGGAGATGTGGCAGAAATAAACGATTCGGTTTGCAAAGGCTGCGGAATGTGCCTGCCGGTGTGCGATCCTAATGCCATAAACCTGGTAACATGCTCGGATAAGGAGATAGAGAGCATGATTGATGCTCTTGCTGTCAGCTAATATTATTATGCAATCACCTGTAAACAATATGGAAACGGAAAAGGGTAAAACTTACAAATACCTGAGAGATAAAAAGGAAGTCCCGCAGGTAGTCAAAGACAATCTGAAGAAATTTAACAGTATAAAGAAATCGATCCTTGAGGCTTTAAAGGAAGAGGACCTTACTATTGAACAGCTGTCGCAAAGGATCTCAATCCCCAAAGATGAAATTGTGTTTTATGTGATGTCGATGCAGAAATATGGAATGATCGAAAAAGGTTCCATTGATGATATGGACGAATATTTCAATTATAAAATCAAAAAGTGATGGCTGTTATTAATCCGGTATTCGGTAAGGAATTAAAGAAATATGGGGCATTCGATTTCAACGCATGCTATAACTGTGGCAACTGCACGGCAATATGTTCACTTTCGACAGAGGAAGACTCCTTCCCGAGGGATATGGTAAGGATGAGTGTCCTCGGACTCGAAGGCGAGATAAGGTCGTCACTTAAGCCATGGCTCTGCTATTACTGCGGTGAATGTTCAACCCACTGCCCCCAGGAAGCAAATCCCGGTGAACTGATGATGTCGCTCAGACGATGGCTTACCGCGCAATACGACTGGACAAAATTGTCAGGATTGCTTTACAGGTACCTGCCTGCCACTGTCCTGGCCTTCATTGCAGTTGCAGCGGCAGTGGTAATAATGGGCTTCAGGGAAAGCTTCAACCTTGAAAGCATGATGCACATCGGTCATACTTTTGAAGCGGCGGCAATAATCTCAGTATTCTCAATTATCCTGATTCCCAATATAATAAGGATGTGGTGGTTCATAATACTGAAACCCGGGACACGGGTTTCCCTTAAAAGATATTTTATAGCATTGAAGGAACTGATGATCCATATGTTCACACAGAAAAATACTCTCTCATGCTCAGAGGAGTGGCTCAGGTGGTTCGAACATTTCATCCTTGTTATCGGCTACCTGACACTTCTTATTACCACGGTAGTTTTTGACTGGTTTTCAAGCGATAATCTTCTTATTATAATAGCTGGTTATGTGGAAAGTGGAGTAATTCTCATCATTACTGCTCATTTTATTATTTCAAGGACCAGGAAGAATAAAGAGATAAATAAATTCTCACAGCCTTCCGACTGGCTGTTTGTTATATGGCTGTCGCTGATGGGTTTTACTGCTTTTGCAGTCAGGCTTTTCATCGACCTCGGCATTATTTATGACAATACCTGGCTTTATATAGTCCATCTTATAATACTTGCCCAGTGGGCACTTATTATTGTACCGTTCGGCAAATGGACCCACTTCCTGTACAGGTCGTTCGCAATGTATTTTTCAAAGCTGAGAAATGAATGAAGAACCTCTTTCTGCAGGCCTGTATTATGTATTGCCAAATAATATTTATATTTACAGGTTTACTGAATTGGAGGTAAATTTAGTGCTTTGAAAAAGAGTATCAATAAAATATCAGGCTATTTTCTGCTTGCCTTGTTCCTTGCATTCTTTGCAAGTACAAGTTTCTTTAATCACTCTCACATAGTCGACGGGAATATCATTGTGCATTCCCATCCGTATAAAAAAGACAAAGACGGTAACCCTGTTCATCAGCATTCAGCAAACGACTATTGGCTGATCCATATTATTAAGAACTTTACAACAATAGCTGGTGGAACCCTGGTGATTGCAGCGGCACTGCTTAAAGTAATATATAAAATTTCTCCGGGCAGGACTTCATCCTTGGCCCGCCATTCATTTAAAAGTCCATATTCTCTTCGTGGCCCGCCGGCCCTGACATACTGATCCCTGATAAATGAACTTACTGCCGAATAATCTGCTATAGACTGAAGTCATACAGCTATATAAGGTCAGCTTAGTTTATATCCTTTACAAGCAACCTGGATTTTACATAATTATTTTAAAATAATTGCTTTACGGCAATCAAAATCCACTTTTACTGACTACGCGACAATAGTTCTATAATTAATCAGTGTTTCAAAACAAACATCATTATCATTTTATCAAACAAACCTAACCATGATACTATTCCGAAAACGAATCAGGCTGAGTCTTTTCCTATATGCTGTTTCTTTTCTCTTACTGATACCGACGCAAGGGGTGGAGGCTCAGACTGAAAGGTTAACTCTCGATCAATGTATTTCAATTGCCCTGAATGAAAACCCCCTGATCCAGGCATCCAATCATAATTACCAGGCAGCGCTGGCCAGAATTAATCAGGCCAAAGCAATCTCACAACCTACCCTGAATATAGATTCTGACCTGCAACCCGGGATTCTTGATATTAACGGATCAGGGGAATCTTATATAGGTGTTGGCAAATCTTTAAAATTCCCCGGTAAAAGGATGGTTCAGACAGCTATTGCTGAAAAAGAATCTGATGAAGTCATAATGGAGGCTGAGTTATTGAAGCTTGATATCATCTACCAGGTAAAACTGGCCTATAACAGACTAATCCTCAACCTTGAAAGACTGGATTACTCAGAAAACAACCTGGAACTTACCCGGGATTTCCTGGATAAGACAAAAGTAAAATTCGAAGCCGGAGATGCCGCCCATGTAGATGTTATCCGTGCAGAGGTTGAAGTGGCAAAAGCAACACGTGAAATAGAGATGATTTCCAATGAAGTTGTCCAAACAAGGGCTGAACTGAATTTCCTTATGGGCAGAGACAAAAACAATCCGCTTGAAATTGAAAAGTCACTAAAACCTATACAGCTATTGCCTGACCTTGAGGAACTTATCAACCAGGCCCTGTTATATCGTCCTGAAATCAGGAAGATAAATTATGCCCTTGAAAAAGAATTACTGATTAAAAAACAGGCCAGTCTGTCGTACCTGCCTGATTTTGATCTTGGTTTTTCGAGACACAACATCGTAGGCGATTCAAAAACCTGGGACCTTACTGTTGCTTTGCCTATTCCGATTTTTTTCAGGCAACCGGCCAGGGGAGAAATCGCAGAAGCAAAGGCAAATTACCAGTCTCTTCTGAGTGAACTGGAATATCTCCAGAACAATATTCACCTTGAGGTTGAAAGTGCCTATCGGAGCGCGCTTACCGCCCGGAATCTGATAAGTCTATTCGACAGGGATATGTTAAATCAGTCGGAAGAAGTATATCATCTTCTGCTTTTCAGCTATCAGGAAGGAGAAATCAGCGGGATAGAACTGATTGAAGCCCGTAAAACCCTTATTGAAGCCAGGGTATCATATGCTGAAGCTCTGTTTGAGTATGAAGCAGCAAATATTTCAATAGAAAGGTCCATCGGAAAATCGTTAGAAAATAATTAATATGAAAAAGATCTTGTTATCCAGGATATCAGCAATTTTCCTGCTGATTATTATGGGAACATCCTGTTCCCACAGAGAAAAGAACAACTCCCTTAATACCTATGATTCATTGCAGATTACAAAGCAATATTCAACCCGGCAGTCAGCACAAACAAACCAGGTCGGAAACCGTCAACGGAGGAGGTTAAGAAGAAACCAGGGCATGATGGCACAGGCAGATATGCTGACTCCGGCTGACAGACCGGGAAAGCCACAGGATGCCCTTATCCTGTCGGAAACTGAGGAAAAAGCTATAGGGGTTGAGACTGCAGTAGCGACGCGACGAATAATGTCGGATGAGCTGAATGCTATGGGTAAAGTGCTCGCCAACCAGTACAGGAAAGCAATAGTCAGTTATCCTTTCCCGGCCCGGATCTACGAGATCTATGCACGGATCGGAGAATATGTCAGGAAAGGACAAAGGCTCATTGTGCTGCAGAGTGAGGAAGTAGGTGAGGCTACATCGGCATTTTATAAAGCCAGCGCTGATTATGAATTAGCAAAGGTTAACCTGGAAAGGGAGCAGCAACTTTTTGAAAAAGGAGTGGGTGCTAAAAAGAACTACCTTTCCACTGAAGCAGAGCTCAAGGTTGCCGAGACAAACCTCAATGCAGCGGAGAAGAAATTACATTTACTTGGATTTTCTGAAGAGGAAATAATAAAAATATCCCAGACTCACCTGATCAATCCACTTATTACTCTATATGCCCCGATTGACGGAAAAATTATTTCCAGCAATGTGGTTCTGGGTAATATGATTGATGAATCCTCGGAAATACTGACCATTATGGATCCTTCCCTCCTATGGGTTGATGCCGAGATTTACGAGAAAGATATCGCCCGGATTAAAATTGGACAGGAAGCATCCATAACAGTTCCGGCATATCAGGAAGAAGTTTTTTATGGAAAAATCACTTA
>CAZQRQ010000088.1:1302-11062 GCA_964595725.1 uncultured Rikenellaceae bacterium | reverse complement strand
ACTACTGGCCGGAAAAGATTGACAACAATGCTGATCCTGAAATATGTGACTGGCTGTCAGAAGTTTTGTACCTTGTACCTGTAGAAGCCAGGCCGGAAGGATTTGATCCCATAGCTGTCAGGAATCTCGACAGGGAGTCTGTCCGGATTCTTGGTGAGGCAGGTGACAGGTGCTGGCAAAGCATACTGAGTAAAGATGTAACCGGACTGGGCAGAGCCATGAAAGATACTTTCCTGTCCTGGAAGAAAATATTGCCTAATACTGTTCCCGGCTGGCTGATGAGTGAGATGGAAAACAAATACTTTCCGGGTTATCCCGGAGCTATTTCATCAGGCAGCGGAGGAGGATACATCGTCGTGGCATCTGGGAAAAAGGTCGAAGGAGCTATAAAGGTAAAGGTAAAATACTGATTCCGATAAACCTGTGATGATTGTGGTAAGATACGCGACAGGAAAAAGACGATAAACTGATTTGAATTTTTATCAAAAAAATAAGCCAATGAAAAACAGTACATTAAAAATTATGTTGTCTGTTTTGGCTGCCGCAGCAATAATGATGAGCTGCTCGACCAAAAAGACGATCCCGGAGGAAACGGGACCTTACACATCTGATATTGAATCGTTCAGGCAATACCAGTACCCTGAATGGTTCCGTGATGCTAAGTTCGGCATCTGGGCTCACTGGGGTCCGCAGGCAGTACCCAGGCAGGGCGACTGGTATGCAAAATTACTCTACCAGGAAGGTGGCAGGGATTACAAATATCATGTCGAGCACTATGGTCATCCTTCAGAGTTCGGATATAAGGATATTATACCGCTATGGAAAGCCGAACGGTGGGATCCTGAAAAACTGATGGCTCTTTATAAGAAAGTAGGAGCAAAGTATTTTGTATCGATGGGAACGCATCACGACAATTTTTTCCTGTGGGATTCGAAAATACACAGGTGGAACGCTGTACAGATGGGTCCGAAGAAGGATGTCGTGGGACTGTGGCAGCAGGCTGCAAAGAACCAGGGGATGAGATTTGGCGTATCAGAGCACCTGGGAGCCAGCTATACATGGTTCCAGGATGCACATGGGGCGGATAAGGAAGGGCCAAAGGCAGGTGTGCCCTATGACGGTACTGATAAAAGATATGAGGACCTCTATCATCCGAAGACTGCTCCTGATGATAAGGCCTGGCTGACAACCGACACCGTTAACCAGTTGAACTGGCTGCAAAGCATTGAAGAACTTATTGATATGTATCACCCTGACCTTCTTTACTCAGACAGTGAACTGCCATTCGGAAAGTATGGGAGAACGATGCTGGCTCATTTCTATAACAAGGATATACAGAAGAATAACGGCAGCCTGGAAGCAATATATACCTGTAAGCTCATAGATTCGGAAGGCCGTTGGGTCAGGGACCTGGAGAGGGGTGCAATGGATTCCATCAGCCCGTATCCATGGCAGACCGACACATCTATCGGAGACTGGTATTACAGGACAGGTCAGAGATATATGACAGGAACACAGGTGATCCAGATGCTGGTGGACATTGTCAGCAAAAATGGAAACCTTCTTCTGAATGTTGTTCAGACTCCCGAAGGAGATCTTGAGCAGGATATACTCAATATTCTTGATACCATTGCAGCCTGGACTCCTGCAAATGGTGAGGGAATATACGGAACAAGGCCATGGAAGATTTATGGCGAAGGACCCTCGATGAAAAAACAGCAAAAAGGACGTTTTGGCGGGGTGAGAGATGTAAGACCCTATGTTTCCGATGATATACGCTTCACCACCAAAGGAGATACCCTTTATGCATTCTGCATGGATGCACCTGTAAAAGATGTTGTAATAATGTCGCTTGGCAAAGACTCAGAGCTGAATGACAGGGAAATTAAATCCGTAACCGTGCTTGGCAGCGATGAAACTCTCAAATGGAAACAGGATAATGAAAGCCTTGTAATCACAAAACCATTATCATTGCCTGCCTGGAGTGTTACAGGATTCAGGATAGAATTTAAATAAATTCCATAAAAACAATTCTACTGCTTAAGATGTTTAAGAGATATATGTTAATTTTGCCGCTTATTTTATTTAATGGCAGGAATAACATAACAAATTGGAACAGGCTATAAGCAGATTTAACAGGGTTGCCATTAAGGTAGGGAGTAATGTTATAACTCAGCCTGATGGCTCACTTAACAGCTGGCGCATATCCAGGATTGTTGAGGATATTGCTGTACTTTTCAGGCATGGGAAGGAGGTGATCCTTATATCATCAGGGGCTGTGGCTGCCGGACGGGGAGAAGTTAGTCCTTTCAGCAAGACTTCACTTGTGGCTTCAAGACAGGTCCTCGCAGCAGTGGGGCAGGTAAAGCTGATGTCGAGTTACCAGTTCCTGTTCGGGAAATTCGGAATACCTGCCGGTCAGGTACTTGCCACCAAGGAGAGCTTCAGTGACAGGCTGCATTATCTTAACATGAAGAACTGTATTTCTGCTATGCTCGACAATAAGGTTATTCCCATAGTAAATGAGAATGATACTATTGCAATAGATGAATTGATGTTCACAGACAATGATGAATTATCCGGGCTCATTTCGTCAATGATGGACTGTGATACATTAATACTGCTGACCAACGTTGACGGCATTTATACCGGAGATCCAAAGCATGACGGCGCTGAAATTATCAGAGAGATATCCGGGGATTCAGGCAGTATGAATAAATATATATCTTCAAGCAAGTCGGGTTCAGGCAGGGGAGGTATGCTTTCAAAATATGGAAACGCAAGGAAAGCTGCCCAGGAGGGTACAAATGTTTATATTGCCAACGGGACGAGGGATTCCATAGTACTTGATATTGTCCGTGACAAAGATGTGCCTTACACCAGATTCGTTGCTGCGAATAATAAGACTACGGGTATCAAGAAGTGGATAATTCACTCCAATTCATTTGTAAAAGGGGCTGTGTGGATTAACGATGGTGCAAAAAATGCCCTGCTGGGGGAAAAAGCTTCCAGCCTGCTTTTTATAGGGACTACAGCGATTGACGGCCTGTTCAGGAAAGGTGATCTTGTTCGTATCCTTGATTCCGGAGGCAATATAATTGGGATTGGAAAATCGCAGTTTGATGCAGAACAGGCAGAGTTGCACCTTGGTGAAAAGTTCAACAAACCTTTGATCCATTATGATTACCTGGTGATTAATGACAAGGATACTGGAGAAATAAGTTTTTAGGATTATATTGATACTTACCGGATTTATTTTAAATATTCCGGGAATAAAAATTTCTGAACATGGATTGTACAGCTGTTTTTAAGAAGGTCCGGGCTGCCAGCCGCTCTCTGCGTCTTGCTGACGATAAGAAGATAAGGGCAACCCTGAATATCCTTGCTGATGAGGCTGAAAAGAATATTTCACTGATTATTGAGGAGAACAAAAAAGATTTGTTGAGGATGGACCCCTCAGATCCTCGTTACGACAGACTCATGCTTACTCCGGAACGGATAAAGGGAATAGCTGCGGATATAAGAAATGTATCAGGCCTTATAAATCCGGTTGGCAAAATAATTTCTGAAAAGACCCGCCCCGATGGGCTGAAGATCTCCCGTGTATCCGTATCGTTCGGAGTGATAGGGATTATCTACGAAGCACGGCCCAATGTGACATTTGATGTGTTTTCACTATGCCTGAAATCGGGTAATGCCTGCATCCTGAAGGGTGGAAGTGATGCCATAGATTCGAATAATGCTGTATTTAATCTTATAAGAGGTGTCCTGGAAAGACAGGATATAGATCCTGATATTGTGGCACTTCTCCCGGCGGGACGTGACGAGACGAACCAGCTTCTAAAAGCTAACGATTATGTTGACCTGCTTATACCCAGGGGTAGTCGTGAACTTATTGATTTCGTCAGGAATAATTCCACTATCCCGGTTATCGAAACGGGTGCAGGAATCTGTCATACCTATTTCGACGAATCAGGCGATAATGAAAAGGGACGTCTTATTATCCATAATGCAAAGACACGAAGGGTAAGTGTTTGCAATGCACTCGACTGCCTTTTAATAAACAGGAAGCGGCTTAATGACCTGGACTTCCTCGTTGGACTATGCGTAGATTCTAACGTTATTATTTATGCTGATCCTGAAGCTTATAATTCGCTTAAAGGCAAATATCCGGATGAATTGCTTCAAAAAGCTACAGATGAGTCTTTCGGTACAGAATTCCTTTCATATAAAATGGCCATCAAAACTGTCGGATCACTGGAAGAGGCATTATTGCATATTAGCGAGTACAGCTCAAAGCACAGCGAAGCAATTATTGCCGAGGATATGAGGATAACAGATACCTTCTTTAAGATGGTGGATGCCGCTGCCGTGTATGCAAATACCTCTACGGCTTTTACCGACGGTGCGGAATTCGGTCTTGGAGCCGAAATCGGCATTTCAACCCAGAAACTTCATGCCAGGGGCCCAATGGCACTTGAGGAACTTACAACTTATAAATGGATTATTGAGGGGAACGGACATATAAGGAAATGAACATAATTCATTATTTATGTTATTAAAATTATTTTTGTCAATTAATTATAATATTTTTGATATTTATTAAAATAATTATATTTGTAAGCTTAAAATTTGGAAGATGGAATTGTCTGGCATAACATATACTACAGGCACGGGTACCACAAAGATGTTACCTGAAGGATGCTGTGTTTAATTCTTTTTATGGTAGAACAGAAGCCATCCTTTGGAAAAAGGGTGGCTTTTTTGTTATATGAAAATGGTAATATGAACAACAGACATGTCACTTTGAACTTGAAACATCAAAAATAAGATCATGCGTATATTAAAATTCGGAGGGTCTTCAGTAGGAAATCCTGAAAGCATAAAGCAGGTTGCAAAGATAATCAGGGACTGCTCAGCCAATTATCCGGGCCTGGCGGTGGTTATCTCTGCACAATCCGGAGTAACTGACAGCCTTGTAAGAATCTGCGATATGGTTAATGATTCAAAGAGCGGTATTGAGTCAGTTATTCAGGAGCTGGAGCAACGGCACCTTGATGGTGTAAGGAAGCTTATTCCCCTCGGACAGCAGCCTTCTGTTATGGCAGAGATAATGACCCTGTGCAATGAGCTCTCTGATATAGTAAGGGGAGCTATCCTTGTAGGAGAGGTGACCCCCAGAACCAGGGATCTGGTTCTGAGCTTTGGTGAGCGTCTTTCAGCATTCCTTATAAGTAACGTGGTAAAAGCAGAGATACCTGGTGCTATTTATACAGATGCTCGTGAGCTGATAACGACAGACTCTTTTTTCGGCTGGGCAAATGTTGATTTTAATAAGAGTACTTTATTGATTAATAAATACTTTCAGGAGAATGAAGGTCTGAAAATAATAACCGGATTTATTGCTTCAACAGAAAATGGTCAGACAACCACGCTTGGAAGAAGCGGATCAGATTACACAGCTTCCATCATAGGCGCCGCGGTTGATGCAGAAGCAATCGAAATATGGTCTGATGTCGACGGGGTTATGACTGCAGATCCAGGATATGTTCCGGAGGCACGCAGTATTTCACAGTTATCGTATAATGAAGCAATGGAAATGTCGCATTTCGGTGCAAGAATTCTGTTCCCTTCATCTCTTCAGCCGGTGATGGAGAAGAGGATCCCCGTATATGTCAGGAACACTTTCAATCCGGGCCATCCCGGTACACTGATAAACAGCGAATCGAAGAGTGAAAATGGCTTTATAAAAGGTATCACATCTCTCGGGAAAATTTGTATTGTTAATGTTGAAGGTAGCGGAATGGTTGGTGTTGCAGGTGTATCTGCCAGAATGTTCAGCTCGCTTTCGCAGCAGGAGATAAGCGTGATCCTGATCAGCCAGGCTTCTTCTGAACATTCGATTTGTATTGCTCTTCTTGAGAAGGATGCGGAAAAAGCATGTAAGGTCCTGAGAAATACGTTCTCAGCAGAGTTGTCATCCGGTCACATATCTACAATAAACTGTGAGAACAATATGTCTATAGTTGCAGTTGTGGGAGAGAATATGCGGCACATGCCAGGTGTGGCTTCCCGTGTTTTCAGCCCGCTCGGGAGAAATGGCATAAATATAAAAGCTATTTCCCAGGGTAGTTCCGAACTTAATATCTCATTTGTCATCAGCAAGGATGACCTGAAAAAGGCGTTGCGCATACTTCACCAGGCATTATTCAACAGCGAGATAAGACAGCTGAATCTGTTCATTGCAGGAACGGGTTCCGTTGGAAGCCGCTTGCTGGATATGATCAGGAACCATGACGACTACCTAGTGAGACAAAAGATAGACCTGCGCTTATGCGGTCTTATCAACAGTCGCAGGATGATAGTGGGTGATGATCCTATTAACAAGGGCTTATGGAGAGAAACTGTCAGTGAAGGAAAAAAAGCCAGCCTGGGAGATTTTGTAGACCAGATGCTGCTGCAGAACAATGAGAACAGTGTGTTTGTGGATGTCACAGCAGCTGATGAGCCTGTGGAATATTACGACAGCATGCTTTTAAGAAATATAGCTATTGTTGCGGCAAATAAAAGGGCTAATACACGGTCACTTGAAAAATACCATGAACTTCACAATGCTGCAAGCCTGAGGAATGTACCTTTTCATTATGAGACAAATGTGGGTGCAGGTTTACCCGTGATAAATGTTATCAGAAATCTCATAGCAGGAGGCGACAAGATCCTGAGCATCGAAGCTGTTGTCTCTGGTACGGTCAACTGGCTCTTATCCGAGTATGATGGTAGTATACCTTTCAGCAGTCTTGTTATGCAGGCCAGGGAGCTGGGCTACACTGAACCTGATCCGCGCGATGACCTCAGTGGGATGGATGTTGCCAGGAAATGCCTCGTACTCGGACGAGAATGCGGGATAGGTCTGGAAATGAGCGATATAAGTGTCGAACAGCTTATGCCTCAGGACGCTGGTAAGGCTGATACAACGGATGACCTGGAGAGTTTCCTGAGAAGCTACGATAATAACTTTAATGAAAGGTACCAGGATGCCCAAAAGCATGGAAGAAAACTCAGGTATGTTGCATCAGTGAAAAAGGAAGAAACTATAGTTAAGCTCATAGATGTGGATGCTGCTCATCCCTTTTACGGGCTGAAAGGAAGTGAGAACTGCATTGTTCTTACAACTGAGTATTACAGTGAATATCCTATAGTAATAAAAGGCCCGGGGGCAGGCGTTGACGTAACTGCTGCAGGTCTGCTTGCAGATATTGTAAGGATAGCTGAAGGAATAAGGATCTGACCAGGATACTGATTATGGTATTTAAGTGAAGATATAAATGGTTAAATATGATTAAAAATAAATCTGTTACAGTTATTGCTCCGGCTTCTGTGGCCAATGTAGGTGCTGGTTTTGATATAGTGGGATTTGCCCTGGATGGAACAGGAGACAGGGTTACGGTTACCCTGGATGAGGACGGAAACAATGGCGATGTTATGAACAGCGGCCCCTACGGCAACCTGATACCTGTTTCAAGATTACAGAATACCGCAGGAGTGGCAGTTGACGCCTTCTTGGTTGCGACAGGCAGAAGAGATGCTGCCATAAGAATCAGCCTCGAGAAAAACCTCCCGCTGGGCAGTGGTCTTGGCAGTAGCGCCTCGAGCTCCGCTGCTGCTGTCTATGCAGTGAATATATTGCTGGGTAACTCCCTGCCGGTCGATCAGTTGGTACCTTTTGCAATGGAAGGGGAAAGGATCGCATGTGGCACAGCCCATGCAGATAATGTTGCTCCTGCATTGCTCGGAGGATTTGTCCTCATAAGAAGCTATGATCCTCTTGACCTGATTCGTATTAAATGCCCTGAAGATCTATTCTGTGCTGTTGTACATCCTCATATCGAACTGAAAACATCCGATGCAAGGAGGATACTAAAAAGGGATATCCCGATAGGTGACGTTATTAAGCAGACAGCTAATTCAGCGGCATTTATTGCGGGAATGATAAGTGCGGATTATGATCTTATAGGTCGTTCCATGACCGATCTTGTTGCTGAGCCAAAGAGGACACAGCTGATACCGGGGTTTTTAACGGCAAAAAAGGCAGCTATGGATAATGGAGCACTTGGTTGCGGAATTTCCGGCTCAGGACCTTCTGTTTTTGCTTTATGCCGTGGAGAAGAACCTGCAGGAAAATTAGCGGAGGCTATAAAAATTGCTTTCAACATGGAGGGACTTGAATCGGAGGGTTACGTCTCTTCGCTTAATGCGCCTGGGGCAAGCGTTGTGAAAACAATCAGCTGACAATTATGAAATACTGTAACATAAACGATATTGGGGAAAAGGTAACGCTTAGAGAAGCAGTGCTTAAAAGTGTTGTTAAGATCAGGGACCTGTATATGCCCGAGACTATCCCGGTGATGCCTGGTGAGTTTATTGATGAACTTCATAATCTGAGCTTCAGGGATATTGCTTTAAAGGTGTCAGACCATATGCTGAAGGATGACGTACCTTATGCTTCGCTGCAGAAGATTATAAATGATGCCTTTAATTTTGAAATTCCTCTTAAGCAGCTGTCAGATGATCTTTTTGTATTGGAACTTTTCCATGGTCCCACGCTGGCTTTCAAGGATGTGGGGGCAAGGTTCATGGCAGGATTGTTTGAGGAATTTATCAGGAATGAAAACAAAGAAGTGACAATCCTTGTTGCAACTTCCGGCGATACCGGAAGTGCTGTTGCCAGTGCATTTTATAACAGAAAAGGTATAAGGGTATTCATCCTGTATCCCTCAGGAAGAGTCAGTATGATACAGGAGAAGCAGCTTACTACTATGGGAGGTAATATTAAGGCATTTGAGGTGGACGGAGATTTTGATGATTGCCAGCGGCTTGTAAAAACTGCCTTCTCCGACACTGATGTAAGCAACCGGCTCATGCTTACCTCGGCAAATTCCATCAATTTTGCCCGGCTATTTCCACAATCGTTTTATTATTTTTATGCGCTGGGCCAGTTACCCGGGAGAAGGAAAAATATCGCCATAAGTGTTCCCAGCGGTAACTTTGGCAATCTCACCGCCGGTCTGTTAGCCATGAAGATGGGCCTGCCTGTCCACAGGTTTATTGCATCTACCAATGTTAACCATTCTGTGCCGGATTATCTTGAAAACGGCATTTTCGCTCCTGATACAACTATCCAGACAATTACCAATGCAATGGATGTAGGGAATCCAAGTAATTTTCCAAGGATTCTCAGCCTGTTCAATGGTAACCATAATGCCATACGGAAATTCATGGAGGGCTACTGGTTTACAGATGAGGAGACCCGCCTGGGCATAAGGGAATTATATGAGAAATACTCATACCTGGCTGATCCGCATGGCGCTGTAGGGTATCTGGGTATTAAGGAATATTCTGAAAGGGAAAAATGCACGGGGATCTTCCTGGAAACCGCCCACCCCTGCAAGTTCAGTGAAAAGGTGGAAGCAGTAATCGGAAGCGTGGTGAAGATACCCGATGAAGTAAGAAATATCCTTGACAGGCAGGGTGATTCTGTAAAGATCTCGTCTGATTATGAAGAATTCAGAAATACTATCCTGAATGAAGGTTAATATTCTTTTATTCAGCAAATCAGTGAATTTGGCCTTATTTACTTGATATTATTTTAATAATTCCTCCTATAAATTTGTAAAATATTAATATTACTGTTACTTTTGTATCCTTATTGAAAGAAAAATGAGTGTAAAGCTTACAAACTGGTGTTGGTGTTGCAGCGTAT
>CAZQRQ010000088.1:0-1292 GCA_964595725.1 uncultured Rikenellaceae bacterium | reverse complement strand
AGACCAACCTCTTTTTGTATTTACCAATGATATAAACAGCGGCCTGTCGTTCTCACGACAGGCCGCTCTGTTTTTAATAGCAATAATAAAAAAAGAAATGGCGAAATTTAAGATAGAAACAGGTGCCAAAAGACTACTGGCTGATACAATTACACCGGTAAATATCTACCTGAGGCTCAGGGATGTTTATCCAAATGCAATTCTTCTGGAAAGTTCTGATTATCATGGCAATGAAAACAGCTACTCGTTCATTTGCCTTAAACCTGTTGCTGAGTTTTTGGTTGAAAATGAAATAATTACAGAGACTTATCCTGATGGTAAGAAGATCACCTCAAAAATCGACAATACCATGACCTTCAAGGAGAGGTTTACCACTTTCCAGGATTCATTCGAGGAATCGTCGGATGGAGGACGCCTTCCAATTAACGGACTCTTCGGGTATACCTCTTACGATGCAATAAGATATTTCGAAACTATAGAGATAAATTCGGTTAAAATACCGGAGCAGGAGATACCTGAGATCAGGTATTCTTTTTACAGGTATATAATTGCCATAAACCATTTTCAGAATATACTCCAGATAATTGAAAACCGCATAAATGGAGAGGCGAGCGAACTGGAAAGGCTTGAAACGCTTCTTTTCAGCAGGAATATAGCAATATACCCGTTTAAGACCATTGGGGAAGAACAGACAAATCTTACAGATGAGGAATACAAAGGCATTGTTTCCAGGGGTAAGGAACATTGTTTCCTCGGAGATGTGTTCCAGATAGTGCTCTCAAGGAAATTCTCACGGGATTTTACCGGAGACGAGTTCAACGTTTACAGGGCGCTGCGTTCCATAAATCCATCACCTTATCTGTTTTATTTCGACTATGGCAATTATAAGATTTTCGGCTCCTCTCCCGAGGCCCAGCTCAAGATTCAGAAGGGTAAAGCTTTTATAAATCCTATTGCCGGCACTTTCAGGCGCACAGGCGATGATGAGAACGACAAGAAGCTATCACAGCAGCTTGCCATCGATCCCAAGGAGAATGCCGAGCATGTAATGCTGGTAGATCTTGCCAGGAATGATCTGAGCAGGTATGCAAATAATGTAAAGGTTCAGAGCTACAGGGAGGTCCAGTTTTATTCCCATGTTATTCATCTCGTTTCATCCGTTTCCGGCGACCTCCGTGAAGGCTCTTCAACGGCTGACCTGATGACGGCTACTTTTCCTGCCGGTACATTATCCGGGGCACCAAAATATAAGGCAATGCAGCTGATTGACAAATATGAGGGGCAGAGAAGGG
>CAZQRQ010000087.1:1189-11265 GCA_964595725.1 uncultured Rikenellaceae bacterium | reverse complement strand
TATTTGTTTTTACCATAAATGAAAAGTTTTTATAGATAGCAACTTGAATTAATTAAATAATTTACTCAACCTTCATCAACACAGTTCAGGCTAATTTAATCAATTATGGGGATTTGGGTCTCAATAATCAAAGTACTATTATGATAAAAGAAAAGAAAAGCTAAAGGCTTAACGGATCTCCTTACACACTTCTTAAAAGGAATAACATGGTTGAACTGAAAGCCACAGGAGGTGAATGCAGTGATAAGATATTATATTTAGAAGTATGCAAATGTATATTCAGAAACCTTACAATTAATGTGACTATATCCGTGAATCGTTGCCCACTAATCAACAGTGAGGGTTGCGATTTATGTTGCATACCTTAGACCTATGATTTACCACATTCAACATAAAGAGAGCATACCCGAACACCTATTACCTGGGATTATCTAAATGATCTTAATATATTCCAACCAAAACCATAATCTCGTCTTCTCCGGATTCAAGAGATTCCAATGCTTTACCTATTATAGCGCTTCTTCTCTTTTCATTCTCAGCCAGGATTGATTTTAGCTCATCAAAATCGGTAGCCTCATTTAAATCTAACAATGTCCACTTCATAGCATACCCTGGGATAGAGGATGTCGTTACGCAATCTCCAATTAAGATGGGTCCGTTTTCGTCAGTAGCTTTTACCGGAACCCTTCCAGCGATAGCTAACTTTGCAGCATTCACATTTTCATAATATTCTCCACTTTCATCATCGAAAAGTAATTCTGTGCCAATAACCATATGTGGATTCGATGATACGACACCTATGACTGATGTTTCATACGGCTTTGTACTTTTCACAATGCTTTCTTTATTCTCAGAATCAGCAACCACAACATCAGCCTGTTCTGTATTTCCAACTGTATCATATATATATTCTGCCAAATCTATCCCACCTCCTGTACGCAGATCAGCATATAATCCATGATAAGAACCTTGTGTTCCGCCTGAATAGAAGTACCCTGTATAATGGCGCCCCGGGCCATTTCTGTTTGCTTTAGCCACTATAGCTTTTGAATCTCCAGCACCTGTCCCAGTACTTTCTCCCCATATTGAAGTAACATTTGTTGTTGATCCTGATACATAACTTCCAATACCAACTCCACCGGATCCGTTTCCAATTACGTGTAACCTGGCTGATGGATAGCTGATACCTATGCCCACATCGCCGGTCTTTAATACCACTAAGGCATCACTTCTCTCGCTAGTAGTTTCGCCATTGCCAATCACAAATAGTCTGTCCCAATTATACCAGGTATAAACTCCATAAGCTGTATATAATGTATTGCACGTTCCAATAGCAGTTTCACCTAACGATGGGGCTACTGTATATGCTCCTAAAGCTGTCGAGTTATCTCCGCTGGCAATTGCACCATAGCCCAGAGCAGTCGAGAATTGTCCTGAGGCAGTAGTATATATCCCGAGTGCGGTTGAGTATCCTCCGCCTGCCATAGTATTATATCCCATCGATGTTGATCCTATATTTGCACTTGTTTTATAGCCGGTCGCTACAGAAAAATTACCATTTGCCGTGTTTGCAATACCAATTGCAAATGATCCTTTTCCAACGGATTTTGATCCCTGACCAATAGCAAATGAATAATCACCTAAAGCTCGAGTAACATCGGTTGCTATACCAGCTGAATCAACACCTGCACTACCAAATGAAAAGCTTCTATATCCATTTGCTACAGCTCCACGACCAATCGCATAGCTCTCAGGATTAATGGCATTTGCCGATTCTCCAAATGCAAATGAATTAATACTATTTGCTGTAGCATATTTTCCTATAGCCGTCGAATAGTTACCATTCGCTGCTGCTTTATAACCCATTGCCTGTGAATACATTCCTTTTGCTTTTGACTCATAACCTGTTGCAAAGGAATTTTCACCAACGTTAGCTGGATTATCAATCAGTACTCTTCCAGTTAAAAATGCATTCTTTAAAGGATACCATAATATCCTGTTCTGGGAAGGGTTAATAATAGTTGCCGCTTCTGTTGTTACATCAAAAAATTTTGCAGCCCCTTTTGCTGTATTTATCCCCCCTATCGCAAATCCTCCTTTAATAGCTTTTCCGGGAATATCATTTATATATACTCTGGTACTGTCTCTGGTAACTCTCAGATATTCTTCTGATCCAGCTTTAGCAGGATTAATACTGCCAATCGCAAATCCACCTTTTATTGCCTTTGCCGGATCTGTATCAATGTAGGCCCTTATGCTGTCAGGACTGATAAGCAAATAATCATTAGTTAATCCTTTCGCTGTATTGAATCCACCAATCGCAAAACCTCCTTTAAGTCCTTTTACCAGCGGATCATCATAAATATATGCCCTGATGCTGTCGGGACTCACAATGAACAGATCCTGGGGGGCATCTTTTGCAGGATTAAGTCCGCCTATCGCAAATCCACCCTTCAAACCCTTGGCATCACCATCATCAACATATATCCTTACTCCTTCATTGTAAACTGCAAAGACTGTCTGCCCGAGCTTGTTCTTGACCTCGAATAAAGACTCTTCCATATCAGAAGTTGCACCCTCTACTGTTAATTTATTAACAGCTCCGGACAAATCCTTCGCAACCATAGAATATGGAACTGCCCATAACCTGGATGAGCCCATAGTCTTCCAACCCCCATAATCCACTTCAATCATAATGAATTGCGGTGCCACAGTCCAGTCAATCTCATCGAAGGTTGATGCTGTACCTGATTGTCTGGCTCCTTTACCAACAACAAGGGTAAATAATCCCAAGTCATTAGTAGTTACAGATGAGTGTAATTCCTTCCAGAATACTGTCCCGCCAAGGGAATCTGACTGGATAGATAATTGTACAGGGATAGCTGTGTTAACTATCGGCTGACCTGTTTCGTCACGGGCTATTGCCTGGTAATTGAAGCCCTGAGGTACCTGTGCGTTTGACATAAAACAAACAAACAACAATAATGCTGGTAAAATAAATCTTTTCACTTTGGGGGATTTTGGTTTTCTCCTTCTATGGAAGTATCCCGTTTTAAACGGCTTGAGCTAGTAAGGGAAGTGTATGTTAATTACAAAAATACGATTGAAATATTATATAGTCAAGCCTATTTTGATAAATTGACAAGAATAGTACAGCAATGGAAATCAATAACAGGGAGTATGAAAGGTTATCACAGGGGTAGGCTGTAAGCTCAAATATCTCGCCCGGCACCGGTCCATTTACAAACACGATACAGACAACGGGTATTCCCACGCAACAACTTACATTCAAAACTGTTTACCCAATATATATGTACAGGTTTTTATAAGGAATAGAAAACTAATTGGCATATCTTATAATTGTTATATAACTTGCATTGTATAAAAATTATCAAAATGAAAACAAGAACGATCTTAATGGTTGTCTTTTCTTTTGTTCTTCTTTTTGATATATCGGCACAGAAGGGCAACAGGAAAATTACCATTACAGGAAGAGTAACCGACGCTTACTACAGCCCGGTTATCAAGGCCCTCATATTGGTTGACGGGAAAACATCCTATGTTAGAACAGATATTTACGGGCATTACAGGATAAGAGTCAAACCACCGGTTTCGGAAATAGGTGTATTTACCACAATATCAGGAGTGGTAGAAAAGCCAATAGAAGGGAGAACAAGAATAGATTTCATGCTGGACAGGAACCTCTTCTCACAGCCTCTTACTAATGACGACAACCAGGTTGTTATTTATGACGGCTATGGGTATGCAAGAGAAAGTGGAAAGACAAAACCTATTACCAGCACTGATGTAAGCGGTAACAGATATGCATCATTTGCCACCATCTACGATATTCTGAAGACAGTACCGGGAGTTACAGTTGTTGGCGAAAATGTTAACATAAGGGGAGTGGGCACCATCGGGTCATCAGAACCCTTATTTGTTGTCAACGGCATTACGGTTAACTCCGTCACCGGCATTGATCCTGCAATGGTCAAGTCAATTGATGTCCTGAAAGGACCGGCCGCAACTGTATATGGATTAGAGGGTGGAAACGGGGTAATCCTTATTCATACCAAGACCGGGAGATAGGCAGTGTACATATCAGGTTTGCGAGGTACTGAATTCGGATTTGCCATTGCTGCAAATGGCTGTTCTGTAATGCAAAGAAATTTTATTAACATTAAATAACAAGCTCATTACCATGCCATTAGTATCCTTAAAAAGATCTATACAAATTCTGGTTATTGTACTGTTTACCCTGATGGTATCCTGTTCCGAAGACAAGGATATCAAAGATCCCAATATATTACTAATTGTTGCCGACGACCTTGGATTCAGCGACCTGGGCTGCTATGGAGGTGAGATTGAAACTCCGAACCTCGATGAAATGGCTGAGACTGGTGTCATGTTAACACGATTTTACTCAACTGGACGCTCCTGCCCTTCCCGTGCAAGCATCCTGACAGGACTCTATTCTCACCGGGCCGGATTGGGTTATATGGTACAGGACCTGGGTCAGCAGGGTTATCGAGGAAGGATTGCCGACGATGCCATGACAATTGCCCAGGTATTGCAAATGTCGGATTACCGTACATTTATTTCGGGTAAATGGCATCTGGGAACCAACGATCCCACCAAACACGGATTTGAAGAATTTTACGGAACTCTTGTAAGTGCGCAGACATTCTGGGACCAGGATCATTATTTACGCCTGCCTGAAGGACATGAGGCAATCAAATATAATGAAGGGGAATTTTACGGAACAAACGCACTGACAGACCATGCTATCAAATTCCTTGACGAAGCGCGCAAAACACCTGATAAATCCTGGTTTCTTTACCTGGCGTATAACTCTCCTCATTTCCCATTGCAGGCACCGGACAGTGTAATTGCCAGGTATGTAAACAGATATACCGAAGGGTGGGATGAGATAAGGGAGCAACGGTATGAGAGAATGAAAAAGCTGGGGATAATACCGGGAAATACAACTTTATCTCCCCGATCACAATATTGGAACTGGGGTGAAAAGGAGACAGGGACAAACCCTGCATGGATCGATGTTCCGGCCGACCGGCAGAAAGACCTGGTACAGCGAATGGCCATATATGCCGCGATGGTAGATGTTATGGATCAAAACATAGGACGCATGTTGTCAAACCTGGAACTTAATGACGAACTGGATAATACTCTTATAATATTTGTCTCAGACAACGGGGCATGTGCAGAATGGGATCCTTACGGCTTTGATATCAGAACCGGGCCTGTCAATATCCTGCACAGGGATGAGCAGCTTCAGTCAATGGGAGGACCGGGCACATACCATAGCGTAGGATCGGGATGGGCGAATGCATCGAACACTCCCTGGCGGCTCTATAAACACTATAATCATGAAGGTGGTATAAGCTCACCTTTCATTGTTCATTGGCCCGGGGGCCTGAAGCGTACTGGTATTATTGACGATCGGCCCGGACACCTCATAGATCTCATGCCAACAATACTGGATGCAGCAAATGCAGAATACCCCGAAGAGTATAACGGCCAGAAAACTGCAGCACTTGCCGGGAAGAGTCTGTTACCGCAAATAAATGGAGATCCTGTTGAGGAAAGGGTATTATTTTTTGAACATGAAGGAAACCGGGCAATTATAGATGGGCAATGGAAATTATCTGCCCTCAGGGGTATGGACTGGGAGCTGTACGATATCATTAACGACAGGACAGAACTTGTTGACCTGAGTGCAGAACATCCGGAAATCGTTGACAGGTTGAATAATCAATGGAATAAATGGGCGGAAGAGAATTTTGTTACACCATTGCCCAAAAATTACCGGGTTCCTTTTCTTAAACGCATTGAATAGCCGGAGGCTCCTTTCTTAGCGATAATTTCAGTAACCTGCCTTATCTGTTACTACTCAGGCAGGTCTTTCATAGTTACAGATAAATACGACCGCACACTGCGGAATCCGGCATAATGTTATGCCCGGGCCAAGTTCCCACAAAGGTTGAGAGCTATTCTTACAGGATGGCAGGATCAATAAAAAAGCAGCTATTAAGAAATTCCTTATCCAATAATTACATATTGATATCAAAATTACACAAATTATAAATATTACTGCGCAGAGCAGCTCAAACCCAGGGTTTTTTCTTTCCTGCTAATTTTTAAATCGGGCAACTGAGCCAGCAAGACAGATTACCAAGTTCATTCTTTTACCCGGTACTCTGCAATACCCGTAACCGGTATCCCGGTTGAAGTTATACCTTCCACGGTTAATCTTACCGTCGAAGAATTATCAGCATTGAAATAGTCCAGCTGCATCTCCTTATTAAGTTGTAATTCTATATCAGGCTTCCAGAGAAGCGTGGTTCGCAAATCAGGTTCACCCGCCGGTGTATCGATATCATGCCGGGGTGAATAAAAGATACGCGGGGAATCGTACCCTTGTATCGTTGTATTCACCACAGATGGATCTTCTCCTGTATCAGTTCGCGGCCTGTTCCCGATCCTTGTTATCACTGAAATCACGCCGAAATTACCTTTGAGTCCAAAAGCAGCTGTCTTACCTATGGTATTGATTACATCGATCCTGTCTATTATGGAAACAGGGATCCAGTTAAATACCTCAAAAGGCCTTTCAACACCATCAACCAGGAGTAACGGTTCGCCCTGCTTATAATAGCTTGTCCTGTGCAACCTTACAGAATACCTACCCTGAGAATTTGGTCCGCTAACCATAACTCCGGGCACTGTCCCCATCAGAAGGACCGGAGCAGCAGGTACTGTTTCCAGCTCACGCGTGACAATTACTTCATAATCAGGTTTAAAATACTGCATGCGTGCTGATTCAATTTGTTTTGTCTGCATATCTTTTGGCTTTTGGGCTGTCACTACTATCTCACCGATTTCAATTGTGTCTGAGAGCCTGTATTTCTTTCTTATTGACTCCCTTACTTCATACTTCTGCTCCATCTCTTCCTCCTTTCTAAACATACCGGCATCATGTTCCAACACTGGTTCATCCTTCCTCCTGGCGTATGCAATTGATGGATTAAATTTCGATATTCCGGCAGATTTATATCCACCCGGATCCAGTATCAATAAACCGGCAGGCTGGTCATTTTTATTAAATGAACTTGCCCGAAGGGTTGCTATATCGTTAATGTCAATATTATCGAGGTAGAAATTACCCGAATCACCTGTCGGGACTGTTTCCGCCACTATCCTGTTACCGTTAATTATCATCAGCTGCGCTTTGGAGCCCGGCAAAGGTTCATCTTTCGATTTCCTTTTGATATGGCCCGATACATGAAACCCATTCTCAGGAAGATAATACTTTGTGGAGTCAAACTTCCAGGCAAAATCCCTCCAGCCCTGGGTCATGAGAAGAAGGTCAAGATACCTGAACCTGTCAGGATTGGCCGGGTCAAAATAGTATGCCGGACCCTCAACCGGGCCTTTAACATCCGATTCCAGGAGGAACCAGGAAGATATATTAGTAGTATATTCCCATGGATTATCGGCATAAATGCCATCAGTTGCAGAAAAGGAAAGGCATGCAGTCTCATCTTTGTCCTGGTCTCCCATGATACTTACTCTGAGTGATACAGGATCACGTTGATTATATTCTTCTTTATCAGGCCGGATATCGATTGCAATGTTGCGGTTATGTTGAACATAAACCAGCCTCTCCGCAAGAGGAAGATCTCCGGACGTGACCAGTGTCAGCATGATTATCCCGTTGGGAAGATCCTCTGTCGGAAGGGTAAGGGCGCTTGAGAGTGAACTTATCCTTAAAAGAATAGTGTTGATTATCTCTTTACGGACCGAAACGATAAGCTTCAGGTCATCATCCTTCAGCCCGGGGAGAGTATGCTCGTTTGTCCGTACTATTACAGACAGGTTATTTTCATCCTTTTCTGCAACACTTAAAATTACACCTGAAGGAAAGCTTCCTGGCAAATCAGCCTTCAATTCTGAATTGCCGGTACCCTTTAATATTGCGTGGTAGCTCTCGCCATCTGACGGTTTTATGGCAAACGATCCCATACCTATATGAGATGACCTGAACATGGTGACCAGGTTGCCCGCCGATGACCAGACCGACCCTTCAACATCGACTCCCCTGCCCTTATCATCAATTGCTTTGAAAGCCACCATTGAAGATACATCGTCAACAAGCGAACCTCCTTCCGGGAAGAAGCTTATATAAATGTTACCTGTTTCATCTTCAACAGTGCCAGTAAAAGACTCTTTTCCGGCTGATGGACGTATGATATTGATCGCCTTATTAAAAAACAGCTGGTCGCTGAAATTACGCATATAGTTGGTGTAAGCTCTTATCCTGTATTTACCGGCAGGTAGGTCAGCCGGCAGGTTGAAGTCACCGTTGCCCAGGCCGCCTTCAAGCTTAATCGTCCTGGAGGAAATGATTTCCTGTGACGGAGATATGAATTCAACATACAGGTTGCCGCTGTTACCTGTAAGTGTCTTATAGTAAGCGTCAACCAGGTAAGCTTTGAACCATATATCATCGCCGGGATAGTACCAGGTGCGGTCGGTGTGGAGGTAGACTTTTTCAATAAGCTGTGCGCTGTTTGAAAGACCGTAACTTATATTACCCGTTTCAGACTGAGTAAAGGCAGCAGGAAACTGGCTTAAGAAAATTATTATGAAAACATGCTTCTTATGAAAGAGATAATTCATGTGAGGCCAGGTAGTGGTGTTAATTATTTAACAGCAAAAATTATTCCAGCAATTGTCTGTAACCCGTATCAATCCTTTATGTATCCAACCTCACTGTAGTACCTCTCAGCTCCGGGGTGCAACGGGACCCCGAAATTCTTCCATACGGTACTGGGATCGTAAGTGTAAACGCGTATGAACCACTTCAGTGCCGCGTGATTTTTGTCGATAGCCTTTGCCAGGTCGTAAGCTGCCTGTTCGGGCGTGTCGTCGCGTGCAAAAACAGATTCCCCCGACCTGCCAAGTGTTTTAATCCTTCGGTTAACCCCCCTGAGCAGCCTGTTCTGGACCTCAACAAATTCCGCATCCACCTGTTGTTCTGCTATTTTCTTCAGCAGATCATCCGGAAGTTCTATGAAGTACAGATCGAATTTCTGGCTCAGCGTGGTCCATGAAGCTGATTCCGGGTTTAGTGCCGGACTGGCCATGAATCCGGAGATAATATCAAAATCCCCTTTAAGTGCATCTTCCATGGAGACTCTCATCTTCCCACCCCAGGCCTCAATATCACCGGCATTTATCCCATAATAATTAAGAATGGTCATCATGGTGCCATCCCCACCCACTATCCTCACCGGCATCTGCTGCTGCCTGATACGGGAAAAGTCGGTGATGCCGGATTCCTTCTTGGTTGCTACAAGGAAATAGTACGGATCTTCGATCTTTGCTATCAGGCGCAGATTGTTATAGGGCTCCGTGCTTCCTGGTCTTCCTTTGTAAGCTGAAGCCAGCATCGCGCTTGAGGTTACACCGAAATCAACCCGTGCATTAACACGGACATTAACCCCGTCTGCAAGATTTATTTCGTCGAGCGGAGGCGGGTAGTCGTGAGTGGAGACCAGGCGCGGGCCGTATGACCGGTTACAGTTACGACACAGGATAATTGAATAGCCATAAGGTTCCATAGCGTTCTTAACATAGTCACCCAGCTCACCCCAGGGGCATCCGGTTTCGCAGGCAGCAGCCATCACCGGTCTTTTAACATCCCAACCTGTTATGCCCACGTCAATATCTTCCTGTGCCCTTACCGTGTTAGCCGGCAGAAACATTACTACAAAACACATCACAGCAAGAAAGCTGCAGGCATTTGGACGGATCAAAGATTGTAGTGATTTCATTATAAATTGGTTTGATTCTCTATTAGTATCCACGGTTAACAGCCCGGCTGATCAAAATGCTCTTCATGAAGTACATGATAAAAACATACTTAAAAGGTTGAATTTATTTGTTTTATTGATAAAACGCAAGCAAGGTTGCTGGATTATTGATGGCTCCTTACCCCACTTCATAAAAACTACGGCTTTTAATACGGCTTTTAATACGGCTTTTAATACGGC
>CAZQRQ010000087.1:0-1089 GCA_964595725.1 uncultured Rikenellaceae bacterium | reverse complement strand
TACGGCTTTTAATACGGCTTTTAATACGGCTTTTAATACGGCGATATGAGTGTTCACCAGAAACTGACATACACATCTGGAGCCACTGAACGGGAATTTCCTTCCGGTAAGACGATATAAGGTTTTTTGTCTTACTTCATAATGGACATCATATTAATTACTTAAACTGAATATCAGGAATAACAACAGGGAAATACCAATAATTAAGACAATGCCCATAATAATCACTCTTCTGAGCCTGCGTTTTTTATACCTGTTCAGGCTGTCTTCTCTTACTGTTTCCCTTTCAATCTCATCCAGGCAGATCTCGAGCTGCCTTATATGAGAATTGAAATTCCGTAATTGCGCAAATGCAGCAAGTATGAAACTGGCAAGAACAAAAACACCGAGGACGATATAGTCATCAATATCGAATGAACGAAGACCTCCATATTTAAAAAATAAATAGTAGAGAGATCCGCTGACAAAGATCAATGGTCCTGTCAGGGAAGCCGCCAGAAGCGATTTAATGTATTTCTCATTATAGAAGCCTGTATATTCCTTCAGCAGTGTTATCATGTTCTTATCTGCTTTATTTTCCGGGATCCTTTTATAAATTGTCAACTGGAAAATAATACCCGTTCCGGCTATTATTGCAAGCAGTGCACAGGTAATAAGCATTCCCGGTTCTTTTGACAGCAGTATGCCGATCGCTGCAAATGAAAAAGCCAGAATTGACTTGAGTACAATATCAATTTTAATCCCGGTTCTGAATTGCGAGCTTATGTCCTTTGAAGCTGAATGCATGAATTTATGAATGTCAGCCCTGGCAAGTCTGTTCTCGTTAAATCCAGATTCATTCTTCCATGCTGATTTATATTTGTCTAGGTCTGTTCCGTTCATTATTATTGAAGTTTTTCAATGAAGCCTGCGAGTTTCGACTTAATCCTTACCAGCCTGACACTCACATTTTTAACAGATATACCAACTGTTTCCGATATCTCCTCGTACGACCTGTCCTCCAGCCAGAGCAGAATAACAGCCTTTTCAATCTTATCCAGTTTAGAGATCGCCTTATAAAGTATTTTTACATCTTCCGAAAGGTTGATT
>CAZQRQ010000086.1:0-11354 GCA_964595725.1 uncultured Rikenellaceae bacterium | reverse complement strand
CCGGATTTTAAAGGTTTTTACAAAGAGGACCTGGATACGCCGCCTCTGACATCGTTGAGACGGGAAAATGTAAATGGCGTTATTTATGGGACTGGGATTGTCCAGCAGTTCCTGCTCTTTCCACAGGTAACTGGTGAAATTACTATAGATCCCGTGGAGATCACAGCTCTTATTCAGCAAAAGGTGGGACAGACAGACCCATTCTTCGGTGATTTCTTCTCTTCTTACAGGAATGTTCCTAAAGCAGTGGCAAGTCTGCCATTAAAGATTAACGTAAAACCTCTGCCGGGAGTCAGACCTGGTGATTTTTCGGGCATAGTAGGTAAAATAAGTATGTCGGCCTCACTTAATAAGGATACGATAAATGTTAATGATGCCCTTAATTTTAAAATCACATTATCAGGAACAGGAAATCTTAAGCTTGCCGGAACACCTTCCCTTACGTTATCTCCGGATATTGAGGTATACGATCCGAAAATATCCGACAATATAAAAAACAGCGCAAACGGTACAACCGGACAGAAGGTTTTTGAGTTCGTGCTGATACCAAGACATTATGGAGAATATGTTATACCACCTGTTACTTATACCTTTTTCAATACTTCCACCAGGCAATATGAGCAGCTGACATCCAGGGAATTCAGATTTTATGCAAAAAAGGGGGATGACCTGGCAGAAGGACCCGCCGTATACGAAGGAGTATCAAGGGAGGACGTAAAGTATCTGGGAAAGGACATCAGGTTCATAAAATCAGTGCCACATAAGCTTGAAAGACAAGCAGACCTAATTATCAACAAAAGGTATTTTTACTCCATATATGGATTTGCCCTGATACTCTTCCTGATAATTCTCTTCATACGCAGGGAACATGTCAGGCGTAACGCTGATCTGGTAATCGTGAGAAACAGGAAGGCCGGCAAGGTTGCAGTCAAAAGGCTTCAGGAAGCATCCAGGTGTATTAAGACAGGTCAGAGGGACAGATTCCACGAAGAAATACTAAAAGCGCTGTGGGGCTACCTGAGCGACAAGCTCAGTATTCCTGCAGCTGATCTTACAAGGAACAGGGCAACTGAAATGCTTGCAAACAAGGGTATTGAAGATGAACAGATAAACACCCTGACCTCCATACTGGATAGGTGTGAATATGCACGATATGCTCCACCTTCATCCGAATCGGAAGTCTCCGATATTTATCGCATGGCTTCAAACTTCATAAGGTATGTTGAAAATGCACTATAAGATGATAAAAGGTAAATTAATTTATCTGGCAATTCTGATTATGTTAATAACTGTATTCCCGTCAGGAAGTGCAGCACAGGAAACACCGGGAACCAGATTCACGGACGGATCTGAATTATATAGCCAGGGGAGATACTCCGAGGCGCTTGATATTTGGCTTTCGATGTATAACACCGGCATACAGTCATCCGACCTGGATTATAACATTGCAAATGCATATTTCAAGCTTGACAATATACCCGGAGCAATACTTTTCTATGAAAGGGCATTGCTTCTCGATCCCCTTGATGAAGACAGCCGTTATAATCTCAGGATAGCCAGGACGATGGTAGTCGATAAATTTGTGGAACTACCCGAACTTTTTTTCATTACCTGGTTTAATTTCCTGTCACTGGTTCTTTCTTCAAATCATTGGGCAGTTATAAGTATTGCATGTTTTGTTGCTTTCCTGATGCTGATTTCATTGTACATATACTCGGCCAGATACAGGAACAAGGTGATGGGCTTCTGGTTTGGCATCCTTATGCTGCTGATAAGTACTGTGGCCCTTACATTATCAGTCAGAAACAAAAACCTTGTGACAGATAATAAAGAGGCGATAATATTTAGTCCCGTGATAAACGGGAAAAGCTCTCCGGACGAAAGCGGAACGGATCTCTTCGTTATTCATGAAGGAACCAAGGTAACAATCGAAGATGCTGTAGGGGAATGGTTCGAAATCAGGCTGGCAGATGGCAATAAGGGATGGGTTCCCGCTGATTGCCTTAATAAGTTGTAGTTTTTGCAACCATTTTGCTATCTTTCAGGTCAGAAAGATATTGAAAACAATTTCATGTAAAAGATGAAAAATATCATACTGTTCGCCGGGATATTTCTTATTTCATTTGCCTGCAAGAAAATAGAGAAGGAACCATTTGGCCCCACTGATGTCAGAGTACTTAATCTTACTGATGTTCAAATGCAAAACCTTACTGTAAATACTTATGACAGTACTTATAACTACGGAACGCTTGACGCACATGATACCACGGAATATCATAGATTTAACCGGGCTTATGTAGAGGCAAATATCTCTGCAGTTATTAATGGACTCACATATAAAACTGATACAGCAATATATGCCTGGATGAATTATGTGGGTCAGGTCAAAATCACGTACAGGCTTTGGATAAAGAACGATGCGGAGAGAAAACTCGGTATAAACCTTATTGGTTACGATGCACCTTTAGATTGAAAAACTGAAAAAATTCTAAAACGCTGAACAAAAATGTTCAGCGTTTGTTTTATTATCAATAATTGTTCGAATGAACTGTTATGGTTGGTTAGGTTAGTTTGTGTTTAAGAAGGGGCCGCCCGGCCTCTTTCTTTTTTATACAGTATTTGATACATTTGCCTAAACCAGCTTCCCGTATGGAAGAATTCATAACAGTTTGCCCCAGAAATTGCTACAGCACCTGTTCATTCAGGGTAAGGATTGAAAACAATGCAATAAAGGCCATATACCCATACAGGGAAAACCTGGCTACTCCTGAGGGGCCATGCATCAAAGGATTGTCCTATATTGAGAGGTCAAAATCCTCTTCCCGTATAATACACCCTTTGTTAAGAATGCCTGATGGTTCATTCCGGCAGATAAAAATGGCTGATGCTGTTCAGTTAATAGCTGACCGCCTGTCCGATCTTAAAAGCAGGTACGGTTCTCATAGCATACTATGGTACAGGGGAAGCGGTAATTCTGGACTTGTAAACGAAATAGGCTATGAATTCTGGAAATTATTCGGAGGAGTTACCATCACATACGGAAATCTTTGCTGGCCTGCAGGCCTGGAAGCTGTCAGAATAACACTGGGATCTGCAAAACATAATATTCCATGGGATATTGAAAATGCCTCAACAGTTATAATATGGGGCAAAAATCCTGCAGAAACCAACATACAGGAAATGGTCTTCATAGACCGGGCCAGGAAAAGGGGCGCAACAATTATTGTGATAGATCCACGACAGACACCAACTGCTGATAAAGCCCATTTTCATATAAGGCCAAAACCTGGAACAGATGGAGCTCTTGCTCTGGCAATTGCTTATGTACTTATTGATGAAAATCTTATTGATTCAGGATTTATTAAAGAACACGTAATTGGATTTGAAGAATTCAGGATAAAATCTCCCATATTACCCTCAATAGCAGAAACCATTACCGGTATTCCTGAAAATGAGATCCACAAGCTTGCCGTTAGAATAGCTACAAACGGGCCGGTGACTTTTATTCCCGGTTATGGGCTGCAAAGATATGCTAATGGGGGTGAGACAATACGTACAATATTATCTCTTTCGATTATTACTGGTAATATAGGAAAACCAGGATCAGGATTCAATTATGCAAATCTTCAGAGTTTAATATTTGACAATCCTAAAGAGCCACTGAGTTATTATCCCGACGAGGAAATGGACAGACCTTTCAGGAGAAGCATTTCAATGGCAATGCTGGGCAAAGGAATAATTAATTCCTCAAACCCGGAAATAAAGGCAATTTGGGTTGAGTGGGGCAATTCGGTTTTGCAGGCTCCCTCAACAAACACTTTGCTGAAGGCCTTCCGGAGATCCGAATTAACCGTAGTTGTCGACCAGTTTATGACTGACACTGCAAAACTTGCCGATATTATTATCCCTTCCAAGGATATTTTCGAACAATCAGACATAGTTGGATCTTACTGGTCGCCATACATACAGTATAAGCCAAAGATCCTTGAGCCTGCCGGCGAAATCATACCTGAAAGTGAATTTTATTATTACCTGGCAAGAAATCTTGGCTTGGCAATTAATAATGACAGGCTCCCGGCTCCCGGTAATGAAAACATAGAACAATGGCTTGAAAGAAGAATATCACTGTTCCACATAAGCAAACACGGCCTGGCCTGGACTTCTGTACTTAACATTTCCAGGTCGCCTCTTAGCCGGGAAATAATAGTTTTTCTGCTGTATACATCAATTATTGTATTTGACAGGTTCATTGATTCTTCCGTTACAGATATTGCAGGAATTGTAACCGGCCTCATCCTTCTTATCCTGGTTGACCAGGTATATAATTATTCTGATCCTTCTCCCAGAATTGTCTTTCACAGCGGACAGACATTCCTGACATCCCTGACAATAATCTTCATACCTTCTTGGGAGTTATCTTCCTTTCCTATTTATTGCAGGGATAAAATATATCATTAACATAATCAATTTATGGAGCAGCAAAAGCAGGGACAGAGCATTCACCACAAGGTTTATCAGGATCGGCTTACTTTTAGTTACAATGATGATGGTAATAACTCAGTCGGATATTAACAGGTACCCGGGGGCAACTATACTGCTGGCTGGAGAATTTTTGGACCGTTTGCTTTTTTATACGGACTTTAAACCTTATAGTATTGAAAATAAGATTAGCAATGAGTAATCTCGAAAAAATATGAAAAAAACAAAAATTAACAGTTCCAGGGTCCCTGTTTACAGGGATTCAGGATTTGAATTGTACAGCGCCGATATTACTGCAGATAATTTCAGGGATGAGACAGCCAATAAGCGGGACCCGGGCATGTACATTTATTCCCGTTACCGGAATCCTACTGTTGTTGCAGCTGAGGAAGAAATTATGAGGATTGAGAAATGCGAATGGGCATTATTAACTCAGTCGGGTATGTCTGCAATTGATACAGCACTTTCAGTTTTCCAGAAAGGACAGGATACCGGTTCTTGGTTATTCTTTTCTGAAATATACGGGGGAACAATTTCATTCTGCGAAACTGTCCTGCAGAAAAGGAGAGGCATCAATATACAATATTTTGAACCTGAGGATGGCAGATGCAACCTGGGATCACTTGAGAGGATATACAGGGAAATCAGGCCCGAACTATTCTATATTGAAACTGTTTCAAACCCCCTGCTGATGGTTGTTGATATTCCTGAGATTGTAAGAATTTCAGGAAAGCACGGAGTTAAGGTTATAGTTGATAACACATTTGCAACACCTTATCTGTTCAGGCCGCTTAATAAAGGCGCAGATTTGGTCATACATAGTGCAACAAAATATTTGTCCGGCCATGGGAATATAACTGCAGGTGTCGTATGTGGAAACAACAAAGAAATTATGAAACAGGCACTAGAGTACAGGAAATTCACAGGTCATATGCTGTCACCTGATGATGCTTATCGCTTAAATACACAGCTTAAAACATTTGAGCTTAGATTTAAGAAACAGTGTGCAAATGCAGCCGCACTTGCGTCATGGTTACACGGAAATGGCGTTATTGAAAAGGTATATTATCCCGGGATAGAATCACATACCACACACAAAGAAGCCGTTAAACTCATGGATGACAGGGGCTATGGAGCCATGATTACCATCGATTTTGCGGGGAGGGATCCTGAAGAAAAGAGATCCAGGCGTGATAATTTCATCAAAAAAGTGTCGGGAAGGATTAAATTAATCCCTACACTGGGTGATCCTTCCACAATACTAATGCCGGTTGAATCGGTCTGGGGGGCCAAGTATCCGGAACCAGGAATGATAAGATTATCTATCGGATTCGAGGAATACAACGAATTGCACTCAGTAATGGAAAAAGCCCTGATGTCTCTCTGAATATTGCGATTTACCGGGAGTGCGTCTTCTGTGGTCCCTGCTATATTATTCTGCGACCCCTGCGGGTTAAATTAATGTTTCTACCAGTTTATTGGCTCTATACCGTGCTGCATCAGGTATTCATTGCACCGGCTGAAATGCTTATTCCCGAAGAAACCCCTGGAAGCTGAAAGAGGGGAGGGGTGAACAGACCTCAGCACCAGGTGCTTTGACTCATCTATCGATTCACCTTTTCTCTGGGCATAATTACCCCACAGAAAGAACACTATGTTTTGCCGTTCACAGTTAAGCCTCGATATTGCAGCGTCAGTAAATTTCTCCCAGCCTTTTCCCTGGTGTGAACCGGCAAGATGAGCTCTCACCGTAAGTGTTGCATTCAGCAAAAGCACCCCCTGCGAAGCCCATGTCTCAAGGTTTCCTGAACGGTGTCTTCTTATCCCGGTATCGGATTCGATTTCCTTAAAAATATTTACCAGGCTGGGTGGAAAGTCAATTCCTTCCCTGACAGAGAAACAGAGGCCGTGTGCCTGTCCCGGACCATGATATGGATCCTGTCCTATGATCACTGCTTTTACTTTGTCGAAAGGGCAAAGATTAAAGGCATTGAAAATAAGTCCACCGGGAGGATAAACAGTACTGATGTGGTATTCCTCCTTTACAAAGGACGCAAGCCTGGTAAAATACTCCTTTTCGAACTCAGGAGATAGTCTTTCTTTCCACGACTCCTCTATTTTTACATCCATGAACAGTATTTAAATCTTTTCATAAAGATATAAACAAAAAAAGAAGGCGCCATTTAACAGCACCTTCTTTGATGGAATTTTAAGAATCTTATTGCAGGGATATCAGAACCATTATCTGACCGTTGCCACCTCCTGAAAAACTCTCGACTGCTTTTCCTATCACTGCATTCCTCCTTTTCTCATTCTCGGCCAGGATCCTTTTTAAATCGTCAAAATCTTTTGCTTCATTCACATCAAGCAAGGTCCATTTCATTGCATGGCCTTCAGTCGAGGATGTTGTTAAAAGGTCTCCGGGCATTATCGGGCCATTTTCGCCAGTAACCTTAACAGGTACTCTGCCTGTAAGAGCAAGGCGGGTAGAAGGACTGGCTCCTGGAAGCGGTGCACCTGTTTTTTCATCAACTACCAGTTCCATTCCCATTGTAAGATGCGGTTTGGTGGATATTACACCCACTACACTTGTCTGGAAAGGCTCTGATGATTTAACTACGCTTTCCTTATTTGCCGGATCTGCTACCACTACATCCGCGGCTTCAGTATTGGCATTTGTATCGAGGATATATTCCGCAACATCAATAGACCCCCCGGTCCTCTCATCAGCGTAAAGCCCCCTGTATGTACCCTGGTCTCCGGAATCTCCGAAGTAACCGCTGTAATAATATTCAATAGTTGGATCATCCCTGCTAATATTTGTATATACACCATATATATAATCCCTGTATTCAAAAAGTATTGGATTCAAAGATATCAGTGTAAGAAGTCTTCTTTTATAGTTGAAAGTTGAAACTGCATACCTGCCCCTCACAATCGTCTTCCCATCCTTATAAACGGTAAGTGCATTTGATCTGTTGGAACTGTTGACGCCATTACCCAGAGAAAAGAGCAACTCACCCGGATTCCATGTAGTAGTTGTACCGCTTACAGACTCATTCCACTGGCCCAGTGCAATTTCGCCATATGAAGCTGCTGTGATATTGTTTCCTATTGCAACTGAATATACCCCGTTGGCCAGACTGTTGTAACCAAGGGCGATTGAATTGGTCTCGCTTGCCGAGGCAGAGTTACCCATAGCAAGAGCTCCGAATTTAATAGCATCGCTGTTAGATCCGAAAACAAAACCACCGTTCTGTGCAAGATTCCCGTTCCCAATGGCCACCGAATACTGACCTGATGCTATATTTGCCCTGTTGAATGTTCTTGTTAACGTTGTTAAGCTGGTAATTGGCCTTATAGGCAGGAAATCATCCAGTCCTTTAGTACCTCCACTATCGTCACCTTTTGTAAGATTTATAATAGGGATAGCATAGGAATAGGAATAATATGATCCGATGGCGATTGATTTGTCGCCCTGCGATTGCGACTGGTACCCCATCGCTGTAGAATTTGTACCTGATGCTATTGATCCGTTACCGAGAGCCAGCGAATTTGTGTTGGTTGCCTGTGATGAAGAGCCGAATGCAGCACTGTTCTGGGCAGTTGCCTGTGAATTATATCCGAAAGCAAAAGACCGGTATCCCGAGGCTATTGCACCCGAACCGAAAGCATATGAATCGTTGCCAGTAGCTTTTGTCCCGTTCCCGAAAGCAAATGCATTAGAGGCAGTACTGACACCTCCCGACCTGACTCCGGCTACAGAGTTCTTCCCAATGCTTGTTGAATAATCGCCGAAAGCCTTTGCCTTGTATCCAAATGCCTGTGAATAATTGCCCATTGCTATTGACCTGTATCCCAGGGCTGTTGAATAATTACCCACACTGTCGGCACTTCCTATATGGACATTACCGGCAAGAAATGCATTCTTGTTTGGATACCAGAGAACCTGTGGAGATCCTTTTACCGTATCGAGCGTATTGGCACCGTTTATGTTCATATAGAACTTTGGAAGCAATCCCTTGGCCTCATCATATCCCCCGATAGCAAATCCCCCTTTTACCCCTTTTGCCGGGTTATTGCTTATATATGCCCTTATACTGTCGGGGGTTACCCGGAAATAGTCCTGGGAAATGCCTTTTGCTTCATCGAAACCGCCAATTGCAAATCCGCCTTTGGCGCCCTTCGCTCCGTTGGGCACGTATACATTCACTGCGTCGGGGTATACGGAAAAGACCGTTTGCCCGTCCTTTCTTTTTACTTCAAACAAAGGATCATCTGATGTGTCGTCGGTGCTTTCCACGATCAGCTTTGCCCCAGGATTAATCCCATCTGTCTTTCCGGAAACCATCGAGAACGGTATTGACCACATCCTTGTGGTCCCCATAAGTTTCCATGAACCCTGGTAATAGACGGTTACCCTTAGAAATAAAGGAGTGGCAGACCAGTTGATACTACTGAAATCCTGGCCTTGTATTTTGGTTCCTTCACCTACGATCACTGTCAGTAGCCCATCATCATTTGTCATTGCACTTTGCTGTTCCTCGTAAACATAAGTGTTCAGAACAGTATCTGAGAGTATTCCAAGCTTTACATCCAGGCTGGTATTGGCTATAACACCAGACTGGTTTTTAACCAGGGCCTGGTAAGTAAATCCCTGCGGAATTTGAGCCTGCAAACTAAGACATACTGAAATCAGTATACCTGCAATCATTATTGAAAAAATCAATTGCTTTTTCATGATTTATATTCTTAAGTTCTATTGAGCTAAAATATAAAATTATATTAAAATTGATCTAAAACATAATATTTTCCACAAACGACATTATATCGTTTACCAATACTCTTGCCATATAAACGAAACCGGCTTTGAAATAATGCAAAGCCGGTGAGTCTATTTATTCTGATAAACTATTTATTCCCTGTTTGCTGCAATGCTGACTCAATCTGTTCAATTCTCGATTCCAGGGATCTCAGCCGCTCCATCTCTTTGATTGCTGCCTTCAATTCCTGAACCTCGCTTTCCAGATGCCTGTTTTTCTCGATTAGCTCCTGTATTGCTTTTACAGATACGACCTGGGCATTCCATGCATCCATCTGTAACACTTCCCGGGAATCCCCATCAATATATTCACCACTTCCTTTGACTGATTCCGGGAATACCTCACCATATTCCTGGGCAATGAAATTATAATAGACCTTATCCTCAATTACAGGATTCTGACTTCTCCACTGCTCAGAGTACCTGAACTTAACAGGATGAAGCTGACTGATTGTCGCAAGGGCATTCTCGATATCTGAAATGTCTGTTTTGATCCTGCTGTCGGAGTTTGAAAGCCAGCTTCCTGCCGTTGTTTTTGAAGCGTTTCCTTCAACTTCAAGAGTATTTCCAGTCGGTACTCGTTTTATCCCCAGCCGGTTAGTGGCAAAATTTCCATACAGTAGCGGCACTGCAGTGGATGTGGAATTACTGACTATAAAAACATCCGATACGCTGGGATATATATCCCAACCCAGATACCATCCTGCATTCCTCCCGATGAAGACATTCCTGTCTCCATTATTGTGTAATCCTGCTGCCCGCCCGATATAGGTATTATCATCACCTGTAGTATTATCGCCTCCGGCACTCATTCCCATCAGAGTATTCCCATATCCTGAAACGTTGGCATCACCGGCACTATATCCGACAATTGTATTATAATACCCTGACGTATTTGCCTCACCGGCATAGTACCCTATAAAGGTGTTTTGATTCCCTGTATTATGGTTTCCGGCCCTGTATCCGACAAAAGTTCCAAAACTGCCGGGATCTGTTGTGGTACCACCACTGTACGTTCCAATGAAAACATTTGACTGTCCTCCGGGTCCGGCATTACCGGCATAATAGCCCAGGTAGACATTGTTGCTTCCTGTTCCGTTACTTTCACCGGCCTGGTTCCCGAGAAACAGGTTATTGATACCCGTCATGTTAAGTCTTCCGGCCTGGTATCCCATGAATACGTTATAGTCGCCGGTTGTATTAGAATAACCTGCGTTATCTCCAATAAATACGTTACTGTGCCCATCAAGGTTTGCCTGCCCGGTATTCGGCCCGATAAATACATTTGAGTAACCTGAAGTATTTGAATCTCCTGACCGGTAGCCAAGAAAAGTATTATAATATCCGCTTGAGTTTGTATATCCCGACCAGTATCCCATAAAAATATTGTAATTGCCTGCCAGGTTATTGTGCCCTGCTCCGGTACCTATAAAAACATTATTGGTGCCGGTGGTATTGGCATATCCGGCCCTGGTGCCAATAAAAGCGTTTGAGTGTCCCTGTGTATTTGAGTATCCTGCATAGTATCCCAGGAAGGTATTGTCTATTCCGGTCGTGTTGTTCGCACCTGCATAACTTCCTACAAATGAATTCTGGGTACCCCCAACATTTTTTGCTCCTGCCAGATAACCGACGAAGGTGTTAAGGTTTCCCGCTATATTGCTGTACCCGCTCTGGTAGCCAAGGAACAGGTTGTTGCTCCCTGTTGTGTTGCTGTAGCCACTCTGGTAGCCGAAAAATGAGTTGTTGGCACCTGTGGTATTGTTAAGCCCTGCCTCAAAGCCAAAAAATGAATTATAGAGACCCGTGGTAAACATACCACTTTTGTCTCCAATGAAATAGTTGTCGGGAGTGAGACTCATGAAACTGCCCAGGTATCCCTTGGCTTCATCAAACCCGCCTATGGCAAAGCCTCCTTTTGCACCCTTTGCTCCCTGTTTCACATATATCCTGGTGCTGTCGGGTTCAACAGTGAGCAGATTCTGGGTAACTCCTTTGGCTTCATCAAAGCCGCCAATGGCAAACCCGCCTTTTGTTCCTTTAACCGGAGCTG
>CAZQRQ010000085.1:0-11448 GCA_964595725.1 uncultured Rikenellaceae bacterium | reverse complement strand
ACATATAACGGTGGCGGAATAATAACCCTTGGCGAAATCTTAAAAAATGCTGCCGGAATGGATCTTGTCGCGTTCTCAAGAAAGTACTTCTTGGGTCCACTTGGTATCGACTCTGTATACTGGGATAGTTTCCCTAATGGTGAGACAGAAGCTGCCAGCGGCCTGCATCTTAGACCAAGGGATATGCTTAAAATAGGAGCAACCTACCTGAATAATGGCGTCTGGAACGGACAAAGGATAATTTCAGCAGACTGGGTGGCAAAGAGTGCTTCCGTTTACCGGAATAACTACGGGATCAGGATACCTATAGAAGACTCGGGGAGAAACGGATACGGTTACACATGGTGGATAAGTGAAGCGGGAAGTGGCAGAAACAAAACTCTCATGTACCGTGCAAACGGATGGGGAGGACAGGTTATCATGGTCTTCCCTGAAATAGAAATGGTGGTTGTGTTTACCGGTGGAAATTATACAAACAGGTCATCCCTTTTCGAAATAATTGAGAGGTATGTTTTACCTGCAAATAGTCATGAATGAAGATACTCCTCAAAAGGATCTTATTCCCTTCCTCATATAAACAAGAATATGGTTATATGAGAATATGAAGAAGTATAAAAACAGATCAAATAATAAAAAGAAAACATTATACTATGAAAGCTTTTATTTGTGAAAAATACGGACCACCCGAGGTCCTTCAGTTAAAAGAAGTAGAAAAACCTGTACCGAAAGATGATGAAGTCCTCATTAAAGTACATTCGACCACTGTTAGTGCAGCCGATTGTAATGTGCGAGGAATGAGTTATGTGCCCCCCGGGCTCGGTCTCGTGGCAAAGATGATGCTTGGATTCAAAAAACCAAAGATCAGTGTCACCGGTTCTGTATTAGCCGGCAAAGTGGAAGCCGTTGGAAAGAAAGTGACTGAGTTTAAAGCCGGCGATGAGATTTTTGGCACTGGACCTGAGCTAGGAGCTTACGCGGAATATTCCTGCCGTCCTGCAAATGGGGCACTGGCACTGAAACCAGGCAATGTCAGTTTTGAGGAAGCAGCCACAATACCCTACGGAGCATTGACAGCCCTTTATTTCCTTCGCGACGTCGCCGGATTATCTTCCGGTCAGAAGATGCTGGTGAACGGAGCCTCAGGAGGTGTGGGTGTATATGCTGTTCAGCTTGCCCGGTATTTTAACGCTGAAGTTACCGGGGTTTGCAGCAGCCGAAATCTTGAATTTATACGCTCACTGGGTGCTGATAAGGTAATCGATTATACCAGGGAAGATCCTTCAAAAATCGGAGATTCATGGGATATAATCCTGGATGTGGTGGTTGGAAAAACCTCCTACACCCGGTTCAAAAATTCCCTGACCCCCAAGGGATCTTACCTTGCTATCGCCGGCGGACTCGCTGATATGCTGCAGATGATTCGCACTTCAGTTACCGGCGGGAAAAAAGTTAAATTCGGTGGCGAAAGCTCCTGTGAGAAAAAGGAAAACCTGCTGTTTCTGAACAGTCTTATCGAGGAGGGCAAACTTAAACCGGTGCCGGATAAGGTTTTTGCCTTTGAAGAACTTATTGAAGCACACCGCTGTACCGAATCTGGTAACAAAAGTGGCAATATTGCAGTCAGTATTTTATAAAACAAATTAATCCTAACATTCTTGAAAACATGAAAACAATTATTGAAATGAAATTTAATAAGACAGCTTTTTTAGTGCTGGTAATAATCCTTGGTTGCTGGGGCTGCATAAACCAGCAGGGTGGTAATAAAGTCAATGATAAAGACCAGATCGCCGAATCAAAAAAAGTTAAAGTACCGGCTATGGATATCTTCACTGCTGCCCTTACCGGAAACATTGAAGCCATCAATGGTCATATCAAAGCAGGTACCGATCTTAACCAGAAGGATGAATTCGGATCAACTCCTCTTAACATAGCCTCAACATTCGGAAAGACCGATGTCGCAATTGCACTGATAAATGCAGGAGCCAGTTTGGATCTTAAGAGTAATGAGGGATCAACACCACTTCATACGGCAGCTTTCTTCTGCCGTACAGAAGTCGTCAATGCACTTCTTGAAAGAGGCGCAGATAAGACAATTAAGAATAATTACGGATCAACTGCTTATGAATCGGTGGCAGGACCATTTGAGACTGTTAAACCGGTATACGACCAGATCTCAAGAGACCTCGGCCAGCTGGGTTTAAAGCTTGATTATTCTCGAATTGAAAAAACACGCCCGGTGATAGCGGAAATGCTCAAATAGCTTAAATAAATATTCATGAGTCAGGCAGTAAGAAGATACGACATCGATTGGCTAAGGGTAATCGCCATCGGCCTGCTGATAGTGTATCATATCGGAATCGGTTTCCAGCCCTGGGGTGTGTTTATTAAATTCATCCAGAATGATAGTCCAATTGAGTCGCTGTGGGTACCGATGTCGATGCTGAATATCTGGAGAATACCGTTATTGTTTTTCGTTTCGGGCATGGGAGTATGCTTCGCTATGAAAAAAAGGAACTGGAAGCAGCTGTTACTGGAGAGGACAAGAAGAATACTCATTCCGTTCATTTCCGGCATCTTCTTTATTGTCCCTGTTCATGTAATCCTCTGGCAGCTTTACTATAAGCAGGAAATAGCATATTACCCGGGAATTATTCACCTTTGGTTTCTTGGGAATATCTTCATCTACGTAATCCTCTTATCTCCATTGTTCTTCTACCTGAAGAATAATGAGAACGTTGTCTTTAAGCAGTGGCTTAAGAAACTGTATACAAGTCCGGCAGGGCTTATGGCCATTGCACTGCCATTTGTTCTCGAAGCTGTTATAATAAATCCAGGATCATTTGAAACCTATTCGCTGACATTGCACGGATTCCTTGTGGGAATGCTGGCTTTCTTCTTGGGTTTCACCGCAATCTACTCCGGAGATGTATTCTGGCAAACAGCTATGCGTTGGAGATGGCTTTTCCTGGCTGCAGCAATAATCATGTTCATGGTAAGATTTCTGTTTTTTGACCTGAAAGCACCGAATTTCATTCTTCCCGTTGAATCTATTGCCTGGATCCTTTCTGCCTTTGGTTTTGGATACAGGTACCTGAACAGACCGGGAAAATTCTTAAGATACCTGACCACGGCAGCATACCCGGTCTATATCATCCATATGGTATTTCTCTACCTGGGATCATACCTGATTTTCCCGTTTTCCATACCGGCGAGATTAAAACTCATCCTGGTGATCATATTCACTCTTATCTCATGTTTTGTCTTTTACGACCTGGTAATCAGAAGAATAAAGTATATCAGGCCATTATTCGGATTAAAAATTGAATAGGTGTAACATGGTTGCCAGGTTACATTGTGGGTGACATTTTTTTATTACAATGGCAGCAGGCCTCCGTGAGTCACCGGGGAATTATTTTTATGAATTACTCAAATTAAATTATATAAATTTGTTTCTTTCAATCCATTGACCTTTTACTAAATTCATTATCGATTATGAAAATCATTTCCTGGAACGTAAACGGTATACGCGCTATCGCGAAAAAGAACTTCTTTGCTGATCTGAAGATACTTGATCCTGATATCCTGTGCATACAGGAAACAAAGGCACAGGATCACCAGGTAGCTGAAACACTAGAATTAGTTGAAGGATACCACCTTTATTCAAATTCGGCTGAGAGACCTGGTTACTCAGGTACTGCCACCCTCACTAAAATAAATCCCCTGAATATTACGAAAGGAATTAATATTAATGTACACGACAAAGAAGGACGTGTTCTGTGCCTGGAGCTCGCGGATTTTTATCTTGTAAATGTATATGTACCCAACTCAGGTGCCGAGCTTCTGAGACTGGGCTACAGGCAGGAATGGGACATGGCTTTCTTTAACTATCTTAAGGATCTTGAAAAAAGCAAGCCGGTTATAGTATGCGGTGACCTTAATGTTGCACATACAGAAATAGACCTCGCACGCCCGAAAGAAAACTACAATAAAACAGCCGGCTATATGCAGGAAGAGATCAACGGCATGGACAGGCTTACCTACGGAGGTCTGGCGGATACTTTCCGCCGCCTGCATCCCGATGAGACTGGAAGGTACTCATGGTGGAGCTTCAGGGCAGGAGCAAGATCAAAGAACATTGGCTGGAGAATCGATTACTTCCTGGTAAGTGAATCATTCTTTCCTTCTGTTAAAGAGGCCTTTATCATGGAGGAGATAACCGGTTCGGACCATTGCCCAGTGGGTATTGTTTTATAAGAAATTATACTGGCAGGATAAATTTGTTTCTTTTAGCACACTATCTAATTTTCATCTGATCAACTAACCCTGATTCCTGTTATGAAATTACTTTGCAAATTCAGTGCCTTATTTATTGCGGGCATACTGCTATGCTGTTCACAGAACAATGTAATTCGCCCTTTACCGGATGTGGATCATAAAGATCTTTCTAATCTTCATGGATTTAACCTGCTTGAAAAATTTACCGCAGACTGGTCCTGCAGCCCTTACCTTGAGAAGGACTTCAGTATGATATCAGGTTATGGTTTTAATTTTATCAGGCTCCCCATAGATTACCGTTGTATCACTGTGCAAGGTCAGTGGGGTACACTTGACGATGCAGCAATGAAAGACATCGACACAGCTATCGAATGGGGGAAAAAATATGGCATCCATGTTTGTATTAACCTTCATCATGCTCCTGGTTACTGCATAAATAACCGGGAATTGTATCCTCCCGATTCAAGCCTCTGGACGAGCAAGGCTGCTCAGGATGCCTTTGTTTCCCTCTGGCGGCAGATGGCAAAACGTTACAAAGGCATCAGTAACGACAACGTCAGCTTCAACCTGCTGAATGAACCTGAAGGGACGTCGAAGGAAGCATATCTCAAAGTTGCAGTAAGTTCCATCGAGGCTATCCGGGAAGTTGATCCCGGCCGCCTGATCATGTCAGATGGATGGAAAGTGGGAAGGGAACCAATTGAGGAACTTGTACCCTACGATGTTGTACAGATGTTCAGGGGATACTGGCCGATGAATATCAGCCATTACGGTGCCGACTGGATCGATAACGTCTATGGTCCGGTACCTGAGTGGCCCAGCAACCAGTACCTGAGTCAGTATATTCACGGTCCTGATGATAACACTGCTGCGGTTCCCTTTATCCTGAGGCATAGGTTCGAAAAGGAAACGCCTGTAAAAATGGAGGTGCTTATTGTATCGGGAGATTGCCGGCTTGAAGCCCGCGCCGCTAACAGACTTTTAATATCACAATACTTCAATCCTGAAAATGATGATTTTGCAGAGCATCACTTCGACAGTTATAAAAACCGCTGGACAGGCGCCTGTGTCGACACTCTCGAACTCGATGTACCCGCCGGAACAGACTCGCTTTCAATCAGCCTGGCTGAAGGCGGATACATTACCTTCGGCAGGGTAGCTGTTTTCCTCGAAGGTGAGGACAGACCTCCCGTAAATATCATCCCGGGTAATATCTATGACAGCCCCCAGGTTCCCGTTGAGATCCGGGGAAACACCTTCGTGACTGTCAATGATCCAGATGCGGACTGGATAGAAAAATACAGGACAGAGCAACTGGAGCCATGGATTAAATTCAAGGAGAAGAACAATATCGGTATAATGGTTGGAGAATGGGGCGTATATGAGAAAGCACCCTACGATGTGACTATGGCATGGATGAAGGATATGCTCACCGCCTGGGGAGAAAATAACCTTGGCTGGGCCATGTGGAATTTCAGGGGCTCATTCGGTGTTGCGGATAATAACCGGTCATCAGCTGAATTTGATGATGTGGATGGGGTTAAAATGGATATAAAAATGTTGAGATTATTACAGGAAGCAATAAAATGAAAAGATATCTGTTCTTTATCCTTCAATTCATGAAAAAGATTATACCCTTTCTGGTACTAGGAATCAGCATAATCTCCAATAATTCATGTTCAAGAGAAAAAATTCAAAGATTACCTTTCACCGATTCAAAACCATATGCCCGGTACTGGTGGTTCGCCTCCATAATAAAGGAACAGGACGTAAGATATAACCTCGACTGGCTAAAGGCAAACGGTTTTGGCGGAGTTGAGGTAGCCTGGGTATATCCCCTGAACAGGTTCAACCCGCTGGATACCACTTATACTCCAAGGCAGGAATGGCTTAGCCCTGAATGGACAAGTATTGTTGATTATACTGTAAGATATGCTGACTCTATTGGCCTTGGCTGCGATCTTACGTTCGGTACTCTATGGCCATTCGGCGACACAAGGGTAACCTTTGAGCAGGCTACAAGGCGATTCGGCGATGATAACTGGCGGCAGGAGATAACGAGGTCGTGGGAACATCCCAGGACTGGTTATGTAATTGACCACCTCACTCCTTTGAATTACATGCCCTATTTTGAACGCCTGATGAAGGCATTCCCCAGACCTGGAACAGTTATCCCGCAGTCATATTTTATCGACAGCTGGGAGGTGGAGACAGAGAAACTCTGGTCGGAAGGATTTGGCGAAGATTTCTTAAAAAGATTCGGTTACGATATTTCACTGCATATGGACTCAATATATGAGCCAGGAAATGAAGCTTACCTTTATGACTACATGTCTCTTCTTTCTGATAAGGTAATTGAATTTTACCATAATTTCGATTCTACTCTAAATGCTGCAGGCGTAATATCAAGAGGGCAGGTTTCAGGAGCACCATGCGACCTGATATCAGGATATTCGGAATTGGATATTCCTGAAGGTGAAGCAATGCTGTTCGAACCGGAATTCTGTGCAATACCTGCTTCCGCTGCATTGCTGTCAGGTAAAAAATTAGTCTCTTCGGAAACCTTCACATGTCTTTATGGCTGGCCGGATGATTACCTGCGCAAGGAACAGGCAGCCGACCTTAAGCTTGTTGCAGATGCATTATTTTCAAATGGCATCAACCAGGTCGTCTGGCATGGGAAACCGCATAATCCCAGAGGTTACGATACTGTCAGCTTCTATGCCACCGTACACGTCGGTCCGGAAGGAAAACTGTCAAAGGATATTTCCCGTTTCAACAATTACCTGGAAAAAGTATCATCCTATATGAAAAGGGGTACCACTCTTTCCGACATAGCTGTTTACCTCCCCACCGAAGATGCCTGGAGATCAGGCAGGATGCCAAAGGAAAAGCAGTTCATCTGGGCCTGGGGATGGTATGAGATGCGCTACATTTATTTTCCTGATGAGCTTGCAGGGTATAATCCTTCATGGATAAATTCCGAATTCCTTGAAAAGGCGGCAGTAAATAACGGTACACTGAAAATCGGGGATGCTGAATTTAAAAGTCTTTACATTGATGCTGATTTCCTTGATTATGAGGTTGTTAATCGACTTAACGAATTAAAGGATAGCGGCTTCCCCATTATCCTGAAAAAAGATCCGCAGGAACCCGGAACGCAAATACATAATGATTATAATGTCCTGTTAAGAGAACTCAGGAATTCGAAAAACGTTTATACTTCACTTCCCGTATCTTTCGAACCAATGATATCGGCTGCCAACCCGGTACAGCACTGGTGCAGGAAAGACAGCAAAACATTGTATGTCTTTTTCCCGAACCCAAAAGCCAACAGGCTGAAATTCCCGATCGAATACGGCCAGTCTTTGACTGCTGATACAATCAGGTCGGACATTGAAATCAATTATGATGGTAATAAATACCATACTGAACTTATTTTTGAACCTTACCAGTCGCTTCTTTACAGAATTGAGAACTGTAAGCTGGAGAAAATAGATATCAATTTCATTCCGGAAAAACCTGCCGTAAAATCAAGACCTTCCGATTACTTAGCACCATGGCTTGTAAGATAAAATATCCTGGTAAAGGATTAACCCCGACAGAGTGTAACCAGCAATAAAATCCAGATGGTATGAAACATATTGACCTTGAAAAGTGGAAAAGAAAAGAGCATTTCAACTTCTTTTACAGGGCTGATTATCCTCAATATAATATCTGCATGGATATTGATGTAACCCGCTTCCTGGCATTTATAAAGAAAGAAGGGATATCATTCTATTATGCAATGATTTTTTCGGTGATAAAGGTGGTTAACTCATTGGATAATCTTAAGTACCGGATAAGAGACGGGAAAGTGGTGCTCCATGATATCGTACATCCATCATTTACCGATATGAAGAAGGATAAAACTGATGACCTGTTTAAAGTGGTTACACTTGAAATGAAAGACAATATCCTGGAGTTTGTGAATTATGCCAAAGAAACAAGCGAAAATCAGCAAAATTATTTTGAACTGGGAATGCCAGCCGGCAGGGACGATCTGGTGTACATAACCTGCCTGCCATGGATCAAATTCACCCATATCTCCCATACAGTATCATTGAATAAAAACGATTCGATCCCGAGAATATCGTGGGGGAAATATTATAAGCAGGGCGAAAGAATATTACTGCCTTTTTCGGTTCAGGTACATCATGCACTTGCCGACGGTTATCATGTTGCTATGTTTGTGGAAAAGCTTCAGGAGTTCATTGATAATCTATAGCGTGCAGCCGATTTTCGTGATACTTCCTCTTTTCTGACATTGCATAAGTTGTAATTCATTCAAATTAGTATCTTCGTATACCAATAAACTAATCTTTCAATTTTTGCAACCATGGCAGAAAAAATTACTATGAGGGAAAAAGTTGGCTTCAGTCTGGGTGACGGTGCAGCCAACTTTATTTTTCAGACAATGATGCTCCTGCAGTTGAGCTTCTATACTGATTCATTTGGCATTTCAGCAGCAGCAGCAGGATGGCTCTTTCTGATTGCCCGGCTCTGGGGAGCCATATTTGATCCGATAATGGGAGTCGTTAGCGATCGTACCGAAACCCGCTGGGGAAAGTTCCGGCCGTGGATCCTCTGGACTGCCGTTCCGTTTGGCATTATAGGATTCCTGGCATTTACAACCCCTGACTTCGGACAAACAGGCAAGATCATTTATGCATATGTGACCTACATGCTTCTTATGTCGGTATATTCGGCAAATAACGTTCCCTATGCTGCCCTGAGCGGGGTTATTACCGGCGATATGAAAGAACGTAACAGCCTCTCTGCGGTACGATTCATTGTTGTTACACTTGCCACAATTGCAATACAGGGATTTGCCCTGCCGATGGTAAATCATTTTGGCGCCGGGAACAGTGCAAAAGGCTACCAGATTACCATGGGTATCTTCAGTGCCCTCGCAATAATATTCTTCTTTATAACATTCTTTACGACAAAGGAGAGAATCAAACCCGATCCCAAACAGGATTCCAATCTTAAGCAGGACATTTCCGACCTGTTGAAGAACCGCCCGTGGCTGATCATGTTCCTTGTCTTTATAATGATGTTCATCTTCCTGGGTATAAGGAACAGTATCCTCCTGTACTTCTTTAAATACTACCTCGATCCGTCAAGCATGACATCACTGCTCGAGACTCTGAATAAAGGTCTGCTAGGACTTATTGACAAAGTGGGTATGATCGGGCCAAATGCCGACATTGCCGGAAACACTTTCAGCATAATAAATATCTTCAGCCAGCTGGTCACAATAATAGGGTTAATGGTATCCAGGCCCCTGGCAAACAGGTTCGGGAAGAGAGATGTATTCCGGACCGGACTGGTATTATGCGTATTGCTGTCAGCTTCATTCATATTTATTTCTCCCCAGGCCATTGTCCTTACTCTTATCCTCCAGCTTTTCTTCCAGTTCATGTGGGGAGTTGCTGCAATGTCGCTGCCCTGGGCGATGATGGCAGATGTTGCTGACTTTTCTGACTGGAAAAACAACCGCAGGGCAACAGGAATTGTTTTTGCCGGGATAATAATCGGCCTGAAAGTGGGACTTGCTATCGGAGGTTCTCTCGCAGGAGCACTTCTGAACAGTTATGGCTATGTCGCAAATGTTGCCCAGACACCTCATGCACTATCAGGCATAAGGCTGATCACAAGTATATGGCCAGCTGCATTCCTGACAATAGGAATAGTATTACTCTTCTTTTACCAGATAAATAAATCGGTTGAAACGGAAATGCAGAATGAACTTGCCGGAAGACGCGGTGTAACAGAATAGAAACAATAATTAAACAATATCAGTTATGGCAGAAAAAAACAAAACAGGGAAATCCTCAAAAATCCCTGCTTATAAAAATCCAAAGCTGGCTGTATCTGCACGTGTCAGCGACCTACTTTCGAGAATGACCATAGAGGAGAAGGTTGCTCAGCTGATGGGTTTGTGGAGAGGCGGCATTGATGAGTTCGACAATGAATTCATGAAAGATCCTGAAAGGATGAAAGAGACTTTTGGCAAAGGTGCCAATTCTATTCACCCAACATTCCTGGGTGTTAAAGACACTGTTGAGATCAGGAACAAGATCCAGAAGTACTTTGTCGAGGAAACAAGGCTGGGCATTCCGGTGCTTTTCGTTGATGAAGGGCAGCACGGAATGATGAGGGCGGAATCGACAGTATTTCCCCAGGCAATAGGCCTGGCATGCTCATGGGATCCCGGTCTGTTTGAAAAGGTATATTCCGTTATTGCAAAGGAGATACGTACAAGAGGTGGTCATCATGTTCTGTCCCCGGTTATTGATGTATGTCGCGACCAGAGATGGGGCCGCACGGAAGAAACCTATGGTGAAGATCCCTATCTGAATTCAGAGCTTAGCTGTGCCGCAGTCAAAGGCATTCAGGGTACTTCGAACGGTAAGGTGGCCCCGGGACATGTTGCTGCTACACTGAAGCATTTAGTCGGGCATGGCCAGCCTGAAGCCGGACAGAATACTGCTCCGGCCAACTACTCCCGGAGAGTTCTTCACGACTTCCACCTGCCACCGTTTAAAGCCTGCGTGAAAAGAGTCAGGCCCGTAAGTATTATGCCATCATATAATGAGGTCGACGGCGTTCCTTCTCATGCCAATAAGTGGCTTTTACTCGACCTGTTGAGAAAGAAATGGGGCTATAAAGGAATGCTGGTATCAGACTATTACGGTGTTGAGCAATTGGCTATTAAGCACTTCGTTGCTCATGATAATAAAGAAGCCGCTGAAATTGCATTTAACAGCGGTGTGCAGTATGAATTTCCTCAGGCAAATGCCTACAGATACCTGCCCGAATTACTGAAGGAGGGCAAGATCAAGAAAACAGACCTTGACAGTAATGTAGCCCAGGTACTTGAACTGAAATTCATGCTTGGCCTGTTTGAAAATCCTTATACCGATCTGGATACAGCCATAAAAGTGACCAAAGATCCGGAATCGAGGAAACTGGCCCTGAAGGCAGCACATGAATCCATAGTCCTGTTAAAAAATGACAGGCTGCTGCCTCTCTCAAAGAATAAATACCAAAAAATTGCAGTAATAGGACCCTGCGCTGATTATGTCTCATTTGGAGGTTATGCCGGTGAACCTTACAAGAAGGTTAGCC
>CAZQRQ010000084.1:0-11634 GCA_964595725.1 uncultured Rikenellaceae bacterium | reverse complement strand
TAGAAAGACCCTTATCAACAGCCTTAATAGCCTTTGTCGTGTCTCCCCATTCCAGTAAGGCTATCCCGAGGTTGCCAAAGAGTCTCCTGAAGTTGCTGAACATTCTCCTGTTGTTTTCGTCAAGATATACATCGGGATCTGAAGCATTACCCCACTCGAACTTATTCATCATGTTGTTATACATCTCAAAAGGATCAATCATACCGTATTCACCAATGTCCGGAGTACCGGTTTTGACAGGTGCTATTCTGTAAGCAAGTCCCTCCTGAACAAAGAATTTTTCCAGTCCTTTATACTGTGACGACGGTACGGTTGTTGAAATATATACAGGCCTCTCCCAATTGTTGTTGGCCAGCATATCCATTATTGCAAGATCTCCCTTAAATGCATCATCATCCGTATATTCCCATATCACAGGGCTAAGCAGGCTATCCCTGAAATACTCTTTGACGGTTCCGTTATGAAGTACAACACTCGTATCCACATCGATGATAAATTTGTTAACAGGGAAGTAATTAAGGTAATCTCCTCGTCCTGTAAGGTCTATCTGTGCACTCCTGTCGTCAATACCGGCAAAATCTACAACCTGTTTCAGTGGGACTGGTTTTTCAAGTCTTTGTTCTACAGGCATCTGGACCCTTTTACCTTCCAGATATTTATCTTCACCCAGGGAAAAAGGGAGTGGATCCGAATCATATGCTTTCTGTCTCATCATCTCGATATACCATCCTGCCTGTATGTAACTAAGGTTACAGACACGAACGTCTGTTCTGACACCTTCTACATCCTGCACATACCATACGGGGAAAGAGTCATTATCGCCATATGTAAACAATATACCATTTGGAGCAACTGATTTCAGGTAGTCGGCTCCTATATCACGGGCTGTATAACGGCCAGACCTGTCATGATCATCCCAGTTCTGGAAAGCCATCAGGATCGGGGCAGCTAACAGTAGTATAACGAATGTTACGGCCGATGATATCTGCTCACCGGTAATTTTTCTCAGGGCATCGTATACTGCCATGAACCCGAGACCTATCCATATCGCAAAGGCATAAAATGACCCGGCATAGGCATAATCCCTCTCCCTTGGTTGATTTGGATACTGGTTAAGAAACAGGATTATTGCAAGACCGGTCATGAAGAAGAATGCCAGGACAAGCCAGAATCCTGTATTGTTCTTTCTGTATTGCCAAACCATGCCTGCCAGACCGATGAGCAAAGGGAGGAAATAGTATGTGTTCCTGCCAGGATTTTTTCTTGTATCGCCTGGGAAGGAGTCCGTATCTCCAAGCCGCATATTGTCAAATCCCTTTATCCCGCTGATCCAGTTACCGTCCAGATTATTACCGTTACCCTGGATATCATTCTGCCTTCCAACAAAATTCCACATAAAGTACCTGAAATACATAAATCCAACCTGGTACCTGAAAAAGAATCTCAGGTTCTCTGCAAAAGTAGGGCACACAAGTGTCTTCTTGCCAGAAGGAGAATCGACTGTATACCTTCTGCCCTTTACTTTCCCCCAGTACAGGTATGCACTTTCATGATCAGGATCAGGGCTGTACATTCTCGGGAAGATTGTTTCAAACTTTTTACTGTAATCATACTCGGGCCGGTAATAGGGCTTATATTTACCGTTAACCTTATTATAGCCCGAAACAACCTGCTTTACTCCTGTAACAGGAGCGTTATAGTAATTCCCGAAGATTTTGGGAGAAGAACCATATTGCTCCATATTAATGTAATAAATAAAGGAGAAAACATTCGAGGGATCGTTCTGGTTCATGGGCGGCCTTGCAGATGATCTGATCATTATCATGGCATAAGAAGAATATCCTATTATGATAACCGCCAGTGATGTAAACACGTAGTTAAGTATTACCTTTTCCTTTTTAATTGAATATCTTATGCCTAATATTATTATGGTCAGTAGACAAATGATATAGATAAAGAGTCCTGTATTATAAGGCAGTCCAAGCACGTTAACGAAAAAAAGCTCAAACCACCCTGCTGCTTTAGGGACCCCTGGCATAATGAAGAATACCATAAACCATAACATTACTACTGCCAGTACCAATGTTCTAAGAACTCCTTTCAATGTAATGTCATACTTTTTAAAATAAAATACAAAGACCAGGACAGGCAAAACCAGCAGATTCAACCTGTGAATCCCAATACCGAGACCCATAAGGTATGCGATAAGTATTATCCATCTGCCCGAATATGGCTTTTCAGCTTCATCTTCCCATTTCAGCATCCCCCAGAATACGAGAGCCGTTACAAGTGAAGAGATGGAATAAAGTTCACCTTCCACAGCAGAAAACCAGAAGGTATCTGAAAATGTATAAGCAAGAGAACCGATAATACCGCTGCCAATAATAGCAGGTATATGGGTAACCTGAAGTTCACCTCTTCCAGAAGAGATTTTCCGTGCAAGATGGGTGATTGTCCAGAACAGGAATAAAATTGCGAATCCGCTGCACAGTGCCGACAGAGTATTGATCATCAGGGCAACCCTGGAAGTGTCACCTCCTGCAAAAAGCGAAGCAATGCGTCCCATCATTATAAAGAGTGGAGCTCCGGGAGGATGACCAACCTGCAGTTTGAAAGCAGATAAAATAAATTCGCCGCAATCCCAGAAACTCACGGTAGGCTCAAGTGTCAGTATATAGACCGTGGTTGAAATTACAAAAACCAACCAGCCTGTAATACTGTTCCATCGCCGGAATGTACTGTAAGCAGAATTCATTATAGTCGGATTAGTTTGTATTTCAGCAAAGAACGCAAAAAAATATAATACCAATATAGTGACTAATCCTTTTAACTATATTTTAACCTAAAGCTATTTTACTATTTTTGCCAGATTAATTGTTGAATATGAGATTTCTGCTCTCTGTTATCATTTTTGTAATTTTAAATGCCATAATCCGGGGGCAGGAGCTTTCCAGTCAGGATGACCGGGCTGAATCTCTGTATCTGCGGCTGAGAAATATAAATTTTGTAAAAAACAATGAATACTTCAATCCCATAGTTGAGGGATATACTCTGATAGGATACTTTATTCAGCCTTCACTGATATATTGTCCTACCGACAGGCTCAATATCCAGATTGGTGCTCACCTGCTCAATTATGCAGGGAGTAAAAAGCTTACAGCACCCAAATTGGTCTTTACTACAAGCTATAACCTAACAAAGAACTCGACCATAACTTTTGGCACCCTTAATGGTAGCGATAAACACAGGCTTGCCGACCCTCATTTCAATAAGGAAAGACTATATAGATATTATACGGAAAACGGGGTACAGGTTGTTACGTTAACCGACAGAGTCTTCAGTGACACTTGGATTAGCTGGGAAAACTACATCTTCAGGGGTGACACAACAAGAGAAGTATTTACAGCAGGTGAATCATTTAATTTTCAATCTCCGGAATTCAAGGGAAACATCAACTTTGAGCTGCCTGTGCAGATACAGTTCAAACATTATGGCGGCCAGATAAGCAATTATGACGAGCATGTTACAACTTATTTTAACATGTCAGCAGGTGTAAGGGTCAATTTTGACCTGGCAGGGGGTGATTTTGGCCGCGCCTCAGTTGAATATGACAAGTTTATTTTCAGTGAGTTAACCAGGAAAGGAGATATTGGAATTACACATGGACAGGCAGACTGGTTCAGGCTTCTGTATAATTACGGAAGTGTTGGCGTCAGCACATCTTTCTGGAGATCAAATGATTTTTATGCCCCGAATGGTAATCCTATATATAGCAGTGTATCAGATTATAATTCGGACCTTATTATTGCCGGCCGGTCGATCTGGTCCAGTTCTGTATACATCAGGTCGCGACCTTATGAATTTTTCACCATATACCTTGGATTCGATCTTTATTATGATGTAGACAGGAAGAAATATGATAACAGCCTCGCCATCCATATTTACCTTAACAAACTGATAAGGATTGCAAAGGTGAATCAGTAAACACATTTATTTCTTAATGAATCTCCATGGAAGGCTTTTCCAGGGCTCGCCGGCATAATCAATCCCGACCCTGGGTTCGGAGATGAGTCTACACTTCCTGTCTCTTTTCTCAATCCAGATTCTTTGCGAAATGGTGAGATCCTCGCCATAAAAAGTCCTGTCAATCGCCAGGCCTCGTGTTAGCTTACCAGGGCCATTATAACCATTAACAGACCTTATGAGAACCGCCTGGGGCTTATTCTCCTCCCCGGCTACAATGTTCATCATCCAGTACATCCCGTAAATGAAATACATATAAATCAAGCCACCCTGCCTGTACATTACTTCAGTACGGTTCGTTCTCCCTTTACTGGCATGGCATGCGATATCCTCTTCCCCCCTGTAAGCTTCGGTTTCAAGAATCTCATATCTTTTAATATTCCCAATTGAATCTAAAACCACAAGGTCTTTACCAACAAGATCCCGGGCTACTTCCAGTACATCCCTGGTATAAAAAGTACGACCAAGACGGGAAGGATTCTGCATATCAACTAGTATGTCTTCTTGTTTTCCATATTCTCCCAGATCCGAAAAACCCTGTTACTGTCAATAGCGTTCACCCGGCAAAAAAACAGATCACGTTTCTCTGGATTAAGTTCAAGCTCTTTGTAAATGTAATCATCATCAAAGCCGGCCGATGCTGCATCTTCCCTTCCTGAACCAAAGTACACCGTCTTAATACCCGCCCAGTATATGGCACCCAGGCACATAGGACAAGGCTCACAGGAAGAGTACATGATACAGTTGGAAAGATCATGAGAACCAAGTACTTCACAAGCTTTTCGTATTGCAAGTATTTCTGCATGTGCTGTCGGATCGCCGGAGACTATTACTTTGTTATATGACTCCGAAATTATCCTGTTACCTTTTTTAATAAGTGCCCCAAATGGGCCACCTCCATGCTTCAGCCCTTCCTCAGCTATTGCAACAGCTTTGCTGACCAGCTTTGCATCCTCATCATTAAATGTTTTTTTCATCCCTGCCAAAGATAAATAGAGAATAAAAATAAGCAAAGAAACTGATCCCGGTCTGGGTTTCAAGAGTATCTTCCCCGAGCATCGAAATCATTATAATTACAAAGAAAATAATTGCAGGATAATCAAGGTATCGCAACATCCTGGTAAACGGATACAAAAGTGAAAAAATTATAATCGAAAATCCTGTAAGTCCGAATAAAGCCAGGAAAGTCACGAACTGGTTGTGGGCCTCAAGCCTGTAGGGTTCATCCAGAATGGATCTGTCAAGATCGTATTGACTCTTAATTTCATTAGCCAGGTCGCCTGTACCAATACCGAAAAGTGGATGCCGCTTGAATATATGCAAGCCTGTTTTCATGAATTCTATTCGCTGGGTTACAGAATGCCCGGAAGGATTTCCTCCTCTCAGATAATGATCAACCTGCCAGATTATGTCATATATCCGTGCTTTAATATGCTGATCGCCTGAATAAATAAAATTGGCAATTCCATTCTCGATATTTGAAATGTCCTCCGGAGTGAGATCTGATATACCTTCGCCATCCTTGCGTAATCCCCTGGATGTCAAATATCTTATAAGGGTATATTTAAGCTTCTGCCCTGTATTGTCAAGACTGTCATAGGGCAAAGAGCTTTTACTGTTCCAGCCATATCTGAGCTCATCTTCGTTTATATATATCCACACTGGGTTTCCATTTTCAGTATCCCTGTTTATTGTATCATGCCAGTAAGGCTTTCCTGCAGCTGTATAATGCTCCAGGGGCAAAGTATATGCATTCCCCGGTGTATAAAATGATCTTACAGAAGTTACAACGATTAAAAGAGCAGAAAAGATCAGCAGTACAAGAACACCGGCAAATGAATACTTTATCAATAACCTGCCGGGTTTAAATACCAACCATATAGTTGTACCTGTCAGTATTATAAAGAAGATAAATATCCCTGTAGCTGAAAGAAGTATGAAGAGGAATATTGTCATCCATATCCCGGATATCAGAAATAATAAGTCCGGACCTACTCTTTTATCAGATATAATAAAGTAATGGAAAGAGACATAGATAGACAGTACTGACATTATTGCAAGCCTGATGTGAGAAATAAAAACTGACAGTTGTCTGGTATTGGCAATCTCACCATCTGCTGCATTCATATTCAGTATGATTCCTGAAAGGGATGATATAATAACTCCTGCGATAAATGATGAAATAATGATCTTAAGTTCCCTTTTATCAAGGCTTTCTGAAAAACCAATAATCAATGGGAAGGCAATAACCGGAAGCTTGTTTTTAAGTTCATTAAGCCCTGCCTGTAAGTCGCTTGTGGTTATCATCCCGGCCAGGTATACAAGGTAAAATAGAAGAAAGACAATAACTGATCGTTTTCTCCTGAAGTCCGAAACCAGGTTTACGGGTCCTCCGGTGAGCAGCCAGAATGCAGCAAGGCTAATGGTTAGTGCAGACAATAGCCATACGGACAAAGGTAGGAAGAATCCAGTAGCTGACAACAGAAATACGTAGAAAGGTCTTCTTATGTTCTCCAGGAGCATAAAGAATGTTTTTTATCTAAAGTTAATCTTATTTATATTTGCCACCCAATAAGTGGAAAGAGAAGTAACACCGGACAATAAATATCCACAGGTTGAATAACAGCGTATTTCGAATGTAAAATCAATCCAATTCTCTTTTTTTTTAAAAAATATATTGTATTTTTGCAGTCCCTAAAATATAGGGTTTTACCATTAAGTTTAAGAATATCAACAAAAAAATATATAGTGAACACTTTAAGCTACAAGACGGTTTCCGCAAACAAAGAGACTGTAAATAAGGAGTGGGTACTTATTGATGCTGACGGACAGGTTCTTGGTCGCGTCGCCACTTTAATCGCCTCTATGCTAAGGGGAAAACACAAGACAAATTTCACGCCTCATGTTGATTGCGGGGACTACGTGATTGTCATTAATGCTGAAAAAGTTGAATTTACAGGCAATAAATGGGATGACAAGGAGTACGTAAGACACACCGGTTACCCTGGCGGACAGAGATTTACTTCAGCTGAAACGATGCTTAAGAAACATCCTGAGCGAATTATTGAGAATGCGGTCAGGGGAATGTTGCCTAAGAACAGGCTGGGAAGGGCTCTCTTCAGGAATATGCACGTATATACAGGTGATTCACATCCACACGAAGCACAAAATCCAAAAAAGATCGATTTAAATAATATTAAGTAGTAAACATGGAACCAATCAACGCTATTGGAAGAAGGAAAGCAGCCGTAGCCAGAGTATATCTTAGTGACGGCAAAGGCAAGATAACAGTCAACGACCGTGATTACAAGGAGTATTTTGGCTCCGACACACTGCAGTATGTTGTTATTCAGCCTCTTGCTCTTCTCAATATTGCTGATAAATATGATATCACTGCCAACCTTGATGGCGGAGGCTCTAAAGGCCAGGCGGAAGCTCTCAGGCTTGGAATTACGAGGGCACTGGTAAAAATTGATGAAGAATTCAGGCCAACTCTAAAGGCAAATGGATTCCTGACACGCGACCCGCGTGAAGTGGAACGGAAGAAACCGGGAAAACCAAAAGCCCGGAAGAGATTCCAGTTCAGTAAACGATAGATATCCATTTGATGATTTGATAATTGGTTTAGAATCTAAATTGCATTGACTTCCCCGAAGGAACTACTCTGCAATTGATAAACAGAAAGTAAACTAAAATTAATAAAATGCCTAGAACAAGTTTTAATGAATTACTAGATGCAGGTGTTCATTTTGGCCACCTGAAAAGAAAGTGGAATCCAGCCATGGCTCCTTATATTTTTATGGAGCGTAATGGTATTCATATTATTGACCTCGAGAAGACAGCTGTAAAGCTCGATGAGGCAGCTCTTGCCATGAAGCATATAGCAAAATCAGGAAAAAAGATTCTATTTGTGGCCACAAAGAAGCAGGCAAAAGAGATAGTGGCCGATAAAGTTAAGCAGGTCAATATGCCCTACGTAACCGAAAGATGGCCAGGCGGAATGCTTACCAATTTCCCTACAATCCGAAAAGCGATCAAGAAAATGTCGTCGATAGACAAAATGGCTGTTGATGGAACTTTCAATAATCTTTCAAAGCGCGAGAAACTTCAGATTACGCGTCAAAGAGCCAAGCTTGATAAAAACCTTGGCAGCATTGTCGACATGACCCGTCTTCCATCAGCACTATTTGTAGTTGATGTTGCGAAAGAACATATAGCCGTCAGGGAAGCTAAAAGACTCGGTATACCTGTATTTGCAATGGTGGATACCAATTCAGATCCTACTGAGATAGACTTCCCGATACCGGCAAATGACGATGCCTCAAAATCCATTTCACTTATTATTGACATTTTATGTAAAGCTGTCGAAGAAGGAATAAATGAGAGAAAAATGGAGAAGGACAAAGATGGATCACAGAGGGAAAGGAAAGGATCAGGTAAACCAGTAGAAAATAAAGCCGGGCTTCATGAAGAAATTGATGACCTGGTTGATGAGAACGAAGAAGAAGCTGAACCCGATTCTGATGATAATACAGATACCGAAGATAGCGATAGCGTTGATCTTCCAGATGAACTCGGTGATGAAGATTAATTTTAACTAGTAACCCATCTATAATAAATATACAAAATGGCTAATATAACCGCTGCAGATGTTGCAAAGCTCAGAAGGGTAACCCTGGCAGGAATGTTGGATTGTAAAAAAGCTCTCGAAGAGGCTGATGGCAGTTTCGACAAGGCTATAGAAATAATACGTAAAAAAGGACAGGCTATCGCCAACAAACGTGCTGACAGGGAAGCCGGAGAAGGTGTCGTACTGTCTAAAGCTTCTCCCGATGGCAAACTGGGAGTTATGATCGTCCTGAACAGTGAAACTGACTTTGTTGCCAAAAATTCTGACTTTGTCGGATTTGCCAATAAAATACTCGACATTGCCCTTACAAATAACCCACAGGATCTTGCTGCGCTAAAAGCCCTGAAAATCGACGGAACAACTATCGGTGAAAAAGTTATTGAGTATATCGGGATAATTGGTGAGAAGCTCGAACTTTCATACTTTGAAAAAATAGAAGCTGAGCATGTCCAGGCTTATGTACACCCGGGTAACCGGCTTGCAACACTTTCGGGATTCACAAAAGCAGGACTGGATATCCAGGTCTATAAAGATATTGCAATGCAGATAGCTGCTATGAATCCGGTTGCAATTGACAAGGATGATGTTAAGCCTGAGATAATTGCACAGGAAATTGAAATTGGAAAGGACCAGGCTCGCCGTGAAGGCAAACCAGAAGAAATGCTGGATAAAATTGCACAGGGCAAACTGGGTAAATTTTTCAAGGAAAGTACCCTTCTTAACCAGGATTTTATCAAAGACAGCAAAATGACCATAAGACAATACCTTCAGTCAGTAAGTAAAGATCTTGCTGTCACAGAATTTAAAAGATTCACCCTGAACGCTTAAACCTGAATCTTATATGATTTACTTGAGGCTGTCATTTTTTTATGACAGCCTATTTTTTTGACTGCCGGATTCATTTTCCGGGGTAAATTATTAATTTCGTTTTTTCTTATTATATTTTAAACAATAATGAAATACTCCAGAATCCTTCTTAAGATCAGCGGTGAATCCCTTGCAGGCAAAGGTAACCATGGGATTTCAAAAAAGGTCCTCGAGGAATATGCCTCCCAGATTATAGAGGTATCAAGAGAAGGCTGCGAGGTAGCTGTTGTAGCCGGAGGAGGCAATATATTCCGTGGGCTCAGTGGAACAAAATCCGGGTTTGATCGTGTAAAAGGAGACCAGATGGGCATGCTGGCTACCGTTATTAACAGCCTTGCACTCGAAAGTGAGATAAAAAGGCAACAGTACCGGGCCAGGGTTTTCACTTCGATAAGAATGGAACCTGTTGGAGAACTTTATAACAGGGATAAAGTCCTTGAAGCTCTTAAGGAAAAGACCATTTGCCTTTTATCAGGCGGTACGGGAAATCCGTTCTTCACAACAGATACGGCAGCAGCATTACGTGCAGTAGAGATCTCAGCTGACGTCCTGCTCAAGGGAACCAGGGTTGACGGTGTTTATACAGATGACCCTGAAAAGAATCCGGCTGCCAGAAAATTTGATGAAATATCCTTTACAGAAGTCCTGGATAAAAGGCTCACGGTGATGGATTCCACAGCATTTACGATGTGCAGGGATAATAATATGCCTGTTCTGGTCTTTAACATGAATAAAAAGGGTAACCTGGGCCTGATTGTTAATGGTATCAAAAATGGCACATTAATATGCTAAGCCAGTGGAGTTATAATATTTCTGTTAATTTATTATTTTTGATATACCTTAATTAAAAGTAATTCCAGATAATATCATGAACGAAGAAATTGAACTCATAATGGAAGAAACCAGGGACAGGATGGACAAGGCCCTGGAACACCTGGAACACGAGCTTGCCAGATTGCGTGCCGGACGTGCGACCCCTGCTCTTCTCGACGGTGTTTCGGTCGATTATTATGGGGTCAATTCCCCTTTGTCACAGGTATCCAACATCAATACTCCGGATCCCAAATCAATTATTATACAACCATGGGAGAAGAACATGCTGAGTACTATCGAAAAGGCAATACTTGCTGCCAATATAGGACTGATACCTGTAAATAATGGTGAAATCCTCAGGATAAATGTGCCTCCGTTAACGGAAGAAAGGCGTCATCAGCTTGTCAAGCAGGTGAAAAATGAAGGTGAGACAGCTAAGATAAGCATCAGGAACTCGCGGAAATGGGCAAATGATGAACTTAAGAAATTACTTAAGGAAGGACTTGCTGAAGACCTGGAAAAAGATTCCGAGGAAGAAGTCCAGCAAATGACCAATGACTATTCCACGCAAGTCGACCAGGTTATGACAGCCAAGGAAAAAGACATCATGACTGTCTGATCGACAGACGGTTAATGTCAAAGCAGCTATTCAACTGGTTTCAAAATAAGTGTATATTTTGCAGCAGCTTTAACAGCAGCTTCTGTATAAGCATCTTTATAAAACCTTCCTTCTATATATGCATCCGTCTGGGAGAGATAGAACTCACTTGCGGGAATGCCGGAAGCTCCTGTAGGGATAACGGTAAAGGATTCATCCCAGTCGGCCGTGTTAAAAATATGACGTTCTGATGCGCCATGGTTAACTACAAACTCGTCTGAATATGAGTAAGGAGATACAGTATGGTTGCTTCCTCCAACCCTGTATTCCCTCGAATTGAACCCGAACACCCTGTCAAGCAACTTCACGGTACCTAATGGATGTTCTATGGTGATCTTATGAAAATCTCCCCATTCCCATTTTGATGTGTCAGAGCTGTACTGGCTCTCAATCCTGGATATACAGTCATGGTAGCTTATGCGAATAATATCGTGCAGTGTTTCCTTTTCAGGGGTGGTCACATTGTCAACCCACTCATCTGGGCCTTCCTTGAGAATCCTGTAAATATAATAATCCCTTGTAATTCCGTTCATCTCACTGTATAGATTACCCAGCTCATCAGCTAACAGGTTCCTCCCAAGGCTTATCCTGAAAAACTCGAACACTGAAGGGGCGGTTTCATCCTTGTTCATATCATAATCCC
>CAZQRQ010000083.1:0-11890 GCA_964595725.1 uncultured Rikenellaceae bacterium | reverse complement strand
AATTAGCAGTTTAACTTAAACCGTAAGCAATGAACACATTAAAAAACAAAGTTACCCTGATCGGTAACCTGGGGATGGACCCTGAAACAAAAAAACTGGATAGTGGAAAAACAGTGACTCACTTCACTCTTGCGACTGAAGATAATTATAAAAATTCCGAAGGTCAGAAGGTAAGTGAAACAACCTGGCATAATATCGTAGCCTGGAATGGTCTCGCGGATATAGCAGATAAATACCTGAAAAAAGGGCACCAGGTAGTGTTGGACGGAAGGATTTCCTATCGCTCTTACGAAGACAAGCAGGGAACTACGAAGTATATTACCGAGATTGTCCTCAACGATCTGGTCCTGCTGCGTAATGGGAAGACAAACAGCAAGACTGAGAAAGAGATTGAAGGATAGTATCCTTAAGATACCATTAACTCGCTGCGTTATTGTGCTGATCCCGGGCAACATTGCCCGGGATTTTTTACTTTATGGCAGTAATCCCTTTTTTGCAGGTATAATGGCTGCCGGGGTCCAGTTATTGAAAAATCCCACGACTTTATCCCTGTTATATCCTTGTCCTTCTTCAAGGAGGGCACTATTCTGAATATGAATAACCTTGCCCCGACCATCTATAATAATAAACACAGGAAATCCAAAACGTGAAGGATTACCCATGAATTCATTTGCCTCATCATTCCTGTTCGAAGGATCATAATTCATTTTTACCGGCACATAGTTTTCTTTTATGATTTCCATAATTTTCGGATCAGCTTTGCAAAATGCATCAAATCTGATACACCAGCTACACCAATTTCCCCCATACTGTATAAGCACATTTTTTCCGCTCTGGTTTGCCTGCGTCACAGCTTCTCCTATCTGCTTCATGCCATCAAGTGCCGGGTTGTAAAGCCTCACTTGCTCCTGTGCCGTCACTGAGACTGTATAGAATGCAATATTCAGAATTAAAAAGAGCCTTAGAATTATTCTTCCTGTCATATAGTCCATTATTTATTAGATACCATTATATTTCATAATCCAATTTAACTGTAATTTAATGTTAATTCCCTGCCTGCCTTAAGAGCCCTGAGATTGAGACTAATAATATCCTCTCCTTTTCTCTCAAACACTTCTGAGATTGCATTCTCAAGACTAATATAAGGCAACTGGAGGTAAGGTGACGCAGCACCCAACATAACAACATTCACGGCTTTAACCGATCCTGCTTCCTTTGCAAGTGTGTCAGCATCTACAATAATATTGTTCTTTATTTTTCTTACTTCCAGGAGAATATCATCAACCGGAGGGTAATCAGGTATGTTTATATATGGATTTGAGTTTGTAACTAGCCATCCCTTCTTAGAAAGCCAGGGAAGATATCGCAGCGATTCCATTGGTTCGACTGATATGATCAGATCTGCTTCACCATTAGGTATAAGATCTGATGATATCTTTTTGTCTGACAGCCGGAGATGACTCTGGACATCACCACCTCTCTGGCTCATTCCATGAACTTCTGACTGTTTCAGGAAAAGATTGTTTTCCACAGCTGCAAGGCCTATTATAGTTGCTATTGAGAGAATTCCCTGGCCTCCCACTCCTGAAAGAATAATATCGCTTTTCATTTATTCATTAATTATTACCTGACGCTTCATTTCTTTTTCTCCTGGCAGCTGTCTGGATACATTCCCGTGCGGAAATTATCACAGAAGTTCCCCTGAATTCAAACTCCTCCTTCATTATTTTCACGTTCTCATCATGATACTTTTTCAACGGTATTATCTCCCTTATATGTTCCCCGGAAACACCTAATCCCTTACAGATATTTAAAAGACGTCCTGTCGCCTGCGACTTTTGTCCCCCGGTCATACCGGTCGCTGAATTATCTGCAATTATAACTGTCACAGGAGAATTTTTAACCACGGCATCCAGCAAACCAGTCATGCCGGAATGAGTGAAGGTAGAATCCCCTATAACAGCAACAGACGGAAATAAACCGGCATCTGCTGCCCCTACTGCCATTGTAACAGATGCTCCCATGTCTACGCACGAGTTAATAGCTTCATATGGAGGAAGTGCAGCAAGAGTATAGCAACCAATATCAGAGAATACGCCGCCCGGTCCATATTCCTTCACTGCCTCAATAATATCATTGAACATATCTGCGTGACCGCATCCCTTGCAGAATGAAGGAGGCCTCATACGGACTATTTCAGGCACCTCATGGCCTTTTCTGGGGTGTATACCCAGAGATTTTGCAACGACTGATGGATTCAGTTCTCCTTCGCGCGGTACTGCCCCATCCATTCTCCCATGTATCTTCTTTCCTTCATCGAGAATTCCCCTTAGTGATTCTTCTATCAGGGGATATCCTTCCTCGAGTACCAGTATTTCCTGACACCTGTCTATGATGTCCCTGACACTGTCTTTTGCCAGCGGGTAGGCTGATACTTTCAGCACAGGAAATACCGGTGCAGCATCATTGAAATTCTCCATCAGGTAATTATATGCTATGCCCGATGCAATAACCCCAATTTTTCTCTCATTCCCGTCAGTGAAAATATTATGCTTTGAAAGCCGGTTGTCAAGCTTCAGTGCTTCATATACTTTAAGTAATGAGCTGTATCTTTTTCTCGCTATTGACGGCATCAGTATAAATCTTTTCGAATCTACAGGCAACTTCATCTCTTTCTGAGGATATGGAGACCTTCTTTCAACTGTTGATCGCGAATGAGCAAGCCTTGTTGTGATTCTCAGCAATACAGGTATTTCATATTTTTCAGAAAGCTCGAAAGCATCAAAAACCATATCATATGCTTCCTGCTGATTAGCCGGCTCATATACCGGGACAAAAGCGAACCTGCCATAGAAACGCGAATCCTGTTCGTTCTGCGAACTGTGCATTGACGGATCATCAGCAGCAACAACTATTAATCCTCCGTTCACACCTGTAATAGCAGAATTAATGAAACCGTCGGCAGCTACATTAAGTCCGACGTGCTTCATTGCCACCATAGCCCTTTTGCCTGCATAAGACATTCCGAGGGCAGCTTCCATCGCAGTCTTTTCATTAGAAGACCATTCCCTGTGGATGCCTCTTTCTGAAGCCTCATGTGATGACTGAATGTACTCCATTATTTCTGTTGAAGGTGTTCCCGGATAGGCATACATCCCGCTTATGCCAGCATCAACAGCAGCCTGTGCAATAGCCTCATCTCCCAATAATAACATTTTTTGCATATCAGGTTAACAATTTTAATAACAGGTTAAAATCTAATAAGGTCATCCAGCTCGCCCGGGACCAAAGGTCTGATATTTGAATGAACAAAATCGAAACAATAGTCTTCTATCTGGTCCCTGAGTTCATCATACTTATGTCTCACCTCTTCTTCACTCCCGGAAAAGGAGGATGGATCTGAGAATGACCTGTGCAAATGTAGTGTCTTTCCAGGAAAATCAGGACATTTTTCCCTTGCATTATCACACAGGGTAATTATATAATCAAATTCATTTTCAGGTAATTCACTAACGGTCTTTGACTTATGTCCTGAGATATCTATAAGGGCATCAGCCATTGACCTTACTGCCTCCTTATTCAACCCGTATGCTTCTATCCCGGCACTATATACACGGGCCTCATTTCCTGCATAATATTTTATCCATCCTTCAGCAATCTGACTGCGACATGAATTCCCGGTACACAATACCAGTATCTTTTTCATTAAATCTACTTTTACTTAACATACTAAATGTATTAATTTTTAGTTAAATGTTTTAACGTTACGATCAATATTACTTATTTTACAAACTCTTTGAGTCGAGGTTAAGATTATCAAAACTTACAGGGCAAGCGATTGAAAAGAAATCTATACTTATTTCTTCTGGTACTATTACCTTTTTTGAACATAAATGGTCAGGAATCGGATAGTAATAAACTGGTCCAGGTCAGTGGTATTATTACCAATGATGAAAACGGGCCGGTTCCGCACGTAAGCATACTTTCAACAATGCTAAGGAGGGGTACTATCAGCGAACTGACCGGGATTTACTCCCTCATCTCATTACCAGGTGATACAGTATTCGTTACCGCACTAGGATATAAAAAATATACTTTCCGAGTTCCACAGGATTTTAATGATAAAATTTATAAAAAGGATATAATTCTTATTTCCGACACTATTTCTATTGAAGGTGTCACAATACTCCCATGGAAAACCTATGAAGAGTTTAAAAGAGAAGTACTTGCAAGTATTCCTGTCATGAAACCTGAAGTAAGGTATATGTATGAAAACCTGGCAAGTATCCAGGCCACACTTGATAACAATCCATCGTACAGTGCTTCACCGGAAGCAGGATTCCGGATGGCCATGCAGCAGAACGCCAATAACATAATGACACGCAACCAGACACCATATAATAACCTCCTTAATCCATTTGCCTGGGCTAAATTCTTTAACGGGGTGAAAAACGGCCTGCTTAAAAATCAGAAGACAGACCAGGCTGCCAAAAAATCAAAAACGAGAACAAGAAAGAAAAAATCCGGCCAGGAGAAATGATCCGGTTATACAGAATATCGTTTATTACTGTGATCTTTTTATGCGCTATAATAGAAGGCTATGCTTTCCAGCAGCAAAGGATTACAGGTATTGTATCGGATTCTTCAGGTATTCCCATCGAAAAGGCTAGTGTCACTATTGCTTCGACTTCGTCCGGAACCTATACAGATGACCTGGGACGTTTTTCGCTAAACATCCCCGGAGGAATGGATGAATTTACTGTTATTCTATCTTATGTTGGATATCGGACAGAAACCAGGATTATCAGGAATACAGGAAACGACATCACACTTAATGTAGAATTACAGAGAGAAACAAAGGAGATTGAAGAAATCACCATAACTGCAAAAGTAACTCCTCCCGGTTTTGCCATCATACAAATCCCGGTAAAAGATCTGGAATTAATACCCTCTGCATCAGGCAGCTTTGAAGCAATTCTGAAAACAATGCCCGGGGTGACTTCAAATAATGAACTTACAAGCCAATATTCAGTAAGAGGTGGAAATTATGATGAGAATCTTGTCTATGTAAATGATAACGAGATATATCGCCCATTCCTTATAAGATCTGGACAGCAGGAAGGTTTAAGTTTCATAAATTCCGACCTGGTTTCCTCGATACATTTTTCCCCGGGAGGATTTGGCGCTTCATACGGCGATAAAATGTCATCAGTGCTGGACGTCAGGTACAGGAAACCTGTTTCCCGGAAAGGATCTGTATCACCCGGTCTTCTGACGAGTTCTTTTCACCTGGAAGGTTTAACGAGGGATTCAAGATTAACATGGCTCTTAGGAGTAAGATACAAATCAAGCAACCTCATGCTGAAAACACTTGATTCTAAGGGTGATTATCAGCCGGTATACGCAGATATCCAATCATTATTCGAATACAGGACAGGCAAGAATTCTGCTGTGAATCTGCTTCTGACATATTCATCTAATAAATATAATTTCATTCCCCAGAGCAGGATCAGTTCATTCGGTACAGAAGCTGCTGCATACCAGTTGTTCGTTCTTTTCAATGGCCGGGAAAATGACAGATATGACACCTGGAACGGTGTGTTAACCTGGGATTATTCAGGACCTCAAAGGTTTAACCACAAGATAATGATATCTTCATTTATTACATCCGAAAGTGAGAGCTTTGATATCAGGGGCAATTACAGCCTGAGTAATCTCGATAAGATCTACGGGTCCGAAAACTTCAGCGATACTCTTATGAACATTGGTATCGGAAGCTGGATTTCTCACGCAAGGAACAGGCTTGTCGCAAATATTCAGTCGGTTACATATAAAGGCGAAAAAGTATTCCCTGAGTCTGAGTTAAAATGGGGGATTGTGTTTAAAAACTATGTGATCAATAACAGGATCAGGGAATGGAAAATGGTTGACTCTGCAGGTTTTTCCTTACCATATAATGAGCAGGGACTATATACTGAAACCTTAATCAGGTCTGAGAATAAACTAATTAATAAGAGTGTCAGCTCCTATTTTGAATCAACGTTTCCAGTAAAGCTGGGAACGTTGAGGATTTTGATAAATCCTGGTTTTCGTATACTCCTCAATACATTTACTGACGAGCTACTTGTCAGTCCAAGATTGTCTGCAAAAGCTGAAGTGACTTCCCGGATTTCAGCGTGGCTGGCATCCGGGTATTATTTTCAACCACCATTCTACAGGGAAATGAGGTTTCCTGATGGATCGGTAAATAAAAATATAAAATCGCAGAGGTCTCTGCATTCCGTGCTTGGCATATCATACGATTTTGTAAGTAATGGAAGGCCATTCAGGATCAGTGCAGAAATATATAATAAAAGCCTTGGATCCATAATACCATACAGGGTGGATAACGTCAGACTTATATATTCCGGTAAAAATGAAGCTATAGGATACAGCCGGGGTATTGATTTCAGACTTAATGGCGAGTTTGTTCCTGGCTCCGAGTCGTGGCTAAGCGTTTCGCTGATGGACTCAAGACTTGAAATCCCGGTGTCAGGCCATGGTGATTTTCCCTCTCCTTCCGACCAGACATTGAGTGTAGATCTATTTTTCCAGGACTATCTTCCAAGCTATCCTTCGCTAAGAGCTCACCTGAATCTCGCATTCACAACAGGGATTCCTGTAATATCACCCTTCAGCGACAGATATGATCTCTACCACAGGCTCCCCGCATACAGGAGAGTAGATCTTGGACTTACAAAGGTTTTTAAAAATATGAAAACAAAGGATACTGATTCCGGGCGTCAAGGTATTTTTAACGAAATAGTTATAGGATTTGAGATTTTCAACCTGCTGGATATCAATAATACGGTTTCCTACCTGTGGGTCAGGACCGTAAACAATTACAGCGGGATTTCACGGCAGTATGCAATTCCCAATTATCTGACTGGAAGAAGCCTTAATCTAAAAGTATCAGCATCTTTTTAAATGCCTTGAAATTCCATGGCTGATTCATGAAATAATTCCTTCATACAAAAGTTATTTATTTCTAATTTCGCAGTGTATGAGAAAATATGATGGTCGCGTGGTAGGTTTGCTGGGTGCTTTGATATTGCATCTGACTGCAGCAATTATTTTTTTGACAGTAAAAATAGGTAAGCTTAATATTAAAGAATATGCAAGGGAATATGAAATTGTACTGGAGGACAACTCTGAACCGGTAAATGAAGAACCTGGAGAGGTAAGGAAACCTGCTACCCTTGAACAGATATTCAGCGATGATCCTGAAATGCTCAATATAGCCAGGAACATTGCCAACAGGCCGGATGTACAGATTAATGCTGACGATTATGTTGACAAAGTGAAAGAAGAGCTAATAGATGCAGGTCTTCTTAAAAGGGATAATTTTATTGATGAGCAACGAAGTACAAACGATGGAGCCAGGGAGAATGAGATAACAGTAGATAAAAAGAGCCAGCAAAGCAATGAAGATAACAAGCCTACCACTTCTCAGGAAATGGCCGCCAATTACAGCGGACCAACAAGGATTTATTATAATCTTCCCGGAAGGGTGCATACATATCTGCCAATACCTATTTATAAATGTGAAGGATCGGGGAAAGTTGTGCTGCGTATTGAAGTAAACACCAGAGGTACGGTAACGAGTGCAAAAATTATCACTTCTGAATCAACAACTAATGATCCATGCCTAACTGAAACGGCTGTTAACTCGGCCCTTGTGTCGAGATTCAATTCTGACCTTAATGGCCCAAAAACAGAAGAGGGGACTCTTACATATCTTTTTGTAGCTCAATAATATCAGGTGAGAGTGTCAGAGAACTCAGAAAAGAGTTCCGGTTTCCCATGAGAATGGTTTTATAATTTCCGGGTTATCCCTGTTCGCGTCTTTCCGGTTTATCAGGTTGCTTATCGTAAATGCCTTAAGTATGTCAGGTGAATAAGGTTTCATCAGAGGGAAAATATCTGCTGCAGGAGTTTTTTTATCCAGCCATTTTTGTTCTGAATCACGTTCAATGATCACTGGCATCCTCTTTTTGGAATTATGAATTTCGGCCATTTTTTCGTTTGCATCTGTGGTGATGATTGTAAAAGTAGCTATCACTTCTCCTGATATACTTTCCTCCCATTCTGACCATAATCCTGCCAGTGACATCACATCATCATCAGCCCTGGTTATATACCACGGTATCTTTTTCTTACCACGGTGTTGCCACTCATAGAAACCCTTTACAGGGACAATACATCTTTGAGATGAAAATGATCTTGAAAATGATGGTTTGGAGTCAATACTTTCGGACCTGGCATTAAAAGTCTTATATCGTATTTCCTGTGCACTTTCATTATCCCTGGTCCATGAGGGAATAAGGCCCCATTTTAGAAGTCTTATCCTGTCCTGGCTACCTGAACAAATCGCAGGCAATTCCGGCAAACCGTAAGCATGATAATAGTAACTTGGCCTGTATTTATCGGGATCAAGAAAGGTAGAACCATACCTGTTCTCAAGTTCTTCCTTAATAAGATTTACATTGACTGTAAAACACATGGTAAAAACCTGCTAGTGACTCAAATCCTCTACAAGAGGAACCGGAAGCGAATACTGGAACAAATTATAACCAGGCCAGTCTTTAACCTGATTAAGAGCAACTGCCATCATATAATTTATATCGGTTGATATCTCAGGACCATTCCATGCACTCGAATTGAGCAGGACAGCCCATGTTGTTCCGTCAGATTGGCGCTTCATCATACATGATGTTCCGGGAAATGAGCCGGTTCTCCACCAGGTGCCATCGTAGACTGTTGCCTTCCACCCTACAGGAGCATAACCGTTCCGTGTATCAGTCATAAACCTGATTGACTCAGGATTCAGAAAATCTTTTTGAGTATCGAATCCGTCTACTGCCAGCATCAGCCGGATCAGGTCTGGCGCTGTCGCCAGCCATGCACCAGCTCCTCCAAGCGATTCAATATCGTTTCCTCCATAGCTTGCAGGAACTGTGTCAAGAGGATTATAGACAGAAGGTTTTCTGAAGGCATCTGCAGGTTCATAATATGTGACCTCGAATGGTGCCTTTTCACTCCTTAGATTTCTTGCAAGAGCCATATCATAAATCCCAAGGGGTTCAAGAATCTCCTTCCTGCAATATTCACTATATGACATTCCTGATGCTTTTTCAATAACCAGCCCAAGTATGGCATAACCGAGATTTGAATATGAGCGGCCTGTGCCAGGTGTAAAATGCAGATTTCTGTTAAGTGCGAATCTTACAATAGTTTTGGTATCAACAGGAGAACCAACACCCATGTCTTTTGCCACGACAAGCGGCATAAACATCTGATCTCCCCACCTTGTTGTCCAGCCGCCCTCATGGCTTAAAAGGTGGGCTACCGTTATCCCATATACTCTTTTATCCCTGGGATTTCCATAAAAAGGATCATTCAGGATACCGTCCGGACCAAATACCCTGTCATTAACTGAAAGCTTACCATCTTCGGCGAGCTTCATTATAGCAACTGCCGTTACCAGCTTTGAAATACTGGCAATTCTGAATTTGTTATAAGGTTCTGTTTCAATCTTATGCTCGACGTCAGCGTAGCCAAAACCTTTAGCATATACAAGTCGCCCATCCTTTGAAACAGCAACAGAAGCTCCTGCAATGTCCCACCTGCGCATAAAAGATCTGATCATCCTCTCAAGCCCGGCAAATTCACGCCCCTGCGACATGGCGTTGGTGAGCCTTACATTTTCAGGCACAAGCTTCTCTGTAACAACCCTGCTCTTTTCCATGGCCCCCTGGTCGAATCCAAGCATTGAAATGACCAGGGTGATAATTAATATTTTCCTGAATCTTGGCAATTTACTTTTTAAACAACTGCAAAAATAAAAAGTATTGATCAACTGTTTATCATATTGTTGATAATTATTACATGAACTGTTAAGAGTTATTTATTATCACATTCAAAATTCTAACTTTGCAACTATGATTACCTTTTTGCAATCCTGTTGCAGGGGTCTGCTCTTGGGATTCCTGTTTTCACTTTCAGTCAGCCTGTATTCACAGGTCGAAAAGATTGAGTTAACAGACACTTCTACTTATCTGCCCTTGCTGAGAGGATTCAGCTGGAGAGAGAATCTGAATCAGGCTTTAATGGAAGCAGCCGTTAACGGAGACACAATTAGCATAAGGTGGCTTATCAGGAATGGAGCAGAAACAGATGCAACTTCAGTTGAAAATATTACACCTTTGATGTTTGCCATAGCTAATAATCACAAAGCCGCTGTAAATGTCTTGCTGGAATACAATCCAAGGATCGATTTCTTATCAGGTTTCTCAGAGACACCCCTACTCATTGCCGTAAAGAATCGGAACCTTGAAATTGCAGAGATACTAATAAGGGACAGTGCGGATGTAAACATGGCAGACAGGTATGGAGCTACACCTCTGCACTATGCTGCAATTTATGGATACTTCTATATGGTTGATATGCTTCTTTACTACAACGCGGCTGTTTATAAGAAGTCAAATGACGGTATTACACCACTCATGGCAGCAGTATGGAGCGGTTTCCCTGAAATAACTGACCTTCTTATACAAAATGGATCAAATCCGGAAGAGAGAGACAATTCAGGCTTCACTCCATTCCTGTTGGCTGCACAAAACGGAGATACTTTAATAATGGATATGCTTCTGGAACGTAACATAGATTTGTACGAGCAGAACAATTTCAGGTATAATGCCCTGGACCTGGCTATTAAGTCTAACAGTACGGATGCAGTGGAATATTTATTAAGTAAGGGAGACAAGTGGAACGACTCAGGCAACAGTGCAATAAATCCATATGATGTCGCTATTACATACAGCAGAAAAGAGATGATTGATCTCCTGGAAAAGTATGACATAGAGAAAACAAGTAAACCGGGATTTGACCAGGTATCGCTTTCTGCTTCAGCAAGATTGCATTTGCACGACTATTTTACAGGGATGAGCGTTGCACTGAAAGACCCTTTTCTTACTGCCGGTATTTTTACCGGATGTGACATAAAACCCTCCTATACCAGGGTATTGATGCAAACAAGTGAAAATGAATATTATCAGTATTTCGATAGGAGATCTATGGTATATGGTGGCATATTTAAAGAATTCATCATCAGGGATAATCCACTCAAGGGGAACCTGTCGGTTTCCGGTTCCCTGGCACTGGCCTATACTTTCGGCAACAAATTTAAAGGAACAAACGTAGTTCCCGAAAGCAATCTTAAATTTAATCCTGCAGTTGAGCTAAACTGGAACAAGAACTGGATCACTGTTTTCGGTCGCCTTGAATACCTTGGAACAGAGCTATACAAGGTTGGACCTGTCTGGCTTAGAATCGGTATTAGCTATAACTTGTTTTTCAATAATTCCCGGGCACCTGGTAAGATTATAAAATGGTATTAACTGATTTCATAAGGCTGACTGTAAAGAGTTTCGCGTTGCTGATACTGGTCATTTTATTCTCATGCGAAGAACAGCCGATTATTACTAATTGCGAAGATTGTTATCCTGAGGAACCAGTCGAGACAAATATTGTCATTAAAATAGATCCTAATTTCGGGAATTCGTTACCGGGCATAGTAACAGTAAAAGTATACGAGGGCAATCTGGAAGATAACATTTTAAGGAAGGAATACATCACAAACAGTGATAAGTACGAGATAATGGTCGATCTTAATAAAAAATACACTTTCACTGCAACATATACCGACGGAAATGGAAATACTTATGTTGCAGTTGACTCAGCAACTCCAAGGGTCAGGTTTGAGAAGAATATCTGTGATGAACCATGCTACTGGGTCTATGACAAGGTTGTCAATCTAAGGATAAAGTATAATTAAATCCCTAAATAATCT
>CAZQRQ010000082.1:0-12371 GCA_964595725.1 uncultured Rikenellaceae bacterium | reverse complement strand
ACCCTCGGGAAAAGAGCCTGACCAAGTAACGACAAGGGCACCTTGGCAATATTGACAATCTTATCGGCTATATCATACCATGCAACTTCTGCCATACCCAGGAAACTTCCTATCAGTATTTTGTTCGCATTAAGGTATACCTGTGTTGAAACATTTGAAAGGAAATAAAGCGTGTTTTCACGGAAATATGAAACAAGGGTTTTAATTTTCTGGAATCTGAACGGGATAGTGTATTTTCTGAATACAATAAGGAGTCCCGCAATTGCACCTGTAACAGTCCCGGTGCCAATAATAACAGGATACCTGATGAAATCTGCAGATTTCCTTATAAGTATGAAAACAAAAACTGTGGCAAGTACCCTTGTAGTAATATTAATGAAGGTTATATACTTCATCTTTTCAATACCCTGGAAAAACCATATCGGAAATAGCGCCTCACTTAGGCAGGCAAGCATGGAAAATAAAAAAAGCATCCTGTGTGCTTTAAGCACAGGTATTATGCCTGTCAATATGATCATCAGGATAAAAGACATAATGAAAAGAACAAACTTGAGAGAAAGGACTGAAGATACTATCTCGGATAGTCTGTCTTTATCATCCCTGTTGACTGATACGTCCCTGGTTATCGGGAGGTTAAAACCGTAATTTGTGAGTATTGTAAGATAGTATACTGTAGTCTGTGCAAAAATAACCAGCCCGTAAGATTCTGATCCCAGAACCCTGAACAGGTATGGTATTGTAACAATAAAAAGCAGGAGATTTGAAACCTGCAAAATGCTCAGAAAAGTGAAGTTCTCAATCAGAATCCTGTTCCTGAGCAAACTGGATTTTATAAGTTTGAATCCGGCAACCATTACAGGTTTTTCCAGTACCAGTCAACTGCCTTCTTCAATCCATCTTCGACATTATATAACGGATTATAGCCAAGAAGTGTTTTTGCCTTATCAATCGACGCAAGTGAGTGCGGTATGTCTCCTTCACGAGGAGGTCCAAACAGAGGCTCTATTTCGATGGCTTTCTTGTCATGTTTGGCAGCAAATTTTTTTAGCAACTCAAAAAGTCTTATCAAAGTTGTACGCTCACCATGTGCAACATTATATACCTGGTTAAAAGCCTGCTCATCATTAACAAGTCCTGCAAGGTGATTAATCTGTAGAACATTATCAATGTAGGTAAAATCCCTTGAGATTGAACCATCACCATTAATTACCGGAGCCTCATGATTCTTAAGCATCTTGGTGAATATTGGAATTACTGCAGCATAAGGGCCAAAGGGATCCTGTCGTCTGCCAAATACATTGAAATATCGAAGCCCGATGACTTTCATCCCATATAGAGTGAAAAAATTTGCAGCGTAGAGTTCGTTAACATACTTGGTTATAGCGTAGGGAGAAAGCGGCTTGCCAATCCTGTCTTCAACCTTTGGCAGTTCCGTACTGTCACCATAAGTGGATGAACTAGCGGCATAAATAAAGCGTTCCACTCCCTTTTCCTTTGAGGCATACAGCATATTAACAAATCCATTTATGTTTACTGCTGTAGTGCTAACCGGATCTTTGATAGACCTCGGCACCGAACCTAATGCAGCCTCATGAAAAACGATTTCAACATCTTCCAGCGCATGTAAGCATGTATCAATATCGCGGATATCACCTTCGATCAGCCTGAAATTACTGTTACCTGTAAATCCTTCAAGATTGGATTTCTTTCCTGTCGAAAAATTATCAAGGCAGGTAACTGCATTACCTGTATTCAAAAGGGATTCAACTAAATTCGAGCCAATAAATCCAGCTCCACCAGTAACAAGGATTTTCCTTTTAGTGAGAAATCTGTTCAAAACTTATGCTTGTTATTTAATTAACAATAATCATGCGCTATATACTCCCGATCCGGTTATCCGAAATTCTGAAGTATCTCCGACAAAATAAATTCTGCTGCTTTGCCATCTCCATAAAATCCCGGGTAATCAAGTCTGGATGCCTTTTCAAAATAATAACTAAAGGCTTCCCTGACACCTGTTGAATCAGCATCTGCAAGTCTTGCGGTTCCGTTCTTTACAAGTTCCACCCACTCAGTTTCCTTACGAAGTACTATGCATGGTTTCTTAAAAAAATGCGATTCCTTCTGCACTCCGCCGGAGTCAGTTATTATTATCCTCGCAGATTTTTCAAGAAGTATCATCTCAAGATATGAAACCGGACCCATCAGCCTCATGAATTTGCTGTCGGATAATTTCCGGTACAATTTACCGAGGTTATTCCTAAGTGCAAGACTGGTCCTGGGATGCAGCGGCATCACAAAAACCATTTCATATTCCTCAGCCAGTTCCAGTAAAGTGCTCAGTATGGTATTGAGTCTCAATATATCGTCTGTATTAATCTCGCGGTGAATAGTTGCAAGCGCGAATCCATTGCCATCAATATCAAGCTGATCCAGGAAACCGGTTTTTTTCTTTACCGCAAGGTCTCCGAAAAACAGAGAATTATCATACATGATATCCCCTGTGAAGTATATCTTAGGATTATCAATAGTATACGGAGGACTGTTCTCCGGCCTGAATCCTTCAGCCATAAGGTTTTTGAATGCTGCATTTGTAGGTGCAAAAAGCAGTGTTGAGGCATGATCACTCATTATCCTGTTCAGCTCTTCCGGCATGGTCTTATTGAACGATCGCATTCCTGCTTCAATATGAACAACGGGGTAATGCTGTTTTGATGCAGCGAGTGCACCTGCAAGTGTTGAGTTTGTATCTCCGTATACTAAAACACAGTCGGGTTCCTCTCTGAGAAGCACCTCCTCTATCGCCTGGATCATTATCCCGGTCTGCTTTCCATGACTGCCTGATCCGACACCGAGGTTATAATTAGGTTTCGAAATTTCCAGCTCATCAAAAAAGACCTGCGACAATTCACGGTCATAATGCTGGCCTGTGTGGATTATCACCTCATTTATACTTCGCCTGAATTTTTTGCTAATAGCGCGACTGATCGATGATGCTTTTATGATCTGCGGCCTTGCCCCTACCAAGTTTACTAATTTAATACCAGACATTAAAATATTATTTCAGAAAATCAAATATACCAAATTTACTTGGCATAATTGATAGCCCTGGTTTCCCTTATGACTGTTATCTTTATCTGTCCGGGATAGGTCATTTCGTTCTGTATTTTCCGCGCAATCTCAAATGATAATCCTTCAGCATCTTTATCAGACACTTTCTCTGCACCAACTATCACTCTGAGTTCACGGCCTGCCTGTATAGCATATGTTTTCATTACTCCTGGATACTGAAGTGCAACAGATTCCAGTTCTTTTAGTCTCTTGATATAGGATTCAACAACTTCCCTGCGGGCACCCGGCCTTGCTCCGGAAATGGCGTCACACACCTGTACAATAGGAGCTATCAGCGTAGTCATCTCTGTTTCATCATGATGAGAACCAATAGCGTTACATACATCGGGTTTCTCCTTGTATTTTTCAGCCAGCTTCATTCCAAGAACAGCATGGGGTAGTTCAGGCTCATCATCTGGGACTTTCCCAATATCATGCAATAATCCCGCACGTCTTGCCAGCTTCGGATTAAGACCAAGTTCAGAAGCCATTATTGAACTGAGGTTTGCCACTTCGCGCGAATGCATCAGCAGGTTTTGTCCATATGAGGCCCTGTACTTCATTTTACCGACCAGCCTTATCAGTTCGGGATGCAGCCCGTGTATTCCAAGATCAATAGCTGTGCGCTTCCCTACCTCAAGAATTTCTTCCTCGACCTTCTTGCGTGTTTTTTCCACAATTTCTTCAATTCTTGCCGGATGTATTCTTCCGTCAGTTACCAGCTGATGAAGAGCCAGTCTGGCAATCTCACGACGAACCGGGTCAAAAGCTGACAGGACAATAGCCTCTGGTGTATCATCGACAATTATTTCCACTCCTGTTGCAGCTTCAAGTGCCCTTATATTACGTCCTTCCCGCCCAATTATCCGACCTTTTATCTCGTCGGAGTCAATATGAAAAACAGTAATTGCATTCTCTATGGATGTTTCGGCAGCAACTCTCTGTATTGTCTGAATAACCATTCTCTTGGCCTCTTTATTTGCAGTCATCTTTGCTTCATCCATTATCTCATTAATGTAAGACATGGCAGTGGTCTTTGCCTCTTCCTTCATAGATTCCACAAGCTGACTCTTGGCTTCTTCCCCTGACAGTCCCGAAATAGATTCTAGTTGTTCAACCTGCTGCCTGTGAAGCTTTTCCAGCTCTTCAGATTTTTTATCAAGTAGTTCCAGCTGGGAATTGAGATTATCTCTAATAGCATCAGCCTCATTTTTTCTCCTCTGGGCTTCTTCAATTCTCTGCGAAAGAGCCTGTTCCTTTTGTTTTATCCTGTTTTCAGACTGAGCAATTCGCATGTTCTTCTCATTTATTACTTTTTCATGCTCAGTCTTTAACTGGAGAAATCTTTCCTTTGCCTGGAGTATCTTCTCCTTTTTGATTACTTCAGCTTCTGCCTCAGCATCAGACAATACTCTTTTGCTTTTATTTTGTAAAGCCTTCTGCCAGATCAGGTACGAGGCACCTATGCCAAGTACCAGAGCTGATGCGATAAAGACCGTTGTCAGTCCTATTGATAAATCACCTGCAATCGCAACCATTTTATATGTATTATTTGTGATGTATTATTAATGATGTAATGCTTCAAGTTTAAAAAATGAAAAACCCGCAGAGTTTCCCCAACTTTTATAAAACCCCATGTCTGTATGGATGGAGTTGCTAGTTTACTTCGAACTTCCACTGTCACGCCGTGGCGTGATCCCGCCGAAGCGGGCTGAGGCCTGTCCTACATGAACCAAGTCTGGCTCCAAAGTTTTAACTGTTGAGTTTCAAAAATGAATGGAGAAACAATGCGGGCAATTAAATCATTATATTTTAAAGAACGCTATTACTCTTTTCTTCAAGAACTGCTTCTACCTTCTGCGTCAGTTCTTTCAGGGCTTCGGGCAGATAATCCTTACTGATTTTTTCCTCTTCCTCAATAAGTTTAATCACGTACTGCAGGGCTGCCATGGCCAAAAAATCCTGTACGTCTTTATCAGAATAACGCTGCTTGTATTGCAGGACTTTCTCGTTAATCATCCTGGCAGCTTTCCTGATCTTCTCCTCATCTTCCCGTTCTACCTTCAATGGATAATACCTGTCCGCTACATTTACCCTGATAGATAATTTATCATCCATTGGTATATTTTATCTTTCTAAAAGAGCAATACATTTATCAATTTCCCGCATCAAATCATTTATCTTCCTCTTCGCCTCTATTGAATTTTCCTCATCACCCAATATAGCTCCCGTCAATTTAACTCTATCATATTTATTTTCCAGTTCTTTCATTTCCGTTTCCCTTTCCCGAAGTTCCATCTTCATCTCTTCATTCAGGGAACGGAGGTTCTCGCTCTCAGTCTTCAGTTCGTTGTATCTGTTTATTAATTCGTCAATTTTATTATTTAATACTTTTAGATCTACAAATCCCTGATCGGACATCGTATGAATATTTAATACAAATTTAATACTGTAAACGATATTTTCAAAAAAATGGACAAATAGTTTGTACTAGTAATACATAAAATTAGCTTTGCACTTTCATTACATAACATTTTGAGAAGTTGGGAAGAAGAGAATTAATAACAGCAGTCTTACTGCTTATTTTTTACAATGGATTATCAGCACAGACAGATTTTATCCCGCCGCTTAAAATACCACTTTCATTATCGGCAAATTTTGGTGAATTAAGGGCGGATCATTATCATTCGGGTATTGACATTAAAACCCAGGGAGTGATTGGCAAAGAAGTGGTTGCCAGCGCCGATGGATTCGTTTACCTGATTATGGTATCTCCTGTCGGGTTCGGTAAAGCTATCTTCATCAGGCATCCTAACGGATACTCAACAGTATACGGGCACCTTGACAGGTATAATCCTGAAATTGAAGGATATGTTAAAAATCAGCAATACCAGAACAGAAGCTATGCAGTAACAATATACCCTCCTCCTTCCCGATTCCCGGTAAGGAAAGGGCAGTTGATCGGTTATTCAGGAAATACAGGAGGTTCATCAGGACCTCATTTGCATTTTGAAACCAGGAAATCAGACGGTGAAAAGCCTGTAAATCCTCTTATGTTTGATTTCGGGATTGAAGACAACCTAAGCCCGAGGATTGAAAGGCTTGCAATTTACCCTGCATCAGATGAGACTCTGGTTAACAACAGAAATTCAAGAATAATACTGGGAGTAACTGGCAGTAACGGAAATTATTCACTACCTGAAGGAACAGAGATAACTATCAATGGGACTGCAGGATTCGGTATTACTAGTCATGACCTGATAAATAATACATCAAATAAATTCGGGATAAACGCACTTGAACTTATAATAGACAGCATACCATGGTTTCAATATGAAGTCAACCAGTTCAGCTTTTCCGAAACCAGGTATATTAATGCCCATGTTGACTATGATGCCTTTGTAAGATACAATTATGATATTGACAGATTATTTGTTATGCCTAACGATAAATTAAGCCTTTATAAGGGATATATGAATAACGGTTTATATGACTTCAACGACGGCCGTAGACATTATATCACAATTATTGCCAGGGACGGGAAGAACAACGAATCAAGATTGTCATTTAAGGTAAATCCGGGTCCAGCTTATTCAGGTGTGAAGGAGTCACAAGATGATGCTGTAATTATGCCATTCGGGAAAGATAATACTCTTAAATCCGCTAATGCAATTGTCACAATACCTTCAGGAGCTCTTTATGACACGCTTCATTTCAGGTATTCCGAGATAAATTCAGGAAACAGGTTCTTCAGAAAAGTGTACGAGATTCATAACCGGTATACTCCTCTTCAAATACCTTTCAGACTGTCATTAAAACCTGACACTGTTATTCCCGGACTTGAATCCAGATTATTGATAGTAAGTATAAATGAAAGAGGTATGATCTCAGGTGTCGGAGGCAGCTATGAAAACGGATTTGTAAGCGGTGATGTTTCAACTTTCGGGAAATACGCAGTTGCTATAGACACAGTGGCTCCTGCAATAAAAGCAAATGGTCTTGTCCCGGGAGCTGACCTTTCCCAGCGACAGGAGCTAAGATTATGGATTACTGATAACCTTTCAGGTATTAAAAGCTACAGTGGAACGGTTGATGGCAAATGGGTATTGTTTGAATATGATGCAAAGAACAACCTGATTTTTTACAGATTTGACACTACAAAGACTACCAGGGGAACAAATCACAAGCTAAATGTAACTGTCAGCGACAATAAGAACAATATAAAAGTGCTGAATACCGATTTTTACTGGTAATACATGATTAATATATTGACTTCGGGTATATTCCCTGGTCAACCATCCGGTTTATATTTTCAATAACAAAGGGCTTATCCTTCCGGTATGTAACACCGAACCACCTTTCGTTGCTCATGAGAATCTGTATTGTTATTTCACCGCTTTTGACAAATTTATCCACAGATGTCGGAATGTCAAGTTCAGATTTCGGGTCCATTCCTTTTTCGTCAATAAAATTCCTGAACTCTTTCCCGAGGAAACTGAAACATGATGGTTTAAAACCCCATAAATTCATTGAAACAATTTCGTTTCCGGTAAACAGAAGCTGTTTTCCATCCGGTCCTGGGGCCACTGCTCCTTCACTCGTCTTCTCTATCTGACGTGTCTCCACGATATTCCTCAGAAGACCATCCGGGCCTACCTGGCATACCCCCCTGTTAACATGGCCATGGTCAGAAAGAGTGTTTCCGAGTTTATAGCCAACTATACAGTAATTATGAGGATCTCCGTCATTTACAAGAAAATCCCTCAGAATCTTAAATGATTCAATCCCATAATAATCATCAGCATTGATAACTCCAAAAGGTTCTGAGATCTTTTTTTCAGTAACAAGGATTGCATGACTTGTGCCCCAGGGCTTTGTGCGTTCCGGTGAAGCCTTCACACCTTCAGGCAAGTCTGGTATCTCTTGAAAAACATAATCTACCTCGATCTTACCTTTCAGTCGACTGACAAATCTTCCCTTAACCTGATCTTCAATATCCCGCCTTATTACAAATACGACCTTGCCAAAACCAGCACGGATAGCATCATAAATTGAGTAGTCAATAATAGTCTCGCCCGAGGGGCCTACCTGGTCGAGCTGTTTATTCCCACCATACCGGCTTCCCATACCGGCAGCAAGTACTAAGAGAGTTGGTTTCATATTAATATTTAAAGGATTTACTGCGCAAGTATACAAAAAAAATGGTATTTTTATTATCAGTCACTATTAAAATAGACTATGCAGTTTAAGCTTGAGATATGCGTTGATTCGCCTGAATCTGCAATAAATGCGCAAGAGGCCGGAGCACACCGGATTGAACTTTGCAACAATCTTATTGAGGGAGGAACAACTCCGAGTTATGGTATGATACTTTCTGTAAGGAAAAACCTTGATATCCCAGTCAATGTACTGATAAGGCCGAGGGGTGGTGATTTCCTTTATTCGGATATTGAATATGATATTATGCGAAGGGATATTGAGCTTTGCGGTGAAGCTGAAGCAAATGGTGTAGTGATTGGGATTCTTCTTAGAGAGGGGTACGTTGATGTTGAAAGAAGTGCAAGGCTGATTGAATTCGCAGGACCTCTGGAAGTAACTTTTCACAGGGCTTTTGACATGAGCCCGGATCCTCACAAGGCGCTGGAGGATGTAATATCATCAGGAGCAACAAGACTTCTTTCTTCTGGATTAAGACAAACAGCTGCAGAAGGCATCGATATTCTTGCAGATCTTGTCGGCAGGGCTGGCGAAAGACTGATCATAATGCCTGGCAGAGGAATAAATACATCAAACATTGATTTGATCGCCATAAGATCCGGAGCCAGCGAATTTCATTTATCAGCAAGGAAATTTACAGACAGTGATATGACTTTCAGGAATCCGGATGTCTCATTGGGGGGATATGCCGACATCCCGGAATACGGAAGGAAAATCGCTGATATTGATATTATCAGCAATATAGCAGATAAACTTAAAATGATCTGATTTACTTTTTTAAAACCCCTGTAACATATTATATTTGCACTCTTTGCAACCAGGTATGCATGATAGCGGGTACTTTATCAATGATCAGTATGTATCCTACCCCCATGAGACCTCAGCAGGAATTTTAACGCAATTATTGTTGTCGTTGCTTGTTATCGTTATTTTAAAAATCATAATCTAATAATATCATCATGAAAAAAATATATGTATTGTTTATTGCCTTTTTGTTGTCTTTTTTTGCCACAATTCCCGACAGTTATGCATGTACCAATTTTCTAATATCAAAAGGAGCTACCAGAGACGGCTCATCAATGATCACATATTCAGCTGACTCTCATGTACTGTACGGAGAGCTCTATTACTGGCCATCAAGGAACTGGCCGGCAGGTTCACTGCTCGATGTTTACGAATGGGATACCGGTAAATTTCTTGGGAGAATTCCGCGGGTACTGCATACGTATTCTGTGGTAGGCAACATGAACCAGCATCAGCTCGCAATTGGAGAAACAACATATGGCGGAAGGCATGAACTTGTAGATACCACCGGTTTAATAGACTACGGCAGTCTGATGTACATAACACTTCAAAGAGCCAGAAATGCAAGGGAAGCTATCGCTGTTTTTTCACAGCTGGTAAGCGATTTCGGATATTACAGCTCCGGAGAGTCATTTTCGATTGTCGACCCAGACGAAGCCTGGATACTTGAACTTATCGGAAAAGGACCAGGTAAAAAAGGAGCTGTCTGGGTCGCAAGGAAAATACCTGATGGCTATATTTCAGGTCATGCAAATCAAGCAAGGATAACAACTTTTCCCCTCGCAGACGGGGAAAAGTCAATTACTTCCAAAGAGATAAACAAGATAAATGACCCTTCAATCGAAACCGTTTATGCATATGATGTTATTGATATTGCAAGGAGCTATGGCTGGTTTAATGGAAATGACAGGGATTTCAGCTTCTGCGATGTTTATGCACCTACCGATTTTGGCGCTGCAAGGTTCTGTGAAGCAAGGGTATGGTCAGGTTTCAACAAAATAAATTCAACGATGGGTAAATACCTGGACTATGCAATGGGTGAAAACCTTGACAACAAAATGCCCCTGTGGATCAAACCAGACGAAAAGCTTGATCTTAATGATGTTGTGGGTATGATGCGTGATTATTACCAGGGCACACCAATGGATATGACAAAGGATATTGGAGCTGGTCCGTTTAGAAGTACTGTAAGATGGAGACCAATGGAATGGAGTGTTGACGAGGTAAATTACTTCAATGAAAGAGCAATTTCAACAATGCAGACTGGCTTTTCTTTTGTTGCTCAGTGTAGATCCTGGCTGCCGGATCCGGTTGGCGGAATTCTGTGGTTTGGTGTTGATGATACATATTATACTGTCTATTCACCAATGTATTGCGGAATAACAAGAGTCCCTGAGTCATTTGCTGTTGGTAATGGAGATATGATGACATTCAGCGATGATGCTGCTTTCTGGGTCTTTAACCAGGTCACTAATTTTGTATACACCAGGACCAGTTATATGCTAGGTGACCTGCAGAAAAAACAGTCAGAACTTGAGAATAAACATATTGCTGAAAGCGCAGAAATCGACAAGAATGCAGCTGATCTGTATAAATCTGATCCGGTTGCGGCTGTTGAAATACTGACTGATTACTCTGTCAAAACAGGTAATGAGACTGTCAGCGAGTGGAAAGACCTTTACAGGTTCCTTTTCACAAAATACCTGGATGGTAATGTGAAAACAGTACAACAGGTTCCTAAAGGCTATATCAGGATTAACCCCAAATTAAGCCAGCCTGGGTATGGAGAAGATTGGTACAGGCTTATTGTCAAGACAACAGGTGATAAGTATAAAGAAAAGTAAATAATTATTGAGCCACTTTTTGCAGATAATCAATATTATTATTAAATTTGCGACCGATTTTTTAAAAACATTCCAGAATATATATAAATAACAGGTGAGATGAGCTTAATGAATGCCGTAGAAAATGAGTATGCTGTAAAAAGAGATTTCCCTAAATTTTCAGCTGGTGACACAGTCACCGTTCATTACAAGATCAGGGAAGGAAATAAGGAAAGGATACAGCAGTATCGTGGTGTTGTGATACAGCGTAGCGGAAGCGGCCACACTGAGACATTCACCGTCAGGAAAATGTCAGGAAACATTGGTGTTGAAAGGATTTTCCCGATATCATCACCATTTATTGAGAAAATAGAGATTAACAAACATGGTAAGGTCCGCAGAGCAAGAATATTCTACCTCAGGGACCTTACAGGTAAAAAAGCAAGGATTAAGGAGAAGAAATTCTGAAAAAAAGCTGCCACCTGACAGCTTTTTTCGTGCAGATCCTTTTGTCAACTGCTTTTTTACCTACCAGGTGCCTCCTGATTAAATCTTATTAATCATCTCCTCCTTTTTTGCTTTTGCTTCTTCGACAAGCTTGTTTGCCCGGCTATCTGCTTCCTGAACCAGCTGGATTGCCTTTTTGTCAGCTTCTGAGCGCAGGGTGGAAGCTGCTCTTTGGGCTGCAGCTTTTGCAATGGCACCCTTCGACTCAGCTGCCTTAATAAGATTCTGCGCCTGTACATCAGCCTCCTGCCTTATCTTTTCGGCTGCTTTTACCGCCTCATCACGCATCTGCTGTCCCCGCTCCTCTGCTTCCTTAATCAGCTTGTCTCCCTGTATTACTGCCTCCTCTCTTAGCTTTTCCTTACTATTATCAATAGTGTTTTCCACCGCCTCTTTTACCGTCAGCTTAACCGTTTCCTTCAAAGCCGGGCTGCCTGGAGAGCTTTCACCGCCCCCGAAATCAGGTGCCACCTCGGGATTAGTGAACGTGCCCCTGACCCTCACATTAACCTTAAGCACATCAGCCGGCTTAAAAGCTATCCCGAAAGATGCAGCCTGAGCTGACAGATTATCTATCAGTGAATTTACAGAGTTACCAAGATCAGATCTTGGTATCTCTGTCCTGACCAGATAATTGATGGTCTGATCGAGACCCTGGTCTCCGCTTATATTCATCCTGATATTTCCCATTTTTATGTTAAAAGGATCGACATATACACGGCCATCTTTTATTTTAAAGCTGATATTTATATTCCTGAAGGTGTTCGAATATTTATCACCAAGTTTCAGCACATCCTTAATCTTGTCGAACGAAGCCGATTCAACCAGTTGAATCTCATCTGACTGCAATTTGCCATAACCATTTATCGTTTCCAGCACAGGCATCATATCATTACCCAGAAGGCTCTC
>CAZQRQ010000081.1:0-12395 GCA_964595725.1 uncultured Rikenellaceae bacterium | reverse complement strand
TCAGTGATATGGCTTCTGCTGCCTACGAAAATGCAAGGAACACAGTAAAATCTTTCATCAATGCCGAGAAATCAGAGGAGATAATTTTTACCACTGGGACCACAGGTTCTATAAACACACTTGCATTTTCTTTTGGCGAACGATTCATCCGGGAGGGCGATGAGATAATTGTGAGTAACCTCGAGCACCACTCAAATATAGTACCCTGGCAAATGCTTTGCGAACGCAAAGGCGCCGTGCTGAAAGTTATCCCTGTTGATGATAATGGTGAAATAATCTTCGATGAATATCTCCGTCTTCTGACCGAAAAGGTGAAGATTGTATCTGTTTCACATGTATCGAATGCACTGGGGATAATATTACCGGTTAAGAAGATGATTGAAGCTGCACACCACATTGGGGTACCGGTGATGCTGGATGGAGCGCAGGGCATTCAGCATGGAATGGTTGATGTGAAGGATATGGATTGCGATTTTTATGCTTTTTCAGGCCATAAGGTCTATGGTCCCACAGGGATTGGGGTGCTTTATGGAAAGGAAAAATACCTGGAAGAACTTCCTCCTTACCAGGGTGGGGGAGATATGGTTGAGAAAGTCACCTTTGAGAAGACAACTTACAATGAACTGCCTTTCAAGTTTGAGGCCGGAACAACAAATTTTGCAGATGCAATAGGACTTGGTAAAGCTCTGGAATATTTAACCGAAACTGGCAGGGAAAGGGTTCTGTCGCTCGAGAGGGACCTTCTTGATTATGCAACAGGTACATTATCGGCAATAAATGGTTTAAGAATATATGGCATATCTACAGAGAAGGTACCCATAATTTCATTTCTCATAGACTCAATTCATCAGTATGATGCCGGTATGATACTGGATAAACTTGGTATTGCAGTAAGAACCGGAACGCATTGTGCACAACCCGTCATGGATCGTTTTGGTATTGAAGGGACAATAAGGGCTTCAATGTGCTTTTATAATACCAGGGAGGAGATCGATGCCCTTGTCAATGGAATAGAAAAAGTTATAGAAATGTTCTCATAGGATATCATGGACCTTAAGGATATACAAGACAGCATTATTAATGATTTTTCGGTTTTCGATGACTGGATGGATAAATACAATTTTCTTATCGAGCTTGGTAAAGATCTGCCGGTTATTGATCCAAGGTATAAGGTAAGGGATTATCTTATTGAAGGGTGCCAGTCGAAGGTCTGGCTCTATCCTGAATATGATGGCAGTGTGATCAGGTTCTATGCCGACAGTGATGCAATAATAACGCGAGGGATTGTATCACTGCTGATAAAAGTCCTTTCGGGGCGGACTCCTGATGAAATAATGACTGCGGATCTCTATTTTATCGACAGCATAGGTTTGCGGCAAAACCTTTCACCAACACGGTCAAATGGACTTCTGTCAATGGTCAGGCAGATGAAGTTGTATGCAATAGCCTTTAAGGCCAGATCAGGAAACAAGGCCTGAGATGATATTAATTAATTTTACACAATGAACTGGTTATGGATTTTTCTGAAAAGCTTGAAATAGAGACACGCATTGCAGGAGTTCTTAAGTCTATTTATGATCCGGAAATTCCGGTTAATATATACGATCTTGGCCTCATATATGAAATAAATCTTGATGATGATAACGTCGCCCATATAACAATGACCCTGACGGCACCAAATTGCCCTATGGCTGAAGAACTTGTTGAAGAAGTCAAATATAAGGTGGGCGGAACAAGAGGAGTGAAAGAATGTGATCTGAAACTTACATTCGATCCACCGTGGGATAAAAGTATGCTGAGCGAGGAGGCCAAACTGGAACTCGGGTTCCTGTAAAATAAAACCAGGATTTGTCATTATCATGGATCTTTCACGCAAAATAAAGGATGAAGCCGGAAGGCTGGGATTTGATCTCTGTGGAATAGCAAAGTCAAGACATCTTGATGAAAATATGCAGGTAATGAAAAGCTGGATTTACTCCGGTATGAACGCGGAGATGAAATACCTGGAAAGAGATATGGAGAAAAGAAGCAATCCGGCAATTTTATTCCCTGGTGCAAGGTCACTCGTAGTAACGGGAATGAGTTATTTTTCCCGGATCAAGTCCCCTCACCATGGTATTCCTGTTATTTCAAGATATGCTTATGGCAGAGACTATCATTATGTTATAAAGGAGAAGCTTGAACTCCTTTTGTCTTCAATACAAACCATAATTCCTGGCATAAGAGGTAAAGCAGTGGTTGACTCGTCGCCGGTTATGGAAAAGGCGTGGGCAATAGAGGCCGGGATAGGATGGCAGGGGAAACATTCGGTAATAATTAATAAATCGATTGGTTCATTCTTTTTTATAGGTATTCTTATCCTTGACAGGGACCTGGAATATGATACTCCGTTACCTGTAGATATTTGCGGGAACTGCAGGCTTTGCATAGAGAATTGTCCTACAGGGGCAATAAATGAGAATAAGACTGTCGATGCCAGGAAATGTATAGCCAATCTGACTATTGAAAACAGGGATCCTATCCCTGAAGATATAGTTCCAAAACTGGATGGCAGGGTTTATGGATGCGACAGGTGTCAGGAAGTCTGCCCATGGAATAAGGGGGTTAAACAACATGACCACCAGGAATTTATGCCGGATGAAAGTATTATAAATCTTGATCGCAAGGGATGGATGAATCTTTCGGAAGAAGAGTTTTACAGGCTCTTTGAACCTACAGCCATGAACAGGGTTAAATACGGGCAGTTTGTCAGGAATCTTCATGACGCACTTATGTCTGTCAGCTGAAAGAACTTCTATTCTCCAAGGATTGTTACCGTAATCTCCCTTTTGTTCCTGGGCCCGTCAAACTCACAAAAGAAAATATTCTGCCAGGTTGACAATCCAAGTTTTCCCCCTGTAAGCGGGATCGTTTCAGAGGGTCCTACCAGGCCAGCTTTCAGATGAGCATCACCGTTATTGTCCTGGTTATCATGTTCCCAGATGCCTGAAGGGATAAGCCTGTCAAGCAGAGTGATCACATCATTCTGAACCGATTCATCCCAGTTCTCCTGGATCATGATCGCCGCTGTCGATCCTCGTGCATATACAGACACAATACCGTTCGTGATCCCGCTCTCCCTTACGGTTTCCGATACCTCTGCCGTAATATCATATAGGTGTTTACTGTGTACTGTGGTTAGAGTAATTATCTTCTGCATATATGTTTATGTTCTATTATATCATAAAATTACTGTTTGTTTTTTACCTTGTCTATATAATTACGTCTTAAAAATAAAAACATCAGAGAATTTGATTGACAGGTGGATCATAGAAAACTGTATGAAGGGTGATCTGGGCAACTTTCCGGCTTTGGTCGACAGTTTATCTCCGATCGCTTTTTCACTGGCGCTTAGAATGTTAGGAGATGAGGATGAAGCAGATGATATTGTGCAGGAATCGATTATAACCGTGTGGCAAAAAATAGCCAGGTTAAGAAACCCTGGCGGATTTAAAAGCTGGTTCTACAGGATAGTGATAAATAAATGCTACGACAGGCTAAGAAAGATGAAGCATAATCCTGAAACCTGCTATGATGAGCAGGCATGGAGAATCATTTCAGAAAGGATCTCTGAAGATCCTTCGGGGAGCATGGAAAATTTGGAAATATGCTCTATTATTAATGCTTTAACGATGAAATTGAGTCCCAGGCAGAAAGCTGTCTTTATTTTGAGCGACCTGGAAGAAATGTCCCAGGAAGAAATATCTGCTATTACGGGGATAACCAGGTTGAGTGTAAAATCGAACCTTTACCATGCAAGGAAGAGGATAAGTGAACAGATTAAAAAATATATATGAAATGGATTCTGAAGAAAAATACAGGAAGGTAATAAGCCTGGTGAAGAGATCAACGCCGGTTTTAAATGATCCAGGAAGTATAAGAGAGAATGTCCTTAAGGAAGTGAAGCGGTTGAAGAATCACAGTAACAAAGGGAATTTCCTTGAGGAAATACTTTTTGGCTGGATATATATCGGGTGGATAAGAAAGTCATTGATAACCATTGCTGCGGCAGTAATTGTGTTCTTTGGTTACCAGCAAGCTGTTATCCTCAGGAAGATTAACAGCCTTTCCCAGCAGAGATATATTAGTACAACAGAGTCGGTAGCCAGTATGACAGACGATATATCAGCCAGGTTGGCTCTTTACAGGATCGCCGGAAAGAAATTTACTGACCTGAAGCTGAACATATCGGAAAAGGAAATCGACGAACTTGTAGTTGAAATAAAAAAACTGAAAGTCAAGTATGAGGACCTGATCTATATGATAGAGAATGATTCCCAGCTTAACGAGTATTTTGAAAAGAAACTGAATCAGGATTTATCCCCTGATAATCTCAAGAAGAAAAACTGAAAGCCATGAATTACATTAAAAAGAAATTACTTTTTATACTGATCTTGTTTTTAACATTTTCATGTGGTGAACCTGAAACGACGGTTACTGATATTATACACCCCGATGGTTCAGTCACAAGACAAATTGAAATGAGGAGTCAGAGTGATGACTTTGATCCTTCTGAAATCCAGGTCCCTTACGATAGCACCTGGGCAATTATTAAGGAGACCATGGAGGTGGAGAATGATAAAGATACAACCTGGATACGAATAGCAGAAAAAGATTTCATAGATGCAGGAGAAATTTCTCAACATTACATTAGCGGCAAAAACGCAAACTCAAAATCTAAAAGATCTGCTAATTTCAATAGGTACTTCAGGTGGTTTTTTACAACCTTGAAGTTCTCCGAAAGAATTGAAAATACTCTCACAAACGGTTATCCGATAAATGATTACCTCTCGGAGGAAGAACTTGAATATTTTTACCTGCCGGATAATATCTGCGATGAAAAGAAGAACGGCCCTGACAGTACCAGGTACAAAGAAATAAGCGAAGCGATTGAAAAGAAAAGTGAAAGCTGGATGTCTATGTCTTTTGTTTCTGAATGGATTGAGGAATTTATCGATATAATGGGTAGCAGGGCAACAGGGAATCTTTCAAGGGATTCACTTAAGAGTAGGGAAGAAAAGGTGAGTAAATTTGTCCTCGAAGCCTCAGACAGTCTCATATATGTAACATTACTCGGGAGTGAGAATGCTGAAAAGTACAGTAATGAGTTGGAAATTGCAAACGATAACCTGGAAAAGAAGTTTGATGCCCAATTCTCCTTCGCCAAATACAATATGAAATTTATTATGCCCGGCAAGGTCATTGCAACTAACGGGCTGATAGACAGTAGCGGTGTTATTGCCTGGCCCGTGAAAGCAGAATACTTTTTTACTGCACCATACGAAATGTGGGCTGAATCAAAGATTACAAATTTATGGGCCTGGATAGTGTCGGGATTTTTCCTGTTCTTTGTAATTATAGGACTGGTTATACGACATTTCAGGAGGAGATAAGTTTGCCGTCTCGAAAAACAATAAGAGCGATACCGTCACAGCATCTCTCTTATCAATAATCATGAAAATTAAAACCCGATACTATTTTTCATAATCTCTAAGCATGAGCATTAGCTTCTGACGAGTGAAGAATATCCTGCTTTTTACAGTACCAATCTTTAAATTAAGCTCATCAGCTATTTCCTTATACTTGTAACCATCAAGGTGCATCCTGAAAGGGATCCTGAATTCATCTTCGAGTGAATTAATCGCTTTCTCTATCTCACCTTCAGCGTAAATCGATTCCGGTGAAATGAATCCCTTGTCGTGAGGCATATTAACATAATAGAGATCCTGGGTACCATCAATAAGGGTATTCTCCTTGCTGTTACGCCTGTAATTATTTATGAAAGTGTTTTTCATTATTGTGAAGACCCACGCCTTAAGGTTGGTATAATCAACAAATTTGTCTTTATATGTAATTGCTTTAAGATACGTGTCCTGAACCAGATCAAGAGCACTGTCACGATCTGAGGTCAGACTCATCGCAAATCTCTGAAGATTGCTTTTAAGATCTATTAGATTGTTGTTAAACTCCTGTGTTGTCATAACTGTATGATTTATTTCGGTTGTTGAAGCAAATTTATACAAACAAAAGAGGATATACAAATCTTAATATCTTAATATCTGTTAAAAGTTGGTCTATTCTAAATAATGTAAAATTGTATATAGCAGAATAACAGGATTATAGGATGCTTAATACGAATTGATTATAAATTATATTAAAATAAGAAATTTTAAATAATTGTTATCTGAAGGAGTGGCGAAATATTAAAAAATGTTAAAAAGTAGCGGATTTAAGGCTGGTATCTAGAAGATAAAAGAGATTCACGGTATCAAAGGTCATTTATTACTTTTTATTCTGTCATCTTTTGTATTTTTATAAAAAAAGAAAAATGGATTTTAGCATAAAGCTGCAGAGCGGTCTTGTATTGAGGGGAATGATAAACAGCCCGGGGACTGATATCAGGGCAATGATCGTACTGGTGCACGGACTCGGTGATCATACCGGAAGATATACAAACTGGGTGCAAAAATTTTCCGCTCAAGGCGTGGGAGTCACCGGCCTTGATCTGCCGGGACATGGAAAGTCAGATGGCCGCAGGGGGGTAATCAGGAATTATGGTCAGACAAATGAGATGCTGGATGCGCTGTTAAAAGAATATGTCATGACATTTCCAGGTGTACCGGTCTTTATTTATGGTCACAGCCTCGGTGGGGGGATTGTACTTAAATACATACTTGACAGGCATCCTGAAATAACCGGTGCAATAGTTACCTCTCCCTGGCTGCGACTGCCATTTGAACCGGAGAGTCACAAAGTAATAATGGCAAGGGTAATGTCGCTGGTATACCCTGGTTTTGTTCAGCCATCAGGGCTTATAATTGATCATATTTCTCAGAAAAAAGAGATTGTTGACGACTTCAGGGAGGATCCACTCGTACATAATAAAATATCAGCGGGTCTTTTTGTCAGCGCGGTTTCAGCAGCCAGCCACGCACTTGAGAATATTCATTCGCTTGATGTACCAATGTTGCTCATGCATGGTTCAGATGATCTTATAACTTCTCCAAAAGGCAGTATCGAACTTGCATCAAAATCTGAAATGATAGAATTAAAAATATGGGATGGAGGATTCCATGAACTTCATAATGAACCTTTCAGTGAAGAGGTTTTTACGTATACTATGAACTGGATTACCAGACATATTTGACCAGATAACCTTGACTATGGACTTCAGAACTACATTCAATATAAATCCATCCCCGGCCAGAATTACTTATAAATCACAAGTAATGCTGATCGGATCGTGCTTTACTTCTGAAATAGGGGCAAAACTTGAAGAGGGAAAACTGAATGTAATTATTAATCCGACAGGCACAACCTATAATCCTGTTTCAATTGCTAATTCTCTTGATCTGGTTATGAAAAACCGGAAATACGGAACCGGTAATCTGCACAAATTCGGAAACCTAAACTTAAGCTTCCTGCACGATTCAAAATTCTCTTCATGGGATTTGAATAATGCCATCAAGAAAATAAATTCATCGACCGAAATGTCGCACAGGTTTCTCAGAAATGCGGATTTCCTTTTTGTGACCTTTGGCACCTCACGTATTTACAGGTTCATGAGTACAGGAAAGATAGTCTCCAATTGCCATAAAATTCCTGCTGAAGAGTTTACGAGAGAACTATTAAGTGTTGAAAACATCGCCGAATTATGGCAAGAACTTCTCAACAACCTGCTTTCCTTCAACAATAAGATAAAAGTTGTTTTTACTGTAAGCCCGGTCAGGCACTGGAAAGATGGTGCACATGGGAACCAGGTCAGCAAAGCGGTTCTTATCCTTGCCGTGGAGAGACTGCTTGATCATCCTGCTGTGGTGGGTTATTTTCCTGCTTACGAGATGGTTATGGATGATCTGAGAGATTACAGGTATTATGCAGATGATATGTTACACCTATCAGATCAGGCAGTAGAATATATCTGGGAGAAATTTTCTGAGTGCTATCTTGACCTGGCTGCTGCTAAAACCTATAATGATGTACGTTCAATAACCATGGCGATGAAACACAGGTTCCTGACAGACTCAGGTCAAGACAGGGTAGTCTTTGCCGGGAATATGCTCAATAAAATCGGAGAACTTGAAAAGCGATATCCTTTTCTGGATTTTACAATGGAACGCGAACGATTTGAATCAGTTATTTCACCTGAAAAAAACACCTGATACAAAAACTGGAAGCAGGAATTTATACCTTTTGGTTATTTAATATGGGATAGTTTACTGATAAAGTCTCCAGGGTCGCGTGTTATTACAATCCTGTCGCTGGCTTTTCTCTCAAATGACCCGGGGTAGTCTGTAAAAATAATTTTCCTGATTGAATGGGATTTGGCAATGTTACTGAAGTATTCAAATTTCTTGTTATCAAAATCAAATGAACCCGAGTTCACCAGAAGATACCTGAAAGATTTGATTTTCTGTATTTCAAAAACCTCAGAAGCGGGTAAGACACCTCCTGTAAAGATGACCTCGTATCCTCGCTTTTTCATCACGTACTTGTAAAAAAGGAAATTATCGTCAGAATGGTGGTCCGACATATTTATCATTGCAACTGCGGAACCATTTTTTTCAATTTGTCCGTTAAGCCTGAAATCTTCGAGTATCAGGAACTGCTTTATTGTATTTCTGACAAACTGCTCCTGAGCTTTCGACAGCGTTCCGGTTTGCCACAGGATGCCTGCCTTTACCAGCAGGGGGTTCAGGTATCTTACGTAGGCAGTTTCTATTCCATATGTTTTTATAAATGGATACAATGTAGATCTGAACTGATCCTCATTAAATTTAAGGGCAGACATCAGAATTTTGCCAGGCTGAAAATCCTGGTCCGGATCATCGTGCCTGCTGCTGATATCCATTACTTTGCCGGTCAGCTCATCTTCCTCGAGTACGGCAATTTTAGAAATCTTTATGCCGTTTCTGTTCAAATATGCGACATTCAGGATCTTTTTAAGTTCCGCCTCGCTATACATTCTTATGTTTGAATCAGTCCTGTCAGGCTTAAGGATGCGGTATCTTTTCTCCCAGATTCTTATGGTATGGGCTTTTATGCCTGAAAAATTTTCCAAATCCTTGATAGTGTACATATTCAGTCCGGCTTCCATCTTATTCCTTTATTATTAATTCTATCGTAAGGCAGCTAAATAAACAACAAAGAATAACCGTTTTTGTTTTCAAAAACAGAAATATGTTTAAAAACAGGTGTAGGTTACCAGTGGAAAGCGCGACTGTCAGACAGTTCCCTCAATCATGATTTTTCTGACAACTCTTGTGCCGTCAGTAAAGGATATGGAAACCAGGTACATGCCCCTTTTAGGACTTTGCAGAATTATCTTGACAATAAAAACAGGATTGCTGTAGTTTTCCCTGAAGATATCCTGGCCGATAATATTTGTTATCTTAATTACGGCTATCTCCTTGTCACTTTTTATCGTAAAATAATTCTCCCTCACAGGGACCGGATATATGCTGATAGCAGGATCGGAAATCTCCGGGCGTATATTTCCGGCAACAGAAATACTGATACTATCTCTCTGAGCATAAGCACTTAGCGATATAATAATAAGGACAATCAGTAGAAGGTGTCTTTTCACCGGAACAGTTTTTTCTTTTTACAGCAAAAATTATGCAAAATATCAATCACTGACCGAAAAACTCTTTTATATATCTTTCCGCGCTTTCAATATCTTCAGGTGAATCAATGCCAATACTTTCCCATTCAGTCTCAGCAGTTCTTATCCTGAAACCATTTTCCAGCCAACGGTTCTGTTCCAGTGATTCGGCCTTTTCAAGATCACTTCTTTCAAGAGCAGTAATCTCTTTCAATACTGGCTTCCTGTATCCATAAATACCGACATGTTTATAAAAATTATGTTTTTCATTCCAATATTTTTGATCAGCATCTCTGATGAACGGTATGGTTGACCTGCTGAAATAGAGAGCATCATTAAATTTTGAAATTACCACTTTGGGTTGATTGGTGTTAAAAAGATCTTCATCTGAATCAACTTTCCTGACAAGCGTGGCAATATCCACATTTTCATCCTTAAAGCAGGATACAAGCAAAGAGATCTGCTCAGGTTTTATGAAAGGTTCATCGCCCTGGATGTTTATAATCACATCTATGAGATGACCAATTTCAGACTCAATAATATCTATGGCTTCTGCGCACCTGTCGGTTCCGCTAAGGTGTTTGCCGGACGTCATTACGGCATTTCCTCCGAAATTCCTTACACTATTGAGGATCCTTATATCATCGGTCGCTACAAAAACCAGATCAAGGGCTTTACATGATTGTTCATATACTCTCTGGACCATTGGCTTGTTTCCAATCATGGCCAGGGGTTTACCCGGGAACCGTGTTGATGCAAAACGTGCCGGTATTATGCCTGCTACAATGTTGTTTAACGGTCTGTTCATGATGCTAAAATACGAAAATAGAGTTTCCCGAAGTCTTAAAAAAATCGTAAATTCGCAGATTATTTGGTTAAAGATGAAGGATCTCCAGAGTATTAAGCAGAGGTTTGGTATAATAGGTAATTATATTGGGCTCAACAGGGCTATTGATATTGCCATACAGGTTGCTCCAACCGATCTGTCAGTCCTCATTACAGGGGAAAGCGGCACAGGAAAAGAGATCTTTCCGCAGGTAATTCATAGTTACAGCGCACGCAAGCACGGACAATACATTGCAGTTAACTGCGGTGCAATCCCCGAAGGCACTATCGATTCGGAACTATTTGGTCATGAAAAGGGAGCTTTCACCGGTGCTACGGATAGCAGAAAAGGTTATTTTGAAGTTGCAGATAGCGGAACAATTTTTCTTGATGAGGTAGCGGAACTGCCCCTGTCAACGCAGGTTAGACTTTTAAGGGTACTTGAAACAGGCGAGTTCATAAGAGTAGGTTCTTCCAAAGTAATGAAGACAAATGTGCGTGTTATTGCAGCAAGTAACGTTGATGTGCCGACGGCTATTGAAAATGGCAAATTCAGAGAGGATCTTTTTTACCGTCTGAACACTGTTCCAATTAAGATCCCTTCACTCAGGGAGAGGACTGACGATATATTTTTACTATTCAGAAAATTCGCTGCAGATTTCGCGGAAAAATACAGGATGCCTCCGATAAGACTCTCAAGAGAGGCGCAGGCTGTTTTGTTGAACTATTCCTGGCCGGGCAATGTCAGGCAATTGAAAAATATTACTGAACAGATTTCAATAATTGAGAGTGAGAGGGAGATAGATTCGGAAACTCTTAAAAGTTATATCCCGGATTACCTTGGAATCAAATTGCCTGCCCTTGTTAAGCCTGCAGATGACAGTAAATCATTCTCATCAGAAAGAGAAATACTCTATAAAATTCTTTTTGATATGAAAAGTGATGTCAATGACCTGAAAAAGCTGGTTCTTGATCTTATGCAGCATGGAGGGAACGGGATAGCTTTTCAGGAAGAAAACTCAAGGACACTTAAGAATCTTTTCGGGGATACCAAGTTTGATGATGATTTGCGCAATAACGGTGATGATAACCTCGTTGATTATCCGGCCCGACAGGTGAGGACAAATATCCAGGATACGGAAGAAATAGTCGAGGAATCATTGTCATTGGCAGATAAAGAAATTGAATTCATCAAGAAAGCCCTTGAAAAGCATAATCATAAGCGAAAACTAGCTGCGAAGGAACTTGGAATTTCCGAGAGGACACTGTACAGGAAAATAAAAGAATATGGGATCGAGATGTAAGCTTGTCGCAGGATTAAAAAGAGCGATTTTTGCTGCTGGACTCATGGTCCTTTCACTTTTATTATATCCCGGATGTACAGTCAAATATTCCTTTTCTGGCGCCATTACTTCCGAGCTTATCAAGACAATCAGCATCCAGTATTTCCAGAACAGAGCCAGTCTTGTACAGCCCGGTCTGAGCCAGTATATTACAGATGCACTGATTGACAAATGCAAGGCTCAGACCAGCCTGAGTCTAATTAATGGTGTAGGGGATGTGAATTTTGAAGGTGAGATTTCTGATTACAACACAAGGCCATTAACCACAGCTGCAGATGCACGTGCAGCTACAAACCGTTTCACGATTTCCGTGAGGGTTAAGTTCACCAATTCTGTCGAACCTGAACTGAGTTACGAGAAGACATTCTCAAGATACGAGGATTATGATACCAACCAGGATTTTGCCAATGTGGAAAAGGACCTGTCCGACAAGATCGTGGTTTTACTCATTGAGGACATTTTCAATGAAGCTTTTGTAAACTGGTAAAAAATTGAACAGGGGTGATTTCATAGGAATGATGAGCAATACCGTTGAGATGGACCGCGGTATGATCAATGAGGTCAAAGATCTTATTGAACTTTTT
>CAZQRQ010000080.1:0-12988 GCA_964595725.1 uncultured Rikenellaceae bacterium | reverse complement strand
AGGTATATTCAGCACCATACCTGCTATTTCAACAGCCCTTTTAGGAATGCTGACCGGTGAATTCGTGAAGTCCGGATATCTTGCTGATAAACCGGTTCTGAAGGTGCTTCTTATGATGGCTGCAGCAGTTATACTTATCATAATCGGACAAATCTGGAATATTTTCTTTCCTATCAACAAGAACCTCTGGACCAGTTCCTTCGTGTGCTTTGCGGGTGGTCTGAGCCTGGTTCTTTTTGCAGTGTTCTACCTGGTTATTGATGTCTGGAGGTACAGGAAATGGGCTTTCTTCTTTGTAGTTATTGGTCTAAATCCGATTACAATTTATCTCGCAGAGAGAATTATCAATTTCAGAAATGCATCTAGATTTTTCTTTGGTGGATTTGCTGAGCTTCTCCCTGAAACATGGGCGCCCCTTATCAATGGAATCGGGATCACAACAGTTGGCTGGCTATTTTTGTATATTCTCTACAGGAAAAAAATATTCTTAAAAATATGATACTTAAATATTCAAAATCCATGACCAGATTCGGAATCTTTTATGTTGCATTGCTGATAATCCCCTATCTGTGCGGGGCGCAGGTAATCCCTGGCGAACCTGATATAGTCATATTTAAAAAGGAAAAAAAATCATTCACGCTGTCGTCAGGAGGTAAATCTACTCCAATATTGATAAGTTCTTCAGATTTTAAGGGGGTAAGCAGGGCTGCAAAAGACCTGCAATCCGATATCGGTAAAGTAACCGGCAGTACTCCTGCTTTGATCGTTGACCAGTCAGCCGGGAATCAAGAAATCATCATAGTGGGTGCTATTGGAGAAAGTGATATTATTGACAGGTTAATTGATAGCAGGAAACTGGATGTTTCTGAGATTCAGGGACAGTGGGAATCTTTTATTACCTGCATAGTTAAAAGACCCCTGCCCGGTATAAGAAAAGCACTTGTAATAGTTGGCAGTGATAAAAGGGGTACAATTTACGGTATGTATGATCTCTCTGAAAAAATTGGTGTATCTCCATGGTACTGGTGGGCTGATGTCCCCGTGGATAAACACGATAAGATTTATATTAAGGATGAAGTTTATGTGTCCGGCCCACCCTCTGTCAAATACCGGGGGATATTTCTGAATGATGAAGCGCCGGCCCTTACAAACTGGATAAAGGGTAAATACGGGATGGTTGCACCACAGGAAAATCCACCAATCCCTGAAGGAGTTGCAAATTATGGGAGGGGATTCTATACCAGATTATTTGAACTGTTGCTCCGCCTGAAAGGTAACTTCCTCTGGCCGGCAATGTGGAATAACGCATTCAATGAAGATGACCCCGAAAATCCACGTCTGGCTGATGAATACGGAATTGTAATGGGTAACTCCCACCAGGAACCGATGCTCAGGGCACAAAAGGAATGGGACAGGAGATACTTGCGTACAATAGGCACCTGGAATTATTCGAAGAATCCTGACATCCTTGAGAATTTCTGGAGAGAAGGAATAAAAAGGAACAGTAAGTATGAGAGTATAGTCACAATAGGTCTCAGGGGAGCAAACGATACACCAATGGCACCTGGAGGACCTGAAGCAAACATGTCGCTTCTTGAAAAAATCGTCGACGTTCAAAGGAAGATACTGGTGGAAGAAATGAATCCCGACATAACCAAGGTTCCACAGCTATGGTGCCTTTACAAGGAAGTACAGGGTTTCTATGAAGCAGGGATGCGTGTTCCGGATGATGTCACTCTGCTATGGGCTGAGGATAACTGGGGTAATGTAAGACGCCTCCCCACAGCAGAGGAAAGAAAAAGATCAGGTGGTGCCGGTATATATTACCACTTCGATTACCATGGCGGACCTCGCAGTTACCAGTGGCTTAACACAGACCCGATCCCTAAGATTTGGGACCAGATGTCGCTTGCCAAACAGTATGGCGCTGACAGGATTTGGATTGTAAATGTTGGCCATTTCAAAGGCTACGAATTTCCAATGGAGTACTTCATCAGGCTGGGATTCAGAACAGGAAGCCTTACAAATGACAATATCAGGGAATACTCTGCTGCCTGGGCAGCAAGGGAATTCGGTAGTGAATATGCCGGTGAAATTGCCGAATTAATCTCAGGGTACACAAGGTATAATGGAAGAAGAAAGCCGGAGCTGCTGGCTCCAACAACTTACAGCCTGGTAAATTACAATGAAGCAGAAACCGTAGTGGAAGATTACAAATCGCTTGCAGCTAAGGCAGAAGACATCTACAACAGGCTTGATGAATCATACAGGGATGCCTTTTATCAGCTGGTGCTTTTCCCGGCTAAAGCCTGTTCCATTGTCAATGAACTATATGTTGCAGCAGGAAAGAACCAGCTTTATGCACAGCAGAAACGTGCAGCAACGAGTGATATGGAAGTTCTTACCAGGAATCTTTTTACAGCCGATACCAGCCTGATGGGTTATTATAACAGGGATTTTGCAGGCGGAAAATGGAATCATTTTATGGATCAGGCTCACCTTGGATACAGAAGCTGGGCCGATCCTCCTGAGAACAATCTGAGGGCAATCAGGTTCTCAACATATGAACCGCCCGATTCTGCGCTTATGGGTATCGCTATTGAAGGTTCTGAGTTAAACTGGCCAGCTTCTTCAGAAATCCTCACACTCCCTGCTTTAGATGTTTTCAATAGACAGGAAAGATATATTGAGGTCTTTAACAGGGGTACAATCCCTTTCGATTATAGTATAAGCCCATCAGATGACTGGATAATAATCAGCGAAAAATCAGGAGAAGTACTTAAAGAGAAAAGAATCCTGTTAAGCATCGACTGGGCTAAATTACCAAAGGGCCGATCAACCGGGTCTGTAACAATAAAAGGAGCGGGAGCTACATGCAAAGTACTCCTGGACGCATTTGATCCTGAAGACATTACACCATCCACACTCATGGGTTTTATAGAGAGTGACGGGTATATCTCTGTCGAAGCTGAACACTATACGGGTAAAACTGATAAGGCAGACAGGAAATGGATCAGGATAGAAGATTATGGTCATACATTATCGGGGATGAGGGCATCTGCCGAATCTGATTGTCCGGCACTGGAACCAGGTGTTAATTCACCCTTCCTTGAATACCAGGCGTATTTCTTCACAACAGGTAAAGCAGAAATTACATCAGTTTTATCGCCGACTCTCAACTTTATGCCCGAAAGGGGATTAAATTATGCTATTTCAGTCGATGATGAACCTCCTCAGATAATCACAGCGGTCCCGGAAGGTTATAACGCCCAGAATGGCAATCGCGACTGGGAAGAGAGTGTACGAAATAATGCAAGATTCTGTAAATCAGCCCATCAGATCACAAATCCAGGTTACCATACAATTAAATTCTGGATGGTTGACCCGGGTGTTGTGCTGCAGAAGCTTATTATCGATACCGGAGGGTTAAGGCAGAGCTACCTGGGTCCGCCAGAGAGTTACAACACTTCCCTGGCTGATCACTAGGTTTAATGCCTTCGCCACGAAGTCTTCCGTATCGTAATAATGCCTCATTAAAATAATAATCAACAGGTGTAAGGGGGACATCTACATCCAGAAAGACGGGAAAATGCATTCATTACGGGAGTATGAAGTGGTATCCAAACATTCACAAAGATCCTGGTGTATATTAATATGCCAAAACCATAAACCAAATATTTCACCGGCTAATTGTTTAAAAATCCTCCCGATTTAGTAATTTGGTGGCTCGTCTGCCTGGCGAAACAGCTAAGAAGATATTAGTTCCACCTGTTTCATCCAGACAAGTATTAGTAATTAAGGACTCTTAAAAAATAATCATTTACAGATGGCAAGAATCCTTGTGATCGGAAGTTCAAATACCGATATGGTAATAAAAACTGAAACTTTCCCTGCACCAGGTGAAACGCTCCTTGGAGGAGTGTTTCTGATGAATCCGGGCGGGAAAGGGGCAAATCAGGCTGTTGCAGCTTCCAGGCTGGGAGGAAAGGTTACTTTTATAACCAAGAGGGGAAATGATCTGTTCGGAAACCAAACTGTAGGACTTCTTATGCGCGAAGGAATAGAGACGGACTACATAGTAAAGGATCCTTTACTTCCCTCCGGTGTTGCACTTATAACTGTTGATTCAAGCGGTGAAAACAGTATCGTTGTTGCTCCAGGGGCCAATGGCAATCTTCTGCCCGGAGATATACCTGACAGTGTTTTCACCGGTGGCATGTACGATATCCTCCTGCTACAGCTCGAGATACCGATGGAGACAATCGAATACTGTGCAAAAATGGCGAATGATAACGGGATAAAGGTAATTCTGAATCCGGCTCCGGCCCAGCCGATCTCGGATAACCTTCTTCAAAATGTATGGCTACTGTCTCCAAACGAGATTGAAGCCGAAGAGATAACCGGGTTAACAATCAACGATATAGATTCAGCAAACCTTGCAGCTGAGAAAATTATTGGAAGGGGTGTAAATAATGTCATCATAACTCTTGGTGAGACAGGAGCTTACATAAAATCTTCAGAATTCAGCGAACTGATTCGCGGGATAAAAGTAAAGGCTATAGACACTACAGCAGCCGGCGATATCTTTAATGGAGCACTTGCCGTTGCGGTTGCTGATGGTTGTGATCTTAAAAATGCGGTGGAATTCGCTAACCAAGCTGCAGCCATCTCTGTGACAAAAATGGGAGCCCAGGCCTCAGCACCCTACAGGAAAGAAGTTAAATGAAAATCAAATGAAAATAATCATCCTGGTCCTCCTGTTCAGTTTGCCTATCCTGCAGGGTTGTGTCGAAAAGAGAAACAAATCAGCAGAAACTTGTGCGAGGATCATTTTTGATACCGACCTCGGTCCGGACTATGATGATATAGGAGCCCTTGCATTCCTTCATGCCATGGCGGATAGCGGGAAAGCTCAGATACTGGCAACTGTTTCTTCCAACATACATGAACTTGTAGCACCATCCATAGATGTTATTAATACGTATTTCGGGAGAGGAAACCTGCCCGTCGGAGCACCCAAGACGGATGCTGTTAGCATGACAGCATCTCAGCACTGGCCTGATTCAATTGTGGCAAAATACCCGCACAGTATATTATCCACAACCGAGGTTGAAGATGCGGTTCTTATTTATAGGAGAACACTGGCCTCACAGCCAGATAGTTCTGTGACTTTGATCACAGTCGGGTTCCTGACAAACCTTGCTAACCTTCTTAAAAGTCAGCCTGACAGCCTTTCTGAACTTAGTGGAACTGAATTGGTGGCAAAAAAGGTTTGCAGGCTTGTATCAATGGCCGGCAGATTCCCGGAAGGAAGGGAATTCAACGTTTACGAAGATTCAATATCATCCGAGTATGTTTTTAATGAATGGCCGACGGAGATAATCTTTACTGGCTTCGAAATTGGATGGGAAGTAAGGACTGGTCTGAGACTTATCAGCTCTGATATCAGTAACAGCCCTGTAAAGGATGTCTTCAGGATAAGCATGCCTCTTTCGGAGGAGGACAGATATGGAAGGATGAGCTGGGATGAAACAGCAGTCCTGATCGCCGTTTATGGAACTGAAGGATTTTTTCAGACCCGTCGTGGAAACATTATCGTTAACTCAGATGGAAGCAACAGGTGGTTGAGCGATCCCAATGGGAAACAGTACTACGTTATCCAGGAAATGCCTGTTGAGGAAATGGCCCGGTTCATAGAGGACAGGATGATGCATGTTCCGGAAAAGCCGAATTTGTAAACCGGAGATGAAAAAGTAGACTAAATATTTTAAGTAGCACCTGCACTGAAAAACCAGGATAGCCCCTGTGAACTCCGTGTCCTCAGTGGTTAATACTTTGTCCTTACACTTTGCGGGCAATAAAATTCCTGTTGTTTTACCACGAAGAACACGAAGGACACTGAGAGAGCAGGATAACAATTGGTATATTGTTTATAACCTTCCTGTTCCCTGCGAAAACCCTGTTTAACAGGACATTATCATTGCTTCTCCCAAAGCTTTTCAATACTCTGATATCTTTCGCCGCTATCGTATGCAAAGGTTATAACCTTCTGCCCGGGAGGTAAATCTTTCAACACAGAGCTTACTGCTGCTAATGAAGCTCCGGTGGATATACCGACAAGTAATCCCTCGGTCATTGCCGATTTCCTTACCATCGCAAATGCCTCTTCTCCTTTTATTTTAATAATCCTGTCGAAAATCTTTACATCACATATCTCCGGTATAAAACCGGCTCCAATACCCTGAATAGGATGCGGACCGGGTGCGCCGCCACTGAGAACAGGTGAATCAACCGGCTCAACGGCAAACACATTTATAGATGGAAATCTTTTCTTTAGCTCCTTTCCAACCCCGGTAATATGGCCTCCCGTTCCCACGCCTGTTATTAAATAATCGAAACCTTCCGGAAAATCAGCAATAATTTCCATTGCAGTCCTTTCAGCATGTATCCTCGGATTGGAAGGATTCCTGAATTGCATTGGCATCCACGAGCCTTGCAGTTCTTTCAAAAGCTCCGTTGCCTTTTCCACAGCACCTTTCATGCCTGATTCCCTTGGTGTCAGCACAATTTCCGCTCCAAAAGCTTTCAGATGGAACCTGCGTTCAATGCTCATTGAATCCGGCATTACCAGTATAACCCTGTATCCTTTTACAGCACCAGCCATCGCCAGGCCAATGCCAGTATTGCCTGATGTGGGCTCAACTATTATTCCTCCTGGCTTAAGCATACCAGATTTCTCTGCATCCTCTATCATCGACAGAGCAATACGGTCCTTGATAGTGCCTCCTGGATTTCGACGTTCATCCTTTATCCAAACCGAGTGCTCAGGGAACATATTTGACAACCGTATATGCGGTGTCTTCCCAATGGAATCCAGTACATTATTACATTTCATAATATTATCTTTTTAATTCGGGTCCTGTCTTTTATTCCTTTCCCTCACTGTCACCTTACTTTCATGATAAACAAGAGAATAAGGAGGAACACTGCTGGTCAGCCATACATTACCCCCTATAACACTATCGTGACCAATTACGGTTTTGCCACCCAAGATTGTACTACCTGCATAAATAATCACATTGTCTTCAATAGTCGGGTGGCGTTTTGTGGAGGCAAGCTCTTTGTTTACACTAAGGGCACCTATAGTAACTCCCTGGTACATCTTTACCCTGTTTCCTATTACTGCAGTCTCCCCTACAACCACACCGGTCCCATGGTCTATCGAGAACTCAGATCCTATCTCAGCCTTTGGATGAATATCTATGCCAGTCTTTGAATGTGCATATTCAGTCATTACCCTGGGAATGACCGGCACTCCCAGAACAGAAAGCTGGTGAGCCAGCCTCTGAACAGTTATTGCATAGAAGCCCGGATAAGCCATTATAACCTCATCTACCCCTGCAGCTGCCGGATCACTTTCGGCAATATACATGGCATCCTGCAAAAGCAATTCCCGAATCCGGCTGATACTATTCAGAAAATCATCAGTAATTTTTTCAGGTTCTTCTGGTAACCTTCCTTTCATAGGATTAAGCAGGGAAATAAGATGCGAATTAAGCTTCATGGCAGAGATGTTTCTGCATCCTCCGCCTTCAATTACCGGAAAAATAAAGACAGCAAGATCCTGTGTAAAACCCGTAATTCTCGATTTAGGTGGAAACTCACTTCCTGCAGATGTTTCAGATGAATATTTCAATTTGCCAGGCATAATTATTTATTTAAGCATATTAGTAATACATTTTGTTTCTGTTAATGTTCATTGAATAAGAAATTACTTCATCTGATATTTGCGATGAATTTCTTTACTGCATGATCCAGGTTGCCTGACTCACCCAGCATCCGAACGAAAGCGCTTCCTATTATCGCTCCATTTGCGTAGTTAGATGCTTCTGAGAATCCCCTGCTGTCAGATATGCCGAAACCTATAAGTCTGGGACTTCTGAGATCCATTTTTTGTATCCTCCCGAAATAAGATATCTGCATTTCTGAAAACGGTCCTTTCTCCCCTGTAGTAGACGATGAGGATACCATATAAATGAAACCCCCGCTTATGCTATCGATATGCATAATCCTGTCGTGAGATGTCTGTGGTGATATCAGGAAAATATTGTGGAGACGGTACTGTCCGAACAGACTTCTGTATTTCTCAGTATATACATCAGGAGGAAGGTCGGGCAGAATTATCCCGTCTATTCCTGTTTCATGGCATTTCCTGCAAAAATTCTCAATTCCAAACTGATATACAGGATTCAGGTAGCCCATCAACAAAATAGGTATATCGACCAGTTCACGTATGTTCTCAAGCTGATTAAAGAGTACCTTCAGGCTCATACCATTCTTCAGTGCCTGATCGTTGCTTTTTTGTATCACGGGACCATCGGCCATAGGATCAGAAAAAGGCATACCAAGTTCTATCATGTCAGCGCCTGCATCAGCAAGTGACCTGATAATGGCAACCGTCGAATCCAGTTTCGGGTAACCGGCTGTAAAATAGACCGATAGAATCTTATGTTGCTTTGATGTAAAGAGTTTGTCAATTCGATTCATAAAATTAAAGAATAAGCCGTTTTATGTAATTGTCTTTGTTACCATATATTCTATGTATGCCGACATATCCTTGTCACCCCTGCCGGAAAGGTTAACCACAATGACATCATCCCTGTTGAATTTATATTTTGATAATGCCGCAATAGCATGTGCTGATTCCAGAGCCGGTATTATTCCCTCAAGCGTGGTAAGCCTGAAAGCAGCTTCGAGTGCTTCATCATCATTTGCATGTCCGAAAATCACCCGACCGGTATCATGTAGCCAGGCGAGTGATGGCCCGATTCCCGGATAATCGAGTCCCGCAGAAATTGAATACGGTTCCGTAACCTGCCCGTCTTCATCCTGCATCAACATCGTCATACTGCCATGAAGGATGCCAGGCCTTCCAAGCACTATTGTCGCAGCTGATTCCCCGCTGCTTATTCCCTTACCACTCGCCTCAACAGCTACAAGTTTCACTTCTTTGTCTTCCAGGTAATGGTAAAAGGAGCCTGCTGCATTGCTGCCTCCTCCCACGCATGCAAAAATATAATCGGGTAAGGGTGATCCTGTTTTCTCCATAAGCTGTAACCTCATCTCACTGCTGATGACTGATTGAAGCCTGGTAACAAGATCAGGATAAGGATGTGGACCCACAACTGAACCGATAATATAATGAGTGTCTTCAGGATTATTTATCCAGTCTCTTATAGCTTCATTGGTTGCATCCTTGAGAGTCATGTTCCCGCTGGTAACCGGCACTACCTCTGCTCCCAGCATCCTCATTCTCAACACATTGGGCTGTTGTCTTTCAACATCCAGCTTGCCCATATATACGACACATTTCAAACCCATAAGCGCACATACAGTCGCAGTTGCAACACCATGCTGGCCAGCCCCGGTCTCTGCAATGATGCGTTTCTTACCCAGCCTGCCGGCTATCAGAATCTGCCCCAGTGTATTATTTATTTTGTGTGCACCCGTATGGTTAAGATCTTCACGCTTAAGAAAAATAGTGGCCCTGTGATAATCGGAAAGTCTTTTTGCATGATAAAGGGGAGTGGGTCTCCCGGCATAATCCTGAAGCAGGGTATGAAATTCGGACTGAAAAGACGGATCACGAAGTATTTCAAGATATTTGCTTCTCAGCTCTTCAATATTGGGATACATCATTTCCGGAATGTATGCACCACCAAAACCACCATAATAACCTTTCTCATTTACTGAATATTGCATAATTAAATGTCATTTATGCTATTTATAAATTCTCTTACAAGAGCTGCATCTTTAAACCCCGGTGAAACTTCAAACCGGCTGTTTATATCCACGGCAAAAAGCGACTTATATTCTAAAGCCCTTATTGAGTCAATATCACCGGGGCCTATTCCGCCGCTAAGGAAAAATGGCTTGCTGTGCCAGTAATCCGACAGGATATCCCACCTGAAACTGACGCCTGATCCTCCATATATATCTGTTTTTGAGTCAAAAAGAAAATAATCACAGGATTCGGTGTACTTATCCAGGCTTTCAAAGTCTGCTTTCCCTGCAATGCCAAATGACTTGACCACCTTATAGCCTTTTTCCATTATGGCAGAGCAGTATCCGGGTGACTCCGATCCATGCAGCTGGATCATCCCGAGCTTAAAAGCCTTTGCCTTTTCAATCACATTCCTTCTATCATCATCAACAAAAACGCCTGTTTTTACTATACTGGCAGGGACAGATTCAAAAAGATCCCTCAACCGGTAATTTCCTATATACCTTTTTGAACCCGGGAAAAATATGAAACCAAGGAAATCCGGTCCCGCTGCAACGACATCTCCCACATTTTCCGGGTCAGTCATTCCACATACTTTAACTTTCATCCTTGTAAGTTTTTATTTGCCCGACAAACTCCTTAAATGCTGAAACGGGATCATTGCTTTTCATAAAGTTCTCTCCTATCAGGAAGCCGTCATAGCCATTTTTCTTAAGTTCCCCTATAACACCTGGGGACAAAATACCGCTTTCAGATATCCTCACTAGACTGTCAGGTATCTTTGCAGCCAGCCTTAACGATAAATCCAGGTCTACTTTGAAGGTTGTCAGGTCGCGATTATTAACGCCGACAATATCAACGAATTCATTTATGTATTTTATTTCTTCTTCGTTGTGAATTTCAAGCAAGACCTGGAGGCCGAGAGATTTTGCCAGCTTCGCGAGCTTTGCAGTTTCGTTTATTTCCAGTGCTGAGGCAATAAGCAAAACAGCATCGGCACCAATAGCTTTTGACTCCACTAACTGGTATTCGTCGATAATGAAGTCCTTTCTCAGGATCGGGATGTCGTTAACCTCCCTTGCATTTATCAGGTCAGCCGCTGATCCCCCGAAAAAGCCTGAGTCGGTCAGTACTGAAAGTCCTGATGCACCATTTAAAGAATATCCTGTCGTGATTTCTTTAACAGAAGCAAACTCGTTGATATTGCCCCCGGATGGGGATCTTCTTTTAAATTCAGCTATAACAGATGTCCTGTGCGAGTCCAGGATACTGCTCATCAGGGATGAAGTTCTCCTGTCGAAATAGGTGCTCTTCTCAAGCGTTGCCACAGGAACCCTGATTTTTGCTGATTCAACCTCTTTGATTTTCTTAACAAGTATTTCTTCAAGAATTTTCATGACTGGAGATTGATCAATTCCTTCAATGATTCCATTGCCTTTCCGCTAAAAAGTGATTCTTCGGCCATTGCCCTGCAATCACCGGCAGTCTTTGAGGGGAAATAACATTGAAGAGCCAGTTGTGAATTCGCTATTACAGAGTTATTCTGGGCCATAGTACCTTTGCCTTCAAGTATTTTCCTAAATATGCTGACAGCCTCATCAACCGTCTTTCCGCCTTTAAGATCTTCCGGGTCGCTCCTCTCAAATCCAGCCTCCCCGGGTGATAATATTTGTTCCACACCATTCAGTATTACCTTGAAATCGGAAGTGAGTGAAACCTCATCATAACCGTCAAGACTGTGTACTATAACGTATCTGACACTATCCTGCTGGTACAGGTAATTATACAAACGGGCGAGCTCAAGACTGTAGACTCCTATCAGCTGTTTAGCCGGAAAAGAAGGATTCACCATCGGCCCCAGCATATTGAAAAAAGTCTTCATCTTCAAAGCTCTCCTTACAGGGGCCACATTCTTCATGGCCGGATTGAACAGGGGGGCATGAAGAAAGCAAACTCCTGCCCTGTCTATCTCACGCCGTATCTTATCCTGGTCAGTTGAAAACCTGTAACCAAAGCTCTCCAGGATATTTGAAGATCCGCATGCCGAAGACACACCATAATTTCCGTGTTTTGCCACTTTCACTCCCGCTCCGGCAATAACAAACGTGGTAAGTGTTGATATATTGAAAGTATCCTTACCATCACCACCTGTTCCGCAAACATCCATAGTATCGAAATCCGAAAGATCAACCCTGATGCAAAGGTTAAGAAGTGCATCCCTGAAACCCGAAAGTTCGTCAACCGTTATACTTCTCATAAGATATACCGTTAAAAAAGCAGCAATCTCTGATTCCGAGTATACTCCGCCGGCAATATTGGTAAGCACTTCTTCAGCCTCTTCCCTTTTAAGAGTCTTATGGTCAAAAAGATCAGTAAGTGTTTTTCGCATCTCTTCAAATGTTATTTCTATTTTTCAATCCAGTTCCTGATAATAGCGAGGCCATGTTCCGTAAGTACAGATTCAGGATGGAACTGAAGTCCCTTTACGTCGTAATGTGTATGACTGATCCCCATTATCATCCCGTTATCATCCTCGCACGTAATTTTAAGACAGTCGGGAAGGCCGTCTTTAATGACAATCCATGAGTGATATCTGCCGGCACTGATTACTGGAGGTATCCCGGAAAAAAGCTGCTCTTTATGATCCGTTATTCTTACTACTGTGGATACGCCGTGGTAAACGTGCGTCAGGTTAAGGAGAGACCCTCCGTATGCCTGCCCGATTGCCTGATGACCCAGGCATACACCCAGGATGCTTTTTTTCCTGCCATGCTGCTTGATGAGGTCAATACAAATGCCTGCCTCCTCTGGTACACCAGGTCCCGGAGATAACAGTATCTTATCAAATGAACCTGCTTCCTCAATCGATATCTGGTCATTCCTTGCAACATCAGGGTAAATCCCTGTTATATTTTCAATGTAATGCACAAGATTGTATGTGAATGAATCGTAATTATCAATAACAAGTATCTTTTCCATTACCATTTTTTTTTATTTGATATCGCATGCCATATTAAGAGCGAGCCGCAGGGCTCCTATTTTATTATTTACTTCCTGCAATTCCCTGTCCTCATCAGAAACAGCTACAATGCCGGCACCTGCCTGGTAAAAAAGCGTATTGCCTTTGCTGAGGAATGTCCTGATCATTATTGCATGATTATACCTGCCCTTAAAATCAAGGAAACCAATCGCACCACCGTAAAA
>CAZQRQ010000079.1:0-13375 GCA_964595725.1 uncultured Rikenellaceae bacterium | reverse complement strand
AAGGAAACAATTGTGACAGCCCAGAGAGATATGACCCTTCAAAGGTTTGAGGTGGGCCTCGAAAAGATTAATATCACATCGTTTAAGCTTATGCCGACATCAATGGGAGAGTCAGATATTATAAAGAACATATTGCTGATACCCGGTGTTCAGGCTGTCGGTGAGGGTTCAGCAGGCTTTAATGTCAGGGGAGGATCAGCAGATCAAAACCTGATACTTCTGTACGGGGCCCCTGTGTATAATTCATCTCACTTTTTCGGATTCTTTTCGGCAGTTAATTCTGATATAATAAAGGATGTAACATTATATAAAGGTGGAATACCAGGGAAATACGGTGGCAGAATATCTTCAGTACTGGATATTGTAACGAAAGAAGGGAACAGGAAGGAATTTGAAGGAACAGCAGGAATTAGCCCGATTACAACACACTTGATGATCGAGGGTCCGATCATCAAGGATACATGCACTTACGTACTTGCAGGGAGGACGACCTATTCAAACTGGATCCTGGGTCTTATTAATAATCCCACACTGAGGAACAGCAGGGCTTCTTTTTATGATCTGAATGGGAATATCACTTACGATCTGAACAGGAACAACAGGATTGACCTGGCAGGCTACATTAGCAATGATGCATTCCGATTCAATTCGGATACTACATACAGTTATAACAACAGGATTATTGCACTAAGGTGGCGTCACTTCTTTACTAACAGTTTTTTCTCGGTTCTATCGCTGAACAACAGCAATTATACCTATGATATCAGCAGCGATGATCCGGCCACCGAAGGATTCGTCCTGTCACATAATATTAACAGCACGGGTTTCAAGAGCGATTTTAACCTGTTTCATGGCAGGAATGAATTAAACTTCGGCCTCGATGTTAACCATTATTCGGTTATACCCGGAAAGTACCTGCCTGCAACTGATTCTTCACTGGTTATCTCCAAGATAATTGATAAGGAAAGAGCCCTTGAAGCATCACTTTATGCAGAGACAAGATTCACCGTAACGAGTTACCTGTCTATAAATGCCGGGTTAAGGATGTCATCATATTTTACCTTTGGTCCAAAGTCAATTCTTCTGTATGACCCCGAGTACTCAAGAAGCATGTCGACCGTGGTTGATACACTGAATTTTAAAAGTAATCAGTTGGAGAGAAGCTATGCCGGACCTGAATTGAGACTTTCATTGAATTTCAGGGTGTCGCCGGAAAGTTCCTTTAAGATTAACTACTTCAGGGCCAGACAATACCTGCACCTCCTTTCAAATACAACCTCAATTTCACCATCAGATACATGGAAACTCAGTGACTATTACCTGAAACCGCAGGTCGGGGATCAGTATGCTATTGGATATTACCAGATGCTGTTTAAAAGCAAGATCGAAACTTCGGTAGAAATATATTACAAGAACATAAGGAATATGGTCGATTTCAAAGGCGGAACCAATCTGGTAATGAATGAATTCGTGGAAAAAGACCTGGTAAATGTTGACGGGAAGGCATACGGTATAGAACTTATGGTCAAGAAAGATGAGGGTAAGTTAAGATGGAGTGTGGGATATACTTTTTCCAGGACCTTGCTGAGGAGTAAAGGTAAATTCAGTGACGAGATTATTAATTCCGGGAACTGGTTCCCGGCAAATTTCGATAAACCCAACGACCTTATCCTGACATTCAATTATCTGTTCTCAAGGCGGTTCAGTTTCTCCTCCAACTACACATGGAGTACTGGTAGACCCATAACATTCCCGGTTTCTATTTACAGCCTCGATGATCTCCTCCTGATACATTATTCCGAAAGGAATAAATACAGGATACCTGACTACTCGCGCCTGGATATTTCGTTTAAGATAAGCGGTAACCTTAGATCCAGGAAAATAGCACATCCAAACTGGACATTCTCAGTTTATAACCTGCTTGGAAGGCAGAATGTTTATTCAATATTCTTTAAGAATGAGAATAATACCATTAATGGTTATAAGTTGTCAATATTTGGGCAGGCGATTCCATCAGTAACATTCAGTTTTGATTTTTAGGTATGATGAAGACTTTTAAATATATTCCGTTTCTGGTACTTTTAATAACTCTGGCAGGTTGTATTACCAAGTTCGTGCCTGATGTATATGAAGACAGAGAACTACTGGTGGTTGAAGGATTGATAACAGACCAGCCAGGGGTTAATACCGTAAAATTATCGAAATCGCTTCCATTGGGCAAAATAGTTAATGCCAAACCGGTTAAAGGATGTCATGTAAGCATAACTGATGACCTCGGCAACACATCATTATTCTCCGAAACGGAAGATGGTGTATATACTACAGATTCTGCAAGCTTCAGGGGTGAAGTAGGTAGAGTTTATACACTTAATATAGAGACAAATGATGCCTCATTGCAAAATTATACGTATACTTCCCTGCCTATGGAGATGAGGCCTGTACCCGGTATAGATACATTATATTATGAAAAGCTGCTTCTCGCAGAGAGAACCCAGTTCTATCAACAGCAGGAGGGTTGTCAGGTTTACCTCGAAACACATGATCCCTCCTCGGAATGTAAATTCTATCGCTGGGATTATACAGAAACATGGGAATTCCGTTTACCATTCCCCGTTGCCAACCGGGTATGCTGGTTATCAAATAATTCAAGTAAAATCCAGATTAAAAATACAAGCGTGCTTTCTGAGGACAGGATAGAAAGATATCCTCTGATTTTTATCGACAACAATACTGACAGGCTTAAAGCCAGGTACAGCATTCTTGTGGATCAATATTCACTTAACGAGGACGAATTCGGGTACTGGGAGAAAATGCAGAATATTTCACAGAATGTTGGTAGCCTGTATGATGTTACACCCGGCGCTGTGCCAAGCAATATCTTCTGTGTTGAAGACCCGGGACAGAAGGCACTTGGATATTTCAGCGTTTCAGCAAAGTCATCAAAACGTTTGTTTATAGAAGAGATTTTCTGGGGTATTATAAATCTATACCAGGACTGCGTTGCTGATACCATAAACGGCCCGGCAAGTGTCCCGATACCGGGTCTCGGAACCTATGTGTGGATACTTGAAGATAGAAGCCTTGAAAGACCTGCATTCAGGGTAATAACGGAAATAAAAGGATGTGCTGACTGCACTGTGAGAGGGACAAATGTTAAGCCGGACTTCTGGTAGGATTCCCGGGAAAAGATACAGAAAGTGATTGTATACAAAAGAATATTGTCTTTATTTATTACCTGCCTGATCATACTCTCATCAGTGACAGGGCAAAACAACGCTGGTGTTGAAGAACTCATTTCCTCAAGGTTTGCCCAGTTCTGCAAATCCGTTCCCCGCGAGGAGATCTATGTTCATACCGACAGGGACGATTATATCGCCGGTGAGACTATCTGGTTCAGTATGTATCTGATCGACAGACAAAGCAATATGCCTTCAGGGATGAGCGATATTGCATATTTCGAACTTCTGAGTCATGATAATAAACCGGTCATCCGGAGAAGGATAAAGACGGACAAATCACTCGGAAATGGAGGAATAAGCATTCCGGACACGCTGAAAAGCGGCGTATATTACTTAAGAGCATATACAAACTGGATGAAGAACTTTCTTCCTTATGGTTGTTTCTTTAAAGAAATAAATATTAACAGCGCCCTTTATCCCGGAAATACCAGGGACAGGTCCGATATAAGAGGGAGCATCTCAGAAAGACTTGCTAAAGCAGGTAACCTTGAAGCAAAAGCATCTCCCGTTTCTATTCAGGCGGAAAATGAGGATAACGGGCAGGTTAACCTGGTTATTACTGCTAATCCTGACTTTGTGAAACAGAATAGTAATGGATGCTACCTGTTCATTCACACTCATGGAGTCAGGAATCTTGTCTCAAAGGTAATGCTATCGGGGCAGGTAACAAATTTCAGGGTAGACCGTAATAATCTGATCCCCGGGATAAATCACATAACACTTTTTAACTCTTCGGCCAGGGCTGTGGCTGAAAAGTTCATATATACACCCGGAAAGCCGGATGTGTCGCTTGATGTTAATTGCAACGACAGCATTTCCGTCAGGAAACCAATGATGATAGCAACGAATCCTTTGCCGGGAGTATCCCTGGCAGATGGAATGGCAAGCTTCAGTATTTCAGTTTATAAAGCATCAGATTTTGCTTCCTTTGAAGATATTGCTGATTATATGGTACTGGGCTCTGAGTTCGAACCTGTGCCGGGAGAGATAAAATATTGCAGTATGGACTCTCTATCCCACGAAGATCAGGAAAGGTTATTGTCTTCATTACGAAGTAACTGGCTTGACTGGAATACAATTATGTCGGGGAATATTCCTGAATTCAGGTATCAGCCCGAAAAAGGAACTCATTTTATTTACGGGAGCCTCGTCAATGCATCGACACTTCTCCCGGATACAGGACAATACCTGTTTCTCTCAATTCCAGGGAAAAAAGCTTTTTTCCAGTATGCACGTTCCGATAAGGACGGGAGATTCAGGTTCAATATTCCTATTTCAAATAAACGGAAAGACCTTATCATACAGCCTGAGCTTATTGACAGGAACGACAAAGTGCTTATCGAATCACCATTTTCGGATAACTATATAGAGGGAGAAGATTCAGATATCAGAAGGGTGAAAGATGTACCATCATTTGTATCCGGTATGAGTGCAAATTACCAGGTGGAAAATATCTACGGAATAGATAACTTTTCTGTTAATGATATAATCGATGATAAAGGAGTAACGCCGTACAGGTTTTATGGAACGCCTGATATTGAAATAATTATGGATGATTATATCAAGCTTCCAATTATGGAGGAGGTATTCTTTGAATTAATACCCGGGGCCTTCCTTAGGAACCGCCGTACCGGTTATGAACTTACAGTCTCCGACGTCGTTGACAACCTGGTGTATGAATATCCTATGATAATGATTGACGGAGTGATAATCAGGGATGCTTCATTAATTAGTAATCTTGACCCTGAACTTGTTGAACGTATCGATGTGGTACGGTCTAGATATGTTGTGGGAAATTATTTTATTTTTGGTATAGTGAATGTGGTGACCAGGGCAGGTGATTTCAGCTCTGTAACAATACCTTCTTATGCTGTAAGACTTAATTACAGGGCATATGACCCCGTTCTGACACCCATATTCCCGGATCATTCCTCTGGCAACGATAATTCACGCAGAACACCTGATTTCAGGAACACCCTTTACTGGAATCCAACAGTTAAGCCGGACAAAGCTGGCAGGTCCACTATAGAATTCTGGTCATCAGACCTGGCAGCCGACTACTTTATCAACATCATGGGAATTACCGGTGACGGCAGGTACATATCGAGGAAGAAAGCCATAAAACTGTATTAATCCATTTACAGGTTATCTCAGCAGAGGCGGTGAGGTTAGCTGAAATGTAAACCTGCTGCCACTCATTATGTCTTCATGTGATATGTACCAGTCGTTGTACCTGCCTCCATCCTTCGAAATTGCCCTTATAATACTGTTTGGTCCTTCCCTGTTAATTGAAGTTATCAGGAATGGCCTTCCTCCAGCCAACGGGATCCTTACTTCATCAAAAGCCGGAACAGTGATCACATACTGGTTCGAGGCCGGACATACCGGGTAGAAGCCCATCATCGAAAAGACCAGCCAGGCTGACATCTGTCCTGCATCTTCATTGCCACTTAGCCCTCCTGGATCATTGCTGTATTCTTCATTAATGATCCTTGTCACCCATTCCTGCGTCTTTTCTGGTCGACCGGCCATAGCAAAGATGTAGGCTGCCTGGTGGTCGGGTTCATTACCATGCCAGTAATGATCATTTTCGAAAAAATCAGCAAGTCGCGACAGTAATGCATCTGTCCCTCCCATAGCCTTGATTAGCCCTGGTATATCATGCGGGACATACCATGAATATTGGAACGGAGTTCCCTCGGTAATAAATCTGGCCCGGGAATATGGATCAAAAGGTTCTATCCATGAGCCGTCAGAATATTTTCCCCTCACAAATCCCTGGTTGGTATCGAATACATTTTTCCAGTTTTCAGACCTCTTTAATAACAGGTTGGCATCAGCTTTTTTCCCAATTGCCGCGGCAAATCTTGAAAGTGCATAATCGTCAAAAGAATATTCCATAGTCCTGGATACCTGTTCATACCTGTGGAAGGCATCCCATACGCTGTCCTCCAGAGGAATGTATCCATAATGAAGGTAACTGGGAAGTGCCCTTCGCCCTTTACCATCCCTGTACTCATCGCCCGGTGGTGTTTCAAATGCATTCTTTCTCATATATTCCCAGGCTGTCTCAGTATCAAAATCAGTTATTCCTTTCAGGTATGCATCCGCGATTGAAGCACTTACATGATCGCCGATCATGGCAGCAGTGTAATTGGACCAGGCGGGAAAGATCGGCATCCAGCCTCCCTGCTGCGCTTTGATCACCAGCGATTTAACCATATCCAGTGTTCGTTCCGGCTCTAGTATCGTTAACAGGGGATGCAAGGCCCGGTAAGTATCCCACATGGAGAAATCGTCGTAGTATTCGAAATCTTGTGCTTTGTGAATCATACTATCTTCAGCGAACCCCTGGTAACTGCCGTCGATATCGCTCACTATCCTGGGAAGTTGATAGCAATGATAGAGTGCCGTGTAGAATTTCATCATGTCATCATCCGTTCCTCCCCTTACAATAGCTTTACCAAGAGTTTGGTTCCAGGTATCCTCCCCCTCTTTCCTCAATGCTTCAAAATCCCAGCCCGGTATTTCTTTCTCCAGGTTATCTCTTGCTGCCTCCAGGCTTGTAAATGATGTTCCGATCCTTACCCTGACAGTCTTTTCACCGCCGAAACCAATAACCATCTGCTGGGGGGTCATAAGGTATGGATACTGCCTGAATGGCTTGTCAAAACTGATTACAAAATAGCCGCTGAATCCTGCCGTTTTTCCCTTTCCCTGGTAAATGCGGTGCACAGGGTTGTAGCCATTGATTTCATTTCTGTCGATGTCTACCCACACCTTACCGGCATTTTCATCACTGTTCATCCTAATAAATAAATAGCTTTCATTCCTTCCAGGATATGAAAACCGCATCATGCCCGACCTTACAGAGCCCGCCAGCTCAGCTGTAATCCTGTAACTGTTAAGATCGACCTTATAATATGCAGGGGATGCCTCTTCGTTGCGATGGTTGAATCTTGAGACAGGGGCTACTGTAAGAGAATCAGGACTTCCGGTTGTGAATGGCATAAGGGTTGCACTGCCATAGTCCTGTGTGCAGCTACCGCTCATCCAATGACTCCCACGGAAGCCAGTAATATATTTATCATCATAATAATACGGAGAAATACACTTATTCTCTGTTGTTTGAGTCTCAGGGGTCCACTGCATCATCCCGAAAGGCCTGCCGACAGCAGGAAAAGTCTGCCCTTTTGCTTCCGTTCCAGCCCCATGCTTCTTTGCACTTTCAGTTGTTGCCGGGGCGGTGCCAATGAAAGGATTGACATACTGAATCAAAGGCTGGGCTATACATCTGGCAGTGAAAAAGATAAATAAAATAAAAACAGCTTTTTTCACAGTCGCTGATTTCTGGAGTTTAGATATTTTTTAATCGCAAAGGCCGCAGAGCTCGCAATGCTGTCATTTATTATGCTTTCTTTCGGCGAATCTTTGCGTCTTCCGCGGTCACAAAATCACTGGGCATCCCAGTCGTCGGTTCTGAATGAGGATGCAGGCAATCCTTCAGTGTTAAAAAGATCACCGACAATAAAGTCCTTGAAGGCATACCTCACTGAAACAGGCTGGTTTACAAATACGGAAAATACTGTAATACCCGAGTTTGTAATGTAAGCCGTGGCAGGGAAGAATCTTCTGTTTGCCCCTGCCAGTTCAAAACATGTCAGCTCTTTCCCGAAAGAGGTAAGTCCATTTGGAGCACCATCGAATGTCAGTTTTACCTGGTTGTCTTCGATTTGCATATCTTTAAGCACGGGGCCTTCACCTGCAAAACCTTTCTTACCGTATGTTTTTACCAGGGTAAGGTAGGCCAGCCTGTCACCAGCTGCTTTTTTGTTCGAAGGGTGAATACATTCACTTTCGCCTGTGTCCATTATGCAGGCCATACCCATATTTATTCCTGCAGAAACAGCTTTAAGCTGTGCTTCCCTCAGAAATGCAGAAGAGAGTGTCGATGGTCCGTAATTATATGGAGCTATCTGAACATAATAAAAGGGGAAATCTCCAATATCCCAATGCATCCTCCAATTATCTGCCAGTGCTGGCAGGAGTTGAAGGTACTGGTCCGGCTCAAGCCCGTTCGATTCTCCCTGGTACCAGATGACTCCTCGCATACTATAGCCGACCAGGGGATTAACCATGCCATTGAACAGTACGGTTGGGGTTTGTGAGGAAAGTTTCTCCGGACTTTGCGAAACATCAGGCAACTTTACAAAATCAAAGTTTTTGCATCCGGCTTCACTGATCCATGGTTCTATTCTGGTTCCTCCCCAGCTGGTGCATATAAGCCCAACAGGAACTTTAAGGGTCTTGCTTAGCATTAATCCGAAAAAATAAGCAGTTGCGCTGAATTCACTGACATTTTCCGGTTCACACAGTTTCCATTCTCCTTCAAAATTATCAACAGGGGTGAGGCTTGTGGAGCGTTGCACCGTTATCAGCCTTATTAAGTCGTTAGAGGATGTTGCAATATATTCATTTGAACCGACAACAGGCTGGTTCATATAACCTTTCATAGGCATTTCCATATTCGACTGCCCTGAACATATCCATACCTCGCCGATCATTATATTCTTTAGCGTGACCGGCTGTCCATCACTTATTGTTACTGTATAGGGGCCGCCAGCTGCTGGAGTGGCTACTTTCACCTTCCAGACACCATCCCTGTCAGCACGCGTGTTATAGGTCCTGTTATTCCAGGATGTTATCACACGTATTGTGGCATTTGCCTGGGCTTTTCCCCAGATGGAAGCTTCGGTCTGTTGCTGCAGAACCATATTGTCTCCGAATATCGAGGCAAGTTTTACCTCGGCATGAAGGGCTGAAGCAAAAATAAGAATCAGCAGGGAAAGTGCACACAGGTTGATAAATAGCTTTTTCATAAATGATTTTTTTTGCATAATATTTAGTGAAAATAATGGATTTTTATGTAATTGGTATAAAATGGCATCATTCATTTTCAAAACACATATGGATTTTCAGAACAAGTTCCAGTGTAGTTTGTTTAATTATTGTCTAAAGTAAATTGCACATGAAAAAAATTGTTTTAAGCTTTATTATATTGACAGTTTTGCTGGTATTTTCCGGTGAGGGAGTTATTAAGGGCCAGATTGTAATTGATGTTGAGACAGGAAGTGTTTTCTCAGGATATAATGATGTACGTATTCCAGGAGAGGGAGGTACACTGTTTTCTTTGAGTGAGGAACTGTCTGCTTCGCCTCAGTTTTTCTACAGGCTGAGAGGAACATATACAATTGGAACAAGGCATAACCTGTCGGTTTTATTTGCACCACTCACTTTGAAGTCTGAGGGTATGGTCCCGAGGGATATAATCTTTGAAGGAGTTGAATTTCCTTCAAATATAAACCTTGAAGGTAAATATAAATTCAATTCTTACAGGCTGACCTACAGGTATGATATAATTGAGAGACCGAAGCTCGAATTCGGACTCGGTTTTACAGCAAAAGTAAGGGATGCCAGTATCGCGCTTTCCGCGCCAGGACTTGAAAGTGAAAAGACAAATGTGGGATTCGTTCCCATACTGAATTTCAGGCTCGACTGGCAAGTGCGGGATAAATTATCATTGCTGATCGACGGTGATGCGCTTGCTGCACCCCAGGGAAGGGCAGAGGATGTGTTACTTGCACTGAAATACCAGGTGTCTGACCGCCTTGCACTTAAAGCCGGGTACCGTGTACTTGAAGGTGGAGCGGACAATGCCGAAGTATATAACTTTGCATTGATAAATTATGCGGTTGTCGGGATTATGCTTAACCTTTAGAATTATCACCTGGGAATAATCATTTGAACTATTATGAAAGGTATACAGATAGGCGATCCAATACCGGATTTCTCATTACAGGACCAGAACGGTAATGTATTTGACACAAGATCAGTTATAGGTAAAAAGAAGCTGGTACTATTCTTTTATCCCCAGGATGGGAGTCACGGATGTACGAAAGAAGCGTGTTATTTTCGGGACCTTACGGAGGTATTCGACGAGGCAGGTGCAGTCGTGATTGGTATAAGCGGTCAATCGGTGGAAAGCCACAGGAACTTTGCTGAAAAATACATGCTTACATATCCGATACTTAGCGACACGGGGAATAAAGTGCGGAAGCTCATGGGAGTTCCCTCCAGCTTTTTTGGACTTGTGCCAGGAAGAGTAACATACATTACTGATATTCAAGGCAAGGTGATCCATATTTTCAATTCGCAGTCAGAGGCTGAACGACATGCAGATGAAGCACTTAAGGTATGCCTTTTGTTAAAAAAGAACGATCAGGCCAGCCGGCAGGCAGCATCAACAGCTTAGTTCTCCTTAAGCCGATAGTCATCTAAGTCTTTTATTTATCGGCAGACAGCTTGAAAATATATTCAATTATCGCAGAGGATTCCTGGCAAAAATATTCACTAAGGACGGATTTGGCGCGGTTTAGTCTTTTCTCTCCAGTGTTCCTCGATTTTTTCGAGTGTTACGTTTTTGGTTTCAGGAATATAGAAATAACCCCAGACAATACTCAGAATACCTACAAGTGCATAAAGGAAGAAGGCTCCGGCCGGATTACCAAGATTTTCCCCTTTCAGCATTATAGAAGTACCGGGTAATGTCAGACCTTTTACAAGTTTGAAGAAAGTAAAGGCAACAACACCGTTGAAAAGCCAGTTTGAGAGAGCGCCTATACTGGATCCTATTCCTCTAACACTTAGTGGGAATACTTCAGAGATGATTAGCCAGCCAAGTGGTCCGAGACTTATTGCGAAGAATGCGATATAGACCCAGATGAGAGAAATGGTTACCCACTTTATCGAGTCTCCCAGGGTCGACTGAAGGGCGAAACAGGTGCCCATTGCTATAAGAGCAACAACAAGTCCGGTTACTCCTATGAAATAAAGCTTCCTTCTACCCAGCTTATCGATCATGAATAGAGAAAGAATAGTGAATCCGACATTTACCACACCGACACTCACTGAGGCCCACACAGCTGCCTGAGCGTCGGCAAAACCTGACATCAGGAATATTTTTGGACTGTAGTAAATGATGGTGTTTATTCCTGTAAATTGCTGCACGAACATTATTCCGACCGCAATGATGAGAGGTACCCGTAGCCATTTCTTGAATACTTCATTCCATTTAACCTTATTGACCTTGTCAGCGGCAATATCAGCTTTCATTTTTTCAATAACCTCTTCAACAAGACCGGGATCTTCAACTTTCTGGAGAACCTCACGGCATTTATCTTCATGCCCTTTGCTGATAAGCCATCTGGGAGTTTCCGGAAGGAAAATCATTCCTGTGAACATTATCAGGGCAGGTATGACTCCGACATAGAACATTGATCTCCAGCAGGAGTCGTAATCAGGATGTCCATCGGGTACAGCAAAGGCTGAATCACTCAAATATGAAACCATAATACCAATCGTTATCAGCAACTGAAACATGGAAACAAGTGTGCCCCTGGTTTTTGTAGGAGAGATCTCAGCAATATAAAGTGGTACGGAAAAGGATGATACACCTATTGCGATTCCCAGGAAAAATCTCGCAAAGACCAGCATTACCGGGCCTGGTGACATCCCCGACCATACTGCACCTATTGCAAAGATAATGGCGGCAGTGATAATTACTTTTTTTCTTCCAACTACATCCGCTATTCTGCCGCTTGACATGGCACCTATAACTGCACCGACAAGCCCGGCGGTGGTAATGATTTCAACCCAGCTGTCAGTTATACCGAAAGCTTTCTGAAAGAATGGTATTGCACCAGATATCACACCGGTGTCAAATCCGAATAGCAAGCCTCCTGTTGCCGCAATGGCAGCAATCACGACTACAAGTGCCTTGTTTTGCCTTATTGGCTGGTTTTCAGTCATTTGTGAAAAAAGTTAAGTGATTTCATATTAATTTATATACCCGCTTTACAATATTATTTGCAGCAAGCAGATTTATCGGACATAAAATAAATAAAAATCTGTCTTAATCAGGGTTCTTAATCAAATAAAATACTTTATATTTACACGTGAAAGTACACGTGAAAGTATAATGAAAAAGAAGCCGGTTACCCAGGAGGATATTGCGCGTAAGCTTAGAGTGTCACGTGTTACGGTGTCTAAGGCACTGAGGGATCATCCCGACATATCGGCAGGCATGAAGGAAAAAGTAAGAAAAGCTGCCGCAAGGATGGGATACTTCCCGAATTTTATCGCCTCGCAGCTTTCAAACAGGAAATCATCGAATATTGGAGTTGTAATACCTGACCTGGAAAACAGTTTCTTTGCTTACCTGACCGACAGTATAATCGATACTGCATCGGACTGCGGTTACACGACAATACTGACAGTTTCGAGGGAAAAAGCCGATGTTGAAGAAAAAAATATTCGTAATTTGTACAGCATGAGGGTCGACGGCTTACTTGTATGCATTTCTCAGGAAACTACTGATCCGGCCCTCTTCAGGTATGCCGGCAAAGTGGGGATACCTCTGGTTTTCTTCGACAGGGCGATTAAAGGATTGGGATGCAGCCTGGTTGAATTCGACGATAAGAAAGGCATGATGGAAGCGGTCAGCCATATAGCCGGGAAGAATTATTCAAGGATAGGATACCTTTCAGGTTACACTTCTCTGAACATCGGTAAAGTGAGGCTCAGCGCCTTTAAAAGTGCTGTAAGGAGCCATGGCCTGGGCATAACAAACAAATGGATCATCGAGGGTGGGTATGAAATTGAGGACGGATTCAATGCATTCCGGAAATTGATCACTGCCGGCGTTTTGCCGGAAGTAATCATTGCCGTGAACGATCGTGTCGCACTGGGGGTATATCGCGCCGCAGCATCCGCCGGCATTAAAATACCGGATGACATCGGGATAATTGCCTATGGATTTTCAGAAACGGCGGATTTGTTCAACCCGCCGCTGGCAGTAATAGCCCAGGATCCAAGGGATATGGGGAACAGGGCAGCGAAACTGCTGATAGACGAAATAACAGGGGAAAAGAAACAGAGAACCAGGATGTTGATAACAGAAAGATTCATTTTAAAAAATTCAATAATATGATCAATCGTAATGTTAAAGCAGTTGTGACAGGTGCAGGCGGATTCATCGGCGGGCATCTTGTTGTGGCTCTAAAAAACCTGGGTTACCA
>CAZQRQ010000078.1:0-13419 GCA_964595725.1 uncultured Rikenellaceae bacterium | reverse complement strand
CTTCAGAAAAACTCAAATAAAAAAGCCGTCTCAATTAGCTTATGAGACGGCCTCTTCTAACAAATTAGATAATAACTTTTTTTTAGTTATACTATTTCTTGTCGTAAACCATTTTTGTTGTGGTTGCGTCGCCGCCATCCCTTCCGGGCCTTGTTGTTTCTATGGCAAGTGTGTTGGCGTCGATAAGGCTCCAGACAGCTGTTGTGGTGAATTCATTGCCATTGAAATCCATTTTCGTGACGATAGTAAGTTTTTTCCCGTCAGCCGACCATGTAGCCGTCGTTTTGCTGTCTCCGAATCCCATTGAATTAGTCGTCTCCTTACCGTCGAGGGTGTACTTGGTAGTAATTGAACCATTTGGTCCACCTTCACGGACCTGAGTCAGTGTATTGGCGTCCTGTGTAACTGTGAAGTTTCCTCCACCCATTCTGCCGCCGCCGAAGCCGCCGCCGCCCCCACCACCAGGACCGCCCTGTGGTAAAGTACTCTTTTCAGCATTAAATGCCCATGTGCCTGCAAAATTTGGTTTTGCCTGCGCCTGAGCATTAACCGGTGCAATAAGTGCCAGTGCAATCAGAACAGATAGCAACTGCAAAAGATTCTTTAAGTTCTTTTTCATCTCTTGAGATTTTGTTTAATGATAAAGGTTGTATTGAGGTAAAGATACTTATTAACTGTTAAAAATATTAAAATAAATGTTATAAAATGTTAATTCATTATGCTGCACGTCTGGAAATTATTCAGTCTTTCCTAAAAATTTCCGCCCAGTTGAATCTGTAATATGCTTTGAGCAGAATCCTTGGAGTATATAGAAGCACACCGGAAGGCTCACCATCCGACTTATACCTGGCATGTCCTGTCTCAATATGTATAGCCGCCCCGTAACTTTTGAATTCATATGCCGGCCCTGCAATCAATCCCAGGTCAAATCCGGTCAGCCTGGCCCAGTTTTGGGCCTTCAGAAATCCATAACCCAGGTAACCGCCAATCTGGAGATGAATCGAGCCCTTCAGGAATTGTCCGAGCCAGTTAATACCAATGTTATAACGGTCGAAACCGTATATCCCTGTTGAATTGTTCTCAGAGAACCTTGCCTGTTCATATTCGTAATATGGCCCTGCCCTGAGGGATTCACTGAACTGGAAAGAGTAGAAAAGGTGATAGACCGGTCCTGTTTTGCGTGATGGCCAGATATCAAAGGGTTCACCTATATAGAGATCAGACATCCCGGGTGTGATTCCCTTTGAAATACCAATAGTATTATTTAAATGCCGCTGAGCTGACAGTTCGGAAACAAATATCATCGGAAAGAATATCAGGCAGGAAAGTCTTTTCATATTACAGAGAAAAATTTGATTTAAAGATAAAATTATTAATATCGGGTCTTCTTCGGGGAACTCGGCCGGCCGGGTTTCATCTTTGCTCCTCCAATATAAAGAATTTCAATTTATTTTCCCATATCCTGCTGTTTATGTATTACGGTATTCTGATTTTAAGGTAAAATGTTAATTGTGAAATAAATAACACTACTGGCCGTCCGGGTTGAGAATGATTTTGAATAAGCGTATCACTTTTTTGTATAAATTGGTATTTTACGATAACTGCTTAGTTACTTATTTATTTTAATGAATATACGTTATAATGAAATTTAATTCATTGATTTACAGGAAACATATCTCAACCATTATTTTGTTGTTTGTGACGACAATTATTTCTGCCCGCGAAGTTGTTACATTGCATAGAGGATGGCGATTCTCAAAGGGTGCATCTGCCGAAGCTTATAAACCTGATTATGATGATTCCGGCTGGAAAAGTGTTACTATTCCTCACGACTGGGCTATTGAGGGACCTGTTATGCCAGATGGTGACGGGAATACCGGTAAACTACCCTGGCGGGATGAGGCATGGTACAGGCGGAAGATTGACATTCCAATGGACTTGGCCGATAAGGAAATATATCTCCTTTTCGATGGTGTGATGGCATTCCCGGAAGTATTTGTAAACGGCAGCAGGGCAGGTGGATGGGATTATGGATATAATTCGTTTTACCTTGATATTACAGGTCTTGTGGAACCTGGAAAGGATAATATACTTGCGGTTCATGTGGATACACGAAACCATGTAGCAGGTGGTACCCGGGTGCTGGTATTTACAGGAAAGTGCAGATTGTAATTGCGGATAAGATTCATGTCGGCGTCTGGGGTACATATGTTACAACGCCTGTGATAAAACCCGGCTATGCGACTGTCAGGATTTTAACCACGGTAATAAACAGTTCTGATAACACGGCAGATAATGTGAGAATTGAAAGTGTTATTATCAATCCGAAAGGGACAGAGCTGGCAAGCGAATCGGTTTCAAGGAGCATAGCCCGGGGGAAAAGTGTCGATGGTGAAGTCAGTATTACGCTTGCTGATCCTGTAAGATGGGACATTGATAACCCTTTCCTTTATGAAGTTAAAACTACTGTTTACATCGGCGAGAAGGAAACTGACACCTATACTACTCCTTTTGGTATCAGGAGTATCAGATTCACTGCTGATAATGGATTCTACCTTAATGACCGTCGGGTGCAATTTAAAGGCGTTTGCCTTCATCATGACCAGGGGCCCCTGGGATCAGCTTTTTTCCCTAGGGCTATGGAACGACAGCTGGAAATTATGAAAGCCATGGGTGTGAATGCTATCAGGACAAGCCATAATGTCCCTGCACCTGAGCTTCTTGATCTCTGCGACAGGATGGGAATACTTGTGTTTGACGAAGCATTTGATAAATATGATAATAAAGCTGATATAATCCCTGACACTGATTTTGACGATTTTGCGCTTCGCAATATCAGAAATTTTGTTATCCGCGACCGTAATCACCCAAGTATATTCATATGGAGTATCGGTAATGAAATGGGAGATATTCAGAATAACATCAATAACGGCTTTCAGAAATTAAACATCATGGTCACTTATGTACGTAAGTACGACCCGACCCGTCCGGTTACAATGGTTTGCGATAATGAAGCCGCAGCTGCAAAGCGTCATTTTGATTATTATGATGTGCTTAGCTATAATTATGGCCAGCGCTGGAAACTTGCCAGGCAGCTGGAACCCAACAAAGCTGTCATAATCAGTGAATCAGCTTCAACGGTTAGTACAAGAGGATTCTTTGAACTTCCACTGCCACAGCAGAAAACAGACTTTACAACTTCGCTCCAGGTGAGTTCTTATGACCTTAATGCTCCGGCGTGGGCAGAGGTCGGAGATGATGATTTTATGTGGCAGCAGGAAGAGGAATATATTGCAGGAGAATTTGTATGGACCGGCTTTGACTATCTTGGAGAACCAACTCCCTATAACGATATGAGTGTCAGGAGAATGAATCTGGGAGACAAGCATGGCTCAAGAAGCAGCTATTTCGGAATTGTCGACCTCTGCGGCATCCCTAAGGACAGGTACTATCTTTATAAGAGCTGCTGGAAACCAGGGGAAAATATGGTTCATATTGTTCCTCACTGGAATTGGGACCTTAAAGAGGGCGAAACTGTACCTGTATTTATATACACGAATGGCGATGCTGCTGAACTTTTCCTGAATGGTGAGTCGCTGGGGATGAAATCTAAAAACCCGACTTCTCGTAATTCCACAGAGAGATTCAGGATAATGTGGAACGATGTGCCTTATCATCCCGGGGAACTGAAAGCAGTGGCGTACCGGGCCGGTGAAAAAATCGGTGAGAAAATTGTAAGAACAGCCGGTGAGCCGGCTGAGATACGGATTACTCCCGACAGGAAAGTTATATCCTCAGGGGGTATGGACATTTCATATATATTGGTCGAGGCTTTTGACAGGAATGGAAATCCATGCCCGCTGGCAGACAACATGATAAACCTGGTAGTAAAAGGGCAGGGCACCATAGCTGGTGTGGGTAATGGAAATCCCCAGTCGCTGGATCCGTTTCAGTCAGATTTTGTTAAGCTCTTTTGCGGGAAAGCAATAGTAATTATTAAATCAGGATTCAGTGAAGGTGAAATAGAACTGAGTGCCAGCTCCAAAGGAATGCCGGGAAAGAAAATTTTGATTAAAGTGCAGTAATGCTTCTGAGAGGTTAATAATCCCTTCCTGGTGATTTCATGTTTTAGGTTTTGGATGGATGTAAAGAATGTCCTCTTTCATCTGAACCTTCTTTTCTTTGCATTTTGAGATCCCCATACCTGCCAGGATTATGAAAACAAGAAAAATCAGCACCTTAAATGGAAAACTTTTCATAAGTTCCAGGATGAAGATATCTTTTTTCATTTTTAAACCCTTGTCTGAGTTAACTTAAACAAAAGAAGAGAATCATTATATATCCTGATTATATGGATATCGAATACAGAACTTATAATCAGGCATATCAAAGTTAATAAATTACTTAATTAAATAAGTTTAATAATACTATGTTTTTTGGTTATCAGTTTGTTGTCCCTGAAGAAACTGAAATTAACACTCCCATAGTTACGGTGTTCAAAGAAAAAAGAGCTGTTACTGAAATTTGATGAACCGGGATGTTCAAGAATCAGGAAACCATCATCTCTCAGGATGCTCGCATTTATTATCAGGTCAGGGAGATCCCCGAGCCAGGGCAGGCTGTACGGGGGATCGGCAAAAACAATATCATACCTGTGTGTGCAGGCTTTTAGAAAGGCTTTAGCATCAATATGGACCGGCTTTATATTGCCGAGGCTCATTTCTGAAATGGTCTTTCTTATAAATGAAATGTTTCTTAAGTCCTTTTCCACTGTGTGCACTGTTATTGCTCCTCTGGATGCAAATTCATAACTTATACTGCCAGTCCCGGAGAACAGGTCAAGAATCTCAATATCCTCAAAATCAACTCTGTTTGCAAGAATGTTAAATAGGCTCTCCCTGGCATAATCAGTAGTGGGACGAGCCCTGAATCCCTGGGGGGGAATGATCCTTTTACCCCTGTATTTACCTCCGATTATGCGCAATTGATTGCAGAAATTAGATTCAGGTACCTGTGAAGCTGCAGATCATTAAAAACATAACTGAATGTGAAATTACCTGATGGCTCAGCAAACTTAATATCCTTTATGTAGGTTCGCAAACCGGAATAAAGCTCATCAAAGATCTCTGTCTGTCCGCTCAGGAAAATAGTATTATCCTTTCTGAGGTCAATATTCCTGATGACATTGAGAATAAAATAAAGGACATCAGTTATGTTTCTGTATAAGAAGGTGTTACTGAATTGCAGGGTCTTTTCCCTGGAAACAAGCAGGTTGAAAAAATCGTTTTCAATATGCGCATGAATGAATGGTTTTTCCAGGCTTTTGCCGGCAGCTGCAACATGATGCAACAGTGGTTTCATCTGGTGTAACGGGAAAGATCCGGGATATATTCCCTTGAGGATTTCAAGAATTTCTTTGCCAGTTGAAAAAATAAGAAATGCATCAGGATCAGGAATCCGGTTAGTCTGAATTATTTCACTTTCCCATCTTACATGATTGAATGAGAAATAATCATCTTTGCGGGCGGGATCGTATAATGGTGCAGGGATAAGAGTATATCGTGGTGAAGGAAGGATAAGAACTGTCCTTCTGTAATTCCTGGCGAGAAAATCATCTTTTAATAAAACATCCTTTACTTCTTCAGCTGAGAAACCATTATTCTTTTCAGGCGAATATTCCCTTAGCATAATGAATTTATTCCTTATTGCATCGAGAAGGCAGAAAGTAAGCCTGGCGGGACTTACTTCGAGAGATAATTCATAATTCCCGGTCGAGTTTATGTCAAGGGTTTCATCAAAAAGCTCGAAAAACGGCATCAGCTGAACAGGCAGATTAATTTATTTTTGAGATCAATAACATTACAAATATAAGTTAAAGATTACTTATGTTTATAAAAGAATCTGATTACCTTCATATTTATGAGGGAAGATATAATATATAACCAGTTGATAAAAAACCTGGGCAATGATCCTACTGCGGACCAGTCCGAAGCCCTGAGGAAAATAACATCTTTCATTATTGAAAATACTAATGATGCAATTTTCCTCCTTACCGGTTATGCCGGTACAGGAAAGACAAGCCTGATCAGTTCTGTGGTCAGGACACTTGACTTACTAAGGATGCGGTCAGTGTTGATGGCACCTACAGGAAGAGCCGCAAAAGTCCTTTCATCATTTGCAGGTAAGCAGGCATTTACTATTCACAAAAAGATATACAGGCAGAAATCGTCAACAGATGGAATGGGCAGTTTTGTTCTGGACAGGAATATTAACAGGGAAACTTACTTTATTGTCGATGAGGCTTCAATGGTTTCGAATAGCCAGGGAGAAGTGTCATTATTTGGAAGTGGAAAGTTGCTTGATGACCTCATCGAGTACGTATATTCCGGTACGAACTGTAAACTGCTGATCGCAGGTGATACCGCTCAGTTACCTCCGGTAGGATCTGTTTTAAGCCCGGCGGTTGATCCTGGAGCTCTTGGTGGATACGGATTCGCCATCATTACAACTGAACTCCGGGAGGTTGTGCGGCAGAGCGAATCGAGTGGCATTCTTATGAATGCAACTAAGGTGAGACACCTGATATCTGAAGGAACTACAGGATTGCCATCGTTCGACTGTAGTCATTACAAAGATATTGTAAGGCTTCCGGGAGAAGACCTCATTGAGGAACTATCATCATCATACGGGACGTGCGGCATAGACGGGACAATGATTGTTGTTAACTCTAACCGGCAGGCAAACAGGTATAACCAGGGAATACGTAACAGGATATTCTTCCGGGAAGAGGAGATAAGCCCTGGAGACAGTATTATGGTTGTAAAAAATAATTATTCAGTACTCGATGAGGAGGAGGGAGCAGGGTTTATTGCCAATGGAGATATAGCAGAGGTAAGAAGAATAAGAAAATATGAGGAAAGATATGGATTCCACTTTGCTGATATGCTTCTCAGGTTTGCAGATTATGACCTTGATGTGGAATCAAAGGTGATGCTCGATGTTCTTCATCTCGACTCGCCTGCTTTGCCTGCTGAAAAAAGCAGGGAACTGTTTAACAGCATTATGGCTGATTATCCTGATGTACGTACCCGGAGAAAACAATATGAGGCTGTGAGGAAGGATCCCTACTTCAATGCACTCCAGATTAAATTTGCGTATGCTGTAACCTGCCATAAGGCACAGGGTGGCCAGTGGGAGAGGGTCTTTATTGACCAGGGAATGTTTAACCGGCAGGAAGTTACTCCTGACTACCTGAGATGGTTGTATACAGCTTTAACACGGGCAACAGAAAAGCTTTACCTTGTAAATTTCAGCGATACTTTTTTCCAGGATTCTTTATAGTCAGTTATGACATACTTTCAGGTATGGGAAACAGCGGAAAATAATCCTTCAGCAATTATACTGATGATTTGGTGTGCTAAAATCTTCCGTAGTAACTCTCCATAATTTCAAGTGCAAATCTTGCGTTTACAGTTACTGGTCCGGCTCCCATTTCTATGGCAACTTCAATGGCCTCAAGTATTTCGCCGGCAGTGGCTCCTTTATTCCTGGCCTGTTCTATATGCCACTGCATGCACGATTCACAGTTGGTGACAACGCTAATCGACACCGCAATGAGTTCCTTGGTTTTTACGGATAATGTCCCGTCAATGAATGTGGCTTTTTCCATTTCAAGGAATGCTTTATAGACTTTAGAGTCCAGCTTCTTAAATACAGAATTCGCTTTTTTTCTTTTCCTGTTGATTGACTCTATTCTCTTATCGATACCATCAGCAGAAGAAGGTTTCTTTTTTGAATCGTTATAAGTTTTGGTCATAATCAATCGGATCTTATTTTCAGTAATTATCTTGTTGATATCTTAACAAATGATCCATTTGTTGAAGCTTTTCTATGACGTAAAGAGGAAGCTCCTGGACTACACTTATTCTCCAATAATCTTGACAAGAACCCTCTTCTTTCTTTTTCCGTCAAATTCTCCGTAAAATATTTGTTCCCAGGTTCCGAAGTCAAGTCTCCCGTTAGTAACAGCCACAACGACTTCTCTCCCCATAAGGGTCCTCTTGATGTGTGCATCTGCATTGTCCTCAAAACCATTATGGGAATATTGGGAGTAAGGCTTTTCGGGTGCCAGTTTCTCAAGCCAGACTTCAAAATCGTGGTGTAATCCTGCCTCATCGTCATTAATAAAGACACTTGCGGTTATATGCATCGCATTGACAAGGCAGAGTCCTTCCCTTATTCCGCTTTCCGCAAGGCATTGTTCCACTTTCCCGGTGATATTTATAAATGCTCTTCTTGTAGATGTCTCGAACCAGAGTTCCTTTCTGTATGATTTCATATTCGGTTTAACTTAGTTTCAGATTCGTTATTATCCCGTCCAGTCTACTGTCAAGAATACCTGATACTTCCTCAAACTTTGAAGGGGATTCAAGAGTTGCATTCACACTGAAATAGAATTTAATCTTGGGTTCAGTACCTGACGGCCTTACAGATATCTTCGATCCATCCTCCAGGAAGAACTGCAGTACATCCGATCTGATAAGATCAATCTTACTTGAACTGCCATCAAGCATATTAACTGAAATAAGCTTATCATAATCGTTCGTCCTGATAACTTTACTGTTATTGATAACCGATGGAGGATCATTCCTGAGCTTCTGCATCATAGCTTTTATTTCGTCGGCACCTTCCTTACCCTTCCTTACAATATTGAAAAGCCTTTCCCTGTAAAGACCGAATTTCACATAGATATCAATAAGGAGTTCAAAAAGAGACATTTTGTTATCCCTGGCCCAGGCGGCCGCTTCAGCTACCATGGCGCATGATCCAACAGCGTCCTTGTCACGCACATAGTCGCCAGGAAGGTAGCCGTAGCTCTCCTCTCCACCTCCTATATACTTTTTGGTCCCTTCAAGTTTCCTTATCAGCTCGGCGAAATACTTGAATCCGGTAAGCACGTTGAAGCATTCTACATTGTAACTTTCTGCTATCCTGTCGAGCAGGTCGGATGTGACGATCGTCTTTATTACATATTCATTCCCCCTGAACCTTTTACCTTCCTTGAATTGTGACAGGGTGTAATAGAGCAGTATGGCTCCTGTCTGGTTGCCATTCAGGAGAACAAAATTCCCGCCCGTATCCCTGACAGCTATTCCAATTCTGTCGGCATCAGGATCTGTCGCCATCACCAGATCTGATCCTGTCTCAATGGCTTTTTCTATGGCCAGCCTTAATGCACCAGGCTCTTCAGGATTAGGTGATTTGACAGTAGGAAAATTACCGTCAGTTATATCCTGCTCGGGGACATTAATAATATTGCTGAATCCAAAAAGCCTGAGGGCGGAAGGCACAAGTTTCACTCCTGTGCCATGAATAGGGGTATACACGATACCCATTCCACTCTGGTTTCTGACAGCATTCTTATTGAGACTCATTTTTTGTATTTCAGAGAGGAATAATTTGTCAGTTTCTGAACCAAGAATTTTAATTTTCTCCTTTTGTGCATCGAACCTGATTTCTTTAACAGTTCTGATATTCCTTACCTCTTCAATAATTCCCTTGTCGTGGGGAGGAACCACCTGTCCCCCATCATCCCAGTATGCCTTGTAGCCATTATATTCCGGTGGATTGTGAGATGCTGTAATTACAACACCGCTCTGACATTTATAATATCTTATTGCAAAGGATAGTTCCGGTGTTGGCCGTAAGGATTCAAAAAGGTAAACCTCGAAGCCGTTTGCAGAAAAAATGTCAGCAGCTGTTTCAGCGAAATACCTGCTGTTATTCCTGCAATCATGAGCGATAGCCACCCTTATACCTTTCCCTCCTTTTTTCCTGATAATGTAATTTGCGAGACCCTGCGTTGCCATCCCGAGGGTATAAATATTCATCCTGTTGGTCCCTGCTCCCATGATGCCTCTTAATCCACCGGTACCAAACTCAAGATCCTGGTAAAAAGCATCTGTCAATTTCTTCTCGTCCTTGTCAAGCATCTCCTTAACTTCGCGACGGGTCTCTTCATTAAATTCTTCGCCGAGCCAGGCTTCAGCCCGCTTTCTGATTTCTGACAACGATATCATTTCTATAGATTTTTCTTTATTTTCCTTATACACTTTTTAAGACTGTCTCTCCAATGCGATAAAGGTAGCTGGTAGTTCTCCTTTATCTTGCTTTTATTCATAACCGAGAAAGCAGGCCGTCTGGCAGCGGAAGCAAATTCTTCTGACGAAACCGCGATTACCTTGCAGTCTGATCCAGCCTCTTCAAGGATTGCAACAGCAAAGTCATACCAGGTACAGGATCCTTCATTGGAATAATTATAAATACCTGCATTGAAAGCAATCTGCTGTCTGCTGACATTGGTAATAATTTTCAATATTGCCTGTGCAAGATCTGCTGCATAGGTTGGTGATCCGGTCTGGTCATTGACAACCCTGAGTTCCTTCTTTTCTTTCCCCAGTTTCAAAATGGTCTTTACAAAATTGCTTCCAAATGATGAATAGAGCCACGATGTTCTTATCACCATTGTCCAGGGATGTATAAAAGCATTCTTTTCACCCTCAAGCTTTGACCTTCCATATGCATTTACGGGATCAGGAAGGGAATATTCGGAGAAGGGTTGGGTCCCATTTCCGCTATATACATAATCTGTTGAAATATGAATGAAATGGCAGGTTGTGTCTCTTATCACCTTTGCTAAGTTACCTACTGCTGTGCTGTTAATACTGCGTGCCTCTTCATAATCGGTTTCAGCCTTATCCACCTGGTTATATGCTGCGCAATTTATGATCCAGTCAGGCCTGAACTTAATTATGAAATCGCTGATGGCCCCTGTATCGGTCAGATCAAAGTCTTCTTTATCGGTAAAGATGTATTTGTAACCGATATTTTTTTTTGACGCCGCCCTGAGTTCACTGCCAAGCTGTCCGTTTGCTCCTGTTACTAATATTACTGCCATTCAGAAATTCATTTCCGCGTTACTAAATAGGGGATTGTTTTTATCTTTTTCGCTTATAATAGCTGTTGATAAATCTGTTTTCCAGTCGATATCAAGTGATGGGTCTGCCAGGGAGATACCTCTTTCGGAATCCCTGTCATATAGGCTGTCACATTTATATTGTATAACAGCTATATTGCTGAGAACAGAAAATCCGTGTGCAAAGCCTCTGGGAATCAACAATGATCTCTTGCTTACAGAATCCAGTTCAATACTGTACCAGCGCCCAAAAGTCGGTGAGCCTTTTCTTAAATCAAGTGCAACATCCATAATCCGGCCCTCAACAACGCGAATAAGCTTAGCCTGATCGTGTGGCCGTAACTGGTAATGCAATCCCCTGATTACACCTTTTACTGAACTTGATTCATTATCCTGTAAGGGTGCAAATGTAATCCCCGCCCTTTTAAAGGATTCAATGTTGAAGTTTTCCATGAAGTAACCACGGCTATCCTGGTAAACAACAGGTTCAACTACAAAAAGATCCTGAAATTCCGTTTCAATAATTCTCATTTTGTTATATTTTCTTACTCCCCGTCAAAAACACTTATTTCCTCGTTTGCAATCCTGAGAATGTACTGCCCGTACTGACTGTTCTTATATGGAGCTGCAGATTCAATCAGCTGATCTCTTGTTATGAATCCCCTTTTGTATGCTATTTCTTCCACGCAAGATGCTTTAAGCCCCTGCCGCTGTTCGAGTGTTGCAATAAAATTTGCCGCCTGCAGAAGACTTTCAACAGTTCCTGTATCAAGCCAGGCCATACCCCTTCCCATGAGCCTTACCTGCAGGGTTCCTTCTTCAAGGTAGAGCCGGTTAAGATCAGTTATTTCCAATTCCCCTCTGGCAGACGGCTTCAGGGCTTTTGCCTTTTCAATAACACTGTTGTCGTAGAAGTATAAGCCTGTTACAGCATAGTTTGACCTGGGTTTGGACGGTTTTTCCTCGATGCTGACAGCTTTCCTTTTGCTGTCAAATTCAACAACACCGTATCTTTGAGGATCTGTGACATAATATCCGAATACACATGCACCTTTTTCTAACCCGGATGTTGAAAGTAATGTTTCACCGAATCCGTGGCCGTAGAAAATATTGTCACCAAGTATCATGCAGACAGGGTCTTTACCAATAAATTCCTCCCCAATGATAAATGCCTGGGCGAGACCATCAGGTGATGGTTGCTCCTTATAATGGAAATTCAGTCCAATCGAATATCCGGATCCCAGAAGATTCCTGAAACCAGGCAGATCCCTCGGTGTGGATATAATCAGTATTTCTCTTATCCCGGCCAGCATTAAGACAGACAAAGGATAGTATATCATTGGCTTGTCATAAACTGGCAGCATCTGTTTGGATATCGTATTTGTAATAGGATGCAGCCTTGTTCCCGCTCCTCCTGCCAGAATAATTCCCTTCATTATGTTTATTATTTATGGTTATTAATTCCTAACGCTATACTTCCGATTTTCTGACTATCATCAATTCCTTCTCATCCCCTGCCAATACCGTAATATACAAAACCTGCCTCCTTTATCTCTGCAGGTTCATATATGTTCCTTCCGTCAAAAATAACTTTTTCTTTCATTTTTGTGGCCATAAGGCGCAGGTCAGGTATCCTGAATTCAGGCCATTCTGTCATGAGAGCCAAAGCATCGGCACCGTTTATAGCATCATACTGGTTGGAAGTGTAATTGATCCTGTCACCCAGTACTTTTCTGGCCTCATCCATCCCAGCGGGATCATATACTTTGACTTTTGCGCCTTCCTTAAGCAGCATCTTTATTAGAAATACTGAAGAGGATTCCCTAATATCGTCAGTTTGAGGTTTGAATGCAAGACCCCATACGCCTATTGCTTTGTTTTTAAGGTTGTTATGGAAGTGTTTCATCAGCTTCTTCATAAGAACTGATTTCTGGTAATCGTTTGCCTTTTCCACAGCTTTTACAACATTTAAACTGTATCCCAGCTCATCAGCGGTCTTAATCAGTGCCTTGACATCCTTGGGAAAGCAGGATCCTCCGTATCCTGTGCCGGCATACAGAAATTTGTTGCCTATCCTGGAATCACTGCCAATACCTTTCCTTACAAAATTAATATCTGCACCAAGAAGGTCGCAAAGGTTAGCAATTTCGTTAATGAAGCTGATTCTTGTTGCAAGCATTGCATTTGCTGCATATTTGGTTATTTCAGCTGATTTGATATCCATGAACAATATTGGATGGTTGTTAAGCAGGAATGGCTTATAGAGTTTTTTCATGATATCAGCCGCCTCCGGCGTATTTGTGCCAATCACTATCCTGTCAGGTTTAAGAAAATCCTCAACGGCCGATCCTTCTTTCAGGAATTCCGGATTTGAAGCTACATCGAATTCTATCTGCACATTTCTTTTTTTCAATTCGTCGCTGATAACATCTTTTACCTCCACC
>CAZQRQ010000077.1:0-13593 GCA_964595725.1 uncultured Rikenellaceae bacterium | reverse complement strand
CGCAGGAACATGTTTATCTTTTTTGCTGCCGAACCTTTCATTGGATCAGAAAAATGTTTCATTATCCTGTTCTCATGAGGCAGTTCAAAGAATATATTCCTGAATTTATGTATTGCCAACTGCAAGGAATTGTCTTTACTGGAGTTAGAAAATATGTCTTCAAGTCCGTTATAAGTCCTGTAAATGTTATTAAGGGCTTTAATGAAATAAATGAAATCTCCGGAGTTAAATGTCCTGTGAATAACACACTTTATCTTTTCAAGGTCGCTCTTATTATGATTTAATATAAAATCATAAGGTGAATTATCCATAAAATCCATCATACGTTTTGCACTCCGGAGTATTGTTGTCCTGTTTCCCCATGCAATAGTTGCTGCCAGAAAGCCGGAGATCTCTATATCTTCCTTTTCTGTGTACTGATGAGGAATACTTATAGGATCATGTTCAATAAATTCAGGACGATTATATTGATCTGCTTTCTCATCCAAAAACTCCTTCAGCTCTGATTTCCTTAATCTCATTCACTATAATTTAGCTATCACAAAATTAAGGAAACATAGCTAATATTTGTTCTTCTCCTGTGACAGGATGAAACAAGGTTACAAATTACCTGTTGATCCCGGATTAGTTATTTTTTTAACGGGCTTCTGCTGTGTCAATGGGAATCGGGGGATTGAAGAACCTGTTGATTTCTTAAGACTCATCTATTATAAGCCCGTCCTTGATCTGTAATGTTCTGTCGCACATACCTGCCAGTTGCCTGTCGTGTGTGACAATCACTATAGTCTGATCAAATGAATCCCTGAGCTTAAAAAAGAGTTTATGGAGTTCGTCTTTATTCTCCGAGTCGAGATTTCCGGAAGGTTCGTCTGCAAGAATAACGGCCGGGTTGTTTATCAAAGCTCTCGCGACGGCTACTCTTTGCTGCTCCCCGCCGCTTAGTTCAGATGGCTTATGTTCCAGTCTTTCTTTCAGGTTCAGGAAACTCAGGAGCTCTGCGGCCCTGGATTCTGCTTCATATTTGCCTTTCCCGGCTATAAATGCAGGAATGCAGACATTTTCAAGTGCCGTGAATTCCGGGAGAAGCTGATGAAACTGGAATACAAATCCTATATTAGTGTTTCGGAATACTGCAAGGTTCCTTCCGCTAAGCCTGGTTACATCCGTACCATTATATAATATACTTCCCCGGTCAGCCCTGTCAAGAGTTCCAAGTATCTGCAGTAAAGTGGTTTTGCCGGCGCCGCTGGCTCCAACAATAGAAACAACCTCCTTCTTCGATATATGAAGGTCAATTCCCTTCAACACCTGAAGATTACCATAGGACTTTCTTATACCGGCAGCTTCTATCATTTTCTTAAAGCGACTAAAATAGTAATTTTTTACCACCGGCACATCATGGTACTGGAGAACACACAGGGAATAAACACTTGCTTATAGTAACCAGAATAATAAAAAGCAACCTTAATCGGAATAGGTTTTGTTTATTTCATCCACATCCTTTTCTATATTCTGGGACATGTCTTCCAGATCCTTCTTTATCGGCTCCGTTGCATCGTCAATCTCACTCTGAAGGTTATCGGCAAATTCAGTTACATCCTTCTGTATAGAAGTCTGTATATCGTTCATCTCATCCCTGATATCTTTCGTACTTGTCTCTATCTCGTGTTTTATTTCATCTGTGGCTTTCCTGAAATCGCGCATGCCCTTTGCCATGCCTTTAGCAATATCCGGTATCTTGTCAGCTCCGAAGAGAAGAAGGACAACCAGCATCACTATAAAAATTTCCTGCCCGCTTATAAACAGATATGTTCCCATCGAATAATAAAACTAATCACGCAAAGTTAATAAGAATAACGGACTAAATCCGGCTGGCCGGTAACAAAAAAAAATCATTTGACAGTAAAAAACTACAATATAAATACCCTCAAACAGGTTATAAAAAATAACTTTGCCGGAAATCTTCAAAAACAGCTTAATATTACTAAAAATTACAGAAGATGCACATGACAGATACATCACAGGTTACAAGTATAGCAGAACTACTGATGAAAGGTGGTATTATAATGATACCTATTCTGCTTCTATCTCTTTTAAGCCTGTATATATTTATTGAAAGATATGTTTACATCAGAAGGAGCACCAGAATCGATACTGGCTTGCTCTCAGGAATTATTGCGGATCTCAGGGGGAAGAAGAATGAGAAAGCCCTTAAGAGTGCCAGGTCCGATGAGACCTCCTTTGGAAGGATAATTGGAAGCGGGATTGAACAAACGGGAAAGCCTGTTAAAGAGGTCGAAGGGTACATGGAATCAACAACGAACCTCGAAATCTCACTTATGGAAAAGGATACCGGGTATCTCGGGATTATAGCCGGAGTAGCACCCATGCTTGGATTTATAGGTACAATATCGGGTGTCATAAAGATATTTTACAATATCTCCCTTGCTGACAATATTAGTATTGGCATAATAGCCGGAGGGCTGTACCAGAAGATGATCTGCAGTGGTGTAGGACTGATTGTTGGAGTGATAGCCTATTCAGCATACCATTACCTGCAAATGATGATAGACCGGTATACAATTAAACTGCAGGAACAGGTCATTGAGTTTCTCAAAGTCTTTTAATAATGATTATCAGAAGAACAAGGCATTTCAAACCTGAGGTCAGCACCTCATCACTGAACGACATAATGTTCTTTCTGCTGCTGTTTTTCCTCATAGTCTCCACTCTTGCAAATCCGAACGTCATTAAGCTCCTTCTCCCTTCTTCAAATGCAGCCCAGAATATTAACAAGCAACAGATTACAATATCCGTAACCGAAGATAAGAACTATTATATCGACAACAGGCAGGTTTCCCTGAACCAGATGGAATCTGTCCTGAAAGACAGGCTAGCCGGTATCGAAGAGCCAACAGTTGTACTCAGGTTTGCGTACAACCTTCAGGTTCAGGATCTTGTTGATGTACTTGAGATTGGAACAAGGCTGAAGGTGAAAATGGTCCTGGCAACTAACAAGAAAGAATAAAAAAAAGCAGGGGGTGATTAAAGAAACACGCCCTGCTTTCTTATTTAGCCTATCTCCTTTATTTCGTTTTCTGTTCCGGGAAGTGTCCTTTTGCCTTGCGCGAGGTATCGTACATGAGCATTGACGCTATGAATATCGATGAATAGGTTCCTACGAAAATACCTATCATCAGGGCAAACACAAATCCTCGTATTACTGCTCCACCAAAGATAAATATTGCTATAACAGTCACAAGTGTTGTCATAGAGGTATTTATGGTACGGCTTAGCGTTGCATTCATAGCCATGTTAAGCACTTCCTTCATTGGTCGTTTCCTGTATATCGGGATGTATTCACGGAGCCTGTCAAAGACAATAACGGTATCGTTAACCGAATAACCTATAACAGTCAGTATAGCCGCAATAAATGCCTGGTCTATCTCCATAGAAAATGGCATAATCCCCCACAGGAGAGAATACATGCCTATTACGAATAGAGTGTCGTGGAAAAGTGAGGCTACCGCACCAAAGCCATACTGCCAGTTCCTGAAACGCATGAAGATATATAAGAAGATGATGACAAGCGCTATAGCTACGGAATATATTGCCTTGATCTTTATATCGCTTGCAATTGTCGGGCCTATTGTTTCCGAGCTTTCCCTGTATTTAGTAAGGAACTCATCGCGGGTCAGGTTACCTCCCACCATATCTTTGAGCCCTTCATAGAGTTTTGTTTCGACTTCGTCCTCGGCGCCTGATTCATCAAACTTGTACTTTGTTGTTATCTTAACCTGGTTATCACTTCCGAATGTTACCACCTGGGGTAGTTCACCAAACGAAGCAGTAAGATTTTTTGCAACATCTGCAGTTACGACCGGTTCGTCAAACCTGACAACGTAGGTTCTCCCTCCCGTAAAATCAATACCCAGGCTGAGGCCCCTGACAAAAAGTGAGCCGATACCAAGTATTGTAACAATAGCAGAAACAGCGTAAAAGTATCTCCGCATCCCGATAAAGTCAACTTTCGCATTTTTCAGGAAGTTGGCTGTCAGTTTTATCGAGAATGTAAGGTTGATATTCCGGGCCATAAAAGCTTCGTATATCAGCCTCGTAATAAATATTGCAGTAAACAGGGATGTAAGAATACCTATTACCAGTGTTGTTGCAAATCCCTTTATCGGTCCGGTTCCGAATACATAAAGTACGATACCTGTAAGAAGAGTTGTGACGTTGGAATCGATAATTGCCGAATAGGCCTTTTTATAACCATCCGACACGGCAAGTTTTATCCCCTTGCCTGCACGAATTTCCTCCCTTATCCTCTCATATATGAGCACGTTGGCATCTACCGCCATACCCATGGTCAGAACTATACCCGCAATACCCGGTAGAGTAAGGACAGCATTCAGTGAGGCAAGTACTCCGAAAATCAGGAATATGTTGCCAAATAGCGCGATATCAGCCACTGATCCTGCCTTACGGCTATAATAGAAAACCATGTAGATAAGTACCAGTACAAATGCTATAATAAACGATGTAAAGCCAGAGTTAATGGCTTCCTTACCCAGGGTGGGTCCGACCACAGTATCGGATACGATCCTGGCCGGGGCAGGTAGTTTACCTGACATAAGAATGTTTGAAAGGTCCTGGGCCTCTTCAAGGGTGAAGTTACCTGTAATTTCCGAATTACCGCCTGTAATCTCGCCCGATACCCTGGGAGGATTCGACCTCACATAACCGTCGAGCACAATAGCAAGACAGCGTCCCGTATTTTCCCTTGTTATCCTTGCCCATGCCTTAGCACCCTCCGCATTCATCGAAAAATTCACCGTTATATTGGAACTAACAACACCCGTAGAAGGTCTTGCCGATGTTATAACATCTCCTGTAAGAATCGGCCTTCCATCACGTGTTGTAACTTTTAGTGCATAAAGCGGATAAAAAGAAAGAGAAGGATCGTCGGGGTACGGATCCTGGCCCCACACAAATTTGATATCCCTGGGCATGATCGCTTTCACCTGGTTCATTTTCAGGTAACTATTTACCCTGGCGGTGTCGCGGAAGCTTGCAAGTCCAACCATGCTTCCCGCATAGGGCTGTCCCTGCTGATCAACGTATGGCCGCAGAAGTCCGAAAAGAGGGTTCTCCTGTGTGAATTGCTCAAGGTTCTCAGCATCCGTAGCAGCTGTTGAATCCTGCTGGATGAGGTCGAGAAGAGAGTCTGTTTTCTTAGTGGTGTCGGGAACAGCTGATTCTTGAGTGCTTTTTTTCAATGAATCGGCGGTCCTTGATGTATTAACGTTTATTTCACGAAGAAGTTCGTTAGCCTGGGCCAGGTAGCCAATAACTTCAGAATTCTCGTATGTCTCCCAGAATTCCAGGTTGGCAGTTCCTGATAAAAGCTCCCTGACCCTTTGAGGGTTGTTAACGCCAGGCAATTCAATAAGAATCTGTCCACGTTTCGATAACGCGGTTATATTTGGCTGAGTGACTCCAAACCTGTCGATCCTTGTCCTCAGGATATTAAATGCATTTTCAATGGCGACATCCACCTGATCCCCAAGAACCTTAAGAACCTCTTCATTGGTGGAATTGAAGTTGATCTGTTCTTTCAGATCCACGGTTCCGAAAATTGCAGCCAGGCGTGCCTGGGGATCAACCTCGGTAAAGGCATTTCCAAAGAGAGTCAGAAAGTCTTGCTGTGTCTGCAGCTGACGCTGCCTCGCCAGGGCAATGGCCTGGTTAAAAGTCTTGTCGGTGCTGTAATTCGATAAAGCCCTGAGTATATCTTCCACCGATACTTCGAGTATCACATTCATACCGCCTTTCAGGTCAAGACCCAGGTTAAGCTCTTTTTTAAGACACTCTTTGAATGTGTTACCAAGGAATGACCATTCTTCCTTTGGCAAAGTGGATATGGAATCTATATAGGCTACCTCTTTTTCAAGATTTCCATTTGCATAAATTCTTGCATCCCTTTTGACTTTGTATGTAGCTGCTGTAAATGACAGCTGGTATATTGATACCAGGGCCAGTGCGATGGCAAGAATGAGTATTGCGCCTTTGTTCTGCATCTGTTTATTTCTTTTTGAGTAGTTAGATCTTTCCTTGTTCTCTTAACGAGGCGCAAAGATAAAAAAAAATGCCAATACACTCAATACTAATATGAATGAATTAAAATAAAAAGGCCGGGTATTCTCCGGCCTTAGTAAAATATATAATACAACTAGTATTCAAGCAGTTTTTCGAACTCAGTCTCGATCTGTTTGCCCTGGATAAAGTCGTAAAGTGTCAGCTCCCTTAAATTATAGAAATATGTCCAGTAATTTTGCAGTGACTGGATATATGCCCGCCTGTTCTGGTCTTTCCTCGAATCAGCATCATTAAGGTCAAGTACAGCGATCTTACCGATAAGGAATCTCTGCCTTGTAACTTCGTATCTTTTCTGTGCCACGGTATCCGATTTGGCTGCAATAGCCACCTGGTCTTTCTGAAGATTGAATTGCTCAACATCCAGGGCAAGGTTCTGCTGAAAGTCTGTAAGTGCCTGTTCAACCTGTACCTGCGTAAGCTCGAGGCTCGACTGTGCCATCTTATACCTGCCTCGTCCCAGGCCCCAGTCAAGTATTGGAAGGGTAATTCCCACCCTTACAGTCTGTTGCTGGTTAGACTGTGAATATGCAAGGGCAAAGTCGGAATCCTGGTCTCTCAATCCGAATGACGCAGTAAGGTCGGCATTCAATCCTTTCTCAGCCTTCGCCTGGGCAAGGTTTGCCTGGGCAGTCAGAAGCGTAAGTTCCTGGTCAAAGACATCCGGGTTATTGGCCATTGCCAGGTCAAGTACTTCCTGCATTTGAACCTGGAGATCGGGAACTTCGTTCGGAATAACAAGTTCAATTCTCACCTGGTCGTTAAAACCCAGGAATGATCTCAGCCTTATCTCCCTGTCGCGCAGGTTCATCGCGGCCTCTTTCCTTGCCGTTTCCGCATTAAGCCATGAGAGCTGCATCTGCAGAAGTTCATCCTCAGCTATGGTACCAAGGTCATACCTTCCTCCTGCAATCCGGTAAAGAGTATCAGCGTTCGAATAGTTCATTTCTGCGATCTGCTGGTTTATCTGGGCAAGGGCAAGAGCAAAGAAATATTGCACTGCGCTCCTGTGCACACCCTCAATAGATGAGAGATAATTCTTCTTCGCGATTTCATACTTCAGAGGCTCTGTCTTCCTCTCCCACCTCAGTGAATTATACCTGAATATTGGCTGACGCAGATCAATCGTTATCGGTGAGGAAATATACTTCCTGGTCTCATTCTCCAGGTCATTCTCAAGCGTGAGGTTTGAGTTCAGGGAGATTGATCCCCCTGTTAAACCTATGTTCTGGGCAAGTGATAGTGATGCGATGTTACGCATAATGTTGGTTGCCCTGTATTCCCATACATTAAGCTGGGAATTCCAGACCCTTTCAAGTGCACTGCTGTAGTTTGGTAACTGTCCGGTAAGCGTAAGCGCAGGACGGTATTGTGCCACATAGGTCCTGTATTGCCAGTAACTGGCACGAAACCTGTGTTGTGCGATCAGAGCCTGTGGTGATTGTTCTTCTGCTATTTTTATGACCTCATCAAAAGTAAGTGTTTTGACTTCCTGTGCGAAGCCAGGACTGGAACTAAGAAATAATGCAACCAGTGTCGTTAGTATAAATATCTTCTTCATATTGAACTTTTTATTCATATCTTAATGATTCAATCGGGTCTCTTTCTGAAGCTCTCTTAGCAGGTGAATATCCGAAAATAACTCCTACTGCTGCAGATACTCCAAAAGCAATAAATACTGAGAAAAATGAAACAAGGGTCGTGATACCGGCTATCTTCTCTATCAGCTTGGCCATTATAACACCAAGGAAAACACCTATAAATCCTCCGCTTATGCTAATAAGAACTGCTTCTGAAAGAAACTGTACCACAATATCCATCTTCTTTGCACCGATAGCCATTCTTGTTCCTATCTCCTTGATCCTTTCCATAACCGAGGCAAACATGATATTCATAATACCAATACCCCCGACAATCAGCGAGATACTGGCAATAGCCCCCAGGACAATGTTGAAGATATCCTTCGTTCTCTGCTGCTGTTTGAGAAGAAGTTCCGGAACAGTGATCTCGAAATCCTTAACGTTCGAATGACGCCTTGTAAGCATACGGCTGATTATTTCTGTAGTAGGATTCAGCTGCTCGGTCTCGTTTACCTGGATAACAATCCTGTCGAGCTGATTATAGTTTGTTTCAACATCTGTATTGGCATCTGATGAGCTTACCACCACCCTGGCCATCATTCCTCCACCCGGGCCACCGCCACCGAAGAATGAAATGTTCGTTGCTTCAGAAACGGTTTTTGTATTAACCAGTGCCCTGTTCTGATATCTTAACAACATGGTCTGGATAGGAATGTAGATATTGTCATTATAAACATTAACCCCCTTTTCCTCAAAACCGGTAAGCGAAATGTTGGTCTTCTGAAGTACCCCGATCACCTTAAGCCAGTTACCGTTAAATTTTATATACTGCCCTATGGGGTCGATCTTGCTGAAGAATTTTGCCCTGATATTTGCACCTATTATACATACCTGGAACCCGTTATCTGCCTGGTAATCGTTGAAAATTGTACCGGCTATTAGCGGGAGATTATAGAGGTGAAAATAATCATTTGAAACTCCAACAATTTTTGCGGAATACCTGACGCCGTTAAGCATTGCTGTCCCATTGAATGATATTTCAGGGCTTACCCTTTTAACTGAAGGCAGAGTTTCTCTGATAGCATCCACATCCAGCATGCTTAATCCCCTCGAGAATTTTTTCTGCTGCTTTTCCCCTTCATCTGAAGAGGAAGTTTTATCGGGAATTACAGGATTAACAAGGATATTGTTCACCCCTACCATTTTCATCTGCTCCAGGATTTCCTGTTTGGCTCCTTTCCCGATAGCAAGCATGGCTATTACCGCCCCTACTCCGAATATTATCCCAAGTGCTGTAAGAATTGACTTCAGCTTGTTTGAGATTATTGATTCGACAGCTATTTCGATATCATGGAAATATCTGAATATGAATTTAAACATATTAATAATTGTTTAGGTCTATATTTCAATCTACATACTGGTTATTGCTGGCGGACAGTCTGCTGTGCCGGCTGCTGGCCCCCCTCCTGATTGATGGTTCTGCGCCGGGCTGAAGTGTCCCTCTGTCCTCCCTGCTGCTGGAACTGCATCATACGCTGCCTCATAGCGGCTGTGTCTCTTACACCACCGCCCTGGCCAAAGCCACCTGGCGCTCCCTGGAATCCACCTGCTCCTGCTGCGCCTGCCCTGCCTCCGGCACCCTGGCCAAATCCACCCCGACCGCCAAATGAACGCTGCTCAAGAGCCCTGGTTGCTTCTTCACGTGCTCTCCTCTCTTCCTCTTTAAGTGCCTGCTCTCTCTCCTTGATTACCGGAATAAGATCTTCACCTGACAATGAGAACTTTTCAGGTTCTTCAGGCGTGCTCAAATAAATCTGCTGACCGGGTTCCAGACCCTGTTCAACAATCACGTTGTTCTCGTTAGATTCACCAAGAAGAACGATCTGTTTCCGGTTGTTTTTTGTATAAACGAAAGGAATACTGTCGGAACCTGTCTGAACACATTCCAGAGGTATATATATAACATTATCAATCGTTTTTGTAATAATCTTGTTGCCAGTTGTCATCGACGGGCGTAGTATCGGGTCTGAACCATCTACATTTATGAGTACCTCGAACACTTTTGCATCGGCATTGGGCAGCTGCTCCCCAATATTCGCAACCTGTGTAACCGTTCCTGTATATTGTTTATCAGGAAATGCATCAACCATTATTTCCACTTTCTGTCCTTGTTTCACCTTGCTGACATCAATTTCGTTAACATAGGTTTTAGAAATCATCGATGACATGTCAGGAAGAGTAGCTACAACATTGTCAAACGGGCTGATTGAAGAACCTGTTTTTCTTTTCGATCCGGTCCTGTCGCGCTTGTATATTACCATCCCTGGCGAAGGGGCAGTTATCACGAATTTTGAAAGAACCTCCTGAAGATCAGAGACCCTCTGCCGTTGTTCGTTAAGCTGCCTTACCTGGTTATTTACATCTCTTTTTGCCTGTTCAACTTTCAGGGCATAGCTTCTGATCTGCTGATCGAGCGCCCTCTCGGCCTTGTCAAGCGAGATCTCGGCCTGTCTTATCGTGGTAGGCGGTTCATATTTTGACTGCGCGAGAGTGATCCTGGCTTCTTCAACGCTAAATCTCTGGTTCTTTATCTGGTCTCTCAGGTTTGTAAGCGACACAGCTGTATCCAGGAGCCTCATTTCAAGGTTGGTCTCATACGTGGCAAGCCTGTCAAGCTCATCCTTTAAAGTATTATCGAAAGATGTCCTGTCGAGAGTTGCGACATAATCACCTGTTTCAACTTCAGTCCCTTCAGGCACAAGATCCTGGATCTTGATGTCCATCGAACGGATGTTCCTGTTCTGGGCCATCTCCGGACCCCTGATGTCAATGGAATTTTCAGCCTGCAGTTCACCGGTTGTAGTTACGATAATTTCAAACTCACCTTTTTTCACCTCTGCATAAAGATTTGCCAGATCATCCCTTTTGGATAACCTGCCTATAACAATCAATATTATGACTGCTATAACCACAATAATGCCCGAAATAATTAGTGTTCTTTTCATTTTTATAGTTGCTTGTTTATTCTCAATTCCAAAATTTTCAGCCACGAAAGTATTAAAAATATTAAACGTCTAATCCCTCATTTGCAAATATTTAACAATAATTAACATCGCTTTGATTAAGGTCTTTAGTTATAAAGACATCTGCAGCAATGATTTTATTCCTCAGAATAATATTTAGATGGGAGTAATTAATGTTTTTTAACAATATCAATTATTCTTTCGGCGAGTAAATTTGCCTCACTTTCATTCGACCCTTCAGCGTATATTCTTATAATTGGCTCAGTATTAGACTTTCTCACCTGCACCCAGCCTGAATCCGTATCTATTCGTATTCCGTCCCTGACGTCAATATTCAAACCTGCAAATTTTCTCATTACTTCATCACGCAGTTTATCAAAATCAAACTGCTGATCAATCTGGATCTTCTTCTTGGCAATGAAATAATCGGGATAAGTTCTCCTCAGTTGCGAGCATGATAATCCTCCTGATGCAAGCTGAGAAAGGAATAAAGCAATTCCTGCCAGAGCATCGCGGCCGTAATGAAGTTCAGGATAAATTATTCCGCCGTTTCCTTCCCCGCCTATTACGGCATTCCTTTTCTTCATCTCCTCGACCACATTTACCTCTCCCACTGCCGAAGAAAAATAAGCTGCCCCGTGTTTTTCCGTAATGTCCCGTAAGGCTCTTGTCGACGACATGTTGGATACCGTGTTACCAGGAGTTTTCGAAAGCACATAATCTGAAACAGAAACAAGAGTATATTCCTCACCGAACACAGAACCATCCTCACAGATTATTGCCAGCCTGTCAACGTCAGGATCCACCACAAATCCGACATCAGCTTTTTCCCTTACAACAAGACCGGTTATCTCTCCCATGTTTTCGGGCAGTGGTTCGGGATTATGAGAAAAGTTCCCATCGGGTTTGCCGTTCAGTATAATAACATCTTCCACACCAAGATTCTTTAATAGAAGTGGTATAATTATGCCTCCCACTGAATTTATACAATCGACAGCAACTTTAAATCGCGCTTTCCTGATGGCATCAATATCAACCAGGTTCAAGCCGGCAACAAGCCTGATGTGTTTTTCATTCCATGTATTATCAGTTTTGATTCTGCCCAGCCCCTCAATATCAGCATATCTGGCATCATCTGATTCTGCCAGTTCAAGGACATCCAGCCCCTGACTTTGAGACAAAAATTCCCCTGTGCCGTCAAGAAGCTTGAGGGCATTCCAGTCAGCCGGGTTATGGCTGGCTGTCAGTATTATCCCGCCATGGGAACCTGTACCTGTAACAGCTAATTCAACGGTAGGCGTTGTGGCAAACCCCAGGTCGATTACGTCAATCCCTAGGCCCTGCAGCGTCGAATTAACTATATTCTGTACCATTTCCCCAGAACAACGGCCATCGCGGCCAACCACTATGCTTATCCTCTTGCCGGGATGCTTACCTGCTATCCATAATCCAAAGGCAGAAGTGAATTTTACAATATCAGGCGGGGTCAGATTTTCCCCTGCCTTTCCACCAATTGTACCCCTTATTCCTGAAATTGATTTTATTAATGTCATACTGCTACGGATTTTTCAATGCAAATTTGCAAAAAAAAGTCAGACATTTAATATTATCAATTAATTGTACCTTTGCGACCTGCAAAGTAAAAGCAATGGAAAGGAAGAAACCTCATACCGGAGATATTAAAAAACAGAAGCGGGCACAGAATATCCGGAAACAAGCATCATCAGATTTAGTGAGGCTCAACAAATTCATTGCATCGAGTGGTGTATGTTCAAGGAGAGACGCTGACGAGCTTATAAAAAAAGGTGATATAACAGTGAATGGCAAGGTCATTACTGATCTTGGAATCAAAGTAAACCCTTCCGATGTTATAAGGTTCAAAGGGAAAAGACTGGCAAGTGAAAAAAAAGTCTATATCCTTATGAACAAGCCAAAAGACTATGTAACAACTGTTGAAGACAGGCATGCTGACAGGACTGTCCTTGATCTTATCGGAGATAAATGCAAAGTGCGCGTATATCCTGTTGGGAGACTCGACAAATCGACTACCGGAGTACTTTTGCTTACGAATGACGGGGAACTGGCAGGCAGGCTTATGCATCCAAGGTATAACAGGAAAAAGATATATCATGTTTTTCTCGACCATGATGTAACGAAGAATGACATGGGCAAAATGATCGGGGGTATAGACCTGGAGGGGGAAAATGTGGCGGCTGACGTGGTATCGTACGTGGAGCAGGATGACAGGAGCCAGGTAGGGATAGAGATTCATTCCGGGCAGAACAGGGTCGTCAGGAGAATGTTTGAGAAACTAGGCTATAAGGTTAAAAAGCTGGACAGGGTTTATTTTGCCGGCCTGACAAAGAAAAACCTGCAACGCGGAAAATGGAGATTCCTTACAGAAAAGGAAATCAGCATGTTGAAAAGAGGTTCATTTTAAGTTTCAGCAATGGGTCACAAATCAGGATTTGTAAATATTCTCGGTAATCCGAATGTGGGGAAGTCAACCATTATGAACGCAATGGTTGGTGAAAAATTATCCATCATTTCACCCAAAGTCCAGACTACGCGTCATAGGATCATGGGAATAGTAAACGGGGATGATTTCCAGATTGTATATTCAGATACTCCCGGAATACTAAAGCCCAGGTATAAGCTGCACGAATCGATGATGAGTTTCGTTAATATAGCTCTTACTGATGCCGATATAATAATATATGTGACAGATGTTACTGAAAAGGCAAACCCTTCAGGCGAATATCTTATGAAGATCCGGGAGTCGGGCATTCCTGTTATAATAGTGGTTAATAAGATCGATCTCACAAACCAGGATA
>CAZQRQ010000076.1:0-13814 GCA_964595725.1 uncultured Rikenellaceae bacterium | reverse complement strand
TCCACTTCTCAATTGTCTGCCACTCTTGAAGGTGAGGCATTAATCAGTACCAAAGCCGTAATTGAATTGATTAAGAACTTTAATGTCAATCCAACATACCTTTTCACCGGCCAGGGTCCAATGTTTATAGCTGAAAAGGATGAAATTGATGAGATGAAAGAACAGATCACCCAATTAGAGCAGGACAAGAATGATATCCTAAAGAAATCTCTTGAACTGGCAGAAATGGTAAAGGTTCTTGAAAAGCGAAATGGTGATCTGATCGATATGACTTCCCTGGCGTTGAAGAATTATAAGGAAGAGCAGGAGATGAAAAAAGAAACAACTGAAAACAAATAAGTTCTTTGCATACGAAATAAAGTAATTTGTTACACTTAAGATAGGTAAGAATTTACCCATGTGTAAGTAATTACTCTCCAAAACTTGCCCCAAATGCCCCAAAATCTGCCCCACAACAAAAAAGACCCCGCATCAAATGCGAGGTCTGGAATGAATTGAGGTCGGTGGCGGAGTCGAACCGCCGTACACGGTTTTGCAGACCGCTACCTAGCCACTCGGTCAACCGACCTTTTAAACGAATTTTGGACTACAAAAATAACAAAAAATGTTTAATGCTGTATCATTTAAAGCCCCGCAATCTTATCTGGTCATTACAACACTCACCGATCCTATCTTACCACCCATTGGAGGGTTCATCTTGGAGACTCTTACCGTCGCCTTTTTAATCCCTTCCATTTCTTCATAAAGAGCATCCAGAATCCTGCCAGCAATATGCTCAAGCAGATGCGACTTCATTTCCATCTGCTGCTTAACTATCTGGTATGCCTCCTGGTAATTGACAGCATCCTTAAGGTTATCCGTCGATATGGGTACCTCCATGTCGGTCTCTATAGTAAGATCAACCAGGAACTTATTGCCAACAATCTGCTCTTCCTTGTAATGCCCGTGGAATGAGTAAAACTCCATACCTTCTATCTGTATTAATCCCATAACTGGTTAAACCGGTTAAAAAGTTTTTCAAAGAATAGTCAGGGCTAAAGCCCTTATTATTAATGCATCTCATAACCCGGGGCTTGAAGCCCCGGGTTTATTAAAGTCACGTCAAAACAGGGTTTTATTCCTTACTATATAAAAATAATTGTAAAATTATTTGGTTTATATCATAAACTACTTTATATTTGCAATATATTTATGTTATTAAAATACTCAACTACTAAAATAAACAATATTATGGAAACAAACGAAAAGTTAATGACAGGTGAAGAAAGTATCAGGATCATCACCGATATGATAAACAAAACCAAGGTAAATATCCGGCAAGGCAGTTTTCACCTTCTCTTCTGGGGATGGCTGATTCTTGCCTGCAGTCTCTCTGAATATCTCCTTTATAAGTTTACAGATTTTGCATGTCCCTGGTATGTTTGGCTGTTCGTAATACCCGGAGTGTTTGTATCAATGATTTATGGATATGTGAAAGGACGTAAAGCCCGGGTACATACCTACGGTGACAAGCTTTATGTCTGGACGTGGATGGCATTCTTCTTTGCATCTGTAGTACTTTTTATAATTGTGTCTGATAACATGGGCTCGGTAGGGCCGGTCATTATAACCATGGCTGGAATTCCTACATTCATTTCAGGGGTTATCATTAAGTTCAGACCACTAATGATTGGTGCAATTACCTTCTGGATTCTGGCAATTGTTGCCCATTTTGCCGGACCTGAAATTGCTCCCCTGGCTGTACCTTTAGCCATGCTTACCGGCTACCTGATTCCCGGCTACCTGCTAAAAATGAAAAATGGCCATGACAAGGTTTAAGGATCTTGACCCGGTATTGCATTCCCAGCTGAGGCTCGCTGTGGTCTCATTACTTGTTAATACCGACGTCGCCGATTTCACCTATATCCGGGAACAGACTGGGGCAACTGCAGGAAACCTGAGTATCCAGATCTCAAAGCTTAAGGAGGCAGGATATATTGACGTGACAAAGAAATTCAGGAATAACTATCCTCTTACTTTATGCAGGATCACAGACTTTGGCAGACATAGATTCACTGAATACGTAATGGCACTTAACGAATATCTTAATCCTGATCAAAAGCAATAAATAGTAGTATGATTTAGACAAATTCATCCTATTTTTGTAGTCTTTTAAAACTATTAGGATGAGTGATAAAATATTGAAAGAGAACGAAGAACTAAAACCTCCCGTTAGCTTTATTGAACAGTTTATTATTGATGATCTGAAGACCGGGAAAAATGATGGCAGGATAGCTACCCGCTTCCCCCCGGAACCCAACGGATACCTTCATATAGGCCACGCCAAGGCAATTTGCCTTGATTTTGGTATGGCAGAAAAATATAATGGTAAATGCAACCTTAGGTTTGACGACACAAATCCCGTCAAGGAAGAGGTTGAGTACATAGATTCCATAAAAGAAGACATACAATGGCTTGGATTTGATTGGGAAGACCGGGAGTATTATGCTTCCGATCACTTCAGTCAGCTTAATGATTTTGCTGTCGATCTTATAAAACGTGGACTGGCTTATGTTGATGATCAGCCATCAGAAATAATATCGGAACAGAAAGGTACGCCAACCAAACCCGGTAAAGAGAGCCCGTTCCGCGGCCGCCCAGTGAAGGAGAACCTCGATCTGTTTGAGCGGATGAACAACGGTGAGTTTGAAGAAGGAAGCAGGGTGCTCAGGGCAAAGATCGACATGGCATCCTCAAATATGCACATGAGGGATCCTATCATCTACAGGATACTCAAGACACCGCACCACAGGACAGGAACAACCTGGAAAGTATACCCGATGTATGATTTCGCGCATGGGCAGAGCGACTTTTTCGAAGGCGTTACGCACTCCTTGTGCACACTAGAATTTGAGGTGCACAGGCCACTCTACGACTGGTTTATCGATCAGCTTAAAACGAGCGATTACAGGCCCAGACAGATAGAATTCAACAGGCTTAACCTTAATTACACAATAATGAGCAAGAGGAGGCTCCTTGAGCTGGTCAGGGAGAAGAAAGTAAGCGGCTGGGACGATCCACGTATGCCGACTCTCTGTGGACTGAGAAGAAGAGGCTATACCCCTGAGTCGATAAGGAAATTCATTGATCTAATAGGATATACTAAAGTCGAAGCCATTAATGATGTTTCCCTTCTCGAACATGCAGTGCGCGATGATCTTAATGTCAGGGCTCCAAGGGTATTCGGTGTACTTAATCCCCTTAAAGTGATTATAACCAATTATCCTGATAATAAGATGGAGGAAGTATCCCTGGTAAACAATCCGGAGGATCAGGCAATGGGGAGCCGTGCTATACCTTTTTCGAGGGAGCTGTATGTTGAACAGGATGATTTCATGGAAAATCCGCCTGACAAGTTTTTCAGGCTGGCCCCTGGTACGGAGGTAAGGCTTAAAGGCGCCTATATAATTAAATGTGATAGCTTTAAAAAGGATCCGGTTTCAGGAAAAATTGAAGAATTATATTGCAGTTATGACCCTGAAACAAAAAGCGGCGGGGAAAAAGCCGGGAGAAAAGTTAAGGGGACACTACACTGGGTATCAGCAAGACATGCTGTTGATGCCGAAGTAAGACTCTACGACAGGCTATTTAACCACGAGGATCCATCCGGTCAGAAAGATCATGATTACAGGGAATTCCTGAACCCTGATTCGTTAAAGATTCTGAAAGGCTGCAAACTCGAACCATCCCTTGCAAAAGCCGGGCACCTTGACAAGTTCCAGTTCCAGCGACTGGGGTACTTCTGCGTAGATTATGATTCTACCGGGGATAACCTGGTTTTCAACAGGACTGTCTCGCTGAAAGATACCTGGGCCAGGGTCAAAAGATAACAATACAATCAGCCAGTATATTATTTGCCTACCGGCAGCTGGCCAACCGGCACACTGTCTTTTATGCAACGTATTGACATCCCTGTACTCTGGTAGTCAGATAAACTTAACATGGCAGGATTGTCGTGGTTGATCCTGGTATACCATGCATCTACCTCAATATAAAGGTCTGAACTCCACCAATACCCGGAATTACCCAGATCAAAAAATCCTGTTACAAGACGTTTTCCGCCCGGCAACCCTGTAAAACCTGTTCTATTACGCATGGCTGAATAATCAGTATTGCCCGGAGCACCTGTAATCCCTGAGAACGTCCAGTTTGATGATGAAGCAAGAGATTTGGCTATCAGATTATTTCCTGTTGTCCCATCATAGTTGTATCCATTGTCAATCAGGTAGGTCTCCATGGTGGTCCATTCCTCTTCTGTAGGCACATGCCAGCCTACAGGACATACATTTGAGTAACTGTACCATGTAGAAGCCGCATACCAGTTGTACAGTTTGCCGTATATGACAGAATTTGCCGTGTCGTTATTATAATCACAATATGCAGCCGTGTAGGAACTGGCCCAGGCTGTCGAATCAGTTACTTTTGGGATTACTGTGCCGTCATTAAATTTCGTGGTCTTGAGATTTTCTGCCATCCATAACTGAGTGCCTATCCTTATTGTCTTATATGAGTTTCCGTCAATATCTTTTACTACGGCCGGATCAACTGTTCCTGCAAGGTTGATATTCCCGCTAACAATAATATTGCTCTGCACATTAAGGACACTTTCAACTGCAATAGTGTCGGTATTGGCTGTCAGCAGACGTTTCTTTCTTTGATCCGCTCCTATCCCAATGATATTGAATGTTGAGGAAGGATTCTGTCCCGATGCCCCGATATAAAAATTAATACTGTCGGGGTTAATAGTTACAAAATCATTTATTATGCCTTTAGCAAGATCATAGCCCCCGATTGCAAATCCACCTTTGCTTCCTTTAACCATCGATTCTGTATTTATATAAGCCCTTATACTGTCGGGGCTTATCACGAAAAGATCCTGTATTCCGGATTTGTCAGGAGAATAGCCGCCAATTGCAAATCCTCCTTTAGTACCTTTTCCGGTATTTTCCTGCACATAGGCTCTGATGCTGTCGGGATTGACAACCAGGAATGGCTGCGAAGCTGCTTTTTCTGTTCCTATCGAACCGATTGCAAAGCCCCCTTTCGTTCCTTTTGCCCCATCCGCAACATATACCCTGACCCCTTCATTATAAACAGCGAAAACAGTTTGCCCTTCTTTGTTCTTTACCTCAAACAATGGTTCTTCCAATGAAGTGGTTGTACCTTTCACCTCAATTTTTTCTACCGGGCCTGCCAGCGCTCCGGCTACTGTTGAATAAGGGACCGACCAGAGCCTGTTGGATCCCATATTAATCAACGTACTGTTATAGAATACATGGATCTGAATGAAAACAGGAGTAGTCGTCCAGTCGATATCGCTGAAATTCTCAACAGTGGAAGTGGCCTGGCGTATTCCCCTGCCAACGACAAGATTTACAACGCCGTAACTGTTTGTAGTTACAGAAGAATGTAACTCCTCCCACAAAACAGTTCCTCCAAGAGAATCCGTCTGCAGTGTTATGGCTACCGGAAGGCTTGTGTTGGCGATCGGTGCCCCTGAAGCGTCCTGCACCAGAGCCTGGTAATTGAAACCCTGCGGTACCTGAGCTGTAAGGCCCATGGTTGCAATTAATCCCAGAATAAGTGAAACGGTCCTTTTCATGATGATTGTACTTTACTTAATATACTGAAAACAGTAATAGCGGACTTAATCCAATCCAAAGTTAATGAAGATTAAACAAAAATGCTCGATTTTATATACAAGACAAGGTTTTCCCATTATTAAAATTGCCTATACTTACAGCTTTGGCGAACCATCGAGAATGCTTTACGGGCTGGTATAAAAGATCGTTAATCTTGGCCTCATAGAGGGTTCGGGATAGTCGCTTGATGCGAACCTGAATCCGCGCCATTTATTCTCCGGATATAATTTGAACAGCATGCCGTAGCCAGGCAAGCTGTTTTCAGAGGAAGGTACAAAAAGTCCTGTCACATCGATATCAATCATATTTGTGTTGCGTATAAAGGGCGATATGAATACCTGTTTGGTTTCAATAGTCTTGGGCTGGTTGTTCCAGGTAACATCATCTTCCTCCCAGGGTTCAACTACCTGCTGCAATACGCCACCAATAAAATCATTTGCCGATGTGCCGGCAAAAATAGTGCTGTCCCAGGGAATGGGCACTTCATACCATAACGTAAGAACTACCTTCTTTATATTGATCGCCTGCAAGGTAGCCGGCATTTTAAAAGCTATAAGGCTCCTGTTCAGCCGCATCACTGTAAGAACAGGTTCAGACATAAAAGTTGCCTCGAAGTACTTATGGGCCCCGAAATTCTTATCTGGTTCCAGGTCAGATATCATGGCATCTTTCCCCTCATCAGGTCCTGGTTGAAGGACAAATTTCTGGCAGGCCAGGGCATCCCATGGTATTTTCAGATATAGTGGACGATCGACAGAGGTCTCCAACAGCCGGGCGGCAGTAAAGTGGAACTTCTGCGGAAGATAACCGTCTTTCTCGAGCAATAGTGAGTATTTCTCAAATCCCCCTCTTACAACAATACGGTTTATACCTGCGGATAATTTGAAAGTATAATGCCACGCATCCGGCTGGAAGTCATCTCCCGCAAAGACCGTGAGCCTGGCCTCGGTAAACAGGGGAAACGGAGCCATTATCATCGGATTATCTATAACAGCTCCTGCCCAGAATGTAAGTGGCCTGATCACACTGACTCCGAAAGCTGCATACCCGAATTTATCTGGCGTGCTATCTCCGACAGCCAGTACTTCAGGTGTTACCTGTGTCACCGCTCCTTCATTAATATTGAAGACAATGGGCAAAGGCCTGGTTGTAAGATATGCCATGGGAGAGCCCGCCACAGGTGCTGCAAACCTGACCGTTCCTGACGGAGTAATGACCATGAACTTTACAAGCCTGAATTCCCCCGTCCTTAACTCTATCTTCTCACTTACGAATGAGGTCCCAAATGTGTAGAGGGGAATAAGCCTGTCGGTTATTACCGGTGTTCCGTTCATGTCCTCTATTGAAATGAGAAGCTGGAAAGTATTGACAGTACTGTCTTCAACGCTTACTGATTTCAGCCCGGCTTCCGGAAGAGAAACCGCAAATTCAGCAAGGCCAATTGTATTTTCAGTATTCTTCTCACACCCATAAAATCCTGCCATGATCAATGTGAACAGGCTTGCCATGAGAATTCTTATCTGTGTTTTCATGTCGGAAGAGGTTAAGTTTAACGTGTAGCTGCAATGGAAATCAACCAGATATAAGACAAATACTGTGCCGAAAAAGTTGCTTATTAAATTGTTTTGCAAGACTTGCAAGACTTGCAAGTCTTTTTATTATTTCTGAATTTGTTTATATTTGCACCCTCAAAACTGCTCCGTGGTGTAATTGGCAACACGTCTGACTCTGGATCAGAAAAGTCAAGGTTCGAGTCCTTGCGGAGCAACAAAAAAGCCACTCCCGTGGCTTTTTTGTTATCTTGCAGTCTTGCAGAGCAACTCTCGCACCCATTAAGTTGCCGGAAATTATTCCAGTAAAACTATTCAGATATCTTTTGATTTCATTTTGCATTGCGCCTGGTAGTGATTATTATAACACCACCATCCCTGGCCTTATTGCCATAGAGCCTTGTGGCACTGCCATTCTTCAGAACAGTTAATGATTTAATATCACCCAAACTGACAAGGTCCAATGAATCAATGTTGCTTATTATACCATCTATTACCAGGAGTGGCTGATGCCCGTTTCTGCTTCGCAACTTGAATTGTCGACGACCATTTAGATAATCTTCGAAAGTATATGATGGCATTTTAATATCAGTGCCTACATTTTGAAAAATCGTTTTGCAACTATCTGATTGAATAGATAATAAATCAGTATTTTTCTGCGCTTCTAATGAAATTGTTATCATAAACAGCAACAGAGGTAAAAAGAATATCCTTCTCATTTTGGCTAGGATTACAAATATTCAATTTACAACAAAAATTATGCCTCTATTAGTGAAGTTACATTAAAAAAATAATTGAAAATCATACTAATACTCAAGCCAAAATAATTTTCACCCATATTCTTTTAGCAGCACGCATGAAAAACGGTCAACTCACTTATTCTACTCTATGGGTCTCCTGGTATATTGATTGGGCGCCCCCGGTGTGGGAATGTTGCCTGCCACCTGTGAACCGTTATCATGTGGCATGGCCAGAGGACCGGTGAGGGTTATGCCGCTGCCTGAGACCTGGGCCCCTGAAGCATGCGCATATTTAAGAGGCATTGCTACGGTGACCGTGTCTGTCGGCGTGTTGCTTCGGCCACCGAAACGGCGGCGCCCTGCAGCTATGGATACTACAACAGCCGTCTCAAGGTTTTCATCACTGTCAATGGTTATGGTCTGACCGGTATTAAAACCTTCAACACCGGTAACAGGGATGGCTGTTGCTCCCTCCGCTGTATCAGTACCCACCAAGGTGGCTCCTGCTGTCCCAATTCTGGAGATAATCCCGGTCTCGCTACCGGCACCTGTACCAATAATAATCTTCTGACCAATGCTGAAATCTTCTACCCTGCCGACTTTAATATTATCCGAACCAGCTGCAGCCGGGGCCAACAGGGTAATCGTGTTCTGCAACTGGAAATCAATGCAGTTATTGTCGCTATCATCACCATCGGGGAAACGACCTGCACTCCTGTTGGTATTGCCAGCTCCCGGTGTAAACTGACCGAAGCCCGTGAGCGATCCAGGAACCACTACAATGCATCCGCCCTGGCTTTGTTCACCCTCAAGGATGGCTAATTCGGGACTGGTAATAATGCCGTTGGCACTTGAGTTGCTCTGCTGTGAACCGTATACCATGGCGTCGACCACCGCAACTCCGCTGGCATCAATCAATGCAATTGAGCCTGCAGATGCAGAGAGAGGTTCACCGAACCACTGGTCGGGTTCTGTCGGGCCCCGATAACCTTCAGGAGTGGTATAGGGATTCAAAACTGCTGCTCCTGTTTCATGATTCCTATCCAATGAGCTTTGAAGAGCAACACCGCTGCCAAGAGCCTGCACAGCATCACCGCTTTTATGGGCGAAGCGTGTGGCCGGTGAAAAGCTTATCCCTGTTCCTGTGCCTGATACGTCGACCGCCAACATGTGATCAAACCTGAGAGGAGACGCCAGTTCTACCTCCCCGGGGCCGCGGCCTCCTGGGCCTTCCTGTCCAAATCCTCCGCGGATCGGTGCCTCAACGACGTTTATAATGCGTTTAACCTTAACCAGTTCCCTTCGTTCACCAGTACCAATTGTCAGCACGTCACCAACCGTCATATCCGAATTGGCTGTAACTTTAATAACGGCATCACCGGCCTTTGCCGCCTCAGCAAGCGTAGTTAGTGTACCGGCCTTTCCAACTTCAGTGACAGTTGCAATTTCGTAGTTACCACCGATATCGATCCCGATCTTCTGGCCGACCTCAAAACCTATTGCGCTGGTAACTGGCAGGTTTGCGGTACCTGGCGGGAATGTGAGCCAAGGCCCTGTAGAAACTGGTATAAATACACTGGCTAACGGTGAAGCTGCTGTCCCTACGGCTGCAATGATGCCTTTTTCCCCGTCAATATTAATCTGCTGACCAATCTCAAAGCCGGTAATACTTCGAACATTAATGATTTTATCACCCCTGTTTGCCGTTGCAGCCAATCCCGAGCCGGAAAGGCCAAGCAGGTAGAAACCGTGAGCTGCCAGCTTCGTTCCGGCAGGGATCGTCGCCAACCTGACCGGAGCCCACCCGCTCTGAGTGCTGATTAATGTCCAGCTGGAGATGTCAGCATCCCCGTCTCCTGCGTTGTACAGCTCTATAAACTGGTTAGTCGGATTTATCCCGGTCTCCAGGCGAACTTCGTTAATCTTGACCTGTAATACGTTTCTAACTCTGCTGCTGGTTGCTTCGCTCTGTTTCTGATTTGTTATCTGGTCCTTCCACTCTGCCATGCCGCTAAGCTCCACGGCACCTGTTGCTGCAGGTGATGTTATCGTAAACTTTGCACTTACACTGGCACCGGGGGCAACCGGATCAGCAAACTTCCCGGAAGATTCGCCGGTTCCGGATACTACTGATCTCCAACCCTTTGGAACAGAAATGGCCAGTATAACCTCTTTCACAGGCAACCCTGTGGTATTTGTAAATGTCGCGGTAACATCCTGCGACAATCCTGGCGAGAATGTTGTAATCCGCGACAGGCTGACACGTTGCACATCGTACCTGGCAGCCACAATATTCGCCTGTACAGCACTGATGGTGGCATCAGCCGGGTAGCCTGTAACCATAACACCTTCAAAGAAGGTGCCTGCTGAACCGTTGCCGTTGTCACCTCCATTACCCAGCTGAACGGCTCCCTTCCTGTGCATTGGGTAGTAGTTGTCGTTTTCACGTGAACCGGGACGATTTCCACTGTAGAATGTTGCCAGACTTCCGTCCTGAGCGTTACCACCACGGATCTCCCACTGGTTTCCACCACCGCCGCTAACCATACCTGTCACAAAGCGCCACGAATCGATTGTCGGATCAGCAATATTCTGTTTTGCATCATACCCTGAGAATAGCCCTGCCTCCATGTCTGACATGATCCACGGGCCAGGTCCGTCTCCGCTACCCCAGGCAGTTGCAGTGCCGAAATATACTGTCTCCATAGTACCTCTTCCTACAGCACGGCTGTTTGTTGATGTGTTGCCGTAATTGAAGCAACAGCCGCTGTCAAAGTGCTTGCCGTCGAAAACCATGTAAATACCTTGGGGTTCATCGTTTATTGCCAGTCCGCTGGCATTGTTGTTTCGCAAACCCGTTCCAGGCATAATATATACACCGTAAGCCTTGTGTCCCATGATAGTGATCGGCGTCATATCGGCAATTGGCAGGGTATTAAATCCGCCTTTTGCCGGTCCCCGAAATGTTCCCGGAGGCGCCTGGTAAAGGTGATTACCGTTACCTGACTGATCGTAGAGAGTGGTGATCCAGCATAATGTATTTGCACAGAATGCATCCTGGGCAGCTGCGTCGGCATATCCGCCCGGATCTGCCCCTGAGGGCTGGACGATCCCAATGTCCATGATCTTGCCATCTGATTGTCTCCTCACCTGGTACAGCGGACCGCTGTAGGATTTTAACAGTGCACGTGTGCTGCTGTGGGCTGTCACACATGGTGTGCCTGCAGCGGTATAGATATCACAAGGACCTTCCGGCCTTGGTGAAACAGCATTACGTCCTGCTCCTGACATTGCCATCACCATCATCATGGCGACAGGTAGTATGAGCGCCAGAACCAGTATGATTATTAAACGGTTTTTCTTTTTCATGTTTTATTCTTCTGTTTCTTACTGAGATTATCGATAATTATACTATTACCAGGTTTTCTGGTTAAAATCATTCTGCCGGTAATTTTATTTCATGCCCTTTAAGTTAAGATTTATTGGATTATGAAGGATATTAAAATATGCAATATATGAAATTTAAAAAAGGTGACCTTAACAGGCCACCTTCAATAATAAGATTACACCATGAGCACACCCAAATTACTATTTTAAGGAAAAAGTCACCGGTACAGAATAATAAACATCAACAGGTTTCCCTCCCTGGTGACCCGGTCTCCAACCTGAAAGAATGCTGATAACCCTTACAGCTTCTGCGTCGAGCAAAGGATTGACACCTTTTAAAACATCTATATCTTCAACATTACCTTCTTTGTTGATAACAAAGCGTAGAATGACTCTTCCCTGTATGCTGTCTGCCTTTGCTTCTGCCGGGTACTGTATGTTATCATAAATAAACTTCATTAAAGCTTCATCACCTCCCGGGTATGAAGGCATTTCTTCGACCATTACATAAGTTTCATCTCTCATTATTCTGTCTGGAAGACTGAATCTGATTGTTACTCCCATAATATATGGTTCGGTGAAAACTGGATTTTTAGGAGGTTCCCATTTAGGTGAAGATCTTACAGTTTTTAAAACAGCAGATCCCAAAAGAAGGTTCGGAGTTCCAATCAACCTGATATTACTCAGGGAACCATCATTCTCAACTGCAAAGGAAATTGATACCCTTCCCTCTATTTTCTGATGAATTGCTTCTTTCGGATATTCGACATTGTGTAGCAGCCATGTAGTGAAATTTTCATGACTCTCTCCCATAAAAGTGGGATAATCGTCAGGGAACATCCTTCTTGGTTTTGGTTCGGGAGGTTTAATGCCTAATTCATCAGCTTTTTCTTTTGATAGTATCTCGATTACTCCGAATTCCCCTTTCTCCCCATATTTATTTATTGCCTCCTCGCCTTTTAAAGCTTTTATGTCACCAATATCATCACGTTTTAATTTCACACTTCCCCTGACAGGTGTCTCTTTACCATCAATGGTAACCAGTGATTGCCTTTTATCATCGCCATTAATTCTGAATGTAACATATGGTCCTTCATGAACGGCAATCCAATCCATAGTCATGACAGTTGAAGAGTATTCCGGATCTATAAACATCCTTACAACCATGTTTTTTGAAAAATCGGCTTTTACTGACTTATTCCTGTAGCCTATGCATGAGAATCGGAGTGATGCATCCTTCTCAATATTACTAATCAGAAAACGCCCGTCCGATCCCGTTTGCATGCCAGTTCCGGTAGGGGTTATAATTGTTACAAGTCTCAAAGGATTGCCATCCTCATTTAATACTACTCCTTTGACAATATTCTGCTGAATTGCATGTTCCTGAACCGAGGAAACATAATTATTATCTGAATTCACATAATAATATTCCGGCTTTGCAAAGGCAAGCAATAAAATTGCACAAACGGGAATAACAATAAGCAGTTTTAGTTTCCTGTAAGATGAAATGTGAATCTCTTTCATCATCTCAAATCTTAGCCTGTTAATTGAGTGGTTGAAAGAATTAGAAAGACGGATTACCGGTATACCGAAGATCTGGTTCATAAGAACAGCCCTGTAAACAGCCGGATTCGATGTCATCTGCAAAGCATATTCATCAGCAATGTATTCGTGGTTTGTCTTGATGAACCCTGAATAAAGCCATACAAAAGGATTCATCCATTGTATGAAACAGAGTAATTCCATAATCAGAAGATCAAACCAGTGTCTTTGCCGCACATGCACAAACTCGTGATTCAGAATCTCCCTTTTTTCTGTTTCATTTATTGAATTATGAATAAAAACCAGGTTGAAGAAGGTGAAGGAGGAAGTGAAGACGGGTGTCCTTATTAGTCTAATATGCTCTTCACTGGCTATATCAGACTTTCTGATGGTGCTGTAAATTCTGATTATCTGCCTGGTTATCCTGAATATTAAAAGTATAACGCCCGTTATGTAAATCACAAGCAGCAGATACAAGTAAGCAAAGTCCCTTACCGGGCCAGCAGACTGCATACCTATAGATGTTGTATCAGTACCTGATGCCTGTGTAAATTCAACAGGACTGATCACGGGAGAAGAAACATCTACCTTGTAATGAATTGAAATTAACGGAAATATACACGACACAAATATTCCCGCCAACAGGTAGTATCTCTTCAAGAGGAAGAACCGTTCATTTCTTAAAAAAAGGAAATAAACAAGTGCGAAACCTGTCAGCCACAGAGATGACTTTAACAGGTAGCCAGCAAATGCTTCCATCACTTCTCTGTTTTTTTCTTTGACAATTCCCTTTTAGTATCCTCCAGTATCTCTTCGAGCTCATTTATCGTAAGGTCATTCTCATGCGCAAAAAATGAGGCAAGTACCGGGAATGAGTTGTTGAAGTAATTCTCCATCAGACCGAAAAGTTGGCT
>CAZQRQ010000075.1:8263-13904 GCA_964595725.1 uncultured Rikenellaceae bacterium | reverse complement strand
TCCGGAATCCATTAATCCAAAAAAAGATGACAACAGGTATGAATATCAGCAGCAGAAGCTGGCGCTGACCCATAATAAGGAAATCATACAGGCCATGCCAGGAAAATGGCATAAGGAAGGCAAGAAACAGGCTTGTAGACCTGCGAACCGGGTAAAACCTTGCGATCCCAAAATAATAACCCATAACTGTCCCGAAAAGCGCATGTGCCGGCACAGCAGTAAGTGCCCTCAGATATCCAACCTCATAGCCCCCTTTGAAAACGTACATTATGTTCTCTATGGCAGCAAATCCTAGGGATATAAATACCGCATACACAATTCCGTCGAACTTCTCGTTAAAGTTCCGGTTACCCCAGAAAAATAGCATGAATGCCAAATATTTGAACCCTTCCTCTGTGAATGACGCAACAATAAATGCGTTATAAGAAGCAGAAAGCAGACCTCGTTCACCCGGAGAAAATGAATACAAAAATTTCTCAACTAAAACTATAGGAAACATAATTATTATTCCTGATATTAAGGCTTTTAAAAGACAGATAACAGGTTCTTTTTCATACTTGTCGCGAATATATATGTAGAGCGCTATAATGAGCACCGGTGCAACAGAAATAAAAACAAGGCTCCTGATCATGATCTTATATCCTTCCTATTGTTCGCTTTCAAAACGCATTGCTTTCAAAACTCCCTTTACGGTTAGTATTTTCTTTATAATTAACTGAAGAACATCATTATTAGGCACAATTATATTAAGATAACCTTCAAACATTCCGTCTTCCATGTTATAATTAAAGCTGCGCAGGGTAACCTTGGTCTCACTGATTATATCGGCAATCCTGTTCACTATACCGATATCCTCCAGACCTGTTATTTTGACCGAAGTCCTGAATCCCGGCAAAGCTTTACTGCTGGTCCACTTTGCCACAACAACCCTGTATGGAAATCTTTCCATCAAATTCCTTGCATTCGGGCAACTTGTGCGGTGAATCTTTATACCTTCTGAGATAGTAACAAATCCAAAAATACGGTCTCCATAAACAGGATTACAGCACTTAGAAAGCTTATAATCAAGACCTTCAACTTTATCTTGTATAAAAAGATAGTCTGAGTACTGCGGTTCCGGATATTCCGTAACTTCTTTATCAGCAGTATGCAGCCCTGTAACGGGGTGCTCATCATTTTCAGGCTTTTCAAGAAGTTCCTTGATCTCGAGAAGGTCGATCTTGCCGGTATCTATCAGGTAATACAGGTCCTGTGACGTTTTAAGCTGGTAATTAGCCTGCAATTTATTAATAACGGCATCGCCGTATGGTATCTTCCAGTTTTTCAGCCTCCGCATAAGCGTTTCCTTTCCCTCAGCTGCTGCTTTTATTTTCTCCTCGCTAAGCGCATGCCTGATTTTTGCTTTTGCCTTTGATGATACAACGAATGAAAGCCAGTCACGTTTTGGTTTCTGGTTTTTGGATGTAAGAATGGAAACATGGTCGCCATTTTGGAGCACATACCTTAATGTGACATTCTTTCCGTTAACCTTGGCGCCCACGCAGGTCGAGCCAACCTGGGTATGTATGTCAAAAGCGAAATCAAGTACTGTGGAGCCCGCCTGCAACTGGCGAAGATCTCCCCTGGGAGTGAATACGAAGACCTCGTCTGAATATAGCCCTGACCTCACCTGCTCCAGGAAGGATGAATCATCTTTTTCAGAGTTCTCCAGAATCTCTCTCATTCTCTCCAGCCAGTTGTCGAGTCCTCCTTCACCCTTTAGTCCCTTGTATTTATGATGTGCAGCCAGCCCTTTTTCAGCAATTTCATCCATCCGAACGGTCCTTATCTGCACTTCCACCCATTTGCCCCTGGGGCCTACAACAGTGGTATGGAGCGATTCATACCCGTTCGATTTCGGAACGGAAATCCAGTCCCGCAGCCTGCTTGGATCTGGCTGATAAATATCCGTCACTATCGAATAAACCTGCCAGCAATCTGATTTCTCATTATCCAGGTTACTCTCAAGTATTATCCTGACAGCAAAAAGATCGTACACCTCCTCGAATTCCACTCCCTGTTTTTTCATTTTTAGAAGTATGGAATGTATTGATTTAGTGCGACTTTTAATTACATACTTAAAGTTAAGCTTTTCAAGCCTTTCTTTCAAAGGCTGGGAAAACTCCCTGATAAGCCGGTTTCGCGACGCAGCAGTCTGCTTAAGTTTTGTTTCTATGAATTCGTACTGGTCAGGTTCAAGATGCTTAAGTGCCAGATCCTCAAGTTCCGATTTAAGGTTGTACAATCCCAGTCTGTGAGCAAGTGGAGCATAGAGAAAATAGGTTTCCGACACCAGCTGAAGACGGTCCTTTTCCTCAGCTCGTTCCAGGTTGCGCATATATTCAAGCCTTTCCACAAGCTTGATAAGTATTACCCTGATATCATCCGCCAGGCTCATCAGTAATTTCCGGAAATTCTCCGCCTGGTATGATGATTGCATCGCTTCTATCCCTGATATTTTGGAGAATCCGTGCAATATCTCAACAACTGAAGGCCCGAACTCCTTTTCCATGTTCACCTGCGAGACATCCAGATAGCGATGGCAATCGTGCAGTAAGGCACTTATAATTGAAGTTATTCCCAGTCCCATTTCAGCTGCAATAATCCTTGCAACATTCAGGGCGTGAATCACAAGCGAGTCACCTGTAATGGTTGATTTACCCTCACAGGCCTTTATAAGCAGGTCCAGAGCTTTCCTGATCTGCCTGATATCATTACGACTGACGGAGGCTTTACATGCATGAAGTAAAGCCCTGTATCCTGAATTTATAAACTGTGAATCCAAAATTCTTTAAACACGAATCAATGGCAAAAATAGTCAAAGTCTATTTCTACCCTATAATTATTAAAAAAATCCCCGGATTAAATTATGAACCCGGGGATTAACCTGCTATATTATTGTAAGGATTTTATCTGAATGAGATTCCTATCCCGGCGGAGAACACGTTATACAATGCCCTTGTATAATCGCCGTGAACAGTAACAACTGCAAATTTGAAACGAACTCCTATGTTCGCCCTAAGACCAGATAAATTTTCAATATCGATCTCAGGAAGATCACTTCCGGACAGAACCCCGCTATCATTATATTCTGGCGCCGGAACAGGTGTGGTAACAAGTACCGGGGTTGGGTAGTTACCTTCAAGTATTATCCTGGTTTGTGTCTTCGAGTACCCCAGACCCCCATAAACAGTAACAACCGGAATACCTACCGAACCTATGATGCCTATATTAAATGCGCTGATTGTTGCAGCCATCATCTGATCGGCAAACGAAGCTGTTGTATATGTTGCATAGTTCTGTGGTGAACCGGGTTGCAGGCTTAAAGGAACGTGCCCGGTCAGCTTTGTATAACCTCCAAAAAGGGAAACATCGACAGGGAGCATTTTGTTCCCGGGTAAATATTGCATGATACTGTGCATAAGTCCAACTCCCCATAATGAAACGTCTCCATCCTTAATCGTAATTTTTGGCATATACCTGATCTTTAATTCGGTTCCCAGAGGTAATCCGATACCTACCTGACCAGTGGGAACAGGTATATACCTCCAGGCAGTTCCAGGAGGGAGGTTAAATGCAGCAAGCTGTACACCGCTGACAGTTTTGGTAAGCTGAGGCCCGGCATTATCCGGACCAGATATGGTGGAAGCTGTTCCGTTACCGTCCAGGGTGGTAAGGCCAAGATCACCCACATTGAATGTACCATCACTCTCGGGCACCAGGCCTACATTGAATCCTACTGTAATATCAAAACCCCCAAGTTTATGCGGCTTGGCGGTATTATACCAGCTACCGTTAAGTCCGGCGCCGAAGGCATTTGCCCATGGAGCCATGTATGCCTGGATTATTTTGGCACCATCTGCCGCTCCTGCTCTCAGGAAATCGACATTATCAATCTGTGAAAATGAGACTGAGCCAATAATTAAAAAGGCGCTTACTATAGCACCAAAACGTTTTGTGAAATTTCTATTCATGTCAAATGGTTTAATTCAATTTAGAACCGTTACAAATATAGAAAAATGAAAACACAAGCAAAACAGCCTGTTTCTAATCACATAACACAATTTTGTACCTGAAGGTTGCTTTTGGGAGAGGTATTTTTTACCAGGTCTCTCTGTTCAGGGGGATTTCTTTTCAATATCCTCCAGCATTTTAAGTTCCTCAATTCCCATGTTTTTAGATAATCCGGATATATCTTTGAGATTAAGGTCTCCCCTAATGGAAATCATTGTGTTTCCACCCGACCCTCCTGTAATCATAAGCAGTTCGACCATGCTTTTGCCGGATTGCCTGGTTAAGAAATATGTAATGTCCTGCCCTTCCCTTACCACCATAAGTTCCTCATAATCTGAGAAATCCATTTTCTTGCTCAGCTCTGAATGAAAGTTTATTTTTCGATTGAGCGTTGAATCTATTACGGTAAGGATCCGGATCGATTTAAGCTTGCCCATTACATTTTCGGCTTCTTCGTCACCGGCTTCCATATTTGCAAAAAGTCCGAGCATCTTGCTGGAAATATAGACCGACGAGAATCCTTCTTTACCTGAATATTTACTGAAAAGTTCATCTACCGGATTTGTCTGTCCCGACAGATCCGCAACGAATAATAATATTACCAGTGAAAGAAATATTTTTCTCATTGTCTTATTGGCTACCCTTTATTACAATATCCATGGGAGAGTTTGCAATGTTCAACATTTGTTGAAAATAATTAATATTTTTCATACTCAGATCAATCGCGTTCGTTGATTTTCCAAGAGCATCCAGTCCAACAGAACCAGCTTCCCTGAATTTCTTTATCTGATCCAGCGGCTGAGTACCTTTGTTGAGCCTTGATGATACATCGTAAAGTACCTTCATGGTTTCCGCATAGGCCAGCCGGGGGTCTGTAAAGGTATCTTTTACCGCTCTCTGTCTATCAATAAAGAAATATAAACCTAAAAGAATCAGCAGTCCGGCAGCAACGCTTAAAACCGAATAAAGACCCCTGGAAGTACTTACAAAGGTATGGTTACCGATCGAATTATCAACTGCGGCAATAATTCGCTTTTCTAAGTCCGGAGATGGCTCGGGCATTAAATATGCTTCAGAATAAAATCGGAATATTTCCTGCTCATCTTTCATCTCTGCCGGTACATCGCCCGACCTGAACAACTTCTTCAGGTACTTCTCCTCCTCATCGGTGGTTTCTCCGCTATAATACTTTTCTAGAAGCGTTGTTATTTCCCTTGTAGTCATATTTAATCTTTTTAAATTCATCCCTTATCATATTTCTGGCTCGCGAAAAGTTTACCCTCAGTGTACTAATGTTCTGCCTGGTGATCTGTGAAATCTCTTCATATGAGAGTCCGTCAATTTCCTTCTTACGGATAATGTCCCGGTAAGTATCTGGCAGGTTATCAATAATTGATTGCATAATATTCAGTGACTCGCTTCTTTCCATAAGAATATCAGGTGTCTCCCTGTCTGAATACATCAGGCGATTATCTGCCAAACCCTCTATTGGCATCGTCCTGGTTTTTCGTAGCTGATCTATGCAATAGTTCTTCGTTGTGGTTACTGCCAGGGCTTCGATGCTAGCATACTCCTCCAGCCGGTCTTT
>CAZQRQ010000075.1:0-8253 GCA_964595725.1 uncultured Rikenellaceae bacterium | reverse complement strand
ACTTCCTGTACAGCATCCTCAGCCTCTTCCTGGCTTTTCAGGAACCGGTATGCCACAACAAAAAGCTTTCTGCTCAATTGGAGGATGTGATTATTGAACTCGAGTCTTGTCATCCGGTCTGATGTGATTCTCAGGTTAAATATACTATTTAATAACCTAATTATTTGTTAATTAAAACACTCGACCCATGGCTCTTCTCAGCATCCCGGGCAAACTTTTTAGCTTCATCAAGGGTCATCTCCCCTCTTATCTGGATTAAGGCATTACTATCTTTTCCACCTGCAATAAGAAGAAATTCGCTGAATTTATCACCCTCCATTCTCACCAGCATCCTTACCTGCTCATCCTTTTCCATAACACTCATGAATTCCTCGTACTTGCTCAGGTCAATATCCTTGATTACAAGATCATAGAAATTGTCAACAGTCATATTGTCATCATCCTGTGCAAGTATTCTTATTGTATTGATGTTTTTTGGCATTGACTCTTCTTCATCATCGAGGTCAGCGGCCAGTTTCAGCAGGTTACCGTTAATAGTAACAGAGACAAAACCCTCTTTGCCTGAATATTTGGCAAATAGATCATCAATAGATTTTTGCGCGTTCAATGAATATGCAGCAAATGTAAAAACGATAATTCCGAATAACTTTTTCATCATAAACTGTTTTAGTGGTACATTTTATCTTCAAGACGTATGAAGGCAAAAATCATTACAGGAAAATGAAAAAAAGTTGGTACTATTTAAACGGGGAATTGGGTTCTTTTACCAGTTTGTTATAATACGCTCTGTCAATTGCTTTTGGAAGTATCCTTTAAAACAGAGCTGTGATTTTACCTTCCATGGTAAATATCATGTTCCTTTTCTTTATTTCGATTCGGATCTGGCAGCCATAATTACCTTGCTGCTCCTTCTTGCAAACCCGCGTGACAGGGCCTCCCCTATGCCGGAAGAAGCCCCTGTAACAATAACAATTTTGTTGTTAAAACTAATGCCTCTCATCCCTCAAATATTTTATACTGTCTATGCTTTCAGATTGTACAAACAACTCAGGATTTTTATTACCTGCACAAAATTAAAAAAGCATTTTTAAATTTTGCAATGAATCAAAATTATTCTACATTTGCACTCGCAATTTTTAGCTTCATTGAGTCAGTAGCTCGGCTTTTAGAGCATCCCGCTTTGCGGGAGGGTCCTGACGAGTTCTTTTTGTAATGAAATTGATTCAGTAGCTCAGTTGGTAGAGCACATCCCTTTTAAGGATGGGGTCCTGGGTTCGAGACCCAGCTGGATCACATGGTGAGGAGGAATTATAGATTAATTCCTCCTGTTTTGTTTTTGACTCGCTGCAAAATGTTTACCCTTTATATTTTATCTAGCAGATCTACTGATAAATTCTATATTGGATCAACTAACAATCTTGACAGAAGATTGTCTGAACATAATCGTCGGAAAGGTAAATTCACTGATCAGGGACTTACCTGTGAAGTTGCTGGCAAAGCATCCCGCTTTGCGGGAGGATCCTGGGTGAGAAATTTACCCCGTGCTGCGGGTCGAAGCTGGATCACAAGCAGGTAAGTGAGTGTGTGAATGTATTTGCCAAAATGCACGTAAGAGTGAACAGACTCACTTTTTTCATTTAATTTTTAAGATTGAAACCACTAACCTCTACAGCAGGCCTTTCCCCCCGTGTATCCCGGTCATCAAACCTAATGGCGATGATCTTTTTTTCTCCCGGCATGATTGATATGTAATTATCACTGTAAAAAGCCGGCAGGATCCTTTCACCGGTTTCCTTTCCAATTGCCATTAGCCTGATCATTAATACAGGAACATTTGTATTGTTATATAATGTGACTTCAAGCACCCAGTCACTACCTGACCTATTTACCGTTACGCTACTATTAAGTTTAACCTGTTCCAATGAATTAAGCGCCTGGTAGTTGCCTTCCTTTTTACTATTCCAGTAGAAGTTTTCAGAAATAGTTTCGTTATTCTTTAAAAGCCTCAGTCTGATGAAATATACTTCTGATAAATCGTCAGGAAAATCAAGATTAAAACAGGCAGCAGTTGAATCCTCCCCGCAAACCAGCGAAATCTCTTTATCCCATATAACGGTACCATCCATATTAATCACCTGTGCTGATGCAGTAAGCCTTGTTTGCAGGCCGGCACTGTAATTAACAACCTCAACCTGGTTAATAACCGGATTCCATTGTATGTGAATAGGTTCAGATGCTTTTTTACATCCAAAATAGGCTGCTGTGGGATCAAAGAAATAGTCATAGGTCTGCCAGACCATTGAAGGCCATGCAGGATGGCTCATCCACAATAACATTCCTTTTCTGAATTCGGATCTTCCCTCGAATATTGCCCGGTAACCATTGTAGTTTACCCACTGGGCGCGCTTTGTAAATTGCTGACCATCATTCACTTCGCCAAATCCATTCTCTACCATCTCGTTGAATGAAGCTGCTGCCTGCGCACCTCCGAGACAATAATCATGAATTCCCCACTGATTGTTAGGAGGCCATAATTTATCACCGGGAACCATCATTTCAAGGCTCTCCCAATTCATCACACAGGGCATTCCCCTTTCACTGTGAAGCCTGTTATTACCGTAAAGACGAAAATAGTTTCGTGAGGGTAGAACACGATAAGGTCCTCCGCCGCTGACAACACCTGCAGCAGAATTTGAAATATAATACAAGCCGGGATGAACCGCCGCTACCATTTTCCTGAGTGCAGTATCTATCACCGGAGGCGGGTTGCCCTCATTACGTCCACAGTAAATTGCAATTGAAGGATGGTTCCTGATCCTTCTTACCATGTCCTCCGCATTCTCCATAAACATGCCGGGATTGTCAGGGTCCGGCCCGTCTGCCGGATTTGCAAGCCAGAAATCCTGCCATACCATTATACCATACCTGTCGCAGGCTTCATAAAACTCATCATCGCCGGTCTGCCCCACCCAGTTACGTATCATTGTGAAATTCATATCCGCATGATATGCCACAGCTACATCATACTCCCTGCTCCTGTATCTAAGGTTTGATTCCGGAAAGCCCCAGTTGCCCCCCCTGCCGATAAACCGCCTGCCGTTGATGTATATGCTCAGTATATCGTTTTTCACAACATAGGCCATTTCACGTATCCCCGACTTAAATGTAACCAGGTCGGAAACACCTGATCCTGATTCAAAGGCAAGCTCCACATTATAAAGATGCTGCGCACCATATCCATTGGGCCACCACAAAAGGGGATTGATGATATGAAGATCGGGATGATTGGACGAATCGAGTTTTAACACCTTTTCGGAATTCCCATCGATTGTTACCTCTTCCCGGAATTCAATTGTACCGTATTTTCCGGATAAGACGCCAGTAGTGACATCAGGGCTGTGGTTTACAAGTGTTACTTCTATTTCTATATCAGCTGCTGTTGTATCGGGTAATGGGATATTTGTTTTAACAAAGGGATCTGAAATAGTGACATTTCCGGACACGGTTAAGAAAACATCGTTCCAAATACCTATATTCCTGCCCCTTATTGTTGGTATCCAGTCCCACCCGATTGATGCATGGAATGTGGGATTATCAGCACCAAGTACACCTCCGTTTTTATCGGGGCTGTCAGCAGTCTGTTCTTTTACTACGCCAATATTGTCATTCTTATGAATAAGTACTGCCAGAGAGTTTTGTTTTCCCGGCTCTATCAGGTCGGTGACATCGAACTTTCCCCTTTTAAAAGCGCCTTCAATCCTGCCCGTATTATGCCCATTGACATAAACATCTGCTTTCCAGTCAATACCATCAAGATTCAGGAACATCTTTTCATCCCTGAAACTGGCAGGAACTTCAAAATCGTTACGGTACCAGAAATCGGAATTATAGAATGATTCCGAGATCATTAACTGGTAATCGCCAAAATTCGGATCCGGTATTGCACCTGCATTCAAATAACTTACAAGTACAGTTCCGGGTACTGTAGCAGGAACCCAGCTTTCAGATTCGAAGCCCGGCATTGAAATTTCCTCTCCAGTACCTGGTACTTCAGATGCCCGTTGTATTTTCCAATTACCACCGCTCAGGTACATCCTGTTTCCTGTCACTTCAGGATTCTCCTTTGGTACTGGAACAAGACCTCCCTTTCCATAAACCTCTAATTCACTGATAACATACCTCCTGCCGGGAATGCTTTCAGTCATCAAAACCCTTACGAATTGCCCGGAAATCTCTCTGCCAAATTCAATGTTTTCAAAATTCTCATTATTATACGGAAGATCAGCAATATCAGACCAGTTCTGAGCATCATCAGATACCTGGATCCTGCCTTTCAAAGGCTTTTCTATCCAGTACAACCTTATATTATCAAACCTGCTTTTCGTCCCAAGATCAACATAAACCCACTCCTGGCTATCACCTTCACTCATCCATGCACTGCTAAATGTTTTGGATGGCACCATATTCAGTTTTTCTCCGTCATGATAAAAATCCAGGTCGCCGAGCACCCAGCTTTCAGCACCCGGAGCTATCAGCTGTACCCTGTAAAACCTGAAGGATTCAGGCCTGTTAAATTCAAAAGAATGGCTGATAATACGGTTAAGTGGTCGACGTATGGTCTGATTCCCAGCCGGTGCTGAACGTGCAAAGAGACTGGGTCGCTCCCGACCAGGATATCCTGATCCAGAAGCATACCCAAGATCTTTCCACTCTTTGCCGTTGTTTGAACCAGCACATGAAATATGCCATCCAGAGGCCTGGATAATTTCAACATTCACTGAACCATTTAATACTATCCGGTTTACTTCAGGTATATTCACGTCGCCGGCTGTCTCTATCTGAATCCAGACAGCAGATCCTTCTAAAGTAGTCTGTGTGACAGTATTGTGATCCAGTATCCATTCGCGTTCATTCTTTGGTACCACTCCCTGGTTGGTTGAAACGGTAATATACGATGGCCAGGAAGCAGTAATAATACCATCCGTAATAAGCTGAGCTGTAAGATTATAATCGTAGCTTGATGAATGGAAGGCAGGGCGGAGCCAGGCAATATTCCTGTAATTTTCACGATTTGGTTCAAGAGATGGAGAGAAATTCTCCGATGGATTTCCGGGGTACACTCCTATTCCGCGGGAATAATAATCATCTCCATGTTTGCAGCCAGCCAGAAAAATAATAATAATTAATAAAACCGGGTAGCTAAATGCTGATTTGCCCATTCCGCAACAGCCTTATATCTTATCGTACACCATTTTCTCGGTCATATCGCCAAATGAAGAGTTTGAGGATGAGTCAATAACCAAATTACTCCCATCCATCATGAAAACTTCTGTGATTGTTATCAGTTCCCCTCCTATATCCAGCGTGGAAGCAACTTTAAATGATTTTTTGTCATTCGACCATGTCACAGTCGATTTCTTCTGCATATCCTGCCAGACGCTGTTCAGGCATTCCTTACCATCGAGGGTATATTTCTCAGTTGTGGTAAAAGTCTCTCCCTGAAAATCGGAGTGCTTTTCGATAGTAAAATCATTTCCTTTATGGGTAACAACGATTTCAAGAGGGGCCATGCTGAATTCTGCTCCCAGTGCACTTTTGGAATTATTTAGCTTCCATTTCCCTGAAAAATCAGGAGCCTGTCCATAAGCGATAATTGCGATTAATAGTGCAGCAAATAATAAGAATGTTTTTTTCATGATCATAGATTTAAAAATTATAATAAAGTTCATATATTAGGAAAATATGTACAGATAATTTTGAACTGGTAATTTATAACATTTTTCAAAATGTATAACATGAAAAAATCAATCTTTATATTTATTTCAATTCTTTTAGCCCACCAAACCTGCATCTATTCACAGGAAAAATACAGTCCTGACTGGGAATCCATTGACAGCCGGCCTGTACCTTCCTGGTTTGAAAATGCAAAATTCGGAATATTTATCCACTGGGGACTTTTTTCAGTTCCCTCCTGGGGTCCTACTGAAGGCAACATATACGAGAAGTATGCTGAATGGTACTGGAAAAGACAGGATCCCGGCAGCAATCCTTCTCCTGCCTTCACTGAGTTTCATAATAAAACCTACGGGGAAAAGGTAAAATACCAGGATTTTGTTGATGATTTTAATGCGGAGATGTTTAAACCTGACTTCTGGGCTGAAGTATTTAAGAACTCAGGTGCAAAGTATGTTGTTCTAACGTCAAAACATCACGAGGGATTTACTCTGTGGCCCAGCGCCCAGAGCTGGAACTGGAACAGCGTGGACGTGGGTCCACACCGTGATCTGTGTGGTGATCTTATAAACGCTGTCAGGGAAAAAGGGCTGAAAATGGGATTCTATTATTCACTATATGAATGGTTTAATCCATTATATGCAACTGATGTCTCCAGGTATGTCGATGAACATATGATACCGCAGATGAAAGACCTTATAACAAGATATGAACCTGACGTGTTATGGACAGATGGTGAGTGGGACCATCCAAGTGAGACCTGGAAGAGTACCGAATTTCTTGCATGGCTTTTCAATGAATCCCCTGTTAAAGAGAGTGTTGCTATTAACGACAGGTGGGGAAAAGAGACCAGGAGCAAACATGGCGGGTATTTTACCACTGAGTACGATCTAGTCCATGATGGAAGTGCGGAGAACACCAAGTTTGAAAGGCCATGGGAAGAGTGCCGTGGTATTGGTGGGTCATTTGGATTTAACAGAAATGAGAACCTCGATGATTATTCTTCTTCGGAAGAACTAATCCATATCCTGATCAACAAGGTGGCAAGGGGTGGAAACCTGCTTTTAAACATAGGACCTACTGCCGACGGTCGTATTCCCGTTATAATGCAGCAGAGGCTTTCTGATATGGGATCGTGGTTAAAAGTAAACGGAGAGGCTATATATTCAACCCGAAGCTGGGAGAATTCTCCCTCAATTACCGAAAAAAGCACGGTTTTCTTCACAAAGAATAACAGAGATTTATATGTTATTATTACAAAATGGCAGGATGAACCGATTAAAATATACGGGATAAAATCTGTCTCCGGTGTTTCGATGCTGGGTTATAATGGCAACATAATATACTCTTCATCAAGCAATACACTTATCATAAATCCCCCACAACTTTCACCGGCAGGCGCTCCATGCAATTACGCCTGGGTTTTCAAGGTAAGGAATGCCCTCAACTGATCATTTTTTGGATAGTTGAAACAGTATTTGTACCTTTATATTTTAAGTTAACTAAAAAGTGTTAACAAGGATCTGATACAGGATTTTTATTCCTTTTTAACTGACAGAAAGATAAATTAATGGAAAAAATTGCAGTACTTGGAGCTGGTCACGGGGGAATGGCAATGGCCGGCCACCTTGCTATCATGGGACACAAGGTCAACCTTTTCAACCGTGGCGAAGAAAGGCTGTGGGGTGTAAAGTCAAGCGGGGCAATTGAAGTTACGGGTGAGATAGAGGGATTTGGTGAATTGAACCTGGCAACAAATACAATCGAGGAAGCTATAAAGGATGTCGAACTGATAATGGTAGCCGTGCCTGCGAGCGGCCACAGGTGGATAGCAGAGACAATTGCACCTTTTCTGAAAGACGGACAGATAATTATCCTGCATCCCGGCAGGACACTGGGAGCTCTTGAGTTTAAAATGATACTTACCAGCAAAAATGTTACCGCTGATGTTATCGTATCTGAAGCACAGACTTTCATCTATGCATCAAGGGCAACAGGCCCTTCACAGGCTCATATCTTCAGGATAAAGCACTCAATACCGGTTGCATCCATAAGGGCACATCTTATCCCAAAAGTGATAAAAAAACTAAGGGACTTTTACCCTCAGTTTGTACCGGGAGACAACATTTTCAAAACCAGTTTTGAAAATATCGGCAGCATATTTCATCCTGCACTTTGCGTAATGAATGCCGGCTGGATCGAACATGATATTAACTACCAGTTTTATCATGAAGGTGCAACTCCGTCAGTAGCCCGGGTGCTTGAAAGCGTTGATGCCGAACGGATAAAGGTTGCTGAAGCACTTGGAATAAGGGTCATTACAGCACGACAGTGGCTATACATGGCATACAGTACAACAGGAAATTCACTGTATGAATCAATGCAGAAAAACCTTGGATACAGGGGAATACTGGCTCCCACAACACTAAAAGTAAGGTATATGGAAGAGGATATCCCCTTCAGCCTTGTACCAATAGCGTCAGTTGGAAAGATGTTCGACGTCGATACACCAAATATCAA
>CAZQRQ010000074.1:0-14087 GCA_964595725.1 uncultured Rikenellaceae bacterium | reverse complement strand
AATTATGGCACGGAAAGTCAAAATGACAGCTATGCCTCAGATGGTCTCTTTTTTCAATGCTACAGGTGGAGCGGCCTCAGCTACTGTTGCCCTCATAGAGTTTTCGAAAAATCCAGACCAGGCTGTCCTGGTAGGATTACTTGGTATTATTATCGGTAGTATCGCCTTTAGTGGAAGTATGATCGCATACGGTAAGCTGGATGGTAAGGTGGGTGATATCTTTGCATCGTTCATGACATATATCAACCTTGTTTTCATGGCTGCAATTGTTGGGATAACACTGTTTATTCTGGTAGGAGGGACCAGTCTGGAGACAAGAACTATCCTTGTATATACATTGCTGATAATAAGCTTGATATATGGTGTTAGTTTTGTTATGCCGATCGGTGGTGCTGATATGCCGGTGGTAATATCGCTGTTGAACTCATTCAGTGGGATCGCAGCTTCTATGGCAGGTTTTATTTACCAGAATGAAGCCATGATACTTGGTGGAATACTGGTAGGTTCGGCAGGTACTATTCTGACTATTCAGATGTGTCGAGCTATGAACCGCTCACTGTTAAATGTTATCATTGGTTCATTTGGAGGAGGAGGGATGGCTCATACCAGTGAGGCAGGAACTGTTAAAGAGATAACGATGAGCGATGCTGCTGTCCTTCTGAGTTATTCTTCTAAAGTTGTTATCGTGCCTGGTTACGGACTTGCTGCTGCTAAAGCTCAGCATCTTTGTAACGAACTGGAAAAGCTTCTGGAGGAGAAAGGTGCTGAAGTGAAATATGCGATACACCCGGTGGCAGGAAGAATGCCAGGACACATGAATGTACTGCTGGCAGAAGCTGATGTCCCCTATAGCAAGCTTGTGGAAATGGACGAGATTAATCCTGAACTGCCTAATACAGATGTAGTTGTCATTATTGGAGCAAATGATGTTGTTAACCCTGCTGCAGAAGATGACCCTTCGAGTCCTATTTACGGGATGCCAATAATTAAGGCACGCGAAGCTAAAAATATTATTGTTATGAAGCGTGGAATGGGGAAAGGTTATGCCGCTATTGAAAATATGCTTTTCTACAATGATAAAACGCGAATGTTGTTTGGTGACGCGAAGGCGACACTGCAGAATCTTGTCACCGAGGTAAAGAGCTTATAAGGAGGTTATTTTATTTCGCTGAAATATTTCATAAACTGCAGCCTTTCAAAAGTATCGGGGTTGGCGGACTTTTCCTGACTTAATTTGCCCTTAAACTGATCAATATAATTATAACCCATTTTGTCCATCCAGCTTTCAAGGTATCGGGACATTTCAACAATATGACCTGGTCCGTTCGTATATATTGATGATGCAACCTGCCCGACACTTGCTCCCGCCAGAAGCTGCTTAATAAGTGCTTTCCCATTATGGATTCCGGTGCTTGCAGCAATATCAATTTTCAGTCTGTTCGAGAGAATTGCCACCCACCGTAAGGAGTTGCTTATCTCAACCGCGTTACTGAAAACATCAGCGGCTGTTACTTTCATTTTTTCAATATCAATATCAGGACTGGCAAAGCGGTTAAAAAGAACAACTCCATCGGCTCCCTCCTTTTCAAGATTCATTATTACCTGGCCCAGGTTTGTAAAATAGGGACTTATCTTTACAGCCAAGGGAATCTTTATTTCATCCCTTACTTTTCTTAGTATCTTATAGTAAAGCTGTTCTGTCTCATCACATTTTTTGCCAAACCCAAAGGGCATGATGAATATATTAAGTTCCAGGGCATCGGCGCCGGCCTTCTCAATCCGCTTTGCAAAACCGGTCCATCCGACATCCGAAACACAATTCACACTTGCAATAACGGGTATGGTGAGTTCTTTCTTTACCTGTTTTATGATATCAAGATACCCGGAAAGTTCCTTCTCCCTGATATGCACATCAATATAATCGAGGGTTTCGGAATGCTCATCATATATCAGGCTGTTTTTTCCTGCCTCAACAAGATTATGTTCTGCTTCAAGCAATATCTGTTCCTCAAATAATGATTTCAAGACAACAGCTCCGGCTCCGTTCCTTTCAAGATCTGCAATCTTACTGAATGAGTCTGTTAATCCTGAACTGGCTACAACGATCGGATTTCTAAGAGTCAGTCCCATATATTTTGTTGATAGATCAGCCATAGCAGTTAATTTTTAATAGATATTTTTGAATTTGTTACTATTTTTTCGGAAACATATTTATGCATACCAGCAGCAGCTGTTCTTCCATCGCCCATTGCGAGTATTACTGTTGCTCCTCCTCTGACAATATCGCCCCCCGCAAACAAATCCTCTATCGAGGATTGCATCGTATCGGGGTTTACTTCAATAGTGCCCCATCTTGAGATTTTCAGATCTGGCAACACGCTGGGTATAAGTGGATTGGGTGATACGCCTACACTAACAATAACTGTATCCACTTCTATGTCAAATTCAGAGTTCTCTACAGGGATTGGCCTGCGGCGACCGGACGAGTCAGGTTCTCCCAATTCCATTTTCTGCAGCCTCATTTTATTTACCCTTCCTTTTTCATCAGCAAAATATTCAACGGGATTATGCAAATTCATAAATTCAACCTCCTCTTCTACTGCATGTTTTACCTCTTCGACCCTGGCAGGCATCTCTTCCACTGATCTCCTGTAGATGATCATTGCTCTTTCAGCTCCCAGTCTTTTGGCGGTCCTTACGGAATCCATAGCTGTATTACCACCACCAATTACCGCAACATGTTTGCCGCTTATCACCGGAGTATCAAACTCATCGCTGGCAGCATTCATGAGGTTTACTCTTGTAAGATATTCATTTGATGAGAAAATATTGTTATAGTTTTCTCCCGGGATATTCATAAAAGAAGGATTTCCGGCACCACTTCCGATAAAGAATGCTTTGAAACCCTGTTCTCTAAGATCATCAAATGATAATGTTTTTCCAATTATGAAATTCTTCCTGAATTTAACACCCATTTTTTTCATAATATCGATTTCTACATCGACAATTTCATTGGGTAAGCGGAACTCAGGTATTCCATACTTCAGAACTCCGCCCAGTTCATGGAGTGCTTCAAAAACAGTAACATCATAACCCCATTTTGCCATATCGCTGGCACATGCAAGCCCGGCTGGTCCGGATCCAACAACTGCGATCCTTATGCCGTTGGGTTTTGCAACAACCGGCACCGACATGTTTCCATTGTTTCTTTCAAAATCAGCTGCAAACCTCTCCAGGTGGCCAATAGCAACCGGATCTTTCTTAAGGGAAACTGAATAGAAACAACTGGCTTCACACTGCTTCTCCTGAGGGCATACCCTTCCACAAACAGCCGGAAGGGCATTGGTCTCTTTCAGTGTTGTGGCGGCACCATTGAAATCTTTTACCTCTATCTGCTTCACAAATTTGGGGATATTGATACCCACGGGACAGCCATCGATGCATGTTGGCCTGGCACAATCAAGGCACCTTCCAGCCTCCATTACTGCATCCATGACAGGCAAACCCTTATTAACCTCTTCAGAATTTTTATTCCTTATAAGCGGATCAGCTTCAGGCATGTGAACCCTGGCCCTGTCAGTTCTGTCTTTGGCTTTTACGGATTTCCTGAGTTCTGTTCTCCAATCCTGGTTGCGTTCTTCCTTAAGGTAGTCTGTTATGTCATTCATCTTACGACCTGGTTTTTAGAAATTCCTGATAACTTTCCAATTCTTTCTCCTTGTAACCACCCAGTCGCTGGAGCATCTCATCGAAATCCACCGAATGCGCATCGAATTCGGGTCCGTCGACACATACAAAGCGGGTCTTTCCATCTACTGAGCATCGGCATGCTCCACACATCCCGGTTCCATCAACCATTATGGTATTTAAACTTGCGACAGTCGGGATGTTGTATTTTTTTGTTAACTGACTGGCAAATTTCATCATCACAGCAGGTCCGATTACAACGGACATGTCTACCTTTTCCCTCTTAATAAGCTCTTCCATGCCGTGTGTAACCAGTCCTTTATTGCCATAGGAACCATCATCAGTCATAATTATCAGATCATCTGAAAACTGCCGCATCTGATCTTCAAGAATAACAAGATCTTTTGACCGGGCGGCTATTACTGAGACAATGCGATTTCCTGCTTTTTTAAATCCTTCAACTATTGGCAGCAGCGGGGCAACCCCGACTCCACCTCCTGCGCAGAGCACTGTTCCGACTTTTTCAATATGAGTAGCTTTACCCAGAGGTCCTGCAACATCCTCGATAAAGTCACCCGGATTCATGCTTGTTAATTTCCAGGAGGTGACTCCAACTCTTTGAATAATAAGAGTTATGGTACCTTCTTTATCATTAGCATCAGAAATAGTGAGAGGAATGCGTTCACCTTTTTCATCGATCCTTACAATTACAAAATGGCCGGGTTTCCTTGACCTTGATATTTCAGGGGCCTCAATTACCAGCTTAATGACATTCTCTGAGAATATCTCCTTCTCAACAATTCTATACATCAGGTAATAACTTTTATTTGATTTTTAGAGGGGATAAAAATAGTAATTAATTTATTAAATATATTTTTGAGCTATGTTTAGTATGGGTAATATCCAATCAAATAAAACTCTTCTGTTTCTTTGACTTGTCTTGTGATACTTTATAGTATAGATTAATAAACATATAATTTCTTAAATGAATTCTTCAAAGGAAAAATTTGATCTGATCAGGCCATTAATGAAAGACCATGGAATAGATATTCTATATATCCCTTCTCATGATCCTCATCTGGGAGAGTATGTACCGGATCACTGGCGGATTATTGAATGGCTGACAGGATTCTCAGGATCGGCCGCTACAGTAATTGTAACTGATTCTTTTTCTGGCCTGTGGACTGACTCCAGGTATTTTATTCAGGCGGAAAACCAGCTGCGTGGTTCAGGTTGTTTGCTGATGAAGCCTGAACTTCCGGATAAGAAAGATTCAGTTGAGTGGCTGCAGTATAATGTAATGCCAGGAAGTAAAATTGCATTCGACGGCAGGATAGTGTCAATTATGACAAAGAGAAAGATGGAGCGTTTATTGGATGGAAAAAAAGTGACATTTGACATTGAATGTGACCTGATCTCCGGATTATGGACGGATCGTCCTCCTATGCCGTATTCTCTCGCATTCGATCATCCTGCAAAACATTGCGGTAAGGACAGGTCAGTAAAGATTGCAGATGTCAGAGAGTGTATGCGGAATGAATCTGTTGATTATCATCTCCTTACCTCTCTTGATGATATAATGTGGCTGCTGAATATCAGGGGAGGTGATGTAAAGTATAGTCCACTTCTTACCTCCTTTGCGCTGGTTGATGAAAAGCAGGTTCTTCTTTTTGCAGATGATAGTAAGATCCCGGCGAAAATAGCTTCTGAGTTTGACAGAATTGGCATTGTGATACTGCCCTATGAAGAGGCAGCTGGATTATTATCAACGTTGCCTGCAGGTTCTGCTCTTTTAATTACTCCTGGAACAACCTCCTGCCTTATGTTCAGTGCGATACCAAAGAGGATTAAAATAAAAGAAGATATCAGTATTCCTACTCGTCTGAAAACGATAAAAAACAGAGTTGAACAGGATAATATTAGCAGGGTGATGTTAAAGGACGGGGTAGCTCTGACGAAGTTTTTTTTCTGGCTGGAGCATTTCAGAGGTTCTGAGTCGTTGTCAGAACTCATTCTTGAAAAGAAACTGCATGACCTGAGATCCGAACAAGAGAATTATATTGGTCCCAGCTTTTCAACTATAGTGGCATATAAGTCACATGGTGCTTTGCCTCATTATTCTGCAACAAAGGAAACGGATGCTGCGATAGGGCAGGATGGGATACTACTGGTTGACTCAGGAGGTCAGTATCTTGATGGAACAACAGACATTACCCGCACTATCTCAACAGGGACTCCCACTGCACAACAGAAAAGAGATTTTACCCTTGTCCTTAAAGGTACTGTCAATCTCGCATTGGCAAAGTTTCCCTCGGGGACCAGAGGTTTCCAGATCGATTTGCTGGCCCGGAAAGCACTTTGGGAGCAGGGGATGAATTATGGCCATGGGACCGGTCATGGTGTGGGATTTTGTCTCAATGTTCACGAAGGTCCTCATAGTATTGGTCCCGGAGCTGGTTCAGATCCAAAGTCAGTGATAGAACCGGGTATGTTATTTTCAGATGAGCCCGCAATATACAGGGAGGGTGAGTATGGTATCCGAACGGAGAACCTTATCCTGTGCTATGAAGATGAGGAAACAGAATTCGGAAAATTTCTGAGATTTCATACTGTTACCTTATGTTATATCGAGAAATCGCTGATAGATGTTTCCTTACTTGATGAGAAAGAGACCAGCTGGCTTGATGCCTATCACGCTGAAGTATATGAAAAGCTAAGTCCTTTCCTTACAGAAGAGGAACAAAAGTGGCTAAAGGATAAAACAACACCATTATAAGATAATATGATTGAAGAAATAATGTAATACTTCAGTATTAAGCCCCCTTTAGAGGGTTGGGGGCTAATGAATAAGGATTTTTACTTCACAATATCCTCCATAAGGACAACGTCAGTAACAGGGAATTCCGTGATCCTCAGCCTTGCACATCCGTAAGGAACAAGACTAATTACTTCTGGGTCTCCGTCAGCTCTAACGGGGCTCATTGGAGGAGCAGCAGCAGAATTGTTCTCCATTGTCCACTCGGGAATTTTAATGCCTCTTGCGGTTATCACCAGGGGCGCATCTTCCGTTAACGGTGTAAATTTACCGGAATCTGCCGACCAGATCATATCACCTCTGTCTGAAAACGGATATTTGCCGATCATATTTTCAGTAATCTTCAACCCCCTCGCTGCATTACCTTTATCAATTATTAATCCGTAGTTCCAGTCGCTTTTGGGATAGATTTCCCAGTCAGCACTACCCTTATATCCGAAATTGTCATAGTTTATTTTTACATTTTTAAATTCCTTGTCTATTCGCAGAGAAAAATATAGCGGTCCTCTCAACAATGATATTGAATTATTATATCTCTTTTCAGTACGCATATCCATGGGTATCTCAATAGTAACCTGGTCTCCGTTCTTCCATCTTTCTTTTATCGTGAAGCCAGAACCGTCTTTTGCTATCACTTTTTTATTCTTATAGCTGATATTAACTGAATGTGCCCATCCTGGTATCCTTAGTTCCAGAGGAAATCTGACTGATTTATCTGTATTGATAGTAAGTCTGACCGTTCCGTTAAATGGGTAATCAGTTTCTTCGGTAATTGTTACCTCTTTTCTTTTGCCCACTTTTGCCTTCACAACAGATGGGCCATAAGTTACTATGGCCAGCCCATTGTCATTTGTTGCCATCCACATGCTTTCAACAAATTTAGGCCATCCCTGGTGCATGTTTGCCAGACAGCATGCAAAATTTGGCATGAGTCCATATATATTGGAGTAATCACCATTAGTGCTCCACTCTCTTTTCGCAGCGGATACAAGCACCTGATTAGACTGCTGGTCATATTGGTGTGCCCACATGTCAGGGGTAGTGGTGCCTGGCAGTGCATTGTATGTCAGCATCTCAAGCCTGTCAGCTAAGCTTCTGTCTCCAAATATTGCAAACAGTTCCTCAAGCGAAAACATATACTCAACCACTGAGCATAACTCAGTACCTCTGTCCGGGCTCTTGCCTGAGAGGTGCTCATCTCCGGAGAATCTTCCTCCAGCCTGGCCATGGTTAAGATCATATTTTTGAATTCCCGAGAAAACAGCATTTTTGAACCTTTCATCCATCGATTGCTGGTACCACAATCCCGGATATTTGATTGCCATGCCATTATTGACAACATGAGCCGTTAATCCGTCCGCATCCCAGTTATGAGGGATCTTTTGATCAGCTGATGCAACTGAATCCCAGGGGAAAGTCTCATAGAAAGTGGTCCAGTCGGAGCTGTTATGCTGAATCGATTCGATAGTTTCAAGTATCCATGGTTCCGCTGTCTGCCTGTATAACCAGTAACCGGTGACTGCATTTTCCATTGCCCGTACTCCCCTCCATTCTTTATCGGGCCAGTCCGGTGCCGCATCGTGAAGATACCTGAAGTATTTAAGCAGAACATCCAGTGCTCTGTTATCACTGGTAGCTTCATAATATTGCATGAGCACTTTATTGGCTACGGCAAGAGGCCACCGGTCCTTATTTTTTGCCGGACCATACCAGCCAGTATCGCTGCTGCTTGATATAATATTCTCAATCCAGGTGTTTGATTTTGAGATGAGTTTTTCATCTTCAAGAATATATGCAAGAGGTATCAGTCCATCAAGATAGTAGGGGCCACGTTCCCATGCTTCACCGTCTCCTCCACGCCAGGAAGAGTTAACAAGATCAGGCCAGAAGTCATCAAGATTTCCTGTAAGACCTTCCGCCTGGGCCACCAGTTGCGATTTTAGCCAGCCCGCGGGCTTTACAGAGCCAAGAGGTAATTTAATGTAGGCATTTTTCAGAAGAGGCTCTGGATTATTCTTATAATTTATGCTCACATCTTTCTTATTGCAGGATGATAAGAGGAGAGATAAGAAAAGTATACATAGTGTATTGCACAGATTTAACTTCAGCATAGATTATTCGATTTTAAGTGAATTTGCCGGATTCATTGTAGCTGCCTGGTATGCTTTAAAACTGATAGTAATAAAAGTAATTATTAATATCAGTAAGCCTGCTATAATGAAGACAGGCAAACCAATGCCAGTCCTGTATACATAATTCAGCAACCAGTTACTCATAAAATAATAAGCCACCGGGAAACCTGTTACTATTGCTATTCCTGCAAGTAAAAGAAAATCTCTTGATATCAGCCTTAAAATTACATTTTCGTCAGCTCCGAAAACCTTTCTTATTCCTATTTCTTTAGTCCGTTGTTCAACCATGTAAGATGCAAGTCCGAACAAGCCAAGGCAGGCTATCAGAATGGCAAGAATAGTAAACAGTGTAAAAATAAGTCCCCTCTTCTCATCAGCTTCAAACTGCCCGTTAAATCTTTCATTGAGAAATGTATATGAGAACGGCTGGCCGGGAAAGACCTCATTCCACTTTGTTTCGATATATTTTAATGTTTGTTGAATATCATTATCATTAAGTTTTACATATACGATACTATTGCTGATACTGTATGCCAGCAGAAGTGATTCAATTTCATTATACATACCCGTTTGATGATAGTCCTTCATAACTCCAATAACTCTGGCTCTGAGGGTGTTTTCATCTCCTGCCTCAATTTTCTTTCCAATCGGATCACTCCAGCCCATACGATTCACAAATGTTTCATTAACCACTACTCCCGAAAGAGTATCTGAAGGCATATCCTGTTGAAAATCACGCCCGTCAACAATAGTAATACCCAGTGCTTCCACAAAATCATGGTCTACAACAGCAAAGTTTATACCTCTCTGCGACATACCCTGATCAGTTTCAACATTAAACAACAGTTTTCCGGAACCTTCACCAACAGGGGTATCTGTGGAACAGACATATTTAATGCCTGGATTATCCAGAAGAACCTGTTTCAAAACCTGATACTTCTGAATCATGGCGCGATTTAGGCGAAGAGTTATTACATTCTTTTGATCAAAACCCTGATCCATCGTTTTCAGATAATTTAATTGTTTGAAGACAACCAGGGTGCATATTATCATTATTCCTGAAACCGCAAACTGGATTATTACCAGTATTTTGCGGAAAATACTTCCGGCCGATCCCTGTGTAATTTCCCCTTTAAGGACGGTAACCGGGCTGAATCGCGAAAGGAAGAGGGCAGGGTAGCTTCCACCCAGGATACCAACAAACAGTATGATACCTGCTAAACTAAATAAGACAGCGGGACTATAAATAACATGGAGGTCAAAGGACTTACCGGCAAGAAGATTGAATTTTGGCAATAATACAATAACTATAACAATACTTAAAACAAGAGATACTATGGTAAAAAAGGTCGATTCTGAGAGGAACTGAAGAACCAACGGTCCGCGACGTGATCCCACTACTTTTCGTAAACCGACTTCACGTGCCCGTCTCGTTGACCGGGCAGTTGCCAGGTTCATATAATTCATTGCAGCGATCAGGACCAGGAAAAGTGCAACGATTGTGAAGATATATACATAAGTGATACTGCCCGTGGGTTCAGGTTCGCCCGGGTTTGTTGAATAAAGATGAATACGGGTTATGGGTTCAAGGATATATTCAATTGTTATGTTCATCGATCCGAAAATCGGTTCCATATATGCAGTATACATCTCCTGCATTTTTTCTTCAAATGCCTTTACGTCAAAATTTTCAGGGAACAGCAAATATGTAAATACTCCGAAATTACCCCATGATCCTATTTGCTTTGGCAGGTTATTCCTTGATGCCAGCGCATCAAAACGAAAATGCGAATTGAATGGGACATCCTTGATCACTCCCGTCACTTCATATACATCCGTTCCGGAAGTGAGAGTTTTTCCTACAGGATCTTCATCCCCAAAATACCTGGTTGCAATGCTTTCCGTAAGTATAATCTTGTTAGGTTCAAGGAGGGCTGATCTGACTTCTCCTTTTATGACATCATATGTAAATATATCAAAGAGAGTTGAATCAACGTAAAAGAAGTTTTCTTCATTGAATTCGATATCTTTATATTTATAAAGAGCGCGAGGCATGTTTATGAATCTTACAAATGACTGTACCTCGGGATAGTCCTGTACAACCTGCGGTCCGAAAGGTATTTGGGCAACGTTCCAGGTAAACTGGTCATCAGGTTCGGTGATCTTTGATGATACACGGTATATCCTGTCAGCTTTATCATGATAACGATCATAGCTTACCTCGTCTGATACATAAATAATAAGGAACAAAGCACTGGAAATCCCCAGGGTGAGTCCTATGATGTTCAGCATGCTATAGCCAAGATGTTTTAATAAATGGCGTAATGCCGTTTTGATAAGGTTCTTTATCATATTGGAATAGAATAAATAAGGCTATTAAAAGTAAATCTAATTTTGTCATTATCCTTTAAACATCATCAACATTAACAAGACATTAACAATATTATTTTTCCTCGAACACCTTCATCTGGTCAAACCAGGCGACACCCTGACCGGGCATCTTTAAAATTAGGTTTGTTCTAAAGGATGGAAGAGTATCGGACGGAATTGTAACAAATGTTACATATCGTTTCCATTCATTATCGGGAACAAATCTGGCGCGGCTGAAGTCTCCAAGCAGAACTTCGACATATTGTGGAAGTTCCCTCTGATCTATTGGACGAACAATCTCCTTGTATGGTAACATAGAAAATCTTTGTTCAGGATCTGATTTGGCCCAAATCGATATTGCATAAGAAGAACCGGCTTGTACTGAAAATGGAAAAAATCTTAGATATAAACTTTTGTTGGCTTCAGGAGTTATAATCCGAAGGGAATGATTTCCCTCCATATGCTCCCTTGTGTCAAGAAAGTAAGTTGCACCACGGTCATCTCCGGGTCGTGCATAGCATGCCGAAGGGATCCCGGGTGTGGAGAGATCTTCAAAACCCGGATCTTTCAACAGGTTAATATTGGAGGACTCTGAAAACTGTCTTTCGGATTTGACATTAATTAGGTATACCTGAGATCCGAATGGTGCCAGCTGATCACTTATTGTTCCACCGGCCACTGTAACTGAGCGGTTTTCAAACAATACACGGGCTCTGCCATTGTTGAAACCATTTATTCTTATTACTGCTCTGAGTGGTTGATTTCTTTTATTGACAGCCATTATGATCAACTGGCCGTTATGCATTCTCGAGGCGACAAGTATATTACCGGAATATGATTCAACAGGTAATGTCTCTTCATCAGAAAGAAGCCAGGGTGTGAGTTCTGCAACCTCAACCGCCATTCTTCCGCATTCACTCCAGGTGGCGGTAGATTTAGGAAATAAGTTAAGTCCTTGTCGCACAAAGTATTGAATACCAGTAGCGCCATTTATAATTGATTGCCATGTCATTGACCTGATCTCCTGCAGCGTTGGTTCACGGGCCCATAATTCTCCGCCGCCGAAGGCCTGAGGAACAATCCATACAGGTTTCCTGCCTGTAAATTCGGTCTTAAGCCGTCCGGCAATATCTCCCACGAAAGATGGCGGCAGATCCGGAATAGGGTAGGGATCTGCCATTACTATATCCAGGCCATTTAAATAATTACGGGAAGAGAGGAAGGGCGCCATAAATACTATTGATACAGGATGCCATGGATCGTAATCCTTTACTGTCTTGTAGATTTCCTCTATTTCTTCAGGCGGTATTCTGTAACCATTTGGTTCATCAGCTATATACCATCCCAGCAATGCAGGATGATCTCTGAAGGTAACTATCTCATTTATCAGGAGAGTCCTTTTCTCTTCTTCACTTAAACCATCAATTTTAGACCCAACACCTCCTCCTCCGGATACTGAAAGAAGGTTAAAGTGTACCTTCATACCAAGCATTGCACACCGGTCCATGTAAGCCTTCCTTTCATCCAGTGTTTCAGGTAATATCTTCTGGTAGGGGGATATCAGGTTAAATCCCTTTACTACCTCTTCCTCGATCATCGTCGGATGTATGGGTGAGTAACAATAAAATCCGAAAGGAAAAAATTTTCGTTTGTTCACAATCATGCCTCCTGTCAACCTGTCGGTTTTAACTTCATTCGGCTTATGTGGAAGAAGAATAAGTTTCGTCACGGCCTGGTAAATGACATTGGGTCTCCATGAGATATATATCCTGGCAACTGCTTTATATGTAGATGGCTCCAGGTTTAATGAGAATGGTATCCTGAGGATGTTGCGTCCCGGTCTTCCTTTCCATGATACAAGGGAATCCTCCCCGATTGTGATGTCGATTACAAGATTGCTGTTAGCTAATCCCGGAGGAATATGTACAAGAAACTCACCATCTTTTTCAAAAGAATAAAAGCTGTATCTTGAATATATCTCAAAGGAAGTTGAATCGACAGACTGAGATAATACTTTTTGACTGATAAAAAGTGATGAAAAACCAAGTAACAGGACAAATATCTTTTTAACCATATTGCAATAAACAGATAAAAAAAGAAAAATCAAAAACAATAAAATAATGGGAGATTTTGTGTTACGGTACCTGTATATGACCAGAAAAATTCACCAGGCTTTAAATTCACACTATCAGCAATAACTTAAGTTTCATAAGCAGCTATCTGAAGACAATTCTCAAGGTAACTTCATCTTCTTTTTTTACCCCATCTTCTTCTGCAGGTATCCATATAGGACCTTCCTTTATAAGCCTTACCGATTCTGTGGAATAAGCTTCTCCCGGCGAGCTGATTATCCTGATATCAGCTAAGGTGCTATCAGTAAGAACTTTGAAGCTAATGACAGCAACCTGGGATTCGGGATTTTCAGGTTCAGGCTGTCTAACATTCTTTTCCAGGTAAATATTAAAACTATCCTGTCCAACTATTGGCTGAGGTGGATTGTAATTTCCTAATGCCACACTTTTTATACTCGCAGGAGCTGATACAGCACGAACCATGCCCATGTTTTTTTCCATTTCTGCTGATCTGGCTTCAGCCATATAGGTTGCTTCCTGGACAATTTCAGGTTCAGGTACAACTGTATCACTAACTGCTTGCTCAACTGATTCGGCAATAATTAATTCTTCAGCTGCCTGATCAATTACTTCATTGGCATCCGGGAGATCATCCGATTTGGCCATTTCAGTTGGGGGAGCAATTTCTTTCTTCAGATCAGGTTGGGTAATTTCTTCCTTCAGATCAGGTTCTGATATCTCTGGTGCTTTTATAGATTCAGGTTCCGTAACAGGGGCCGGTGACATTTTCTCCTTACTTATATTTTCACTTAAGGTAAGGACATTATTATTAGGGCGGGTTAAAAAGAATATTGTTGAAATAATCATGAGAACAGCAACCGAGGCTGCTATACGGTAAAAAACAACAGTCGGTCTCCGTTTTACTCTTCCAGTAAGTCGCTTTTGTAATGCTTTAATATCGGATTCAGCGTTCTCAGCTGTTATCGACGACAAACCTTCTTCAGCCTCTTC
>CAZQRQ010000073.1:219-14128 GCA_964595725.1 uncultured Rikenellaceae bacterium | reverse complement strand
GGAATAGGAGCCTGCAAGGTATTCCCCGTTGTTAGTCATCACATTAAATACATTTTCATCTGTGGTTTTCCTGAAGCATAGTGAGTCAGCCAGTAATCCTTCATGGCCTCTTACCTTGATTGCCAGCCTGTTGTTGTATCTTGAGACAAGGACAATATCACCGGTATACAATGCAAGATCTGAATTATTATAAATATCAAGATTGTATGAACCTCTCTGGACTTTAAAAAAGAAATAATCAGGATTGGCTTCTGTCAGGAGTCTTACTTTTACCTGCCCCTGGATCGGAAATGAACCCAGAAATACTAAAAGGATAATGCCAATTTTTCTCATCAATAATTCATTATCCATGTTCAACCTGTCTCACCATTTCCCCGGCTATTCTTACGGATGCTCCTTCGGGACCCAGTTTTTGTCTCAGCTCAGAATATTCCGTGAGCATTTTTTGACGATGCGGTCCATCCTTTAGTATCCCGGTTAACTCCCCGACGATATTTTCTTCAGTAAGCAGGAACTGGATAAGTTCCTTCACTACCTCTTTTCCCATGATAAGATTGACTAGCGATATAAAACGGACTTTCACAATGCGCCTTGCAATTGCAAATGAAATTGAATCACCCTTGTAGCAGACTACCTGCGGAATGTTGAACAACGCAGCTTCAAGAGTTGATGTGCCTGACTTTATCATTGCTGCTTCGGAAACCGACAGGAGTTCATATGTCTTATCTGTAAATACCTTAACAGGCAGGTCTTTTATTATTTTCTCATACAGTTTGCCAGAAAGCGAACTCACGCCTGCCAGGACAAACTGGTACTCGGGGAAATGCTTTACTGCAGTCAGCATCCTGGGAAGAATATGCTCGACTTCGTGTTTCCTGCTTCCGGCAAGCATTGTGATCACTGGCCTCTCGTCAAGGCCCAGGTTCTGTTTTGTTAATCCAGTATTTGACAACTGGTTTTTCTTTTTATCAATTTCATCAACCAGCGGATTACCATAATAGGCAACTTTCATACCGTGCTTTTCATAAAAACCTACCTCAAAAGGAAAAATGATAAACATCCTGTCAACATATCTCCTGATCTTGTCAATGCGTGATTCCTTCCATGCCCAAAGTTTGGGAGATATATAATAAAAGACCCGTATACCTTTGGTCTTACCGAACTCGGCAATTCTCAGATTGAAACCCGGATAATCAATAAGTATGAGAACATCAGGCTTTATCTGTGAAATATCTTTCTTACAGGCAGAAATATTACCAAGTATCTTCCTCAGATTAAGAAGAATGGTTAAAAAGCCCATAAATGCAGTCTCCTTATAATGCATAAGCAAGGTTGCACCAGCATTTTCCATAAGGTTCCCCCCCCAGCAAAAAATCTCAGCACGGGGATCAGCTTTAATAAGACCAGGAATAAGGTTTGAACCGTGAAGATCACCTGATTGTTCTCCTGCTATCAGAAAATACCTCATAGCTATGAGAACTTAATAATGAATACAGATATTGCCCAGAGTATAGTTATTGCCAGTACGCCTCGTGAAGCTCTGAGCATATCATATCTGTTAAAAAGAAGGAATATAAGCACATTGGGAAAAACACAGATGGTAATTGCATGAGTAAGAATACGTGCCTTAAGGATCCTTTCCATATATTCGGAGACAGTCCTGCTATGGGCTGTAAAAAAATAGATTATGAGGGCTACAACAAGTGGAACAATGAGGCCGGTAATAATTCCGGTCAGCATTTTATCATATTTCTCAGCTTTATTCATTTCCTGAACCATTTTTTCAGATCACCGGCAAACCAGTGGGCAGTCATATCAACCGTTACCGGGACCACGGAAACATAATTGTTCTTTATTGCCCATTCATCAGTATCATTGGCATCCGGTTCATGATTCAGGAACGAACCCGTAAGCCAGTAATATGTCTTTCCCATCGGGTCCTTTCTCTTTTCAAATTCCTCTTTCCAGTTTCCCCTGGCCTGCCTGCAAACCATAATGCCGCGTATCTTTTCCTTAGGCGCTGAGGGGATATTGACATTAAGGCAGACTCCCTGCGGCAGTGAATTAGCCAGCATGCGTTTCATTATCTGCCGGATGTATTTTTTACATATTGAAAAATCCGCATCCCTGGAGAAGCTATTCAGGGAGAATCCGACAGAGCCGATACCATAAAGGCAACCTTCTATTGCGGCAGCCATCGTTCCTGAATAAAGAATGCTTACCGAAGCATTTGCACCATGATTTATTCCTGACACTACAAAATCAGGCCGTCTATCAAGCAGCTGGTTAATTGCTAGTTTAACACTGTCGGTAGGTGTTCCGTTGCATGTATAGATGCGATGCTTTTCTGTCTCCTCAAGAAGCTTAACCCTCAGGGGAGTCTTAACGGTAAGAGCCTGTGACATCCCCGACATACTCTCCATCGTCGATATAAGCACCACTTTACCAAATTCCTCGATAACGCTCATAAGGGTTCTCAGACCGGCCGCATAAATACCATCGTCATTGGTAATAAGGATCAGTTTTTCTTCATTGTTGACGACCATAAGCAATAATTTGGAAATACAAAGATAGACAATTACCATTTCTATGAATTAAGTAATATTAGTTCTCTTTACTTTTTTAAAATTCTTACTTTTGTGGACGCGAAATAATCTGAATCTAAGAATGAGAATCTCATACAACTGGGTTAAAGAGTACCTGGATATTGACCTTGATCCATACAAAATAGCGGAAATTCTTACCAATATCGGCCTCGAGATTGAAGGAACTGAAGAATGGTGCTCAGTTCAGGGGAGTCTTGATGGAATTGTTGTTGGTGAGGTTCTGTCTTCATCCAGGCATCCCAATGCCGATAAACTTACTGTTAACCTGGTCGACATAGGCGCCGGTGATCCTTTAAGCATTGTCTGCGGAGCCCCGAATGTTGCAAAAGGACAGAAGGTGCCTGTTGCTCTTGCAGGATCAGTTGTTTTCAAGGGAGAGGAGCAACTTGAGATAAAAAAATCAAAAATAAGGGGTGAGCTTTCGGAGGGTATGATATGTGCAGAAGATGAAATAGGCATGGGAGCCTCGCACGAAGGGATTATGGTTCTTGACAGCGCTGCAAAGCCAGGTACACCTGCAGTCGATTATTTCAAAGCAGAGAAAGATTTTATCTTTGAGATCGGCCTAACACCAAACAGGATCGACAGCGGTTCTCATTATGGTGTTGCAAGAGACCTTTTTGCATACCTGACGCTGAATGAAAATCTCGATATTAAATTGAAGCTGCCTTCTGTTAAAGAATTCAAACCTGATAAAACAAAGGAAACCTTTGAAATAATAATTGAAAATAAGAAAGACTGCCCTCGCTATACTGGCGTAAATATCTATGATGTCAACGTATCTGAATCGCCTGACTGGCTTAAAAACAGGCTGCTTGCAGCAGGACTGACTCCTATAAATAATGTAGTTGATATTACAAATTATGTTCAGCATGAGATTGGCCAGCCTCTTCACGCATTTGATGCCGACATGATAGAAGGCAACAAGGTAATAATCAGGAATCTGCCGGATAAAAGCCACTTTGTAACGCTGGATGAGGCAGACAGGGAATTATCTGCCAGGGACCTGATGATCTGCAACGAACGTGAAGGAATGTGTATTGCCGGTGTCTTCGGTGGTATAAAATCTGGTGTAACATCAAAAACCAGAAATGTTTTTCTCGAAAGCGCTTACTTTAATCCGGTTTCAATCAGGAAAACTGCCAGGAGGCACGGGCTTAATACAGACGCTTCATACAGGTTTGAGAGAGGGGCAGATCCTGAAATAACAGACTGGGCACTGAAAAGGGCTTCATTACTTATCCGGGAACTCGCTAATGGCAAAATATCAGCTGATTTCAAAGATATCTATCCTGAAAAAATAAGGAATGCAAGCATCGATGTAAGGTTCAGCAACATCGATCGGCTTATAGGAAAAAAGATCGACAAGGATATAATTAAAAGAATTATCGGGTTGCTGGATATTAAAATAATTTCATCGACAACCGATACAATGTCACTTGAAATCCCGGCGCGAAAGGTGGATGTACATAAGGAGGCAGATGTTATAGAAGAAATACTGAGGATTTACGGTTACAACAATGTTGAGATCAACAACCACGTGAATTCAACCCTTACCTATATACCAAAACCGGATAAAGAAAAAGTGGTAAATCTCGTTTCAGATTTGCTTACATCGAACGGTTTTGCGGAGATAATGTGCAATTCCCTTACTCCTGCCGCATGGTATACATACAGTTCATCTTTTGATAAGAAAAAGCTGGTGATGCTTGCAAATCCTCTCAGCTCTGACCTTAATTCAATGCGGCAGACCCTGCTTTTTGGAGGACTAAATTCGATAGCATGGAATATAAACAGGCAGAACCACGACCTGAAGCTTTACGAGTTCGGTAACTGCTATTTCCTCAATTCAGGACAAGGTGGACATGACCAGGTTAAAGGGTATTATGAAAAAACTGATTTGGACCTTTTTATTACAGGCCACAAAGGAAAACCAGCCTGGAATAATCCTTCCACACCGGTAGATTTCTTTTATTTAAAGTCATTTGTTGAAATGGTTCTTGCCAGGGTAGGTATAAAACCGGAAAAGCTTGTGATTGATGAAAGTCACGGGGATTACTTTTCTGAATCATTATCGTATTCCGTTAATAATAAAATAATTGCAGAGGCTGGAAGAATAAGCAGAAAGCTGCTTAAAAGGTTTGATATAGAGCAGGATGTATTTTATGGGCATATAGTTTGGGATTACCTTTTACAGATCCTTAAAAATCATAAAATACAATATGCAGAACTTCCTAAATTTCCGGCTGTAAGGAGAGATCTTGCCCTGCTTGTAAGCAAGAATATCAGGTTTTCCGAAATCAGAGAACTTGCTTTTAAAACCGAACGGAACCTGATTAAAGATGTCGGATTATTCGATGTTTATGAAAGTGAGTTGCTGGGAAGGAACAAGAAATCATACGCTGTAAGTTTCACTCTCCAGGATGAATTCAGAACAATGACAGACAAGAATATTGACAGGATAATGAATAATCTAATAAGAGTATTTGAAAAAGAACTTGGTGCACAGATACGAAAATGATGGCAGACAGAATAGAAGTCATAAAAGGTGATATAACACTCTTAAATACGGAGGCTATTGTAAATGCGGCCAATCGTTCGCTGCTTGGGGGAGGCGGCGTTGATGGTTCCATTCACAGGGCAGCCGGGCCGCAGCTCTTAGAGGAATGTATCAGTCTTAACGGATGCAACACGGGAAATGCGAAGATAACATCCGGATATCAGCTGAAAGCCAGGTATATTATCCATACCGTCGGGCCGGTCTGGAAAGGTGGTATCGAAAGAGAAAATGAGTTGCTGGCATCATGCTACACTAATAGCCTTGAGCTTGCAAAAGACCATAGTATAAGGAGCATTGCCTTTCCTGGTATTTCGACTGGAGTTTACGGCTTCCCGAAAGATATTGCTGCAATGATAGCTGTCTCTGAAACAAAAAGATGGCTGAAAAAGAATAAATTGCCTGAAAAAGTGATTTTTGTCGCATTCGACAACGAGAATCTCGCTATTTACAAGAAGCTGCTGTCCTGAGAATGAATAATGTATCAAAAAGAATAGGCAATTATTTGTCGCTTGTCAAATTCAGCCACACCGTCTTTGCGCTCCCTTTTGCTATTATAGGATTCTCGCTTGCTTCCACAACCGATGGCAATCATTTCAGTCTGCGGATTCTGATCCTTATTATGCTTTGTATGGTCTTCGCCAGGAACGCAGCAATGGGATTTAACAGGATAGCTGATCGCAGGTTTGATGCTCGTAATCCCAGAACTGCCAACAGAGAAATACCGGCCGGTATTATCAACGAAAGAAATGCTCTCCTGTTTGTTATAATTAATTCTGTCCTGTTTATTGCTGCTGCAGGATTTATTAACAGGTTAACCCTTTGTCTGTCTCCGGTGGCATTACTAATAGTGATCGGGTACAGTCTCACCAAGCGTATCACCATGCTGTGCCATTTTATCCTTGGTCTTGGATTAAGCCTGGCACCGATCGGGGCATTCATTTCAGTCACCGGGCATTTTGCCACACTTCCAATTGTCTATTCATTTCTTGTGCTGACCTGGGTAAGCGGATTCGATATAATCTATGCGCTTCAGGACGAAGAATTTGATAAATCGAACAAGTTGTTTTCCATACCTGCCTTCACCGGACGAAAAAATGCAATAGCGATTTCACTGGCAATACATTTTATTACATTTCTGCTTGTTATTCTGGCCGGATTAACAGGTGATTCAGGTATCCTCTTCTGGACGGGTGCCTCCATATTCAGCATCCTGCTGGTATACCAGCATATTATTGTCAAACCAGATGACATTTCGAAGGTCAACCTTGCCTTTGCAACAACCAATGGCATCGCCAGTATTTTGTTTGCAGTATTTGTCGTGGCTGATATCTTTCTGGGAGTATAAAAAATCCACGATTAATTTCTCAGGTCATTTTTTTTGCTTCTTTTACATTAAAATAATCCTGCCTCCAGATGGACTATATAACTGTTAAAGAAGTCCGGACCAGGAAGGAAAAAATAAAGTACATATTCCTTCCTGCAAAAATCCACAAGGATAACCCTGACTGGCTACCTCCCATTTATTTAGATGAATGGGAATTGTACAACAAGAAGAAGAACAAATCCTACCAGTATGCTGATACTGTCCTTTATCTTGCCTATAAAGGAAGCAAACCGGCCGGAAGAATAATGTGTATAATAAACAGGAGATATAATGAGATACACGATGAACAGCATGGAAGGTTCTGCTTTATGGACTGCTATAATGACGAGGGTGTCTTTCATGCGCTGATTTCCAGAGCAGAGGAATGGTCAAGAGAAAGAGGTATGGTGAAACTTATTGGTCCCCTGGGTTTTTCTGATAAGGATCCCCAGGGATTCCAGATTGAAGGATTTGAATTTCCCCAGTTTATTACCAGTGCCAACAATGCAAGCTATATGCCGGCTCTGATCGAAAAAGAGGGTTACAGAAAGAAAGTGGACCTGGTAGACTATATTGGGGATATTCCGAAGGTTATCCCTCCTGTATATAAAAAAGTCCTGTCGCGAATCGGAGAAAACAGCGGTTTCCGGATCGTCGAGTTCAGTTCAAAAAGCCAGCTGAAACCCTATATAATTCCCGTACTTGAACTTATGAATCAGACTTTCAGGGAGATATATGGATTTGTTCCGCTTAATGACAGCGAAAAGAAAGAACTTGCAGCCAGGTATCTGCCAATTCTTGATCCAAAATTCATCAAGGTTGTTGAATATAATAATGGGCTGGCTGGTTTCGTAATTGCCATGCCGGATGTAAGCGAGGGTGTTAAGAAGGCTAAAGGCAGAATTCTGCCTTTTGGAATAATCAGAATCATTATTGAGGCAAAACGTTCAAGAAAACTACTGATGATGCTTGGAGGTATCAGGAAGGAATTCAGGGGCCAGGGACTCGATGTAATGATGGGGGCTAAAATACTGGAGTCAGCGGTTAACAGTAAAATGGAAATTCTTGAGAGCCATCTGGTTCTTGAAAACAATACACGTATGCGGGCTGAATATGAAAGGATTGGAGCCCGCGTGGTAAAGAAGTTCAGGATATTCGAAAAAGATCTCTAAAACCTGAAAACGAAGGAGAAACCGAGCAACTCCTTGAACTGTATCCTTGATGATTTCTTCTGCTGGCCATCAGCATCCAGCACAGGTTCACCGTCTTTATCAACGACGGGGATTTTCGTATCATCATCATAGATGAGCTGAGTATTCAGCCTGACCTCGGTAAACCAGTTAAGCTTCGCTGTTGCTATCAACTCCCAGTCAATATCAATATTCTGAGGTTTATTGATGTAATTAGTGAAAAGATGCAGCCTGTTCTTGATATTGATTGCTTTTATTGGATTGAACTCATAATTTACCTGCAGGCTGGCTCCCGGTTCATGCTTGGATAACTTTCCTTTGGGAATCCCATATTTTGTCTGATCGATGGCATTTACACCAACTATTCCAACAGTATCAGTTACAAAGGTTCCCTTATATGATAACGGAGAAAAGTTGATCGAAGTAGTCTTATTGGGTTTGTAATCAAGTCCAAAACCAATCGTAAGAGTGGCAGGGTTCATAAGCTTGGATACGAGTATAGACGTATCCTTATCTTTTATCTTTGGAAAGTCCTTTCCCTTAGCTACCTGCGTCTTAAACAGCATAACCGCACTGAAATCAAACTTTCCGAATGCCTTGTGATTCAGCTTTGAATTCGTCTCAAGCAGGTCGAGGTTTTTCCTTATTCCCTTATCTCCAGAAGCAACAAGCCCATATTTTAGCCGCGCATAATTATTTGAAACAAGTTTCAGCTTCTTATTATCATAATCGGCATACCCTGTAACATCCATAGAAGTTGAAATACTGCTCTCACCACCTTTAACCCAGTTTGTCAGCGAAGCCTGGTTAAGTACAAAAGAAGCCTCCGACCTTAATTTCCAGTATTTTGGCTTTACATATATCTTGTTAAGCTCCTGTAATTTTCCACTATTAATCTTTTTCAGAGTCAGCTGCGCATCCGATATTGTGGTTTGCTTAACAGGACGTCTGAAAGTAATCCCTTCTTCAAGAAACATCCCCAGGGTATTTCTGCCTGCGCTTCCTATCCATACTGTAACCGAATCATTAAATTCATTCCTGAGCCAGTATCGTACCATTCTGTCCGACATAGAGTTGAGCCATACAGGTATTATGGAATTGGATACCCCCCTGAAATAAACGACCGATGAATCTCGCATTTCAATATAATCTGACAGGACCTTAACAGCAGCCTCAATGGAATCCCCGAGGTTGGTGGACTTAAACATTAAAAAGGGCATATCTTCCATCAATGGATAGTACTCATCAAGTGTATCAACAACTGTAAAAAAGACAGTATCTTTTAATATAACGGTCTCGTCACCTTCCTCGTGTCGCAAGCCCCTTAAGGAGTCCAACTGAAGGGTAAGAAATTCAGCCTGCAGGGAATCTTGCTGTAAAATAATGCCGACGGTATCAGTCGTAGCAACCGTATCAGAAGGCTGAATATACCTGAGAGGAAGGATATAAGGCACCTGTGCGTGTATAGAATCACGGACAATAAAGTTCTCAGCAGGGATATTAAGTGAATCATACGGATAACTGAACAGGAAAGTTTTAAGTGAATCGAACCTTTCATGGGTGGATATGAAAATGAGCTGACCCAACGATTGTCTTAATGGATCCGTGTAATTACTCCAGTATCCTGCATCATATATCCGCTGGAGATAAGAAAGTGCCTGGTCTTTCGTTAACTCAACCGGGGCTTTAACTTCCTGTACTATTGAACTTGAGATTGTATCACTCCTGATCCCGGTACTATCCTTATTAACAGTATTTTGCTGTCCAAATCCGGAAGGACAGATAGTCATCAGGAGTAATAAAATCACACAATAAAAGAATCCGGTTCTCATAATAAATGTCATTTTGAAGACAAACTGCAAAATAAGTTGAATTCCGTAAATAAAACTGGCATAAGCAGCCCTTTATTAATAAATAACGGTTTTTATCGCTGAACAGGTATCAGGATTCATTCAGGCCTTGCAATAAAAAAGGTATTTTAGAGGCAGGTCTTTTTGTTTATAATTTTACCGGTCGAAAATGAAAGCTGTTGTCAGATACTCTGAAAATATGTAACTTTCGGATTGTTGACCACCTAAAACAAACAGGAAAAAATGATAAAATCAATGACCGGTTACGGCAAAGCCGTAACTGAAACGCTTCAAAAGAAAATTTCTTTTGAGATAAAATCACTTAACTCCAAACAATTCGATCTTTCTATGAAACTGCCATGGCTCTACAAAGAGAAAGAGCTGGAAATCAGAAATATAGTCAGCCAGAAGCTGGAACGGGGTAAAATTGATCTGACCATATATGTAGACACACTTACCGATGAATTAATTCCTAAGATTAACAGGTCAGCCGTTATAAACTATTATAACCAGCTTAAGGACATAAGCGATGAGCTTGGAATTGAATATAATGGACAATTATTATCCATTATAATGAGGTTTCCTGACACTCTGAATAATGAAAAACCGGAGTTGAGTGAGCATGAATGGACCTTGGTAAAAAAGCAGCTTAATGAAGCACTTAATATGGTCGACCTGTACAGGCTGGAAGAAGGTAATGCACTTGAAAAAGATATAAGGAACTCCGTCAGGAGAATCCTTGAATCCCTTGAAAGAATTGAATCATTCGAAGAAGGCAGGATTGAAAAGATGCGAGAGAGATTGCTGTCGATTTTATCTGACAGCGGTGCAACTGAGAATATCGACATGAACAGGTTCGAGCAGGAACTTATCTTCTATCTCGAAAAATATGATATAAACGAGGAAAAGGTAAGGCTCAGAAAACACTGCGAGTACTTTGTGGAAATACTTGATTCAACCTCGTCCAGCGGGAAAGTGCTTGGATTTATCACCCAGGAAATAGGACGTGAGATCAATACTATTGGTTCAAAAGCCAATGATGCATCTATTCAGAAACTTGTGGTTATGATGAAGGATGACCTTGAAAAGATTAAGGAGCAAACGCTTAATATATTGTAAGAAGGTGTAAGGGCTCAAGGGTGCAACGTAAATTATTAAGAATATATACGTTTAGTGTTTAAAGATATGAACGGTAAACTTGTGATAATATCAGCACCGTCGGGAGCTGGTAAATCAACCATTGTCAGGCACCTTCTTGACAGCGGGCTGAACCTCGAATTCTCAATTTCTGCAACCACAAGGAAAATAAGGGAAGGCGAAACACATGGCCGTGAATATTACTTCCTGACAATTGAGGAGTTCAGGGAGAGGATTTCCCGTGATGAATTTGTTGAATGGGAAGAGGTATATTCAGATCACCTTTACGGAACACTTAAGAGTGAAATGAACAGGATCTGGAGCAAAGGCAACAATGTACTTTTTGATGTCGATGCAATGGGCGGCATAAACCTGAAAAGGATCTTCGGGAAACGGGCTCTGTCTATATTCATTATGCCACCATCGGTAGAGGACCTGAAAGCCAGACTGGAGAAAAGGGGAACGGACTCTCCTGAAAAAATTGAAATGAGGATTAAAAAAGCAGAATCAGAAATGGCTCTTTCAGACCAGTTTGATAGGGTTGTTGTCAATGATAACCTTCAAAGGGCAATTGCAGAGGTATATAAACTGATTGTAACTTTTTTTCCATGACAAATATTGGTCTCTATTTCGGATCATTTAACCCGATACATATCGGGCACATAGCTATTGCGGGGTATATGACCGAATTTGCCGGGCTTGACCAGGTGTGGTTTGTTGTGAGTCCGCTGAATCCGCTAAAGAAAAAGGAAACCCTTTTACCCGATCACCAGAGGCACTATATGGCTAACCTTGCAATAGGTGACAATAACAGGCTAAAAGCCTCAGATATAGAACACAAGCTTCCTATTCCTTCATATACCATTGATACCCTGACATACCTGGCTGAAAAACACCAGAAGGACAGTTTTTCACTTGTAATGGGAGAAGATAACCTCTATACTCTTCACAAATGGAAGAATGCAGGAATACTTGTCAGAGATTATCCCATTGTAGTATATCCCAGGCCAGGTGCTCTGAAACCATCCAATATACTTCTAAATGAATTACTGCAACAGGCCAGAATCAAGTTCGTCAACGCACCGGTAATTGAAATATCAAGCACATTTATAAGAGAAGGTATAAAGGCAGGGAAGGATATGTCATATTTCTTGCCCCGGGCAGTCTGGAAGTATATCAGGGAGATGCATTTCTACGAAAAATAGCTTCCCTGGCGGTACAATATCAGACCTCCTTTATTAATTCCATTCCCCTTTCCAGTGCAGCCTCGTTCATAGGGATAAGATTGTGATACCTAGTGGGAAGTGATTTCTTAAGGCCCTTCAGAACGTTTTCATGAGTTATAATAGGTCTTATCTTGAGAAAACCTCCCAGTACAACCATATTGAAGGTTTTCGGGCTGTTCATCCTTGCAGCTTCAGATGTTGCGTCTACTCTGTAAATAGTAATATCTTTCCGCTCAGGATGTCTTGTTATTCCGTTGCCATCATATATCAGGATGCCTCCAGGTTTAATTGCCGGTTCAAACTTATCCAGTGATTGCTGATTGAGTATTATCGCCGTATCGAATTTCCTTATTATTGGTGAACTGATCTTCTCATCACTGATAATCACAATAACATTTGCAGTTCCTCCTCTCATCTCAGGTCCGTAAGATGGCATCCAGCTTACTTCCATATCCTGCATTAGTCCTGAGTACGCCATTATTTTTCCCATAGACAGGACTCCCTGTCCACCGAATCCGGCTATTATAATCTCTTCTGTCATATCTCAGCTCTTGTTTTTGTTATTATTTGCCTGGTCGTCAGAAGGTACCTTAATATCTCCAAGAGGATAAAAAGGAAACATATTCTCCTCCATCCACTGGTTTGACTGAACCGGGGTCATTTTCCAGCCTGAAGGACAGTTTGATACTATCTCAATAAAGCAGGTTCCTTTGTTTAATTTCTGATATTCAACAGCCTTCTTTATTGCTTTTTTTGTCTTCCTGACATTGGCAGGAGTATGTACACTCTGTCTTGTCACATAATATGTGCCAGGAAGGGTAGCTACCAACTCAGTCATCTTGATAGGATTACCCATGGTTGATATTTCCCTGCCATGGGGTGAAGTAGACGATCTCATTCCTTCAAGTGTTGTAGGAGCCATCTGACCGCCGGTCATCCCGTAAATACCGTTGTTAATAAATAATATCAGTATATTCTCAGCCCTGTTACAGGCATGGATAGTCTCAGCAGTTCCGATCGCCGCAAGATCTCCATCACCCTGATAGGTAAAGACGAACTTTTCGGGCATAAGCCTTTTTATTCCTGTTGCCACTGCCGGAGCACGTCCGTGAGCAGCCTGTTGAATATCCAGGTCGAGAAAATCATATAGCAGTACAGAACATCCCACAGGAGCAATACCTATTGTATCTGCCTGGATGTCTGCTTCCTCAATAACCTCAGCAAGTATCCTGTGTGCGGTGCCATGACCGCAACCAGGGCAGTATGAAAATGTCTTACCCGTCAGCAGGACAGATTTTCTGTAAGCCAGGTTTTCAGGTAAGATTATTTCTTTTATCCCAGTAACTTCCTTCATTGTTATACCTCCATCATTCTTTAGAAATTAAAGCTTCAACAACCTCCTCCGGTAATGTGATTACGCCTCCTACCCTTCCAAAATGCCTGACATTGGTCAAACCCTCTACAGCAAGTCTCACATCCTCAACCATCTGGCCCAGGCTCATTTCAACTGATAGTATCAGCTTCATCTGCTTAGCCAGTTCACTTATCCTGTCATATGGGAAAGGAAAAAGGGTGACAGGTCGTAAGAGACCTGCCTTTATTCCAGCTGCTCTAGCAATCTCCACAGCTTTCTGACTCACCCTTGCACTTGTTCCGTAAGCCACAATAAGGTGGTCGGCATCTTCCGTCTCAAACTCCTCAAACCTCACTTCTTTCTTTTCGATCTCCCTGTATTTTTCCTGTAATTTCTTAACATGTATCTCCTGGGCATACGGATCAAGATCCAGAGAAGTTATGATATTCCTTTCTCTCGAAGGAGGTTTACCTGTTGTAGCCCACTCCGGCACCTCAGTTGCACGGGGTTTGTATGGCCTAAGGTATACTTTCTCCATCATCTGCCCGATTGCGCCGTCAGAGAGCATCATAACGGGAATCCTGTATTTGTCTGAAAGATCAAAGGCTTTAATCGTATAATTA
>CAZQRQ010000073.1:0-209 GCA_964595725.1 uncultured Rikenellaceae bacterium | reverse complement strand
TGTATTTGAACGCAAGATCAAATCCCAGTTCCACGAAATCCGCCATTTCCTGGACAGATGCAGGAGCAAGAACTATCATATGGTAATCACCATGACCTCCTCCTTTTACTGCCTGGAAATAATCAGACTGAGACGGTTGTATAGTACCAAGGCCTGGTCCGCCTCTCACAACATTCACAATGAAGCAGGGCAACTGTGCACCTGCAATA
>CAZQRQ010000072.1:0-15094 GCA_964595725.1 uncultured Rikenellaceae bacterium | reverse complement strand
TACTAATCCGGGATCAAAGTCAGCTAAAGTGTGTGAAAGTCATTAAATGATATCTATTACAAAAACCATTAACCCTGACCACATTTTACCGGATAAGATTGACCATCTGAAGTCGGAGCATATCCAGTATTAAATATCCATATACTAAAATGCTATGATAACTGACTGAATGTGGTCAGTTAAATCAGCTTTTACAGTATCCGATTATGTATCCAATTAAAAAGCCACATACAAATTTTATATTGTAAATAGTTCATTTTCAGTTTAGCGAGACAGGGAATTGACTTCAAACCTCGTCTGTAAACTGACTTCGTCCGACTAAGTCGGCGATTCCCTGTGAGGTTACTTAACATCACATAGCCCCGCTATGGCAATTCACATATTTTTTTCACGGAATACCCCTCTTTGCAAAGCAGAGAGGGGATATCAGGGCTTGGGCCCTGCCAGGGTTGAGTTCATGTTGTAAGAGGAGAATTGCCTTCGGCGATTCTCTTTTGAGGTGCTTTGCAACAGAAAGCCCGACAACGTAGTGCCCGGGCTTTTTGTTGTAGCGAGAGGGAGAATTGAACTCCCGACCTCATGATTATGAATCATGCGCTCTAACCAACTGAGCTATCTCGCCCTCTTACCTCCGTAGCTTCAGAGAAAGTGGACCGTGTCCGCCGTAGTCTTAACGGAAGTGGGCCATCCTATGATTTTGAGGGTGCAAATATAATTAGTATCAGACAAATTAACAATTCATTTTTTGTTTTCGTATTTTTTTTTATATTGCAGAGTACAACACCGGACAGTTTGAAAATTAAGCATGAGAATAAAATTCGAATTAGAATATACCCTGAACAGTTCACCCCGTTTACTATTTGCACGACTGAGCACTCCAGAAGGCCTTAGCGAATGGTTCGCCGATGATGTGGCAGTCGATGGTGACGTGTTCACTTTTAACTGGCAAAAGTCTGAAGCCAGGGCCAGGCTGGCAGTATTGAAAGAAAACAAGATGGTGCGTTTTGAATGGCTCGACAGGGAGGATGAAGAGTCTAACTTCTTCGAATTCCGTCTGACAATTGATGATATCACAAACGATGTAGCTTTACTTATAACAGACTTTGCCGATCCCGACGAAAAAGAAGACGCTATTTACTTATGGGATACACAAATTGCAGATCTGAAAAGAGTACTTGGAATTTGAATTATTGACGGATTGCCGGATCGGGTAGTCCGGGGTAAATACGACTACTGTGAAAACAGAAAGGGGAATAAGGTAAAAACAGCGTTCTGACAATCTTTCATCCTGTTTTTCCGTTTTGGGTAAAATCAATTAGATTTGCGTAAATTAAGGTTTAGTTGTGAAACGACTCGACATATTCGTCCTGAAATCATTTATAGGACCTCTGGTCCTGACTTTTTTCATCGTACTTATTATACTTATCCTGCAGTTTCTGTGGATGTATGTCGATGAACTTGCAGGCAAGGGTCTGGAGATAAACATCCTTGCTGAATTATTGTTCCAGTTCTCGCTTACATTCGTCCCGATGGCCCTTCCCCTGGCCATTCTGCTTGCTTCTCTCATGACATTCGGAAACCTTGGTGAGTTCAGTGAACTTACAGCCCTGAAATCTTCCGGGATACCACTTCAGAGAATAATGAGTCCTGTAATATTTCTGGTCATTATACTCTGCGGTGTGTCATTCTTTTTCTCTAATAATGTTCAGCCTTATTCTTACCGCAAAGCAAGAACGCTCCTGTACGACATAAGGCGTAAAAGACCTGAACTGAACATCCAGGCCGGGACATTCAACAATGATATAGACGGATTCAGTATCAAGATCACGGATAAGGACCCGGTAACTAACAGGATGGACAAACTGCTGATTTATGACCATCGTGATAAAAAAGGAAATAACTATGTAATATATGCTGATTCAGGATACATGAGGATAACACCTGATGAAACAGGGATGATTATGACCCTTTATAACGGTTATTCCTACTATGACGCTCCGGAAGATAATGTAACGACAAGCAACCGGAAATACCCATTCAGGAAGGACCATTTCAAAGAACAGGTGCTTGTGGTATCACTTAGCGGCTTCGATCTTGAAAGAACACAAATAGACCTTTTCAGGACAAACTATGCTGCACAGAATGTGATGAGACTCAGTTACTTCATTGATTCCAGCAAGAAAGACAGCCAGATGAAAAGGGATCAATATTTCACTGAATTTGTGAATACCAAGCTTTACACGGAGAAAAATTATCCAATTCCCGTTTCAGATATCGATACCACAGCATCAAAAAGCAAGCCTGCTTTTGTAAAATCGGAGTTATTTGATTCAATACCATTGGTCGAGAAACAAAATGTAATGGTAAAAGCCATCGAATCTGCTAAATCAAATCTGACATATCTGAATCAGAAAGCTGAGTTTCTTCACTACACCGACAAGAATATCAGGAACTACCAGGTTGAACTCCATAAGAAATTCACGCTCGCAGCTGCCTGCCTGGTTTTCTTCCTTATTGGAGCTCCGCTAGGTGCAATAATAAGGAAAGGAGGCCTTGGCACTCCTGCCGTTATTTCGGTATTATTCTTCGTTGCCTATTATATAATTTCAATATCAGCAGAAAAACTGGTCAAAGAGAGCCTGGTTAACACGTTTGTTGGAATGTGGTCAGCAATAGCAATACTTCTGCCTATAGGAATATTCCTTACATATAAGGCAACCACAGATTCATCTATAATGAATACTGAGACCTACCTGCTCTTTTTCAAAAAGATAAAAGACTCGATCTACAGGTTCATTTTCAACTTAAAAAATGAGAATTCTTCTACTGAGCAATAAATCGCCATGGCCTCCTAAAGACGGTGGTTCATCTGCTACGCTCGGATTAATAAAAGGCCTCTCACGATCGGGTGCGGAAGTAACTGTGCTGGCAATTAACACATCGCGACACCATGCTGACACCGATAAAGTTGCGGAAAAACTAGGCAGCAAAACTGACCTTCACCTTGTAAACCTTAATACCGGTATAAACCCGGTCAGGTTGATAATTAACCTGTTTTTTTCATCAAAGCCTTATAATATATACAGGTTCAGATCGAAAAAGTATGGCAAAAAATTATCAGAAATACTCAAAGACCATTATGATATAATACAGATAGAAGGCCTGGCAATGACTATATACTTTGACCAGATAAGAAAAGTATCTGACACGAAAGTTATTTTCAGGCCGCATAATATTGAAAATAAAATCTGGGCTGAGCTTTCGTCAGAACCTTGCAATATAGTTCACAGACTATATTTCAGAAATATTGCTTCCCGCCTGGAAAAATATGAGACAGCTATATTAAACAAATTTGATGCTGTGGTGCCCATTACCGGGACAGACCACAACTGGTTCAAGAAAGCAGGCCTTAATATACCATCATTGGTAATTCCATCAGGAATCTTCAATACTCATCGTGAAGCAGGTTATGAGCTTAACCTTTCGGTATTCTTCATCGGTGCACTTGACTGGTTGCCAAATATATATGGCATAAAATGGTTTTTAAGAAAAGTCTGGCCACTCATAGCATCTGAAGAGGCCGGTGCAACGTTCCATATTGCAGGCAGGGGCTGTTCAAAACGAATGGCCAGGTATTTCAAAGCTGCCAGGATATTCTATCACGGCGAAGTGGAGTCATCTGCCTCCTTTATTGGCAAATATTCTGTAATGGTAGTTCCTTTGTTTTCGGGAAGCGGATTAAGAATAAAGATTATAGAGGCCATGGGTGCCGGCAGGAGCATTGTGGCTACACCTGTTGCTGCAGATGGTATTATCTTTAGGAACGGGAAGGATCTGTTTATAGCATCTGATCCCGGGAAATTTGCCGGCAGGGTATTAGCTCTTCTGAAAAACAAGGAGCTCAGAAACGAAACAGGCAGGCAGGCAATGGAGAATGTCATCAAAAATTATGATATCTTAGCAGAATCAAAAAGCCTTTTAAAATTCTACTCTAAATTACCCTGATGATTGTAAAGGCAATTTTCTGGATATCGGCATTTCTCATACTTCATACGTATGTTGTATATCCCCTGCTTATATTTATCCTCGGCAAAATTTCAGGAAGGAACCACCTGCCTGCCTCAAAGGAAGATTATAATCCGTCCGTATCTGTACTCATGGCAGCTCATAACGAGGAAGAGGTTATCAGGGAGAAAATTGATGCACTGTATTCCCTTGATTACCCGGTGGAAATTATTATAGGATCAGATGCCTCATCCGACAACACTGATACGATCCTTGATGAGATGAAGCAGAAGTATGCCGCCCTTAAGATTATAAGGTTTTCAGAAAGACATGGAAAGCCTGCTATAATAAATAAACTATCTGAAATAGCCTCCGGTGAGATATTTATCATTACCGATGCTAATGTGATCCCGGAAAAAGATGCTGTCAGTAAATTAATAAGGAATTTTGCAGATAATGATGTAGGTCTTACAGACAGTCACCTTATTAACAGGGGCTATAAAAAGGACGGAATTTCTGTTCCCGAAGTAGTATATATTAATATTGAATCCGGACTGAAACACATTGAAGGAAAACTCTGGGGCACAATGATGGGTCCCTTCGGGGGTTTCTATGCTGTAAGGAAAAGCAGTTATATACCCAATTCCGGTAATATTCTTGCAGATGATTTCCGGATATGCATGAACGTAATCGGAAAAGGCCAGAAAGCCATAAGCGATCCCGACGCCATCGTATACGAGGATGTATCAAACAACCTTAAGGAAGAGTTCCGCAGAAAGGTAAGAATATCGGCGGGGAATTTTCAAAACCTGAATAAATTTGCCGGATTGATGCTTAAACCTTTTACAATGTGGTCATTCTGCTTTTTGTCCCATAAAGTAATCAGGTGGATAACCCCATTCCTCTGGCTCCTTATGATAGGCATGAATATTCTTCTGGCCGGTAATTCAATTTTCTATTCTTCTCTTTTAATACTACAGGTAATTTTTCTAATTTTACCCTCGTTCGATATTTTATTAAAAAAGTCCAATATACATCTGGTCCCCCTGAGGTTCTTTACACATCTCTTTTTTATGAACATAGCTTTATTTGTGGGATTCATCAGGTATCTCAAGGGGATTAACAGCGGTGTTTGGACACCTACTAAAAGGTACCGGTAAAATGAATGAAATAAAATTAAACACAATCGATGAGGCAATAGAGGATATCAGGCAGGGGAGACTTCTGATTGTTGTCGATGATGAAGACCGTGAAAATGAGGGTGATTTTATATGCGCAGCAGAGTTGATCGATTCAGAAAAAGTCAATTTCATGGCTACATACGGAAGGGGACTTATCTGCGCACCTCTTCCGGAAGAGAGATGCAAAGAACTGGAGCTTGATCTGATGGTTGGAATTAATACTTCCATCCATGAAACACAATTCACGGTTTCAGTCGATCTTTTAAGTAATGAGACTTCTACAGGCGTTTCAGCAAACGACAGGGCACTTACTATAAAATCTCTTATAGACCCTGAAACACGCCCTGTAGACCTGGGAAGACCAGGCCATATTTTCCCGCTTAAAGCCAAGTCAAAAGGTGTTCTAAGAAGAGCAGGTCATACAGAGGCCGTGGTTGATCTGACAAGGATGGCAGGTCTTCTCCCCGGAGGTGCCCTGGTCGAAATAATGAAAGATGACGGTACAATGGCACGAATGCCAGACCTGATGGGCATGAGCCAGAAATTCGGAATCAAGATTATTACTATCAAAGACCTGATAACCTACAGGTTACAGACAGAATCTATTATTGAAAAAGGTGAAAAAGTGAAGTTACCCACAACCCTGGGAGAATTTGAGTTCATCCCTTTCAGGCAAATCAGCAACGGTATCGAACATGCGGCCCTGGTAAAAGGAACATGGACCAGGGAAGAACCGGTGCTGGTAAGGGTGCACTCCTCATGTTTCACCGGGGACATTTTCCATTCTCTCAGGTGTGACTGCGGGCAACAACTTGACAAAGCCATGGAGATGGTGGAAAAAGAGGGAAAGGGTGTGGTAATTTACCTCAGCCAGGAAGGCCGCGGTATTGGCCTTCTTAACAAAATCAGATCCTATAAGCTGCAAGAGCAGGGAATGGATACGGTTCAGGCTAACCTGCAACTGGGATTTACCGAGGATGAAAGGGATTATGGTGTTGGTGCCAGCATCATGAGAGAACTCGGGCTTGGACAGGTTCGGCTGATATCCAATAATCCCGTTAAAAGAGCCGGACTCGAAGGCTATGGGATAAAAATAGTGGAGACTATACCGCTCGAAATTCCACCTAATCCGTACAACGAATTCTACCTGGAGACGAAGGCCAATAAAATGGGTCATAATCTCACATGCTATAAGCATGGATTAAAAGACTGAAAGGATGAAAAACCTCAGGATCGTATTTATGGGCACACCTGAGTTTGCAGTTGGCACACTTGGTACACTTCTGATGAATGGTTTCAATGTTGTGGGTGTAATAACTGCTCCTGACAGACCTGCAGGCAGAGGCAGGAAAATAAAAAAATCGTCTGTCAGGGAATTCTGCGAGTTGAGCTCATTGCCTGTGCTGCAGCCTGATAACCTTAAAGATCCTGTCTTCTTACAAAACCTGAGGGATTTCAACGCTGATATCTTTATTGTTGTGGCGTTCAGGATGCTGCCGGAAGTGGTATGGAATATGCCACCATACGGAACCATAAACCTTCATGCCTCTCTTCTGCCACATTACCGTGGAGCTGCCCCAATAAATCATGTGCTTATCAACGGGGAAAAGATTACCGGGGTCACAACTTTCCTTATTAACGAGAACATAGATACCGGAAATATACTCTTGAGGGAAGAGATTCCAATTTATGCCTATGAAACTGCCGGGGATCTTGAGAAACGGTTAATGAAAATCGGTGCCAGGCTCATGATAAGAACCATTACAGGAATTTTAAAAAACACAATTACTCCTTTGCCCCAAAGCCAATTTCTTAAAACGGGCGAAATTCCGATACAGGCACCCAAGATTTTCCCCGAAGATTGCATCATAAACTGGAGCAGGAGCTCTGTTAAAATAGATAACCTGGTAAGAGGGCTCTCTCCTTCACCATGTGCAAGATCAGTACTATACAAAGACAAATATGAACTGTCATTCAAGATCTTCGAAAGCCGACCCCATCATGAGAAGCATAACTATAACCCGGGGCATATAATTACCGATGAGAAAAAGAAACTCTGGATTGCCTGCGGTAAAGGATTCCTGGAAATTCTAAGTATCCAGGTTGAAGGCAAAAAAAGAATGAATACTTCTGAATTTCTGAGAGGATTCAGGATTAATGATATCAGAATTGGTTTGAAACCACAGGTTTGATCTTTCTCAGGTAGATTTTCTGCCCCGCCACCGGTTCGCTTCCCTGTTCCATCCTGTTAAGAATGTATAGTTGTTCAAGCTTGATTCCATATATCTGGGATATCTGGTACATTGTCTGCCCCTCCGTTGCAACATGTTGTTCTTTTCCGGGTTCAGCCCTGCTCCTTTTAGGCTGAAGGTAAAGAAGTTGGCCTGGCTCCGGGATAAAATCGTCAGGAAGTTCATTGTATCGGGGCAGCTCCCATCGCAGCAATTTATGCTCCTTCTCAAGGCTTTCCCGTGTATCTCCTTCCCTTACAATAACATACTGGATCCTGTTATTTTCCATAACACCCGCAGAATTGAAGCTTATTTCCGTTTTCTCCTTCGGGGAATCATTGCCGGAAAATATTTCACTATTGCTGTTGACAGCCACCACATCAGTGCTATTGGGTTTTTCAGGTCTCACGTCAACCCTGGCGGAAGCAACGTCATACCTGTGCAGCCCATACTCTTCTATCTTATGTATGAGCATATTTGCATAATCGGGATTGGTAGCATATCCTGCTCTTTTTAACCCCCTGGCCCAGCCCTTGTAATCCTCAGGGTCAAGATCAAATAAAGACCTGTACCTGTTCTGATTAACAAGGAAATCTGAATGATCACGGAATGACTCCTCCGGATTCCTGTATTTTCTGAAGCATTCGTTCCTCCTGTCGTCATTATGCCTTATTGTCGGGCCTGTCCAGTCATCATGGCATTTTATTCCAAAGTGGTTATTGGCCTCAACAGCCAGGCGACCCTTACCCATTCCTGATTCAATTATTCCCTGTGCCAGAGTAATACTTGCCGGTATCCCCGTCCGCTTCATCTCACTTACCGCAAGGCTGCTGTAAGTGTTTATATATTCATCGGCCGAGCCATTAACCGGAGCTGACCGTTCAGCCATACGGGAAACACGGCATGAGGCAAGTGCAAGGAAAACTATAAGTATCGACAGGTATAATGACCTTTTATGTCTCATAAAAAGAAGTTTCAGCAAAATTATAAAAATAGATGGCTTACGTCAGGTTAACGTTTCACCATGGAGGATATTTTATTAACAATTATTTCTATATTTGTTACCCTTTCAAACAAAGTGTAATAAGGTGAAAACCGGGAAACTATCAGTCACATGGCTCGAAGCCTTGACTACTGACGAACTTGAAGCGTCAGACAGGGAACTCACCGAAGAAGCCATCATGGCATCAGGAAAAGCATATGCCCCTTACTCTGAATTTTTCGTGGGCGCAGCAGTCAGACTTGATAGTGGACTGATCCTGAAAGCAACCAATGTGGAAAATGCCGCATTACCATCAGGTGTATGCGCTGAAAGAACAGTGATTGCTTATGCAGTTTCCAACTTCCCGGGTCAGAAAATCAAAGCACTTTCTATTGCTGCCAGGACTAAAGATGGTATCACTTCAGAGCCTGTTGCACCCTGCGGTAATTGCAGGCAGGTTATAGCTGAGGAAGAATTAAGAAGTAGTAGTAATATCAGGATTATACTCTTTGGGATAGAAAGGATAATGATTTTTGAAAAGGGAAGTGATCTTCTCCCGGTTCAGTTCAACAGGAACAGTCTCAAGACTCATCGTCCCTGATTATCAGCTGAAATCCTGCTCCATGTATGTTCTTGATGACCAGAGATGGATCATCAGCAAGGTATTTTCTAAGCTTGGTAACATAAACATCCATACTCCTGGCAGTGAAGTAATCATCACTACCCCATATTTTACGGAGCGCCATCTCCCTGCTAATCAGGGTGTTCGGATTAGCTGCCAACATCTCTAGAAGCTGAGCCTCTTTGGGTGATAGCTTGATTTCCCTTGTACCCAGAAGCAGCGTCCTTAGCTTTGAATTGAAAGTAAAATTTCCAATCTCATATATATCCCTGGTCCCATCCTGGAAATCACGCCTTGCAATTATCGCTTTTATCTTGGCCAGCAGGATGTCGGTATCGAAAGGCTTGGTTACATAATCGTCACCACCCACACCGTATCCTTTCAGCACGTCTTCTTTAAGTTTCCTTGCCGTCAGAAATACAATGGGAATTGTGGGATTCATCTTGCGTATGTCGCCTGCTATCGTGAAACCATCCACATGAGGTAACATTATATCAAGTATACAGATATCGAAAACACCCTTCCTGAAGTGGTCAATTGCAAATTTGCCATCATCAATCCAGTCGACTGAGAAATCATTAAGCTCAAGATAGGATTTAAGTACCGAGCCAAAGCTCAGATCATCCTCAACCAAAAATATCCTGGTGTTTTTATTGCTCATAACTGTTTCTTGCTGACAAAGGTAAGAAAATATCAAACCTGCTGCCCTTACCAGGTTCGCTATGGACAGATATATTTCCCTTATGGGCATCCACTATAGCTTTAACATAGTTTAAACCCAATCCAAATCCTTTTACGTCATGAATATCCCCTGTGGTTTTCCGGTAGAAACGTTCAAATATTTTTGTCTGGACATTCTTGGTCATACCGATTCCGTTATCCTCTACTGATATTATTATTCCTCCATCTGAATTTGCTGTGATGACCTTTATCCTAGGATTTTCCGGCGAGTATTTTATTGCATTGTCAAGAAGATTATGGATCAGGTTGGTTAAATGCTCGGGGTCGCCATATACATTGAACCTGCTCGCATTCAGCTCCACGGCTAAAGTACCATTCTTCTGCTGCACCTGTATCTCCATGCTTTCCACTACATGATCAATTATGGAATGCAAATCCGTATCCTCAAAACGAAATTCGATTTCCTTCTTGTCGAGGGATGCTATCTGGAGAATTGTTTCCACCTGCTTGTTCATCCTGCTGTTCTCCCTCTTAATCATACCAATAAAATGCCTGATGCTGTTTTCATCCTTCAGAACCTTTGGATTGGTAATCGTATCTGCAGCCAGGGATATCGTAGCTATCGGGGTCTTGAATTCATGTGTCATATTGTTAATGAAATCAGATTTAACCTCCGAAACCTTCTTCTGCCTGATTATCGAATAGAGGCTTAATGCGAAAGTTGAAAAAATAAACAGTGAGAAAACAAGGGAACCTCCAAGCATCCAGGCCATAGATCCCAGAACATAATTAGTCCTTTCAGGGAAAACAACCGACAGGACTATGTCCCTGTTGACAACATTATCAGGGAACAGCCGTACTTTATAATTGCTGCGAAAGAAATCACTGTTACTGATTTTACCCGAAGACGGGCTACCTATCTCACCGTTCTTGATAAGAGTGAACTCATAAGGGGTCTGAATACCGTAAAACGGTAATATTCGGTCCAGTGTATACCGTATCTCATCACTATCTACTTCAAATGTCTTTTCGGATTCAAAAATCTGGGAAATCATCCGGTCTCCAAGATTCTGAATCTGGTTTGAACGCTTCCTGATCCAATTACGAAAATCGTTTTCACTCATAATAACTGAACCCTCGGAAGGATTCATTTTTTCTCCTTTCTTCAGTATCCTGACTGTTCCCTGATTATCATAAGGAGTAATAACGAGCGTAACAGAATCGGATGACAGGAGGCTGTCTCCTGCAACTATTAATTCGCTGTTCAGGCCGTTATCAGACTGATTAATGATCCTCCTCGACTGATTTGTGATATTAATACTGTATCCTCCGCTTTCATTGGTAACATAACTGCCAAAATTAATATACCCTTCAAGCAGACTCAGGGTATCATCGAAGCGAGGCGATTGCGGGAACATAAAGCTGTTGAACAAATTCATCTGCCTGTTCGACTCAATGGTATTGGCTGCAGCATTCAGGCTGTTATATGCCGCTATATCGAAATTCTCGTTCCGGATAGCAACAGCGTTTCTTATCCACCTTATCTGGACAAGTGTGATCCCGACAATAGACAGAGTCATCATTATGACAAGGCTGATAAAAATCTTCCTGTTCATAGTACAAAAATAAACTATATACTCTTCATGGAAATCTGTTTTAACTTTTCCTTAACGAGATTTAACCTCACTTTAACTGAGTTACATGATATTTGGGGTAATTTTGTATTATCATAAAACACAAAAACCATGAAAAGGACAACCATGAAAAGGACAGTAAAAAATTCTCTGGCAATCCTGCTTATTATATTTTATGCAGGAGCTATGGCCATTGCCCAGGAAAAAAAGGATACGAAACAACTGAAGGTTATAGTTGAAAATAAGGATGGTACAAAAGTGATAATAGACACGATTTTCAACAGCATTACTAAAACAGATACTATCACTACAGGGGATGGTAATTTTATATTTGTAACCACAAAAAATGGCAAAGCTAAATGGACGGTTAAGGAGGGACAGGACCTTAGCGCTATATCTGAAGAATCGTTAGAACAATTAAAAGAGGGATTAGACAGAGATAATCTCATGGACTGGACCATAGCTGAAAAAGGGTCCAAAGGTAATGTTGTGTATATTACAGAGAACGGTCCTGAATATTTCAAAGAGGGCGGGAAATCATATGCCATGATAGTAAAAACAGATGACACCGACAGTAGCGGTGATAATACCAACTATGTCATAGCTAAAGACGGTCTGGTTATAACAATTGAAGGGAATGATGATGAAAAGGTGCAGGAGATTGGAAAACTAATTGAATCTCAGCTGAATACTGAAAAAGACTCCGGGTCTGCCAAAACGTCTAAGAAAAACGAAAAGAAATAAAAACGACTTCCGATCAGGCTTTCATGTAAACAAACCCCAAAATGAGTCCGGATTAATTCCGGCTCATTTTTTTATTCTATATTTTCAAATGCTTTCCAGATTCTTCCGGGAGGCAGAGGCGCAGTTATGCCGATTTCTTCCTTTGTCACCGGATGAGTCAATTCGAGTCTCCTGGAATGCAGGCTTATACTACCGTCTTCATTTGACCTTGAAAAACCATATTTGAGGTCTCCCATTATAGGGCATCCTATTGCTGCCAGCTGGGCCCTTATCTGGTGATGCCTTCCGGTATGCAACTCAACTTCGAGGAGATAATAACTTACAGATCGGCCGAGGAGACTGTAAGACAATATTGCATTCTTTGATCCCCTGACCTGCGTATCATATACAAATGACTTATTCTGCTGCTCATTTTTCTTAACAAAATGAGTAATGGTATCTTCGTCTTCAGGAGGCCTCTCTTTAATTATAGCCCAATATATTTTACGGACCTGCCTTGTGCTGAACATAGTGTTAAGCCTTGCCAATGCTTTTGAAGTCCTTGCAAAAAGCAATACTCCGCTTACAGGCCTGTCAAGCCTGTGGACTACTCCAAGAAAAACATCGCCTGGTTTGTTGTATTTCTTCTTCAGATATTTTTTTACCTGGAGATCCAGTGATTCATCACCTGTCTTATCTCCCTGCACCAGGTCTGAAGCCCTCTTGTTAACAGAAATCAGATGATTGTCTTCGTAAAGGATCTCTAGCATTCAATAAATAATTCAGTATTGTTCTTTTTCATTTGGGAAGTCAAGCGACTTAACGTCTGAAATATATGATCTGACAGCATTTTTAATCTCGTTATCAAGGTTATGATATCTCCTCAGGAACCTGGGAGAAAACTTCTGGGTGATACCAAGCATATCATGCAAAACCAGTACCTGGCCGTCAGTTTTTGATCCGGCTCCAATACCAATAACCGGTATCTTGACACTTGCAGTGACTTCTTCGGCAAGCCTTGCCGGTATTTTTTCAAGAACCAGGGCAAAGCATCCTATATCCTGGAGAATCCTGGCATCTTCCATAAGACGACGTGCCTCTTCCTCCTCCCGCGCCCTTACAACATAGGTTCCGAACTTATAAATAGCCTGCGGAGTAAGGCCAAGATGCCCCATCACAGGGATCCCGGCTGACAAAATTCTTTCTATCGATTCCGCTATCTGCTCCCCTCCCTCCAGCTTAACAGCATGAGCCCCGGTTTCCTTCATTATCCTGATCGAAGAGGATAATGCCTCCTTTGAATTACCCTGGTAAGTACCGAAAGGAAGATCAACAACTACTAATGCCCTTTTTACAGCCCTGACCACCGATGACGCATGATAGATCATATTGTCGAGGGTAATGGGAAGAGTGGTTTCATATCCAGCCATAACATTAGATGCTGAATCGCCTACCAGGATAACATCTATTTCAGCCTCATCAAGTATCCTGGCCATTGAATAATCATATGCGGTAAGCATCGCTATCTTCTCACCGCTTTGTTTCATCTCATTGAGGACATGAGTGGTAATCCTTTTTACGGTCTTGTGTACTGACATACTTAGATTTTGTTCATTACAACCTGCAAAGCTACAAATTAGAACAACATAAACAGAACATTACCCTGACTTTTACCATGCCAGAAAACATTGAAGCCTGTCTTTTTGTCACAATTTTAGCTGCAGGAATTTGAGATCGCAAATTGATTAGCAGATTAGAGTGTCATATTTGCATAAAAACCATTGTAATGTCATATGGCATAATGATTGATAAAGCAGTATACATAACTATCAAATGTAAAATAAAATAAAATGGGAAAAATAATTGGAATAGATCTGGGAACAACAAATTCGTGTGTTGCCGTTATGGAAGGCAACGAACCGGTCGTAATTCCCAACAGTGAAGGTAAAAGGACAACCCCTTCAATTGTTGCTTTTATAGAAAATGGTGAAAGGAAAGTAGGTGATCCCGCTAAAAGGCAGGCAATTACAAATGCCAAGAAAACCGTTTATTCCATTAAACGATTTATGGGGGAAACATATGAAAAAGTCAATGCTGAGATAAAAAGGGTAACTTATCCTGTGGTGAAGGGTGATAATAATACTCCAAGAGTAAAGATAGACGAAAGGCTTTATTCCCCGCAGGAGATATCGGCAATGGTACTGCAGAAAATGAAGAAGACTGCTGAAGATTATCTCGGACAGGAAGTTACAGATGCAGTCATAACAGTGCCGGCATATTTCAGCGATTCTCAAAGGCAGGCAACCAAGGAAGCAGGGGAAATAGCAGGACTCAATGTTAAAAGAATTATCAATGAGCCTACTGCAGCTTCACTGGCATACGGCCTTGACAAAAAATCCCAGGATCTCAAAATTGCAGTTTTTGATTTGGGAGGCGGTACGTTTGATATTTCAATACTTGAACTCGGTGATGGTGTATTTGAAGTAAAGTCAACCAATGGGGACACTCATCTTGGCGGGGATGACTTTGACCATCTTATCATCGACTGGCTTGCAGAAGAGTTCATTAAAGAGGAAGGTGTCGATCTCAGAAAAGATCCAATGGCTATGCAGAGACTCAAAGAGGCAGCTGAAAAAGCAAAAATAGAGCTCTCAAGTTCTACTTCCACAGAAATTAATCTTCCGTATATCATGCCTGTTGACGGAATTCCAAAACACCTAGTAAAGACTCTTTCACGTGCCCAGTTTGAAAAAATCTGCGATAAATTGATACAGTCAGTTATCGAGCCTTGCAAAAAAGCGCTGAAAGATGCTGGAATGCAATCTTCTGATATTGACGAGGTTTTACTTGTAGGCGGTTCCACTAGAATACCTGCAATTCAGCAGATCGTGGAGAAGTTCTTCGGGAAAGTACCATCGAAAGGCGTTAATCCTGATGAGGTCGTCGCTGTAGGTGCAGCCATCCAGGGAGGTGTTCTTACAGGAGAGGTCAAGGATGTTCTCCTGCTTGATGTTACCCCCCTCACCCTGGGTATT
>CAZQRQ010000071.1:0-15142 GCA_964595725.1 uncultured Rikenellaceae bacterium | reverse complement strand
AAGCCAGGCAATGAATAAACAGTGCAAATGATAAGTACCAATAAAAGTCTCAAAACAAAAGTTCTTTTGTTAAAACTTATCCTATTTGCCGATTCAGAACCAGAGTCAAATTTAGCCACTGGCCATGTGTCTTTTTTTTCAGTAGAGATCAGCGTTTTCATGATTATATTATTAAGAATATTATGTAAACCTGTTTTTAAGCACTAAAGAGTATTATTGAACAATAGGCTTTAATACCCCTGTAATTTCTATTAACCGGTAAGTTATGACAAAAGGAACACCATGTCAAGATTATTTTGACTAAACCTAAGTATGTAAAGACTAATGACTTAAATCAGGGGCCGGATATTCCTGTATTTATGATCTTATTTACTGCCCGGGGCAATCATCATTTGTTCAATCTGCCCGATCCTGTTTCTTAGCTCATCGATTTCCGATTTCTGGCTTTCAATTATCTGCTGTTGCTCCTGTATACCCTTTATAAGTACAGGTATCAATCCTGAATAATTTATCCCGAGTGTCTGATATGGATCTGATCCTTTATCAACCACTTCGCTGATAACATCTTCTACATCCTGTGCTACCAGGCCCAGATGTTCGACCTGCTCACTATCGTCTTTCCATGCGAAGCTTACGGGATTAAGTCTCAGAATACTTTCAAGTCCGTATTCTATTGGATTAATATTGGTCTTTAACCTTGCATCGGAAGTATTAATAGTGCCATTAACTGCGTAAACAGTTTTCCATCTGTTGGTTGATCCACCAAGGTTGGAAAAGTTATCAGTATAAGGCATAACATTTACGTCGTTAACAAACATTATATCCTGGTCTCCTCCTCCGAGGATGATCCTGTTAGTACCTCCCTGAGCCCGGAGTCTCACATCTCCGGCTCCCCCGCCATTTATTGCCACGCCTATTTTCAATTTGTAGGTACTATTACCTATCCTTACATCACCTTCAGTAGTGGTCGGATTCCATGTACCGCCCAATATATCAAGTCTTGCTTCAGGTACTGTAACTCCAAGACCCATATACCCATCATTGTTGACACTGAAACAGTTCAGATCGCCGTCATTGGTTCTCCAGAGCTCAAAGTTCCCGGCCCTGGCTCCGTTGCCGCTGCCTAAAACCTGTAAAAGATATATGGGGGTAACGGTGGTATTAATCATTCTCAGTGCCGTAATGTTTGATGATCCGCTTTGCACCTGGAACTGACCGTTTATCCTGACAAGGTCATTATCCATTTCGCCATAGATCAATGATCCCTGGCCTATATGAAGGCGGTCGGATCCGTTTTCACCAAGCCCGGACTGATACCCAATTATAATATTACGGCTTCCTGAGGACAAACTCAGGCCTGACTCCCGCCCAATAATCACATTCTCATTTCCTGTCTGATTATTGATCCCAGCCTGGTCTCCAATCATTACATTTCTGGAGCCGGTTGTATTTTTGTACCCGGAAAGAGTACTTACAAATACATTACTGGAGCCTGATGTATTACCTTCACCTGCCCTCCAGCCAATTGCTATATTTCCTGAACCTTCTGCATCTATACCGGCGCGTGGTCCAAGAAAAACATTATGTTCACCTTCTGTATGATTCTTACCTGCATCGTAACCAATAAAGACATTTTCATTACTTGTTATGTGTTCCTGTCCGGCTCTTGTTCCGATAAAAACATTATTAGATGATAACTGATTCTTCAGTCCTGCATTGTTTCCTATAAAGACATTACTGCTTCCGCTTGTATTTGCCTGACCTGTACTATACCCTATATACGTATTTATGGTTCCGGACGTATTTGACTCACCACTTTCATGTCCTATAAACACATTACTTTCACCTGTACGGTTGTTATATCCGGCCCTGTACCCGACAAAGATGTTGTAAGCTCCCTGCGTGCCTGTCACACCGGAAATACTGTTATAATAACCGCTGTAATCACCTATGAACACATTATAGGAAGGAGATATATTGGAATAACCAGACTGGTGACCAAGAAATACATTATTACTACCGGTTGTATTTAAATATCCCGCCTGGTATCCGGCAAAAAAATTGTAACTTCCTGCCATATTATTAAATCCTGAATAGTAACCCAGAAAGACATTATAATCTGCATTAGTATAGAATCCACTTTTGTAACCAAGAAAGCTGTTGTAATTTCCCGTAGTATTATAAAATCCGGCATAATTCCCAATATAAGAATTACCATTACCAACTGTGTTATTGTAACCGCTTCTGTAACCCACGAATGCATTATTACTTCCTGAAGTGTTTGACTCTCCGGCATAACTGCCAATAAATGTATTTGATTCACCCGATGTATTCGATTTCCCTGTCATTACCCCAACAAAAGTATTGTAGTCGCCGGTTACATTGGAAAAACCACTTGAATCTCCCAGGAACAGGTTTTTGCTGCCAATCGTGTTACTGTACCCGCTACGATATCCAAAAAACGAGTTCCTTGTGCCGTCGGTTGTGAATCGTCCGCTCTGGTAACCAATAAATGAATTGTATAGTCCATCCCGGATTGACTGGCCGCTTTCATGGCCAATAAAATAATTGTCAGGTGTCAGATCCATAAAATCATACACTGTGCCTTTGGCATTATCGAAACCTCCGATGGCAAATCCTCCCTTAACACCTTTAGCCGGGTTTGCAATATATATCCTGGTACTGTCTCTTGTAACCCTCAGATATTCTTCAGATCCCGCTTTTGCAGGCTCGATCCCTCCTATAGCAAATCCTCCTTTCACCCCCTTGGCAGGATTGGTGTCTATATAAGCCCTTATACTGTCGGCATTGACTATGAACAGGTCACCCGGACCCTTTGCAGGATCAAGTCCCCCGATGGCAAAACCACCCTTTACGCCTTTCGCATTTCCGTCATCAACATATATACGTACCCCTTCATTGTAAACAGCAAAAACAGTTTGCCCGCTCTTATTCTTCACCTCAAACAGGGGTTCCTCCATGCTTGCTCCCTGACCCTCTACTGTTAATTTATTAACAGACCCGGCCAGGTTTCTTGCCACCATGGAATAGGGCACCGCCCATAACCTGGATGACCCCATATTTTTCCAGCCATTATAATCCACTTCGGTCATAATGAACTTCGGTGTAACTGTCCAGTCAATATCATCGAACTTAGCTGCCGAACCGGATTGCCTTGCACCTTTCCCGACAACAAGTGCAAAAATTCCCAGATCATTTGTCGTCACTGTTGAATGGAGTTCCTGCCAGAAGAGTGTTCCCCCGAGGGTGTCTGATTGAATTGTCAGGCGTATCGGAATCATCGTGTTTATTATTGGTTGACCCGTTTCATCGCGAGCTACTGCCTGGTAATTAAATCCCTGAGGCACCTGCGCTGATACAAGGCTCAAAACTATTGATGCATAGCCCATGAGTAAAATTAACATCAACCTTAAAACTAATGGTTTGATATGTTCAGGAATATACTTTTCGTGGTAATTCTGGTGTGAATATCTTTCCATAGTATTACAATTTTATTTTCTGAATAAGATTTGCATATGAGAAGCCATTAAAGATTTATTTATTCTTTTTGATTGACTTCCAGTAATTCATTTACCATATTTTCGAGTTTTGCAATTTTTTGTTCCTGTGATTCGATTCTGTACTGCTGCTCCTTCATTCCTTCCAGAAGAAGTACAGATAACTTTTCATAGGAAACAGCCTTGTACCCGTTTTCGTCTGTCCTTACAAGTTCAGGAAATAACTTCTCAACATCCTGTGCTATAAGGCCTACCTGTGAACCATCTTCGAAGCCCATATCAGGGAACTCATCTTTTCTCCATTCATACGTTACCGGATTAAGCTTAACCAGTTTGTCAAGCACAAGTCCATAATCAGAGATATTTTTCTTCCATCGCTCATCCGATCCAGCCCATGTGCCAGTTGAATAGGCACTTCCAACCACATAAAGCCCGTAGCCCCCCGGGCTTACTATTCCCCCGACAGTAACTTTGTCGGCAAAGATATTATATGAACCACCGTATCCCCAGCTGAAATAAGTGCCGTTATACCATAATGCTTCATCATCTGCAACATATAATGCCCCTCCATTTGGTACATTAATGTTTAAATAACTATCATAAAATGACGGTCCGGTCACCCATAGAGCATCTCTCACAGAGAATGCGTATTGTTTCGAAGTGCTTCCAACACCTCCCTGGTATACATAATATGTCGGGTAAGTACCTGTTCCCGGGTCATTACTCATTCTGAAAAAAGTGTCGTCAACATAAAGATCCCCGTTAATCCTAAGATACTTACCGCTAAAATCCCCGTATATCAAAGGAGTTGTCGTAATTTTATTATCTATATGAAGTTTGTTGGAAGAGGTTTCGCTGTACCCGGCATAATTCCCTATAAATACGTTTCCCGAGCCGGTCTGGTTTCCATAACCTGCGCCATTCCCGATCGCAACATTATTATTACCTGTTGTGGTGTTAAAACCAGCCTGCGTCCCAACAAATGTATTTGACCCGCCAGATGTATTATCAAATCCCGTTCCCCATCCGACGAAAGTATTATTATTTGCGTTTGCTTTTTCACCGGCACCTGCACCAACATGTACATTTGATCCTCCGGTGATGTTTGCCAACCCGGCACTGTTGCCCACAAATACATTTGATTCACCCCAGGTTGTATTTTTACCGGCCAGGTGACCCACAAAAACATTCTGGTACGCTAACGTAAGCTCATAGCCACTCTGGTAACCTATTGCAACATTTGAGTATGCTGTTGTTCCTTTATAACCGGCCCTGTATCCGATGTAGGTATTATAATTTCCATAGTCGTTGTAGTAGCCGCTTTCAGGTCCTATAAATATATTGTTTGAACCAGAGATATTTGAATATCCGCTGCCGGTACCAAAGAAGTTGTTTGCTTCGCCGTCAACATTGGCATAACCTGCCTCATAACCTGAAAAAGTGTTATAACTGCCTTCTGTGTTACTTACTCCTGTATAGCTTCCCATAAATGAGTTGTACTGTCCTGTTGTATTGGAATAGCCCGACTTATACCCTAAAAATGAATTATTGCTCCCTGTAGTATTTGAATAGCCGCTCTGGTATCCCAGGAACAGGTTGCCCGATCCTGTGTTATTTGAATATCCAGACTGATATCCAAAAAGAGCATTATCAGAGCCTTCAGTATTGCTAAACCCGGCTTCAAATCCAAGAAAAGAGTTATAAAGACCTGTGGAATTATTTATCCCGCTTCTATGACCAATAAAATAGTTATCAGGCGAAAGCGCAGTAAAAGGTGTTGCTGTGCCCTTGGTGTTATCAAAACCACCAATAGCAAATCCCCCTTTTAATCCTTTTCCTGAATCGTTAACATATATTCTTGTGCTGTCGTCTGTTACCCTCAGGTATTCAGGCATTCCTGCCTTGGCATTGTCAAAACCGCCAATGGCAAAACCACCTTTAACTCCCTTAACAGTCTGATCATTTATATATATCCTTGTACTGTCCCTGGTTACCCTGAGATATTCTTCAGGACTGGCTTTTAAAGCATTGATACCTCCGATTGCGAAACCTCCTTTTAAACCTTTTCCCTCATTAGTATCTATATAAGCCCTGATGCTGTCGGCGTTGACGATAAACAGATCCCCGGTGCCCTTTACCGGATCAAGTCCTCCAATTGCAAATCCTCCTTTTAATCCCTTTGCATCTCCGTCATCAACATAAATTCTCACTCCTTCATTATAGACTGCAAACACAGTCTGCCCATTTTTATTCTTCACCTCGAACAATGGCTCATCCATGGAAGAAGTTTCGCCGGCTACTGTCAGTTTATTAATTGAACCGGAAAGATCTTTAGCCACCATCGAATAGGGTACCGCCCATAGCCGTGTCGATCCCATGCTTTTCCATCCGTCATAATCCACTTCAACTTTTATGAATTTTGGCGTTACAGTCCAGTCAATATCTCCAAATAATGAGGCTGTACCTGCTTGTTTCACTCCTTTCCCGACCACAAGAGAAAACAAGCCCAAATCATTTGTGATGATTGACGAATGCAGCTCCTGCCAGAATATAGTCCCACCAAGGGAATCTGACTGAATTGTGAGGCGTACCGGGATTGTTGTATTTACAATCGGTTCACCTGAATCGTCCCAGGCAATAGCCTGGTAATTGAAACCCTGTGGAACCTGTGCATTAATTAGAATACAAACAGACCACAGTAAAGCCGGTAATATGATTTTTTTCACTTTAGAGGGTATTATAATTTTCTTCAGTTATCGAGGTATCCCGTACAAAACGGTTTATAACTTATTAATAAGCGTCTGGTATAAACAAATATACGATACAATCCATGAACTAGTCAAATTTATTTTCCCAACGCATTCCATACTTTTATAAAGAGGCCTATATGATGGATTAACATACCTAATGCTTCAGCCATTATTTAAAAAACCTGGTAGTATTAAATCACCGGGTTGTTTTGGTTTTATTGCATTTTAGCAGTATTTTAGATATCTGTAAATAGTATAATCATGTATTTATATACCTATGAGATCACACGAAATTGATTATAAAATTTTTGGCGACGATATCCAGTTCGTTGAGATTGAACTCGATCCGGGGGAAACTGTTATTGCTGAAGCCGGGGCAATGGTCTACATGGAAAAAGACATTTCTTACGAGGTGAAAATGGGTGACGGATCGCAACCCGACCAGAGTCTGATGGGCAAACTGCTTTCGGCAGGATCAAGGATAATAACCGGGGAATCACTGTTCCTGACTCACTTCACAAACCATGGACATGATAAGAGCAGGGTCGCTTTCGCTGCCCCCTACCCGGGTACAGTCATCGCAATCGACCTGAGAGAAGTAGGACACAGCCTGACTGTCCAGAAAGACGGATTTCTGTGTGCTGCAATGGGAACAAAGCTTAGCGTTACCCTTAACAAAAAAATAGGCTCCGGGCTCCTTGGGGGCGAAGGTTTTATCCTTCAGAAGCTGGAAGGGGACGGTAAGGCATTCGTTCATGCAGGGGGTACAGTAATAGAAAGACAGCTTAACAATGATATACTCAGGATAGATACCGGGTGCGTTGTTGCTTTTGATCCAAGACTCGACTTTGATATAGAAACGGCAGGAAGCATGAAGTCGATGGTATTCGGCGGTGAGGGTCTTTTTCTTGCGACAATGCGCGGGACAGGGAAGGTGTGGCTTCAGTCTATGCCGATCAGGAAGCTTATCAGGGCACTGGCTCCATATGGTAAAAACCGTGGCAAAGAAGCCGGATCAATACTCGGGAGTTTTCTTGAACACTAATAATCCTGTTCTTACCAGTAGATTAGAATAACATCCCTTTCTTTTACTCCCATATGGGAAAATTCATCATGAAAAATCAAATCCCGAAATATAAGCGGGCGCCTCAAAGAAGATATCCTTCTCAGATTCTTCAAAATTTATAAACCTAATATAGACCAGTCCTGGTTTGGCATTAAGCATCCTGTTCAGAACACCCATGTTGACTCCGGTCCTCATTTTGTCATACAGATCACTTCTGTCGTCGAGCCAGGTAAGGCCGGTGTAGTAATTCTCGGCAGCACATATTGATTCAAAGAGTTTTTCCAGTACTTTCTCCCTTCCTACCTTACAGAATATGGCATCAAAGACCAGGTATCTGAATTCTCCCGGGTAAAACAGCCTCCTGTAATAAGGAGCCCGCGGTAAAACCTTCATCATTATCCATCCCCAGATACCCGGAACATCATATATCCTGTGTATAGCAGGGTATGCTGCCGCCCCGGCAATTATCTCATCTCCCTCTTTCAGGACATAATATTTATCACCGGTGAAAATATTGTCACTTGTGAAAAGTGAATAATTCCTGTAGTAATTTTCAAGATGCTCTCTTACGATGGCTTTTTCCCCTTCTGCTACCTTACTCACTCTTCGGTCCATACGCGGAGAAAACCGGCTGAAGGCAACTGTAAGAAACGATCGCACATACTCGTAGCCAGCCTGGTGAACAAGGTTCTTCGATCTTTCGTTCATGCTCTCCAGAAAAGCATACATAATATGCTTGTCGCCCTCCTCAACTTCACTCAAATCCAGGATATGTGGTTTACTGAATATCTCGAGAACTTTATGCTTGAAGGAATCCTCACTCTCATGCCTCTGTGCTTCTGCTTCTGCTTCTGCCTCGGCCTCTTCCCTCTTTTTCTTCCATCCTGCAGCTATCTGATATTGAGGCTGAATCGACAGATATCTAAGGTATGATGAGGGATATTTTAACCTGCCGATCCCTGAAAATCTGAAGCAGGCCCCAATGGTGCCTGTCATTTGTCCTTTCTTGTAAAGAGATACAAATCGGATCTTATCACCATAAGCCTGAATCCTGGGAAGAACATTCTGTAAAGAATATCTCATTCCTCCCCCGGATCCCTGGATAGTATGATTCAGAAGATAAAGAATATCTTCGTCAGCATGATCTGAGATCCTTACCTCCAGGTCCTTATACGTAAATACAACCCTGTCGAACATCTGGTATTATTACCTGTTAGTTTGTCTTGTTATCAAGGCTGCCGAACACTCTCTGAAGAATCGGAGTTACCCTGGCCGAAACATCCTTTCTTATTTTCAGCTCTTCATTCTCGACTTTAAGGAACATCCCTGAGAGAGCCCTGCTAGTAAGATAATCGTCAAGCTCAGTATTCACAGGATTCAGATTGGCTATCTTCCCGGCTACTGAATTTGCAAAACTGTTCCACTTTCCCGTCAGGGCCATCCATGAATCCCTGGTTGAAATATCTCCTATGATTTTCTTCTCCGTTGATGCCTGTATCTTAGGCTTGTAAAGAGCATACAGTTCACTATAGGTAGTACTCTTTAGGTATTCGGTGGCAGCATTATCTTCACCATTCAGGATATTGAAGGCATCTTTTATGGTCATTTGCCTGATACTGTTTACAAAGATAGGTGCAACTTCCTTCGCGGCATCTTCAGCAGCCCTGTTAATTCTGAGGATCACATCTTCAACCAGCTTATCACCACCAGGTATTTTCGCAATATTATCAACTATCACTTTTGCCTCATCAGGAAGAAATATCTTAATAGCCATATCACCATAATAGCCGTTTTCCACAGCAAGTCTTTCGGCAGAGTTCCTGGCACCTGTTGTAAGAGCCTCCTTTAACCCGGAAATAACTTCCTGCTCTGTAAGTGGTCCCGGAACGCTTACAGTCTGAAGAACACTCATAACCTGGGCACACCCCGACAGTATTAAAATACCAATCGATACAAACAACAATTTCCCTTTCATTCAATGAAAATTTTAATTATATCGCAAGATACAAAATAAATGTGATCGTAAATTTAGAAATAAGCTGTCGGGCAACGGTCCACAATCGTCAGGTAATAAAGGCAAGCAGCGTCTGTGCAATAAGGAGGTCCTCAGGATTGGTTATCTTTATATTCTCCCTGTTTCCTTCCACCATAGTCACTTTATGTCCTGCTTTTTCGATAACAGTTGCGTCATCAGTAAAAACAGTATCGTATTCCTGCCGGTAAGCATTTTTAATTATACCAACGTCAAAAACCTGTGGGGTCTGAACCTGCTTAACATTCATCCTGCTAACGGGTATGTTGCTGCCATCTTTAAGTAATCTTAACGAATCGGCAGGACTTATAACCGGTATCGCGTTACCATTTTCTGCAGCTGCATCAAAGCACCGCTGTATAGTTTCAAGCCTTACAAGAGGCCTTACCCCGTCGTGAATGGCTACCAGTCCGGGTGCACTGACAAATTTCAAACCATTTTTAACTGAAACGAACCGGTGAGCACCCCCTTTCACTAGTGTATGAGGTATATCAAATGAATACTTCTTCTGGAGTTCGGTCCAGTGCCTCAGCTGATTCTCAGGCAATACAGTTATAATTTCAATTGAGCTGCTGAATTGCCTGAATCTTTCTATGGTATGCATCAAAACTGGTTTTCCTCCCAGCTCCATAAACTGTTTGGGCGTATCCATACCCATCCGCTTACCGCTGCCACCGGCCACAATCACAACATATAGATCCATAAGTCAGGTATATTTCTGGTCCTATTCTATCCGGAATAATTATGTACTGCTATTGTCTTTTCTTAATACAAAATTATAATATTCCTGTCCTGTTTTTCAAACAAAGATGGCAGATATAATCTTTAAGCCATATAAAAATTGATGTGGTTTCATTCTTTAGTGTACAGAAACCTCTTAATACTCCTTTTCGGTGTTTTCATGAATTCCTCATTGTGAATCCTGTACTTGCTCACTGACATATATTCAGGGAGCTTATCGTTTACCGCTTTCCTGATCTCATCGAGGATGCCTTTAAACTTGTCATCGGTAACATTATCATTCCTCATCTGTTCATAATCCGGGAATACAAGGGCCACAAGCTTATTGTTTTCTGAAATGACAATTGACTCCATAATGTACTTCTGATTATTGATAATCGATTCTATCTCCTCCGGATAGATATTCTTACCGGAAGGCCCGAGTATCATACTCTTGCTTCTCCCTTTAATATAGATATTCCCTTCCTTGTCTATTACCCCGAGATCTCCGGTATGCATCCAGCCGTCCTTGTCTATCACGGCTTTGGTAGCATCCTCATTTTTATAATATCCGGTCATTACATTTTCGCCCCGGAGAATTATTTCCCCCACCACTTTTTGCGGATCCTGTGAATCAATAGTTACCTCCAGTGTGTCTACAGCCCTGCCTGATGCACCAAGCCTTGTGGTATCCCATGAGGCATAGCTTATAAGAGGCCCGCACTCTGTCATTCCGTAACCGACAGTGAACCGGAATCCTATCTTTCTGAAGAATGCCTCCGTCTCCGCATTAAAAGCCGCACCCCCTATTACAAGCTCCTTGAAGCGCCCACCAAATGAATTTGTTAACTTCTCCCTGATCTTTCCAAAGAGGATATTCCTTATCCCGGGTATCTTTAAAAGCACTTTCATGGCAGGCTTGGAAATTACAGGCAGGATCTGCTTCTTATATATCTTCTCTATTACAAGCGGAACAGAAAGAATCAGGCGTGGCTTAATCTCTCCAAAAGCCTGAAGAATGATCTGCGGGGATGGTGTTTTTGAAAGGATTGTAATATGACACCCGTAGGTAAAAGGGAACAGGAATTCAAATGCGCAGCCATATGTATGAGCAAGAGGCAGAAATGAGACCACCGGATCTCCCGGCTCAAGAGGCATGTTCTTCTGGGCAAACCTAACATTTGCCGCAAGACTGTTATGCGTCAGCATCACTCCTTTTGAAAAGCCGGTTGTTCCCGACGTATAGCTTATTACTGCCAGACTGTCATTTGAAATGTCGGAAAACTTGAGGTCGGATGGTTTTAAATCGGAATAAAGAGCATTATATTTTTCATCCAGCGAAAGGTACAGTTCTTCATTTCCTTTCTTCCTCGAAATGATGTGTGAAAAATCCTCCAGCGAGATGACGGTATCTATTTCCTTCATCCTGTCGTATGAAAGAGTGTCCCATATTTTATCATCCACGAACAGGATTTTGGAATCGGAGTGATTTACAATATGAATATGGTCATCAGGTTTGAAATCAGGCAGTACCGGGACTATCACCGCGCCGTAGGTCACAGCTGCCATGTATACAATGCACCAGTTGGCTGAATTTCGTCCGATCAGTGCGATTTTATCGCCTTCCACAATCCCGGCTTCCCCGAGAAACATGTGTATCCTGATCATTCTTGAAGCTATCTCCCTGTAAGTATAACCTTTCTCCCTGTAATTGGAGAGTGCTTCAATGTCCCAGTTCTTCTTTACACTTTCTTCAATATAACCGATAAGACGTTCTTCTATCATAGCATTACAATATTAGTTTATATATAAGTTATAAAAGGATCTGTTCCTAAGACTAAATTCTTCTATAAATCCCGGATGCAGATCAGATGAAATACATCAACAAAAGGGCAATGATACAGATAGCGTTTACAAGTGTGAAGAAGTAATTATAATTATCCCTTATCTTTCTGAACTGTTCCAGCTTCCTTGCAAATATCCCTATTGTCGGTACAAATAGTACAACGAGGAATGCAAAAAACTCAATACCGTAAAAAACACTTTCAAGGCCCTCTTTCACAATGACTGACAGGTATATCAATATCAGCAATATCAGCATATAAAGAAGGTAGCTTCCTTTCAGAAGAAGTGTGGAAACAGGACGCCTCTTGTGAAGCTGGTGAGGCTTCAGGTAGGCATAGGAAATCGAAAAGACAAGGATTATAAATACAATCCCAAGAATAGACTTGAGTACGGGCTCAAAATTTGCCATCATAGAGTACTTTTTAAAATCATTTTTGTTCCAATTCTGACCAAACAAGTGAGCTTGCTCCAAGTACCGCTGAGTTCTGAAGACTCAACTGCGATTTAAGCAGTTTTACTTTACCCTTGTAGATGCTCAGAAGGTTTTCTTCCATATATCTTTTTACAGGATCAAATATATATTGATCTGCCTGGGCAAGTCCTCCGAACAGAAAGACTGCCTCAGGATTTGTATAAGCAACGACATCTGCCAGTTTTATCCCCAGTATCTTCCCGGTATATTCAAATGTCTCGAGGGCAAGCTTATCGCCATTTACAGCAGCCTCATGAATTTTTCTGGCATCAAGGTCCTGGAAACTGAATTTCCTCAGTTCGCTGGGCTCAATATTGTCTGCCATCACCTTCATAAGAGTTCTTTTTAGTCCTGTTGCTGAAACATAGGTCTCAAGGCATCCGCTTTTACCACAGCCGCAGACACGGATTGATTCGTATGCACATGTCGAAGTGTGACCTATTTCTCCCGCAAAACCATCATGCCCGTAAACAAGCTTCCCGTCAACGACAATTCCGCTGCCAAGGCCCGTACCAAGCGTAATGACAATAAAGTTCTTCATATTCCTTGCCCCGCCAAAGATCATTTCTCCTACGGCAGCGGCATTGGCATCGTTGGTAACAATAACCGGCAGGGTTGTGTGTTTTCTGAAGATACCGGCCAGGGGAACTATGCCCTTCCAGGGAAGCCCGGCTGCAAGTTCTATAGTTCCTTTGTTGATATTTCCCATCGGAGCTCCAATACCAATTCCAATAAGCTCCACTTTGTAATCCAATCCGGCTTTAGCTTTCGTGATTCTCCCAAAAAGTTCTGTAACATATTCATCTATTTCGGGATAATTACCCGTGGCAACAGATCCTTCAGCAATAATATTACCACTACGATCAACCAGCCCGAATACTGTATTGGTCCCGCCTATATCGATGCCGGCAACAACTTCTTTTCTACCCATAGAGGAAATCAGAATTAGCTGGGTTTTTAAAGCTTAATTTACAAATGTATCAATAAAAAATATATCGTGATAATCGTCAGTATAGACAAATTGCTATTGCTCCTTAAATATATCTATATAAATTTAAGCGTACCAAAATACTCAGGTCTGTGATAATCAGGATTCGGCGTCTTTACAGGGCTCCAGGTAAGATAGTGCGGCACTGATAGTTTATCTCCGCATTTATAAAAATTAGCTCTGAAGGACATCCCTTTTATGTATTCAACCTTATGGCGGAAGAAAGTCGTAAAGGGAATTGCAAGTGTTATGGTCCATTCGACAGGACCGGCCCTTTCCTCCTGAAACCTATCCCCGGCACTTGCCAGTCGCCTTATTCCCGAAACTATTTTAGCCTGTGCTGTTACATTGTCACTTCTTCCCGTTCCTGATCCAAGAAGACATGTTCCAATTGCATTGAATTCAAAATTGTAATATATATGATCATCTGCCGGAGATACAAAGAACTCAACACAAGAATCCTCACTTACCATCTGGTTTGTTTCTGTTTTTTCAGCCTTAAAATATTCTTCCATGACATAAAACTTCAGGAATATCTCTTTCTTCCCGTAAGCCATGTTAAACCTTACTTCAGGATAGTAATCGTATTCCGGCCAGTTGATGTTATCAATCCTGTTGCCGGGCCCGTGCATGTCAAGACGGATTGAAACATCATCAAGGCCAGGATAATCTGTCATGAAGATTTCTTCCTTTACTTCCAGTACTCTGATCATAATCTATCCTGTATTTGAACTGCACAGATAAAACCTGCTATGAAGGCATTTGAAAAGGTATTATTCTGAAATTTCTTTCCAAGCTAGAGCTGCCGCCCCAAGTACTGCGGCATTATTTTCAGGAATTCCGGACGGAACAATATCCACTGTTCCCCTGAATATCGGCTGAATATCCCTGTCGACATATTTTCTTACCGGGTCGAACAGGATGTCACCCGCCTGTGCCAATCCTCCAAAGAGAAATATCGTTCTGGGGCTTGAAAAGATTACTGAGTTAACAATTCCCTGTGCCAGTTTATGAGCAGTATAATCGAAAGCCTTCAATGCCAGGATATCATTTTTCTTTGCTGCTTCAGCAATATCCCTCGATGTTAAATCGGCCGGAGAAATCTTCCTGAGCAAACTTTCAGTCCTGTCCTCACTCATAAGCTGGAGCACGGTTCTAACGATACCGGTAGCCGAACCGTATGTCTCCAGGCATCCTCTCCTGCCGCACCCACATTCCCTGCCGCCGGGTACGATAATCATATGCCCAAGTTCACCTGCAAAACCAGTATGACCATATACAACTTCCCCGTTTATAACAATGCCGCTCCCGACACCTGTACCAAGGGTAAGTATTATAAAATCTTTTATATCCCTGGCTGATCCAAAAATCATTTCCCCTATTGCCGCAGCATTGGCATCGTTAGTTATCGCAACCGGGTAACCAAGCTTTTCCGTAACCAGTTTTGCAAGAGGCACTATACCCTTCCAGGCCAGGTTAGGGGCAAGTTCGATAGTCCCTTTATGGTAATTTGCATTTGGTGCTCCTATCCCTATGCCTTTGATGACCATATCTTTCTTATCTGAAACAAGTTTGGAAACTGCATCATGTAATGCCCCGACAAAATCATTTATCAGGGGATAAGCGACAGTTGATAATTTACCTTCGCCCAGGATATTACCTTTCCTGTCGGCTATTCCGTATACCGTATTGGTACCACCGATATCCATACCAATAACTGCTTCTGTCATATTTTAGGCTGTATTAAATAA
>CAZQRQ010000070.1:0-15194 GCA_964595725.1 uncultured Rikenellaceae bacterium | reverse complement strand
TGCAATATCAACATGCAACTTACCGTTAAACATCCTCATATCGACACCTATTTCTTTTTCAGTTACGGTAAATGGCTGCAGGTTCGGATTAGGAGCGCTTCCGCCCGAAATACTTGCCAGGGTCTGACCATTAAACTGATTACTGCTGATACCATATGTCAGGTTACCTTCGTATGTGTTTACTCCATTCGCGCTACCTACCTGTGCCCAGGACCCTCTCAGTTTACCGTAATCGAGCCATGTCAGGTCTTTCAGCAATTCCGAGAAAACAATACTACCGGAAACAGACGAATAAAACTTGGAATTACTTTGCGGGTTTAATACGGAGAACCAGTCTTCCCTACCCGTAAAATTGAGGTAAAACATGTTATTATATCCAAACTCTGCAAGTCCGTAAAGTGAATTAACCCTTCGCTGGTTAAAACCGAAACCCTGGTTTTTATCAACCCCGTTTGCGATGGAGTACAGGTCTCTGACAGTAAAATGTGAGGCACTTACGTTAAAGTTATGATTCTTGATTCTGTATGTGTTTCCACCAAAACTTGCATCTACAGAGATCTTGCCGAACTGTTTGCTTGCTCCAATGAGGTAATCGGCATTTATGTCAGTGCCCCAGCCTTCAGATACACTGTAATTTCCTTTCCAGGTACCGTCACTTTCCTGTGGCTGGCTGGTTCCTATTCCGCCGGGTCTCTTAGATTCAGTAAATCTAAGTGAATAATCGTAGTTAAACCTTCCCTGGGCATACAACCAGCTTGTGATATCATATCGCAGGGTAGCTGTCCCGAGAAAACGGTCTCTTGTATTAATATAACTTTGACCAACCTGCTGTGCATAGTAGGGATTGTTAATTGTGGTCCAGCCGGCAACCGGCCATTCTGTACCTGTTGCAGGATTGATTGCATGTTCCCGTATATTTGTTAATGGGATGGACTGAGAAATCCTGGTCAGGAAGTTCATGGACCCTTCGCCCTGTGTTCCGATTTGTGGCGGGTTTATGTAATTCTCGTTGGTGTAGTTGACATTAATTGAAAAATTTACCTTTTCAGTAATGTTATAGTTGACACCTAAATTGGCAATGTTCCTTTTATATTCATTCGTCGGTTCAATACCCTTAGTGTCTGTTCTTGCAAATGACGCCCTGAAGCTTCCTTTGTCATTGCCACCTGAAAATGCTATTGTGTTGGCGAAGACCTGTCCGGTGTTAAAATATTCTTTCAGTCTGCCTTTCTGAAATTCATAAGGTACCATTGTCCCGTCAAAAGCTGGAACAAGTGCTCCATCGTATTTGGCACCCCAGCCAAACTGGCCATTGGAGGTGGCATTAGCCGCACTTGTCGGTTTAGTTCCATTGACCCCAAGTCCATATACATCCTGGAACTCAAAGAAATCCAAAACCTCCTGCGCAGTAAAGCTGGAAGAAAATTCAACACCGATCCCCTGGTTTAAGCGACCGGATTTGGTAGTAATGATGATAGCACCATTTGCTGCCCGTGAGCCGTAAATAGCGGCTGCAGTCGCACCCTTTAGTACAGTCATACTTTCAATATCATCCGGGTTAATATTGTTCATATTATCCCCCAGGTCACGGGATGCACCAAAACCGTTTGCGCTGTTTGCATCCTGGTCTATCGGCAGACCGTTAATTACCAGCAATGGAGCATTATTTGCCCCTGCAAAAGCAACCTGTCCGCGCAAACGTATCTGGGTACTGGCACCCGCACCGGCAGCAGGGGGTGTAATATTCAGACCAGATACCTTGCCTTCAAGCGACTCCATCATGTTGACAGTTTTATTTGTGGTCAGTTCATCTGTCTGGACAGATGTTACTGCATATCCAAGCTTTTTGGATTCCTTCTTTATACCAAGAGCCGTTACAACGATTTCAGACATCTGCAACGTGGTTTCTGAAAGAGTGACGTTAACAGTCGATTGTGAACCAACCGGAATCTCCTTTGTCTCGAAACCAATAAATGAAAACTGCAGAACTGCCTGGTCGTTAGGTACAGTAATGGTAAATCTCCCATCTGCGTCAGATATGTCACCGGTAGTAGTTCCTAAAACCACAACAGTAACACCCGGAAGTGCGGTATTATCTGCTGCCCTGGTGACTCTACCAGTAACCGTTCGCTGAGCAAATGCAACCTGCAAACCTGCAAACATCAGGAGTACAAGCATTAACATCGTTTTTCTCATAGTTGAAATGGTTAGGGTTAATAATTAAATATTTAAGATTAGGTTATAAATAAAAAGACTGAATTTCCCTTTACATTAAATAATCATAGGTATTAGCCCGTTATGACCATGTACTTTCTTTGATCTTCAAAGGATAAGTACTACTAGACAATTTAAAAGTAGAAAAAGCTCCGGAAGACCTTATTAGTATTAGGTTAGAAGGCAGTAAAGAAATTCTTAGACTACTTCCCGAATGTCTCATAAGGAAGGGTGAAGAAGGTTTAAAAGAAAAGAGATCAGGCCTGGAATATCATTATCAATGATTTGGTTAGCAGGTTTATACGAAAATGTTAGATTGGATCCTGATTTAAGTTTGTCCTAAAAATAAATCCATCCCTATTTTGGGTTAAGGGAGGGGTTAGTGGAAGTATTATACGTGATATTAAACAGAAATATAAAAAATAGTATAGAAATATATTAAGAATATATAAGAATATGCTTGTAAAATATTAAAAGCACGAAATCTTTTATTTTAATGTCATATTACCTGATCACTCTTGCACTTCCGCCTTTCATTACCTTTTCTGCCTCATCCCTTGTGGCCCAGTTCCAGTCACCCATGAATCCGTGACAAAGAGCTGAATAAGCGGCAGAAAACTCAATAGTCTCCCGCGGGTCTTTACCTTCAAGCATGCAGCTGATCAGAGCTGAAGCAAAGCTGTCTCCTCCTCCAGTCCTGTCGAGGATCTCAAGGTTTTCATATTTTCTTGAAGAATAGAATTTGCCTTTGTAAAGCATAACTGTCTGCCAGTCATTCAGGAGAGCAGTTTTAACATGCCTCAGCGTGGTACCAACCACCTGAACATTAGGAAATTGCTTAACAACCTGATGTGCAACAGTTTTATAATTCTCAGGATCTAGGTCCGAATATGATTCTGTTCCTCCTTCAGCCTTGATACCCAGCATTTTTTCAAAATCCTCTTCGTTACCAATAATTACATCCACAAAAGGCATAACTTGTTTCATAACATCTTTTGCTTTTTCGGAACTCCATAGTGTTGACCTGAAATTAAGGTCGAAGCTTGTAGTTACGCCTAGTTTTTTTGCAGTCTTCAAGGAAGTAATTGCTTCGGCGGCCGCGTTGTCTGAAATAGCCGTGGTGATTCCTGTTGTATGAAACCATTTTGTCTGCTGTAAAGTATTTTCCCAGTCAATATCGCCGGGCTTAATAAGGCTTATGGCTGAATGGGCCCTGTCGTACATCTGTTTGCTTGCCCTCGGGCCGATGCCCACTTCAAGGTAGCATAAACCGTTTCTCACTGTTCCTTTTCCATCGAAGGGAAGCAGGATCACTCCGTCCATATCGACACCGTGTTCCCTCCCTTTGTTTACTATATACTGCCCCGACCATATATCCACTAGCTTGGATACCCATGCCGTTTTATGTCCAAGCCTTGACACATTAACGCTTACATTTAGTTCAGCTGCTGCTATAGCTATAAGAAGATGTGATGATTGTTCGAGCCGGCCGTGATCGGGTGCGGTGAATCTTATCATCGCCTCTCCGAAACCAATCAGGTCGTATTTTTTATCTGTACTCATTATGATGTGACTATTTTATATTATTAATATTAAAGATTCAGCCCCTTTCTGTTAAAAATTGCTTTTGGCATCCTGCCTTCGAGGAAATCGACTATACCCTGCGCTGCCTCACATGCAACCCTTACGGTGCATTCTTTTGTAAGTGCCGCACTATGAGGGCTTACTATTGTTTTAGGATTATTCAGAAAAAGCTCATCTTCAACAGGAGGTTCATTGGCAAGCACGTCGAATCCGGCTCCTGCGAGCCTTCCTTCATCAATCATTTTACATACATAGGCTTCATCAACTATAAGACCCCTGGCTGTATTTACCAGGAATGCCGAAGGTTTCATAAGGGAAAGAAGTTTTTCACCTACATGTTTCCGGGTCTCATCAGTCATGGGCACATGAAGGGAAACAACATCGGCTTCTTTATATACCTTGGTTTCATCACTATAGCGGATAACTCCAGGTGCAATAACATCCTCACTTATGTAAGGGTCATAGATTATTACCTTCATGTTGAAAGCAGCCATACATTTTCTGGCAACCTGTTTCCCTATCCTGCCGTATCCGATAATTCCAAGGATTTTCCCGTCGAGGTCGACCGGAAGATAGTATCTTCTCGCAATCTTGAACTTTCCCTGGCGGGTTTCGGAATCGAGAAATACCAGATATTTTGTAAGTGCCCCGATAAGTGCAACTGTATGTTCTGCAACAGTTCCGGTATTGGCATCGGGAGTATGTAATACCATAATTCCTCTTTCAGTGGCAGCAGGTACATCGACATTATCCACCCCGGTTCCTGTACGGCTGATAACCTTCAGGTCCGGTGCTGAATCCATAAGTTCCCCTGTGAATTTTATAGTGGTATCAAGCATTATACCGGTAATATCCTTAAGCGCTCTTTTAATTTCTTCATGATCGCCGGAAGGTATATAAACAACTTCCGCCGCTTTTTTTAGAATATTCAGTGCATCAGGACTTACTTTTTCATTTACAATTACTTTCTTCATATCAATCCCTCTTTTTTAAGATAATCTTCAATTTTCTGTTTCACATCTTCACCTAAAGGCAGAAGCGGAAGCCTTGGATTTCCTCCGGAGAGGCCGGCCAGGTCCATTGCATATTTTACAGCTGCAACTCCACCTGTTCCCGATACACTCTTGTTGAGCTGAAGTACTTTTTCATTAAGCTTAAAAGCTTCATCATACTTTTTACTTACTGTAAGTTCATACAATTCGCACGTAATATCAGGAAATACGTTTGCCAGGGAAATAACTCCGCCTGGTGCACCCATGATAAGGCCATTTACAAAGAAATTGGCGGAGCCCGGCATTACATTGAAAGTATCTCTTACAGCAAGCAGGAAACTCTCTATATTTCCTGTTGATGAATCTTTTAAACCAACAATGTTAGGGTGTTTAGCCAGGTCCTTAACAAGGTTGACCGATAGCGTTGTCCCTCCGCAAAACTGGGGGGCGTTGTATACAAGGCACGGTGTTGTCAGGCTGCCGGCAACATCAGTAAAGTACCTGAGAAGCACAGGATCGGTCATCTGCTTCTTGAAATACGATGGGGGCAGAAGTGTAATAAAATCAGCTCCCAATCCCTGAGCAATTTTCGCGAATTCTATGGTTTCCTTTGTTGATTCAAAAATACATCCTGCCATTACAACCTGATCGGATCCCTTATTATTTATTATTGTTTCAAGGACCTTCTCCTTTTCAGTGTTGGACAGGCTTTTGTTTTCTCCATTGGAACCCAGCGCAAGATAACCCTTGAGCTTCGATTTTGCATAGAATTTCATGTTTTCTGTGAGCTTATCGTATGCCACCTCTCCGCTTTCGTCAAACGGAGTTGTAATAGGTGCGAAAACTCCCATCAGCTTTTTTTCCATCGTTCTAATTTTATAGATTAGTAATTATTCGTAATAATCATTTTTGCCCGTGGGCTGCATTCATGAACCTCCCCTGGCAGCATATTATCGGAGAAGTGGTAGCGAATTTCGCAAGGCATTCAGGTTCGGCAGTTAAAATAACTTTGTCTTACAGATGTTATCAAACAACGCTGCCGCCTTATTCAGAAAATTCTGAGATCTGGCAGCAGCATATAACAGATTGTAACAATTTTTATCTCTGGGCAGGCCTGGGTCCAAACTGGTTCGGCAGTTCAAGTGGATCCATCCATTCAAGCTGCCTGTCGATATTTGAGCCCAGCTTGTAGGTTATAACATGCCTGGCAGGATCCTCGCTACCAATGATTTCTATTTTGTCCCTGTCCATGTTGCCTAAACCAGCAGCAGCGCAGTAATTAATATACCCGACATTATCAAGGGGAATATCCATCAGCCTTGCACACATACTGTCGATTGCAACGGGGTCAAATCCTGCCATTGCTATCCTGTGGTCAACCGGTGTGCCACTTATCGGGCCGTTGCCTTCCATGCCTTCAACGCCATCAACTATCGTAAAGTCCGGACGTGCGCTTTGCAGAACCAGGAACATATTATAATGTAACCAGCGACCTCCTCCCGAGTGCATATTTCGCTTATAGCTTACAGGTTTGTTACCGTTAACAGCTCCCGGATTAAGTGGTGCACCCATGGTGATGTTCTTAATACCGGCAGTCATTACAACAGTATTATGTGTTTTAAGTCTTGAAAGTGAAATAACATAATAATCGGGATTGGCAAGCATATCGGCAAGCTGTATCTCATCAAGATGGAGATTCCTGTCGAGTATGTAACATGGCTTACCGGTGGCCTGGGTATTCAGATCAACGAATTTTATGTTGTACTCATTGGCAAGATCAGTATAGCCGTAGTTTTTAAATCCATCAGCGGAGTTTACACTGGAGCTTGATTCTGCAATAATTATCTGGCCTTTGTAGATCGGCTTGAGATATTCAAGGAGAGCACGAATTGATTCCTTTGGTGTTGCGCAGAGTTCGGTATTGGTAACAACCATGTTAGGTTTTATAACAAGTTGCTTCTTCTTTAAACCTGTCTTGAGTTCTTTTTCAAAGGGTTTGACTATTTCGAACATATTTTGCATCCGGTCGGTACCTGTAGTAAATGATACAGGACTGCTGCTTTCGCTGAAGAAAGGCTTTGGAGGTGCTTTCATATCTGCCGGTTCAGCAGCCATAATATCTTTAAAACCGGTTGAGAGCATTGCAGCAGATCCCAATCCAATCATTTTTAGGGCGTTTCGACGACCCATCATTAATTGTTTTTCTGAAGCATTCATTTTCTTATGATTTTATAATTATAATTTCATTTGATAATTATCCTGAATTCACCGGTCTGTTTCTTTTTGAACTGACAGGCTTGATACAAAGTTAAGCTTTATATTTAATCCTTTCATCTCTGACGAGTCGGCATGGACTGGCGCTCCTTGGCGTATGCCCTTATAAATTCAGGGGATGGAGCAGCGCCCGGATCTTCAAAGAATTTTCCCATGCTATCAGCATTATCAAGCAACCACTGGGTAAATTCCTTATTCATCTCAGGTGTATATCCACCATCGGCCTGCTGTGCGGTAAACCTGCCTTCTCTTACTCCCATATGGGCCCATACATCCTGCATACGTGTTTTCTCCGATGTCTCCACAACCCTCTGTGCATGCTGAGGCGGAATGAAAACAACACCTTCACGTGTAGCCAGTACAACGTCACCCGGCATTACTGTCACATAACCGATCTGTATCGGAGTGTTAACTCCAATAACAAGATTGGAGCTGTTAGCCTGCGGTCTGAAATCGCGGACCATTATATTCCAGTTAGGATCAACAAGTAAGTTTCCATAAAGGTCGCGGACCGTTCCTCTTATGACAGCACCATTCCCCGATTTGGTCCAGATTGTAGTGCCAAGATTGTCACCTACGTGTGATGCATCAAGATATCCTTCGCACACATTGGCAACATAGCAGTCTCCATCCTGCAACTGGTCAACACCCCAGGTATACTGACCTCTTCCTCTGCCGTCTTTCGTACCCTGCTGTTGAATGAGGCCATTAAGATCGGGACGGTAGGGCAGAAAATGTATTGTCATTGCTCTTCCGCAAATCACGATATCATCTCTCATCAGCTTGAAGCCTCCGAAATACTGGTTGGAGTAAGTAGGCCTTCTGAACTCACCAAAACTGATAGCTCCCTGACCCACGTCATCGCTCAGTCCGTTAAGAATTTGCCAGGCTTCCGTAACCGAGACATACTTAATTCTGCGGATAATGTCATCCGGCACTTTTGGCCTTCCGTCAGGAAAACGATCACCCTGCCAGACAGATGTGTAAAAAAGCATTTCTTCCTTGGTAAGAGAAGTGGGCTGTGCATTAACTGAAGGGAGTAAGATAATCCCTGCCAGCATTAACAGTACCAGCGAATAAAATAGTTTTGTGATTTTCATAGTTTGTCCTCCGACTGCTTGGTTTTCATTATTGGGTTAGATTGTCAATATTTTCATAATAAGTATCTGGGATTAAAATGTTAACAGCCAATGAAATTGTCACCAATATATAGTTAATAAAATTAATGAACAATTGATTGCAGATAATTTTTTTATTGCATTTGGCATATTAACATTTTTTATGTTTTAACTTTCTTTGTCTTTGATGACCTGATTTTTGGTACCCGCTGGCTCCAGAAACTGGCAAGTGAGGAAGCAGCAATATTCATCCATGTTCCAAATATTAGCGGCGCAAGTGCTGCAGCCTGGCTTCTAAGCACATCGTAGGCAAGTCCGACTGCCAGGCCTGAATTTTTCAGGCCTACCTCTATGGTAAGGGCCCTTACATCTGCATCGTCCAGGCGCAGTGCTTTAGCTGTCCCGAAACCAAGGGCAAATCCGATTATGTTATGTGCAATAGTTGCCAGGAATAGTGCAGGACCTATGGTAAGCAAGGTTGCCTTGTTATGGGCAGCGACAATAACAATATACATCATAATGGCACCGAGCGACAGTTTTGGCAGAACTATTTCCATCCAGTCTTCAGGGCCATTATTGCGGCGAATGACTATAATAGTAATAGATACTAATGCTATGGCCCAGGCTACAAGGATAAGGCCGGTCTGTAAAGAACTTACAACCGATGGAAAAGGGATGAAGATGAGAACAAGACCGGTAACGAATGTTACTATTGCAAGGATGACCATGTTCATGTCCTTCCTGACCCATTCCAGTTTCCCATAGAGTATTTTGTTGGCAACAATACCGGCAAAAATAGGTATCAGGATCATGTTCACGATACTTAGCATCATGTTAGTTGCATTTACCTCTATAAGCTGGCCAGCAAACAGCATCATCAACAGCGGTGTTACAAGGGGTGAAAGAAGAGTTGCAAAGGTTGTGACTGTAACAGAAAGTGCAAGGTTCCCTTTAGCAAGATATGTCATTACATTGGAAGCTACTCCACCGGGGCAGGCTCCAACCAGTATGATGCCGGCAGCCACTTCAGGAGGAAAATTCCAGACCTTGATAATAAGGAGTGCAGCAAGAGGCATCAATACAAAGACCATAAGAGTACCCGCGATAACAACCAGGGGTTTTGAAAATTCCTTTATGAAATCCCCGATATTAAGCTTGGTCCCCATACCAAACATAATTACCTGTATAGACGGGACGATCAGTTTGTTGGTGTCGAATCCCCAGTCAGTAAATATCTCAGGGAAATACAGGGTGAAGGAAACGAATGCAAAGATCTGAAGGGTAAAGGAAAGTCCTTTAAATTTTTCGGATTTCTGAGCGGCAAGGGCCATGGCAAAGAACAGTCCGAAGAGTATCAACCCTGAAATCGGCAGCCCTCCTTTACTGAAGACCAGTAAGAGGATCTCTGCGATGGACAGTAAACCTGCCAAAGCGAGATAAGATTTTATTGCGGTAGAATTTTTCATAGTAAGGTTGGTGGTTATTTAGTGTTTAAGAACTTTATAACTGATTCCTTTATCTGGTCGGCCTGAAGGCCATATTTCCCGAGCAATTCCTCATAGGGGCCATTGCTTGCATAGAAGTCTCCTATCCCTATCATCTTCATTCTTACGGGGTGTTCCTGGCTGCATAGTTCAGCTATCGCACTACCAAGTCCTCCGGCAACAAAATGTTCCTCCACTGTAACGATTTTCCCAATTTCCATGGCAGCTTTAAGTATGAGTTCGCGGTCGAGCGGCTTTATTGTATGTATATCGATCAGGCGCACACTTATACCCGATTCTTCAAGTAGCGCTGCTGCAGCAAAAGCTTTTGACAGCACTGTTCCTGTACCAATAAGTGCCACGTCATGCCCTTCTTTCATAACTATTCCTTTGCCAAGCCTGAAGTCGACTTCTTCAGGATAGAGAACCGGCATTTTTGGGCTTCCTATTTTCAGGTAGCAGGGGCCCCTGTGTTCAATCATGGCGTGAACAGCTTTTTTAATAGTAACAGGGTCTCCGGGGTTTATCACTGTAACACCCGGTATGGTACGAATCAGTGCAACATCGTCGATAGAATGATGGGTGGAACCAAGTTGATCGTAAGTGAGGCCGGCACATCTTCCAACCACCTTTACATTTTGATTCATGTAACCAAGGTCGTTACGGAACATTTCGAACGGACGTGCTGTAACAAATGGCGCAATGGCAGCAAAGACAGGTATCTTTCCTGTTGTGGCAAGACCGCACGCAAAACCAACTACGCCCTGCTCCATTATTCCGAATTCGAAATGTCTTTCAGGGAATCTGGCAAGGAATCCGCTCAGCCCCGATCCCGAGCTGCTGTCGGCAGAAAGCACTACAATATCCTTGTTTTTTTCGGCAGCTTCAACAACGGCTTCTCCAAAGGTTTTTCTTGGATCTTTAGGTTCAATATTCATAGTCCGGCCCTTTCCATTTTAGCTTTCAGCTCTTTCTCTATATTATCCAGGTCGAGTTCTGCCTGCTCCAGTTCTTCCGGCTGCGCCTTCCAGTAGTGGTAATTGACTTTGGCCTCTGCAAAACTAAGCCCCTTAGACTTTATCGTATCAGCAATTATAACTGATGGCTTCCCCTTTTCAAAAGGAGCCTGGTTAACGGTACTTATAATTGTCTCGAGATTGTGACCATCAATAATCCTGACCCCCCATCCGAATGATCTCCATCGTTCATCAAGAGGTTCATAGCTCATAACTTCGACGGTAGGTCCGCTTATCTGGAGCTTATTCCTGTCGACGAATGCAATCACATTATCAAGTTTATGCATCGATGCAGCCGAGGCAGCTTCCCAGTTGGAACCCTCGGCGAGTTCACCGTCACCCATAAGTACATACACCTTAGCAGGCGATTTATCAAGCTTTAAACCAAGGGCCATTCCTCCTGCTATTGACAGGCCATGACCGAGAGCGCCTGTATTTGTCTCCACTCCGGGCAGCTTATGCATATTAGGATGCCCGGGAATCTTTGAATCGAGAGCCCCATATGTATCAAGAACAGATAGGTCAAAGAATCCTTTCTCGGCAAGGGCAGCGTATAAAACAAGGCATTTATGGCCCGCAGACAGCACAAAACGGTCGCGCTGAGGCCAGCCCGGGTTTCCGGGATCAACCTGCAGTAGCTTGAAATAAAGCGCTGTCAGTATTTCTACAGAAGAGAGAGCTCCCCCGGAATGGCCAGCTTTACCTGCTCTTATCAGCCGTATAATATCCCGTCTTATTTTAAGAGCTGTATGTTCCAGGTACAGAATTTCCTTTTTATCCATCACAATAAATAAGTTATACTCAATACTAATTATACCTGATGTTTTCCTGCATAGTCCATGTAGCAGGCAACCTTGGGCTCGGAAGGAGTGCCTGTCTGCCATCTCGCTTCCATCCATGTCTTTACGATCTGCTTTGCCACCTCAAGACCGGTGGTGAAAGCTCCCATGGTCAGTACATTGGCATTGTTACTTTTAATGGCTCTTTCCGCCGAGTATGTATCGGCACAGAGTGCTGCAAAAATGCCGGGTACTTTGTTAGCTGCTATACTCATACCTATTCCGGTTCCGCAAAGCAGGATACCCCTGTCAAAAGACCCGGCAGCTACTGCCTCACCCACGGCAAATGCCACCCTGGCATAAATGGGATCTTCACTACCGAAATCCTTTACAGTATATCCCATTCCTTTAAGCTGGTCTATAATTGTTTCCTTTAAAGCTGATGCATTTGGATCACAACCAATAGCAACAGATAGTTTTTTCTCATCAGATAATTGTGTCATTACCGTAAATATTTCTAAACGTTCTTACTGTTTTTGTTTATAATTTCTGCCAATTGAAATTGAGGTTTTAAAACTAGTTACTTTTTTTTAATCGCCAAAACACGCATGCATCGGCTGAGGTAAGCTTCCTGTTAGTGATTTAACAATCAAAATAAATATTGACTTCCTCTTTTAAATAAGTACAATCAACCATGGATTAATATAAATATTGTTGATAATAAGCATATTTGGTATATTTACATTACCAAAAAACATGAATAAATGCAAAATAAAAACCTTGCATCAATTCTCATAGTATTTCTTTGCAGCCTTGTAATTTTCAGTTGCACAACCGGAAAGTTAAAGGAAGAGCAACTAATAATTAATGAATCAGGCCGAACCGTTAAGTTGTTTGATTCCTCATGGCGTTTTTGTAAAGGAGATACCCTGGGTGCAGAAGAAACTGATTTTGATGATTCATCATGGCGATCACTGGACCTTCCTCATGACTGGAGTATTGAGGACATTCCGGGCACTAACATCCCGGTTGATTCAAATGCAGTGGGGCGTGCAAGCACAGGGTACACTGTAGGAGGAACTGCATGGTACAGGAAAACAATCTATGCTGGAAGGGAAATGGAAGGTAAATGTGTAAGAATCCAGTTTGACGGTGTTTATATGAACGCTGATATCTGGCTCAATGGCATTTTACTCGGAACACATCCCTATGGTTATACAAGTTTTTCGTATGACATTACATCAAAACTGGTCCCGGGCAAAAGAAATACAATTGCTGTGCGGGTTAAGAACGAGGGCAGGAACACACGCTGGTACAGCGGATCCGGCATATATCGCCATGTCTGGATGATTGCAACAGAGCAGCTGCATGTCGATCATTGGGGAACTTACATTACATCTTCCGTGGTTAGCAGAGACCTGGCAGTTGTGAATGTCAGGACAAATATCCTGAATGAAACTCCTGAGGATACGGAAATTCTACTTGTTACACGGATATTGAAAGATGACGGGACTGAGGCTGCGGTGATTGAAGCCAGGAAGACAATACAGGGTAAATCAGGTAATGAGTTCAACAATAACCTTGAAATAACAAATCCTTTGTTATGGTCACCGGAATCACCTTCCGTTTATACGGCAGTGAGTGAAGTATATACCCTCGATGGAGATGTGCGATCTGAGATGACCGACAGAACGGAAAGTACTTTTGGGATAAGAAGTATCTCAGTAAGCGCAGAGGAGGGCTTTCTTCTGAATGGTAATCCTATTCTCCTGAAGGGTGGCTGCATGCATCACGACAACGGCCCTCTGGGGGCGGCAGCATATGACCGTGCTGAGGAAAGGAGGATTGAATTGATGAAAGCCAGCGGTTTTAATGCTATCAGGTGCTCGCATAATCCGCCCTCGCCGGCATTCCTCGATGCCTGCGATCGACTTGGCATGATGGTTATCGACGAGTCGTTCGATGTGTGGAAAGAACAAAAGAATCCTGACGATTATAACCTGTACTTTGATGACTGGTGGGAGGAAGATATGACAAGCATGATTAAGCGCGACAGGAATCATCCTTCGATAGTACTTTGGAGCATTGGTAATGAAGTACCGGAAAGAGGTAAACCGGAAGGAGCAGAGTTGGCTCACATGCTTGCAGAATTTACCAGGGAAATGGATTCTACACGCCCCGTTACTGCAGCGGTCAATATGGTTACACTCGACAAGGATCCGTATTTCGATGAGCTCGATGTCTGCGGCTATAACTATGCAAATAATGGTTATGTTCGTGATCATGAGCGACTTCCTGAAAGGATAATTGTGGGCACTGAATCCTTTCCCAGGATGGCATTTGAAAACTGGATGGCAGTAAAGGATTACCCATGGGTTATCGGTGATTTTGTATGGACAGGTTTCGATTACCTTGGCGAGGCCAGTATAGGCTGGCTGGGTTTTGCATTCGGGACAACCTTCTATCCGTGGATCGAGGCATATTGCGGAGATATTGATATCTGCGGCTGGAAGAGGCCGCAATCCTTCTACAGGGATGCACTCTGGAAACCGGATCGGGTTTCAGTATTCGTGACGTCTCCTGAACCAACCTTTAAGCTTAATCCCGGATCGAGGGGAGCAAGCATGTGGTCGTGGCCTGATGAGGTGGCAAGCTGGAACTGGGAAGGCTATGAGGGCAAACCTATGGATGTAAAAGTGTACAGCTCCTGTGAGGAAGTTGAATTGTTTCTTAACGGTAAATCATTGGGTAAGATGAAAACCGGAAGGGAAGCAAAGTTTACAGCTCAATACCAGGTGGAATATGCCAGTGGAACATTGCGCGTTGCAGGATACACTGGTGGTACGGAAGTAGCCTCAGGTGAACTCAGGACAACCGGTAAGCCGGAAAATCTTTCACTTTTCGCCGACAGGGAAACAATTAAAGCTGACGGTCAGGACCTGTGCTATGTAACTGTTGAGATTAATGACAACGGAGGGCTGCGGGTTCCAACAGCCGGGAATCTGGTAAAATTCGGGATAAAAGGTCCGGGCAGAATAATCGCCGTAGGCAGTTCGGATCCGCTTGGAGACCAGAGCTTCACCAGGCCGGAACGCAAGGCTTACCAGGGCAGGTGCCTCGTTATTATTAAGTCAGAAAACAAGGCTGGGGAGATTACTCTGAAAGCTGAATCTGATGGAATTCAGTCCTCGGAAATTAAGATCAGGTCTTCTTTGAGTCAGATTTGATTATAATATATCATTATATTTGTTTAAATTAGCATGAAATGGTTGAATTACCTGGGTTGGGGAAATTAATGCAAATATAATCTGGATTGTAATATTGTAATAATATAATAGAATAATGTTATAATATAGTAATAGTTATTTAGTACAATCTTAAAAACAACCTAAATGAAAACCAAACCAACAATTACCAGAACATTAATTGCATTTGCTGCAGTGGTTGCTATTACCGCAGGCATGATGCAGATGAGCAGCTGCGGGGGCAAAGGAAGCGGAATTGACTCCACCCTTGGGCTGAAAGACTTCTATAAGGATTATTTTTTGATCGGAGTTGCAGTTTCACCGAACAGCCTGCAGGGAGAGCAGGGTGAAATGATTAAGAAAAACTTCAGCAGCCTGACGGCTGAGAATGTAATGAAGCCAGCCCTGATTCACCCGCAGGAGGACACTTATAACTGGGGGCCAGCTGACCAGATAGTTGAATGGGCCGAAGCAAACGGGCTGAAAGT
>CAZQRQ010000069.1:0-15200 GCA_964595725.1 uncultured Rikenellaceae bacterium | reverse complement strand
CAAGAAAACTGAGGTCCTGTATGCAAAGGGATGTAAAATAACCGCAAATCCCACAATACCGTTCTACAACTGGAAGCTTGACGAGATAAAATTCCCGACAAAAGCAGAAAACATGAAGCTGATAAGCCAGGCTGTTACTGTTGCAAAGAAAGCAGAAGTAATTATACTGGCAATTGGCGAGAACGAACATCTGTGCCGTGAAGCATGGGCAACAACCCATATCGGTGACAATATGACACTCGACCTGTTCGGTCAGCAGGAGGATCTCGTGAAAGAAATAGTCGCACTCGGAAAACCGGTTGTGGTTTACCTGATGAACGGAAGGCCTCTGTCAATCAATTATATTGCAGAGAATGTACCTGCCATTATCGAAGGGTGGTATATGGGACAGGAGACAGGAACCGCTGCAGCAGATATTATCTTTGGTGATGCCAATCCGTCAGGAAAGCTTACAATCACCTTCCCGAAATCGGCCGGGCAGATTCCTATGTATTACAGCCTTAAGCCAAGTGCCCATCTGAATGAATACATTTCCATGGATAACCTGCCGCTATACCATTTCGGATACGGATTAAGCTATTCAAAATTCAAACTGGATAAGCTCAGGCTGTCAAAGGCAAAAATAAAGAGGAATGAACCGGTAAAAGTAAAGATCGACGTAACCAATACCGGCAAATATGAGGGTGATGAAGTGGTACAGCTTTATATCCGCGATAAGGTAAGTTCTGTAACACGTCCGGTTAAGGAGCTGAGGGGGTTTCAGAGAGTATCCCTGAAGCCGAAGGAGACAAAGACCATTACACTGGAACTAACACCGGAACAGCTTGCATTTCATAATATCGACATGAAGTTTGTTGTGGAACCCGGAGAATTCGAGATTATGGTCGGAAATTCATCCCGCAACGAGGACCTCATCAGGACAACCCTGGTCGTTTCCTGACGATAACGCCCCGGGGTGGTGACGTTTTAATTAACTATAAGTCTATTCAGGTACTGAATCAAGCCAGGGCATCATGCTTTTAATGCCGCCGTAATATTTATCAAAAGCCGGAAGATAGGGATTTGTATAAAATAAAGTCTTCAGTTCTTCCGGCATAGGTTTATCATAGAATATCATGTCCGAGAACTCGACCAGGTTTTGCATCTGGTTCTGGTCAAGCCTGTGGCCACCCCCGAATCCCGGTTGATTTTCTTTTTCGGATCTTCGGATGTTGAGTGCCAGATTCTGATCGACACCAAGGAACCGGAATACGGGTCTTGCTCCTTCAAGACTCGCACAATCGCCTTCAGCCGCATTTGCATAGTCATTATCGGCATTGGTGAGAATTACAGCTCGAGGAGCAATGGCTGCCAGAATCTCATGGTGGTCATAGGGCAATCGTTCACCATACCCGTGAGTGGTTGTTTTATACATCCGGCCAGGATTAAGAACCCGAGCCAGCATCTCGTTGGAATTATGTCCCTGGTGCCTTATCCTGTCTCCCAGCACTTCACAGCCCGTTGAAGTACCCCATGCATATACGTTACCAAAAGGTGCGATACGGGCAGGAGTATTTCCATATGAATCGTAACGGTAAACAGCCGCTCCTCCGCAACCTGATGCTCCCGGGTTTACAACACCAAAACGTTCGTCCATTAAACCTGCTGCGAGTGCTGCTTTGCCGCAACGCGAAAAACCTGTAACAACCAGCTTGTTAAGATCCAGGGATCTTGCCATGGATGGATCATTTTTTGCCAGGTAGCCCAGTGCATCAACAGCCCTGCTTGCACCCCAGGCCCAGGCCATCAGCGTACCAACATCGCGACCGGTCCGTACATCGTAAGGATACAGCGTATAAAAAGCCCCCATATGCTGAAAATTATCACTGGCAACACTGGTATAGGTAAAACTGAGTACTGCATAACCTTCTTTAAGATAGATATCATTGCCGGGCATGGCCCTGAAATCGATACTTATGATTGCCGGATAAGGTCCGCTCTTACCGCACTGCCCCTCTGTGGGAATTGTCAGCCTGGCATCAAAAGAAGCTTCCTTGCCGCTATCTTCTATGGAAACAGTAAGAGCTGAACCTTCAGCTGATGCAGTTACTTTTTCCGGTGGTTCAGGCATATAGCCATATTCATAATACTGTGCAAGATCCTTGATTTCTGCAGCCCTTGATTGCCAGCCGGCAGGGCTTACGACCCTCTTACCGTTTATGAATTTAAACGGATCGGGAAGATAATTGATCGCGGGAAGGTCGTATGGATCAGCATATTTACCCGATCTCCTCAACCCGTTCAAAGCTTTTTCCAAAGTTGTATTTGCCTTATCAATTTTTCTCTGATCGGTGGCTGAGAGTGCTTCTTTTGCCTTACCCAGTGACTTATCAAGATCCGATTCGCTTCTCCATATTCCCCTTGGGAGTGATTCAGCTCTCTTAATGTTTTCCTGCAGCATATAGGTATCAAGAGCCTTCTTTACTTTCCCGTCATAGCCGTTGAGAACCACTGTTCCCCACATGGAGTTATCATCGAGCCACCTGTTGTTTCCGCTGCTCCAGAAGACCCGGCACCTGGCGGTATTTGTCTGGCTTACTGCACCGGTAATTCCAAAATCCATACCGACCAGTGTACCGTTTACTGCCGGAATTCCACCTGTAGCTAACGCCAGCTCAACAGCATAGCCTTTTACTGTTCCATCACCACCGGTATTTGACTTTACTGCATAAGCCTTCAGCCTGTCGGCATATACGCCACTGCCTGAAAGTTCCCCGTCTGCTGTCACCCTTATTATGCCGTCGTCTTCCTCATATTTTGGAAATTTGTCATTATATAAATCCAGGTATATCTCCACACCATCCCTGTCTGTTACTCTTTTACCAGCTGTTGTTACATCCGTGTCGTGCACATTGACCAGAATATACAACAACGCGCCGTCCCACATTGATCGTACTTCAGCGTATGTGTTGCAACTACCGGAAGTCGATGACAGGTTACTGACCATTGCGATCCCTATGCGTGAAGGTTCTGCTTTACTCCACTCAGGATCAGCAATACCATCTACCCTGATTGAAGCCTGTGTAAACTGTGAATGAAGAACAGCGCCTTCAAAAGTACCCGCTAAGAAACCTTGTGCTTCAGGAGGCCGGTGTGTCATGCTTTTAAACAGAAAGGAAAAAGCAATTATCAGAACTATAATGCCATACCTTTCCCTGAAGAATTTTTTTACTTTCCGCATGCTTCCGGAATGAGATTCTTTAAATAAATTTCTATTACTTTATCTCATAATCTTTTAAAATCTGTTCATATACAGGTAACTTTCCCTGGAGGTTTTAAAAAACCTGGAAATCCAAACATATATATAATGTTTGAAAAACTGCTTTGTATTGAATTTAATTTCCGACCAGGAGTTTTACCACGTAACAGTGAGTAAAATCATCTTCATATACCCGAACGAGGTAGATTCCGCTATTGAAATTCTGACGGTAAATCTCAGCCCTTCCATTCATTAATCTTGTTCTTAGAATAACCCTGCCCGTTAAGTCGGTAAATTCAACAAGGTTGTTATAGCCCGATTCAAAGCTTACTGAAGATATGTCTGTTAAGGGATTAGGGTAAATCTTCACTGCATCATTTACCGGATTTTTTTCAGAATTAGTAGCAATAGATTCGATATTCAGATAATTCAGCATCGTATACTCATCCCTGACACCCATTTCCATAGAAAGCTTATAATCCGATACCGTGACATTTTTGGTGCGTACCAGGTAAGGGTCAGAGACATTAGTAGCCTCATCGCTGATGAAATCCACTCCTTCGATCCTGATTTTCTGGTGAGGATAACCATGCCCGTTATAGCCGACGGAAACAGTTACAGTATAAGAACCATTGGGCAGATCGAATTCAAAAGTTTTCAGCCTGCCGTAATCGTCATAGATTATACTCTTCTGGAGTTCATTCGGGCCGGTGCTTAAATACTGGTACCTGGCTTCCGACAAATCCCCGAACCATCCGTAGCCGTCTGTTTCATTGTACTGTGTCCAACCGATCTTCATATAGGTATTCCCGTTTATGACCAGCGGGTCTGCAACAGGATCGGAAACCGGATTCTGAAAATTTATATAGTAATTCCCGGGATCTCCCTGTGAACGGGCATTCACAGGTGTCGGATTTATGTCCGGGATTGTGGCGATCTCTCCTCCGAGCTTTAGCCCGATAAGGCGGCGAAGATTATACAGGTATTCGTCATCACGGTTATAGCTGGTAAGCCCGGAAATAACCTTGTCAGCCTGGGTGTCTGAAATGTTTGTTACGTCGGCCTCAGGCATGTTTCCACCGTTAAGCAGATACAGGTATTCGAAATCCTCCAGGCCGTCGCGCATTAGTTCAAGCCTGACAGAAGTGACAAACCTGTGGTTATTGGATCCGTAAACAATGTTCGAATTATCCTCAGCAGGCGGATACAGCAAAAATGTAAGCCCGTTAAAATAATTAAAAGGATTAGCCCATGGATTCTGGTTCCAATCGGTAAGAGAAAAATGGGATATGCCTTTGATACGGTATTTCCAGAAAAACCATCCTGACAGCTTTCCTTCTATACCGGGATGATCCAGTATTATCGGATTAAAGTAAGGAGGTTTGCTAAGGAAATATAACCAGGTATCTTCCCCGTTATTTATTTCTCTTTCCCACGATATATCAGGATTATAATTGCCCAGCTCAGAAAGCCAGATATCAATTTTAGAACCGGGATAAGCCTGGTTATTATATATTTCCGGCCTGGGTTCTTCTGAAAGCAGAATTTTTAAATCAGGGGCAGCTTTTTTAAGTTCCCTGGAATACCATGATACGGCATCATAATCGTCCTGGTCCTGGGGTTCATTTGCAATCCAGTAATATGCTTTATCAAGCAGGTTCTTGCTGCTTAAATAATTACTGATGGAAGTGATGTATGTAAACCATTTCTGATTATAGACAGACGACGGATTGTCTCCTGTATACCAGTCTGATGCTGTACGCACCTGCCCGCAAAAGGTTGACGGACGCTGATCGGCTGAAGCATCATTATTATTGAATGAAATGGCAGAAAATGAAGGAAATCCTGTTCCGTAGTTGAATTCGTTACCATTAAGGTACTTGTTTGCCGGGCTTTCAAAACCCCAGATACCATATGGATCAGACAAGGTTCCGTTACAATCATAGTCGATCCAGCATTCCCCTCCGCCTGAAGTAAGCCCCCCCGGAAACAAAGGATTTTTAGGTGTAAGACGGTGCCTTATTAAGAATAGTTTTATGTTGTCGACATAATTCCAGTACTCGATAGCATAGCCTGGAACAGAATACCTTGTCAGGATAGTCTGATATGAAACTCCCATTTCCGATTTAACATGCAGCTCCGGGGGTACAGTAAAATTAAAAACATGCAGTTTAACTGGAACAATTATCCCCTGCAGGTTTAAATCAGCTGTATAATCGCCTGCAGCTACAGTTGAGGATACATATATATTTATCCAGAACGCCGTATTTTCGTCAGCCGTAACTGATACAACAGCCCCGTTTTCCAACGGCCAGAGAGGATCAGGATAATCACCTGTTGTACCCATATTATCTGAAGCTGTAGTAATATTAGTATATTTAACCTGGTGAATATCAGCACTAATTCCTGTTCCGAAACTGCCAAGGTTTATCTGTACAGTTCCTGTTGCAGCAGGCCTGACAACAATTAAAAATGGCTCTGTTTCATTACGGGCACAGTAAACCTTTATATCCGATCCTGTACCGGCTGGTGCATCCTGCACTTTGAATATCCGCGTACTGGGAGTGCTTGTCCAGAGAGAATAATCATTATTGGATTGTGTCAGAGAGTAGGAATAATCTTCGGTCTGAGCATTAGATATCAGACTTGTCAGGAAAAAGGGAATGACTATACCTGCCATGTTTATAGAAGTCTTAAATAACCGTTTGAGCGTGATAATGGTACTCATTTGATTTGGAATTAGTTAAGGGTGACATGAAGCCATCCATCCTGATTAATTATTTGATTAAAATTAAATCTAAAATCCTGGATAGTCAAGTTTATTTTTCCGACATGCCACTAATTAGCTTAATAACTAGAAGGGTATGTAGAACATATTGTCAGGTTATAAAAAATAGGGGAAATAATTTGTGTAATGAACATATGTTCATTTACTTTGTAAGGGACCTGTTTTCAGGCTTCCTGCAAAATAAAATAAATCAAGACTTGGCACAGGGAAAAATTATATCAGATTACCGCTGTTTTTTCTGCGCGGTAAGATCTTTTGAAAAGCTGCTTGAAAAGGAAAATATTCCAACTACGGCAAAAAACAGCTTCATTATCGACATGATTGATCTATATAAGAAACACCACGATAAACTAAGTGCTCCTGAATTTTCACGTGATCTGCATCATATCCTGAAAGGTTATACTAAAAATTCTGATCCCTACAGGCTTGAGAAGAAGCAAAGTAACGACCTGGTACTTGCAATAGCCTCAGAAATGCAGGATACAATCACCCGGTCTTCAGATCCTTTTATGACAGCACTACGGTTAGCCATAGCCGGAAATGTAATTGATTTTGCTGCCAATATTCAATTTAACCTTAAAGAAACTGTAAACAAAGCTCTCGAATCAGAATTTGCGATTGATCATTCGGAACACATGAGGTCAGCGGTAAAGAAGGCAGACTCAATTTTATATCTGGGAGATAACGCAGGTGAAATAGTCTTTGACAAGCTATTCATCAAGACTATGAACCACAAAAATGTGACCTTCGCAGTGAGAGGAATGCCTGTTATTAACGATGTCACTTTTGAAGATGCTGAATATACAGGTATGAGTGAAGTGGCAAGAGTCATCTCCAACGGCTATGATGCCCCTTCTACAATAATTGAAAGGTCCAGTGATGAATTCAGGGATCATTTCCATAAAGCCGACCTGGTTATTGCCAAGGGACAGGGAAACCTGGAGGGTTTGTTCAGCCTGAACGATGAAAGAGTATTTTTTCTCCTCCTCGTAAAGTGTGATGTTATCTCGGAATTCCTTAATGTTGAAAAGAAAAGTATCGTAGTATTCAATTCTTCGCACCTGAAGAACGTAATAAATTAATAACAGGATTATGATTAGCTTCGGCCCTGTGCCATCTAGAAGACTGGGAAAAAGCCTGGGAATAAACAACATAATTGCACCGAAAACGTGTTCCTATGGTTGTGTCTACTGCCAGGTAGGCCTGACTAACAGGAGAAGTATTAAAAGGGATACATTTTTTGAACCTGAGATTATTTATAAGAATGTTATCCGGCATTTAAGGATTCTTAAACAGGATAATTACCCCGACTATATCACTATTGTCTCAAACGGAGAACCCACACTTGATATAAATCTTGGCAAAACCATTAAACTCCTGAAAAAAACAGATATCCCGGTAGCAGTTATAACAAACGCTTCTCTGCTCAGTGACGAATCGGTTAGAGAAGACCTGCAGCCGGCTGACTGGATCTCATTAAAAGTTGATGCAGCTGATAAAATGACCTGGGCGAAAATTAACCGTCCTGATAAAAAACTCGATTTTAATAATTACCTGAGAAATATTATCCTGTTTTCAGGTCAGTATACTGGCCACCTGAATACTGAATCAATGATTATAGACAGGCTAAATGATTCCCCTGAACATCTCACCCGGCTGGCCGGTATAATAAGAAAAATTAATCCTCAGAGAGCTTATCTTTCAGTTCCTGTCAGACCTCCGGCAGAAAAATGGGTAAAAATGCCCGATACTGAAAAACTGAATATTGCATGGCAGATTTTAGAAAAGCATTTTATCAGTACCGAATTGCTTACCGGTTTTGAGGGATCAGAAACAGGTTCAACGGGAAATATATATGAAGATATCCTGAACATTGCTTCAGTACATCCTCTGAGGGAAGATACACTGCTTAAACTACTGGAAAAAGACAACGCTGATTTTCATGTTGTTGAATCACTTATGAAACAAAAGTTAATCAGATCGACGCTATATGAAGGGAAAAGATTCTTTCTGAGAGAATATCATTTAAACGAATAAATATCGTTCTGATGGAGCGGGAAGATCTGCTTAAAAGAAAGGACTCTCCAATAATAAAAGATATTATTATCAATTGAAAAATCTGGCTAATTAACTTAAATAATGAAGAAAGATGAAACTGCCTGGAAATAATAAATCAAAACTTAATTTAAGCATCGATGCTGTGATGTTTATCCTGTTACTAACAATGGCTGGGATAGGATTCATTATGAAATATGTTGTAGTTCCCGGCGAAATAAGAAATGTAAAATACGGAAACAACGTTGACCTGGAGTTTTTAGGCCTGACACACCATCAATGGGGAACGGTACACCTGCTAATAAGTATCTGTTTTCTTGCTCTCATTGCATTGCATATTATATTTCACTGGAAATGCATCGTTGCTGCCTTTAAAAGTATGATTCCGTCATCAGCTATCAGATACATAATTACTTTCGCTATAGTTTTTTTTGGATTAATATTCCTTATCTCCCCTTTCTTCCTGGAACCTGAAATGGTGGCGTTTGAACCTAAATACAGGAATAGCAATTACTCATCTTCAAGTTTGCGTAATACTCCTGAAACGACGACAAATGTAAAGAGACAACAGGATCAGGAACATAGTGAGTATGAAGTTTACGGATACCATACTGTTCAGTATGTGGCTGACAGATACAACATACCTGTTACTGTACTCTTACGCGATCTTGATATCCCGCAAAATCAGTCAGGAGAAAGATTATCAATGTTAAGGAGAAGATATGGCATTACAATGAATGATGTCCGCAAAAGCATATCAGATTATTTTGAGAATTACAAATAAATCTTTTACATATTTCCCCGGTTGCAAATCTTATTAGTCATTAATCAAAATATATAAAATATGAGTGATCTGTTTGAAAAGCTGCCAATGCATGATATTAAACATATTATAGTGGTTGCTTCGGGTAAAGGAGGTGTTGGTAAATCGACTGTTGCTGCAAACCTTGCAATCGCCCTTGCAAGAGACGGATTAAAAACAGCACTGGTCGATGCAGATATTTTCGGCCCTTCAATACCCAGGATGTTTGGAATTGAAGATGCAAAACCTGATGTCTCAGCGCTTGGAGATAAAGAGATATTTTTCCCCATAACTAAATATGGAGTTAAAATAATCTCAGTAGGCTTTTTCATCAACCGTAAACAATCACTGATATGGAGAGGGCCGATGGCAGGCAAGGCTGTGACACAACTTCTTGAAGACACGCAGTGGGGAGATATCGATTATATGATAATAGATTTTCCTCCCGGAACAAGTGATATTCAGCTTACTACAGTACAGAAGCTTAATCTGGCAGGTTCTCTTATTGTTACCACACCACAGGAAATATCTCTTAATGATGCACGGAAAGCAGCTTTAATGTTCACAAACCCCGACATTAAGGTGCCTGTAATAGGGATAATAGAAAACATGTCGTGGTTCACACCTGAAAAACATCCTGACGAAACTTACTATATTTTTGGAAAAGGAGGAGGGCTGAAACTTGCAAAAGAATTTGACACAATGCTTTTAGGCCAGATTCCATTGGTTATGGAAGTTGGGGAAATTGCTGAAAAGGGGTTAAGTATTTTCAATCAGAAAAACAAATCTGTTGTTTCAGCCTTTGAAGAAATGGCGGAATTGATAATTGCAAGAATTGAAGACAGGCAGGGAAAATAACTCTGTCAGAACTCCAGTACATCACCTGTTTTAACCTGCCTGATACCGAAATTATTATAAAAATACGATAATGCAGGAAGCTCAGTGCAATGAGAAGGCAGAACGTGTTTTACATTCTTGTTTTTCAAATATCTGGTAGTCTCCTTCAATTGAATATCAATTTGCTTCAGATGAAACCCCCCCACTATGCCTGAAATCTCTTTTACTCCCGTAATTTTTCCGGCATGCTCAAGCGTGTTTACTATACCGGAATGTCCGCATCCCGTGATGATAAATAATCCATCGGATAAAATGACGGCAAGAGCACTGTCGTCCGTAACAAAATCAGGAGAACCATCTTCAAATATGAAACCGGTTGTTTTGGATTCAAAAACGGTCAGCCTTGGAATCTGGCCAAGGAAGTAGATTTTATCAGATATTTTATAAGACCCGGGAGAAGTGATAAGAGTAAACTTAGCCTCCAGCTGATCCCTGGTATTCTTAAGCCCAATATATGAATTCCGAGATTTACTATATCTTCTTACAAAACAATCCGGATGACATAGCAGGACACCTCCATCGATATATTCAAGGCCGTTACCATGGTCAAAATGCCCATGACTTAGAACGACAAGGTCAATATTACTTATATCTATGTTCATCTTCCCGGCATTCTCCAGGAATAAGTTGCCCTGACCCGTATCAAAAAGTATCTTTTTCCCATCAAATTCGACGAGGTATGATAAACCATGTTCCGCCATGGTATATGATCCGGCATGGTTTTCTGACAGAACGGAAATCCTCATAATTCAGAAATTAAAGCATGATTCAATCTGAAAAATAAGCATTCCCGCGGAATTTGACGTATATCATTATGAGGAAACAGCTAAATATTTTGTGTGGGAAATGCCAGATCCACCATATTTTTTGTGTTGCGAAACATATTCGCCAGTAAGTCCTGTTCCTTTCTTGTCTTTTTAAGCATATAGTAAAATATATTAGCAGTAGTATCAGTTAATTCGTTCTCGGCTGCAAGTATATTATAAAGCTTGATCAGGCAATCATCAAAATGCAGTTCCAGTTTCAGCAGGTCTTCCATTGTTACCGTGGTCCGGGGTCCAATATTAAGCTTCAGGCATTCATCTATCTGGTTCGAAAGTCTCTCGCAGGGAAAATCTAACCAGCAGTTCATTGCCCGGGCAATTTTCTTATGCCTCTCAAGGTATTTTTCGCGGTTCTTTTCCTGTTTATACAGATCAAATAATAGCGATTTCATATCCCCGTTTTCAGCTTTGTCATATATGTCGTGATACAATCCGGCTACTTTCTTATGATAAGATTGGATCCGCTCTATTATTTCACTCTTTTTCCTGTACATGGCTGGTTATCTACTTTTTAATCAATTATTTAATATACAATCGTAAGTCTTCTGATATTTTATGTAAAGCTACACCACACACAGGCATTGTTACAAGAATAACAGTACAGACAAAATCAAACACTGGTTTGAGATTTGTCAATTTTAAAATTGAGCAGAAAGTGAATAAAGGACTATGTGAAAAGATACCGGTAAGAAATATGTAAAATGAATCCCGGAAGGTTATTTATCCCTTCTGGTTTATAACTTTCAGTTTTTCAAGGTCTTTTATCTCAATGTTTTTCCCTTTTATTTCAATGATATTTTCTTCGTCAAACTCGGATAATATCCTTACAACGCTTTCCATTGACATCCCTGACAACTCCGCCAGGTCTTTTCTGTTTATATAAGAATATATATCAATGCCCTTAAATTCCTCCCTGTAAAGATATAGAAGTGTATTTGCCAGCTTGCCGTTCAATTGCCTCAGCCCTAAATTCAGGCATTTTGTAAGCATCACATTGTAATTTTTACAATACCAGTATGAAAGTTCACGCGAAAATTCACAGCACTGTGCTATTAAGTCCTTTATCGATTCGCAATCGATAGAACATATCCGGGTATCCTTCAGGGCAGAAGCTGAAAAATAATATGTATCATCACCAAATAAAGATGTTAACCCAATGAAATCATCCGATGTGATTAACCTGATGATAATGTTTTTTTCAGGACTTTCAATATAAATCTTCACCAAACCTTCTATCACATAAAAAATATTGTTTACCTGAACTCCCTCTTTAACTATTGTCTCTCCTCTTTTGAAACTGATCTGTGACTTAACCAGGTCATAAAACCTATCTGCTTTCCTGGTTCGCTTAATAAAACACCCGGAACGTGATACGCATCCATTACAATCCGTTTTAATCAAATACCTGTCCATATATCACCTGTTATCTGAAATTGGGCTGTATTATCCCTTTTAATGATTTAAGGTCGAGTCTGATGGCAATCCAATTTAATGCAAAATTAAACTTTTTATGAACATAAGTTCATTATTCAGCCAGGAATTGTCGTTTTCCAGTCAACTCTGAATATCCTCATCCCTGCCAGATGCCTCTCCAACGGGAAGTAAATAAAAGGGCGCCACTACGCGGCGCCCCTGGATGTATGATGGCTAAAAAAATTTGTTAAATATAAACATCGTAATACTCCATTTCCCCTGTTACTGTTCCAACCAGGCTGTTGCCATCATTAAGGAAAAGATCAAAGGTAAAGGTGTAGTTCTGCCCATCATATACCACCTTCACAGAACCTCCGGTTACATCCTTGTCAAATCGGGTATTCTGGTTGTCATCCAGGACATATGTTACAAAACTTCTTCCCAGCAAAAAGCTCCCCTTATCATCTGATGAAAATGCATATTCCCCTGTAGGAATCATCTCATCCTGGTTTACAAAGAATGTAAGGTTTACTTTTGTGCCCGATCCTATTACTTCACTGGGGGCTGCATCAGTAATTTCCCCGACATTGTCGAAAGTCGCCATCATAAGCCTGGTCTCTCCTTTAGCTGAAGCAGATAATGTACCATAATCAAGAATCTGACCCAGAATTTTAGCACCACTCTGACCGGAAGAAGGAAATGGAGATCCTGTTCCTTCCATATTATCGTCCTTTGAGCATGAAGCAACAGCAACCAGCAGACCTATTGCTATTATCGATGTTGTAAAAATATTAACAGTTTTCATAGTCGTCATTTTTTGTTTAACATAAATTTAAACACTTCTATATCAATGTGTTTTAGAGAATATAACATTTCATTTTGAATAATGTTTCGGATAAAAGGATATTTATATCTCATTTTAATGTTAATTAACATATGACTTAAGGAAGGCTCAAATTTTCAGAAAAAAGGAAGGGTGTATCAGAGGTACACCCTTCACTAATTATTCTGATTCCCGGGCAAAACGGGCTGGAACGAAAAAAAGGTTATTTCACGGGTATCTCAAGCTGAGTCAGTGAATGTGCAGGAAAACTGTACTGAATTGTGTTTCTTCTGAACTTAATATCCTTCGTTTCTATTTTTACCTCTTCCTTCTCCCAGGTATTTGTTGAACTTAATGACTCACCATTTATCTCATGAGCCTTTGCGCTGCCTGTATACTCTCCTGATTGCAGAACAATATCAGTAGCTATGGCATTTGTCTCGTGCTTGTTTATAACATTAATTATTACCATTTTCTTTGATTCATTCAGCGAAGCAGATACATCCAGGTAAGGAATGTCCTTAAATAGTTCATTGCTATACTTCTCGCAGTCAGTGAAAACATCCAGGGATATCCCGAGACAGTTATTGGAATAAAGATAAAACGGATAAAAGAGTGTGTTCCTGAAATAACCTTCGGGAGAGCTGCCTGCAAGGCCTGTAAGGAAGGTAATGTTTGCCATCTTGACTATGTCGGCATGACGAATAAAGGAATTAAGATGCTGGGCAAGCATCAGGGATGCAGTCAGTCCACCCCTGCCAGCACTGTATTCATCAAATGAAATATACAATGGCCTGTTAGTCCCTGATTTCTCAATGGCTTTCTCTATCAGTCCCCGGGTAATCTCTACCAGTTTGTCGATCTCGCAGCCTAAAGACATCAGGTTTGCAAAACCCTGCTGATCTTCCAGCCCGCGCAATGCCTGGGTAGCATATCTGTGGATCGAGATATAATCAATGGTTCCGGCCATGCGGTCGAGTATATAATCATTCCAGTCAATCCATCCGTCATCCGGATCATAATCAGATGTAACCAGTGGATAGTTTGAGGAACCTGAAGCAATAATTTTGATATTCCTGTCTGCCAGCTGCATCAGCTTGGCAGCCTCAATTGCAAATTTTACATAATCCTCCTTGTTTTTATAGCCCATCTGCCAGGGACCGTCAGTCTCATTTCCCAGAGCCCAGTACTTAACTTTAAATGACTCTTCATTACCGTATTTCCTCCTCAGGTCTGAATAGTATGTTCCCCCCGGATAGTTGCAATATTCCACCCAGTGCCTTGCTTCGTCGAGCGTGCCGGTTCCGGCATTAATACAGATGAAATTTTCAGCCCCTACGAGATTGCAGAATTTTACATACTCGTCAGTCCCCACCTGGTTGGTTTCAACCCTGCGTCTTGAAAGGTCAAGTATAGCAGGCCGCATATCCTTTGGTCCTATACCGTCCTCCCAGTTGTAGCCGGAAACAAAATTGCCTCCTGGCCACCTTATTACCGGTACATTTAATTCCCTGATAAGTTCCATAAAATCCTTTCTGAAACCGTTCTCATCTGCAAAGGGTGAAGAAGGATCATAAAGGCCTCCGTATACCACACCCCGGCCGACAGGCTCAAGGAAACTACCGTAAATGTTCGGATCGATGGTATCAATCCTGCGGTCGAGATCAATTTTAATCACCGAAGTTTGCTGTGCAGCCATGCTCCCGGAGATCAAACCGGTAATAATAATACAAGAGAGTAGTGATTCAAATTTCTTCATAGATACTGTTTTAAAATACATTATAATGCCGGCAACCTTCTGGTTAACCGGCAAAATCAGATTACCTTACAGGAATTTCCAGCTGGGTTAATGAATGCGCCGGGAAAATATAGCGAATGGAATTCCCTTTGAACTTAACATCTTTTGTTACAATTTTAACATCTTCCTTTTCTTTTGTGTTCGTTGAACTTAAAGATTCACCGTTAATTTCATGTGCTCTGGCAATTCCTGTATATTCTCCGGATTGCAATACAATGTCCGTTGTGATAGCTTTTGTTTCATGCTTGTTGATCACATTGACAATCAATGTTTTTGTCGAATCATTCAACGAAGCAGATACATCGAGATAAGGAATATCCTCAAATAGTTCAGTGTTGTACTTTTCACAATTTGTGTATACATCAAGAGATGTTCCCAGGCAGTTATTGGAATAAAGATAAAACGGATAAAAAAGTGTATTCCTGTAATCACCATCGGGTGAGCTACCAACCAGACCTGTAAGAAAGGTAATGTTTGCCATTTTAACTATATCGGCATGACGGATAAAAGAGTTCAGATGCTGGGCAAGCATCAATGAAGCCGTAAGGCCACCCCTTCCTGC
>CAZQRQ010000068.1:0-15488 GCA_964595725.1 uncultured Rikenellaceae bacterium | reverse complement strand
ATATTAATAATTTGCAATATAACCCTTTCCCACTGCTTCCTTAAGCGCCTTTGAAATTCCTTTTTTTGAGATCAGACGCATACCGGCAGCTGAAACCTTTAGTGAAACCCATCTGTCTTCTTCCGGAATATAATACTTTTTATCAAAAAGATTAGGATAGAATTTTCTCTTCGTTCTCCTTTTCGAATGGGATACATTGTTCCCGATCATAACCCTTTTCCCTGTTATCTGACAAATCCGTGACATCTTGATTTTTGTTTTTCAAAAGTAGTTTCAAAATTGAAGCGCAAAGTACGTGATATTTATCTTATTAACCAAATATTTGATAGTTTTTTTTCAGTGTATTTAGAACCAGGTTATTAGTGTTTGATAATCTGATTTCTAAGAAGATTCAGTGCGGTCAGGGAGAATCTTCTGATATTAATATTCCGGTCATTTCCGAAAGTAAATTTCTCAGAAATTGTTTCATTTCCGGAAGAAATTGCTATCCAGATAGTCCCGACAGGCTTGACATCCGTTCCTCCTTCGGGTCCGGCAATACCTGATGTTGAAACAGCGAAATCAGCCTTGAATAGTTGCCTGGCTCCTTTTGCCATCGATTCTGCTACTTCCCTGCTCACAGCTCCGTGAGTTCTTATCATTTCATCCGGAATTGCAAGGATACCGGTTTTAACAGAGTTACTGTATGCTATCAGTGAGCCCAGGAAATAATCGGAGCTTCCCGGTATGCTTGTGATCATCGCTGCTATCTGTCCTCCAGTACAACTTTCAGCAGTACAGAGTGTAGCTTTCCTGTTTTTGAGGAGCCTTCCGACAGATTCCTCAAGTGTTATCTCATTTTCGCCAAAAATAAATTCAGGAATTAATTTGTATAGCTTATTACCTTGTTCTTCAAGTGTTTTAACAACATTACCTGCATCATTACCTGATGAGGTAAGCCTGAGTTTTATCACGCCAAATGATGGAAGATATGCAAGTTTTACTGATGGTGGCAGATCGGCTTCGAATTGCGTGAGAATTTCCGCCAGCCTTGCTTCGAAAGTACCAAATGTCATTATGTTTCTGTGCAATATTACCTGGGATACAAACCGCTTTTTCAATTCGGGGATAAGGTATTCAGAGGTGATCTGCTTCATCTCATGAGGCACACCTGGAAGTGAAACGAAAACCGAACCTCCCATCTCAAACCACATTCCCGGTGCTGTTCCTGCTGAATTTGGTAAAATTCTGCATGCTTCCGGAATTTCTGCCTGGCGCCTGTTATTGTCGTTCATTACGAATCCTCTTCGGGAAAGCAGATTCCTTATCATTTCAAAAACTTCAGCGTTTGCCACAAGTCTTGTGTTAAAGAATTCACAGAGAACAGGTTTTGTTATATCGTCACTGGTAGGACCCAGGCCACCTGTCAGTATTACTACCTCTGATCTGCCTGTGGCATCTTCGAGAGCCTTCATAATGTGTTCCCTTTTATCAGATACAGAAGTTATCTGGTAAATCTCAAAACCAATACTGTTTAGTTCATTGCCAAGCCATGCAGCGTTTGTATTGATTGTCTGCCCGATAAGCAGCTCATCCCCTATTGAAATAATTTCAGCTTTCATAATAATATATATGAAGATAGGATACAAAAATATATTTTGTAAGTTCAACCGGCAATAAATATCATGGAAATGAATACCGGTGATATCATATGCAAAGTTGAAGAATTCGTCAAATCTTCATTGAGGAATCATGATGGGGGTCACGATTGGTGGCATATCGACCGCGTACGCAGGCTGGCCCTGAAGCTTCAGGAGGCTGAAGGATGCGGTGACAGGCTGGTAATTGAATTATCCGCACTTCTTCATGATATTGATGACATGAAATTTACGGAACGGGATGACGTGAATACCGGCAATAAAATACGGTCGTTACTGGATGGCCTGGGTATATGCTCTCATGACACAGAAAAAGTAGTTGAAATTAACAGGAAGATATCCTTCAGTTCAGGAAAAGATGACGGTGTACCCTCTGATGAATTCAGGATAGTCCAGGATGCCGACAGGCTCGATGCTATTGGAGCGATTGGCATTGCCAGGGCATTCAATTATGGGGGTTTCCTGAATAATAATCTATATGATCCGGCAGGCAAGAATCCATCTACCATAGGTCATTTTTATGACAAGCTGTTAAAACTGAAGAATTTGATGAATACTGATACTGCAAAAAGGATTGCAGATGAGAGGCATAAGTTTCTTGAATTGTTCCTGAACGAGTTTTATAAAGAATGGAATAGGCCAGATTTATAACCTGGATAAAAAAAGACCCTCCTTCGCGAAAGCTCCGGAGGGTGTGAGCGGGAAACGGGGGTCGAACCCGCGACCCTCAGCTTGGGAAGCTGATGCTCTACCACTGAGCTACTCCCGCATTTGTAATCCTGATTACAGCGCAAAAATAAAAAAAGTATTCAAATTTTTCAGTCTGAGCCTCCCACGGGAGTCGGACCCGCGACCTGCTCATTACGAGTGAGCTGCTCTACCACTGAGCTAAGGAGGCTTATACCAGACTGCAAATATAAGTAAAATCAATCCAGTTTCTCAAGCCTTTTTAACAGTGGCGGATGAGAATAGTGGAAAAACACGTAGGCCGGGTGAGGCATCATGTTTGAGAGATTATTAACAGATAGTTTTTTCAGGGCTGATGAAAGGAAACCACTTTCATAATTATCCTTTACAAATCTGTCGGCCTCAAATTCATTCTTCCTTGAAAAATAATTCGAAACCAGCCCTATTACAAGAGAAAGAGGGCTGTATAGTATCCCGAATACCATTAGCCCGATATGAAAGCTGGCTTTCTCAGCCCCCATTGCCTGCGAAAGTAACGGGTTATTTACAACAAGAGAGAAAAGGAACAGCATTACACCTGTCAGCAAAACGGAAGCGATCAGGTTCTTGAGAACATGCTTTTTCCTGTAGTGTCCAATTTCGTGCGCCAGCACCGCTACTATTTCTTCCTCTGAAAGCTCATTTAGCAGTGTATCAAACAGAACTATCCTCTTTTTTGGCCCGAAACCGGAAAAATAAGCATTTGCTTTTGTACTTCTCTTCGACCCGTCAATCAGGTAAATGTTCTTAAGCCTGAAGCCCGTCATTGTGGCAAATGACTCTATTTTATCCCTGAGTGTTCCATCCCCGAGTGGAGTCTGCTTGTTGAAGATCGGTACAATAAGCTCGGAATAGAAGAGATTCATAAAAACGGAAAAAACTGTTATGACAATCCATGCGTATATCCAGAAGACATGTCCAAGTCTATAGTAAAGCCATGTGATCAATCCAAGTACAGGTACACCTACGATAATAGCAATAAACCATGATTTAATATGGTCGGTGATGAATGTTCTTACTGTAGTTTTATTAAATCCGTATCTCTTCTCGATCACGAAAGTATCGTAGATACTGAAAGGAATATTTATCAGGTCTGACAAAAGCCCCACAATTCCGAAGAACAGAAGGGAGATCACTATCAGATGAGATGAAACAGTCCTAATAGTATTATCAATGAAGGCAAATCCTCCCGCTGCTATCATTATGACGATGACTGCAACGTTGAAAGTCGACGACCATAATGATAAGTTGTTATTGTCCCGGTAATATAGCTGCGATTTTCTGTACTCTTCCTCATCACATATCCCAGAGAGCCTGGCCGGAAGATTTGCTGACCACATTTTTGAGTTAAGGTGATCTAGATATATTTCAACAATATATCCTGTGACCGGAATAAAAATAATCAGGTAGAAGATAATGTTATGCATACAGGGGGTTTAAAAAAAGAAGCAGGGTGCCATTTTAAAATAGTGTGGAATAAATATGTCTCGCTGCATTTCCTCGTGCTAAAAGGATTGGCACCCTGCGTTGCTGTAAATATAATAAATATTTTTAAGTTAACATACCACCACAGACATGAATTGTTTGTCCACTGACATAGGAAGATAATTCCGATGCCAGGTATAAAGCTGTATTTGCCACATCTGCAGGTGTTCCGCCTCGCCTCAGGGGTATTTTACCTATCCATTCATTTTTAACATCTTCCGGTAATTTATCTGTCATTTCGGTGATAATAAATCCCGGGGCAATAGCATTTACCCTGATGTTTCTTGAACCAACCTCCCTGGCCACGCTTTTAGTGAATCCAATTATTCCGGCCTTGGAAGCTGAATAGTTGCTCTGACCTGCATTGCCGGACACACCAACTACAGAACTCATGTTGATTATTGATCCCCCCTTTTGCCTGAGCATTGGCTGCAGGACAGCCCTGGTGAGGTTAAAAACAGATTTAAGGTTCACAGCCAGCACGGCATCCCATTGCTCTTCTGTCATTCTCATTAAAAGGGTATCGCGCGTAATTCCTGCATTGTTAACAAGTATGTCTATCTTTCCGAGGTCCGCAAGGACAATATCTATGGCCTTTTGTGAATCTTCAAAACTGGCAACATTGAAAACGTATCCTTTTGCCTTAACGCCAAAATATTCTATTTCACTGATTGCTGCCTTAAATTCGTCATCATCGGAAATATTTGTAATTGCAATATTAGCTCCTTCCCTCGCAAAGCATATGGCAATCTCCTTGCCAATACCCCTTGATGCACCTGTAATCAACGCTGTTTTTCCTTCAAGTAGTTTCATGAGATGAAGTTTAAAATTTCTGCAAAAATATATAAAATCGTTATTTCGTTATTTCGTTTTTTCGTAAAGATGGTATTTAAGCATCTGCTGCCTTTACTGTCTAATTAGCCTCTAAAGCCTTTTTAACGGTGATGCCTATATCCGCAGGTGACTGGACAACGTGTATCCCGCATTTTTTCATAATCTCCATCTTGGCAGCTGCAGTGTCGGCCTTCCCTCCTATTATCGCTCCGGCATGGCCCATCCGTCTTCCTTTTGGAGCAGTCTGTCCTGCTATAAATCCTATCACCGGCTTTGTACCATTATCCCTGATCCATTCTGCGGCTTCCGTTTCCATATTACCACCAATTTCACCTATAATGATTATGGCCTCTGTTTCCGGATCCCCCATCATCATGTTAACAGCCTCAACGGTAGTGGTCCCTATTATGGGGTCCCCTCCTATTCCAATGCATGTAGATTGACCCAGTCCCAGTTTTGTTACCTGGTCTACAGCCTCATATGTTAGGGTACCTGATCTTGATATGATTCCTATGGAACCCTTTCTGTGAATAAATCCTGGCATAATCCCCGCTTTAGCCTCACCGGGTGTGATAATTCCCGGGCAATTCGGACCTATGAGGCGGCAATCGCGAGTAATAAGGGAGTTTTTGACTTTTACCATATCAGCAACAGGTATACCTTCCGTAATTGCTACAATAAGCTTAATTCCTGCATCAGCAGCTTCAAGAATTGCATCAGCAGCAAAGGCAGGAGGCACAAAAATGACAGACACATCAGCACCTGTACCTGCAACGGCCTCTCTTACATTGTTAAAAACCGGCAGATTGAGGTGTGTCTGGCCACCTTTGCCCGGTGTGACTCCACCAACAACACTGGTACCATATTCAATCATCTGTGAAGCATGAAATGTCCCCTCACTTCCTGTGAATCCCTGGATTATAACCTTTGAGTCTTTTTTTAACAGAATGCTCATAATTTATTATTGTTAATTCATTCACAATTCATTTTTGCAGCCTGTCACCTATTCTTAGCCACCAAAAATACAATAATTATTATTTGCTTTTGGTTATATTTACATATATAATATTTTTTATGCAATATATTGAACCTGTACTTTATATCGGCATTTCGCAGTCCTTCTTTGCGGGATTACTTATTGCAACCAAAAAGCCGGTGACCACTGCTAACAGGCTGATGTCAGCATGGCTTTTTCTGATCTGCACTGAACTGATTTTTGCGCTTATTAACAGCACCGTGCTGGAGATGTATTCATTCCAGTTTATCACATTCACTTATGGTCCCCTTCTTTACCTTTATGTAAGATTCATGACCAAACCAAAAAGGAAGTTCAACTGGCTTGCTCTCCTTCACTTCATCCCCTTTGCCGCATTCTTTATTGTATCGGTGATATTCAGGTCTGTCCCCCTTGCAAGGGACCTCAGGTCATTCTTTGTTCCGGACAGGTTGATATCACTTAGGATCGTTTACGGCACCAGTTTTTTCCTGTCAATTACTATTTACAGCATTCTGACCTTCATTGAAATAGGAAAGCACCAGAAAAACCTGAAAAACCTTGTTTCCTATACCTCGGGAGTAATCACTCTCAACTGGCTTAAGGTCTTAGCCATCAGCTTTTATGCCGCATACTTTATTCTTTTCATCCTTGGTGGCCTTAATATGATCGGCAATTATATACCGTTCGATCCATATTTCGTTATTTTCTTCTTTATTGCCATGTTCGCATTTGCATACAGTTTCTACGGAATAAAGCAACCGGTGATCTTCGGGCAGGACGAAGATGAAAACGGAGACGAGAACAGGGAACCTGAGAAATACGCAAAAAGCGGACTTAAAGATGACACCGCTGAAAGTCACCTGAAGACTCTTATCAGGTATATGGAAGATAAAAAACCTTTCCTCGACAGGGATCTTACAATACAAAACCTGTCTACCCTGACAGGTATTTCACGACATCACATTACCCAGGTGCTAAATGAAAAGCACAACAGAAACTTCTTTACTTTTATCAATGAATACAGGGTGAAAGAGGTTATTGACCGCTTTTCAGATCCTAAATATAACCATTACTCAATCCTTGCGATAGCCTTTGATGCGGGATTCAATTCAAAAGCTACTTTCAATTCAATATTCAAGGCTCAGACCGGAATGACACCCAGCCAGTGGAGGGAGAAACACGTCAACAAGCCATGATAACAGGGTTCAGACCCAGCGGATAATACCATATACTATAACTGCACAAGTACGATACTGGCGGATAGGACGACAAGCAACGCATAAAGCTCTTTCTTTGGAAGAAAAAGCTATATGGTTACCAAAAAAATAAATTTATTTTGCATTCTTACTATTCTTTGCCTCCCGCTTTCAGGCCAGTCATTTCAGACATCTACAATAACCGATCCGCAGGGCAAATTGCTTTCCATTAATGGTTTTATGAGGGGAGGTTTTTACTATGATTTGAATAATTATGAGGGTGAACCGTATTTTTCCAGCGGTTTTTCCGACTTCGGGTTAAAGGTAGAAACAAGCGAGAGAGGCAAATTCAGGGGGTATGCCGATCTTCGATTCAGGTATGGCTCGGAATTTAATACCAGCGTAAGTTATTTCAGTGTAAGGGAAGCGTATGTTGATTTTTCTCTTAAGTATTTGACTTTATCAGTCGGAAAGAAAATAATCAAATGGGGACGTGCCGACTTTACGAATCCGACATCGAGACTCAACCCGGTAAATATGACTGCAAGGTCCACTGACAGGGAGGACATGGACATGGGTAATCTGCTGGCAGAGATAAATCTGTACCCGGCAAAATTCATTAACCTTGAAGCGGTTCTGATACCATACTATAAATCTTCCGTCCTTCTAATTGATCCCTTCCCCCTGCCGGAAAACGTAACACTCTACCAGGATAAGTCGCTCGTAACTGACAAACAGATGGTGACATATGGGTTGAGATCTGATTTCTACCTGAGAAACTTTGATTTCAGTCTTTCCTGGTTTGACGGTTATGATCCCACACCCGGGCTCAGGCTTACCATGTTCAACCTCGATTTGTCGGGAACAGTCCCTTCAACCACTACAGTACTTACGATGACCCCCTACAAGACAAGGGCTGCGGGAATGGACTTTGAAACAGTCATAGGACCGTTAGGACTCAGAGGAGAGGCGGCCTGGACAAAACCATATCTCTCCCAGGAAAGTTACGAGTATGTTCCTCTGCCAGAAATAAAATGGGCTTTAGGCTTTGATTTTTCAGCCGGCCCATTAAGATTTACAGGAGAATATTCCGGGAAAAACATACCCGGTTATGAAACACCGGATGCAGAACCTATCTTCGGTACCGAAGCTGATCCCGTCTTGCTGGCACAGTTATTAATTACTCCTGGATTTGATATTCACGAATACGTACGCACCCAGGTTGAAGCATTCAACAGGCAGTATAACTATCAACTCGAGCAATGGTACCATTCTATTGGTGCAAGATGCGAGGCAGATCTTTCCTATAGCAGGATAAATCCTTCATTATTTGCACTTTATAATATTACTTCAGGCGACCTGATAGTAATACCCGAAATAAGGATTAAACCCTACGATGGTGTTACAGTCAGCCTTGGTGCGGATATCTACAACGGGAAGAAAGGTTCACTGTTCGATCTTATCGATGAATTCATGACAAGCGTATATGCAGGAATAAAAGTAGAATTTTAACAATGACACAGTTTATAGTAAGATACAGGTGGTTTATAATATTGTTCTGTTACTCTCTGGGGATCTTCTTTGCATCCATGATTCCCTCCGCAAGAACAGATCCGGAGATCAGGAATTATGTCCCATCAGATTTGAAATCCAGGATTGCAACGGATAAAATTGAGCATGAATTTGGAGTGCAGGATATGATACTGATTTTATTTAGTGATACAAATATAGTTACAACAGGTAACCTCAAGGAGATAAAGGCAATAGATGACGGTTTGTCAAGGCTGAGTGCCGTTTCAAGCCGGATATCACCATTTACAATCCGGACAATAAGAGGTGAATCCGGAATGATGGTTGCCGATCACCTCCTCACAAGGATCCCTTCGGGATCTGAGGGAATCAGGAAGCTGAAGGAGAAAATTATTCAGAACAGGCTGTCTGCGGGAGTAGTATTTTCGGATGATCTTACTGCAGCTTCAATTACCGCAACACTGAGTAGTAATATACCTGAAACTGAATCCCTTCAGAAGATTGACTCGGTTATTGCTGCAAATGACACAGGAAATTCAGTTATTCTAAAGGGGGGACTCCCCTATATCAGGAAGTCGATAATGAGCGATGTTACAAGGGATGCTGTGGTAATTGTTCCGGTCGCATTGTTCATGATGCTACTGATTCTTAAAATAAGCCTGAGAGACTGGCGGGACGTATTGATGCCATTCAGTGTTGTTGTTATATCAACATCTATAAGTATGGGCCTGATACCATTATTAGGATGGAAGATTTCTATACTCAGCCTGCTCGTTCCAATAATTCTCGTTGCCGTTGCCAATAATTACGGAATCTACCTGGTTGCAAGAAGCCAGGAGATAAGGCAAAGGAGAAAGGTGACCCCGCTGGTTATGGTCACCCTTCTAACCGGATCGCTTGGAAGACCGATCCTTTTCAGCGGACTCACAACAATGGCGGGTATCCTGGGATTGCTCACCCACTCAGTCATCCCTGCGAGGCAGGTTGGTATACTTTCAGCAACAGGTGTTCTTATAGCACTTGTTATGAGCCTGTTTCTTATTCCATCCCTTCTTTACATCAAAGGCTCTTCTGCCAGGATAAAGACTGATGAAAAGACAATGAATAGCAGGATCTTTGAATCAATACTGCCCAGGCTGTCTTCACTTATTGTTAACCATCCTGGAAAAATACTTGTAGTCGTAGCCGCAACTACGTTAATTGTTTCATCAGGAATATTCGCGCTGAAGATCGATACCAACCAGGAAAACTACTTTCCCCCCAGGCACCCGGTAAGAAAGGCTTCTGCATTAATAAACAATAAATTTGGCGGGTCCCAGACAATATCAGTAATGGTGGAAGGTGACATTAAAGATCCGGGATTGATGATAAAAATCGATGAGCTTACAGATAATCTTAAGCATGAAAACGGTGTGGGCAATGTATTTTCCATTTCAACTGTTGTCAGGGAAATGACCAAAGCAATTTATAATCCGGATGAACCTGAATATGACAGGATTCCTGCTTCACGGGAAGCAATTGCACAGCTTTTCGAACTGTATAATATTAGTGGTGATCAGGGAGATTTTAAGCAACTGATGAATTTTGAGAATACCAAAGCGCATATCCTGGTTAGGCTGTCTTCGCCTGAAAACCAGGTTATCAGGAATGTCAAGGCAGAAATCAGGCAGTGGATCCCTTCAGTTCCGGGCAATGTAATAACAGGCGGATATGCTATAATAATGGCAGATTTTGCAAAGTCTGTAATCCACGGCCAGGTTTCTTCCTTGCTTTTTGCAGTGATTACTGTATTCCTTCTGCTTTCTGTTGTGTTCAGGTCTTTGAGAGGAGGGTTAACAGGCTCAATTCCACTTATCATTTCTATTGTGGTTCTGTTCGGATTTATGGGGCTGGCGGGCATAGCGCTTGACGCAGCTACAGCCCTTCTTTCATCAATAATGATAGGTGTCGGGGTAGATTTTACTATACAGTACATGTGGTGTTTCAATGGTGCCCTTCGCAGCGATATAGATTATGTTCAGGCTACTGAATTCGCTATAAGTACTATTGGGCGAAGCATAATAATAAATGCAGTAAGTGTAATGGCAGGTTTTTCTGCACTTATATTTTCGGGCTTTACTTCAATAAGGTTTTTCGGGTACCTCGTCGTAATATCAATTGGCACATGCCTTGTGGGTGCGCTGGTAATAATCCCGGCTTTCCTGATGTATTTCAAGCCACTATTCATAAATAAGAATTTAAACTTAAGCACTAAAAATAAAAAGGAACATGAAAAAGAACATGATACTATTGCTGCTATTTCTGCCGCTTTTGCAGGCAATACCGCAGCAACCTGATGCTGATGAGATCATCAGCAAAAGCAGGGAACTTACAATGACCAGTTCGATGAGTGCCTCAATATCATTGCTCATTACCGAAAAGAATGGATCAACAAGAAGAAGGACTATATCATTGCTTTCCAAAAGTTACCCTGACGGTTCTGAAAAAAGACTTATTAGATTTATTGAGCCTCCTGACGTGAGAGGCACTTCCATGCTGATAGTCGATAACGAAAAGACAGATGATGAAATGTGGATCTATCTTCCGGCACTGAAAAGAACGAGAAGGATAGTTAGCTCTGATAAGGGTAAAAGCTATATGAGCTCAGAATTTACCAATGCAGATATGAGCTCCCCTCCCCCTTCTGATTTCACGAACAGGCATTTGAGCAACTCGGGAGAAAACAACCTCTGGGTTATTGAAAGCATCCCGGTGAATAAAGATAAGAGCGATGAATACGGGTATTCACGAAAGGTAAGCTATATAGCCTCAGATTCGTGGCAGGTTAGGAAAATGGAATTCTATGATTTTGACAATAAGCTATTTAAAACAATCGAAATAAAAGCAGTTCAGCCTGGCAGTGATGGAAAATACGTTATAAAGGACATGGTGGCGACTAATTTCTCCAATGGCAGAAGTTCAGAGATAAACATGGAGAATGTCAGTTTTGATACAACTGTCGATGATGCGAGTTTCACTGTCCAGAACCTGTCAAGATAGATAATACACCAGTTTGATGCGAGTTCCTGTTTATTTTATAAATTCACATTGTAATCATGAATGCAACAGGTTATTGCATATTGATCTTATGCCTCTGGTTAAATCGGGGATATTCTGACAGTTTATGGGGGGTAACAGACCACACCATTGAACTGACAGATGGCCGTATTGAATTGGTAATCAATAATATTAAGAACTGTCAGGGTGTTATCAGGATTGGCATGTATACCAATGGCAACGGGTACCCTGATGCTCCTGCAACAGGATTCACGTTTGCGAAGGATACTATCAGGAATGGGATACTGAGGGTTGCTATTTCTGTCAGCAGAGCTGGAACATATGCTTTCAGCGTGCTTGACGACGAAAATGAGAACGGCAGGATGGATTATGAAATTGGCATTATCCCGCACGAAGGTTTTGGCTTTTCAAACAATCCGAAGGTTTCTCGCAAGGCTCCCCCTTTTTCTGAGACTTCATTCAGGTATGATAGCGGATTGAAAAAGATTGAGATCAGGATGGTCTATATATGATTGGTGGCTGTTAAGAAGTTTTCTACTTTTGCTCCCGGTTAATTTTGTATGATGATCAGAACAGGCGAAACAATTTGTGCCCCTGCCACCGGGGAAGGTGGTTCAATAGCCATTATCCGGATTAGTGGTCCGGCGAGTATTGAAATCTGTGAAAAGATCTTCTTTCCTGCTGATAAAGAGAAAAAACTGGAATTGATTGAAGGGAACATAATCACTTATGGTGAAATATTCGATGGGAAGGTCATAATCGATGACGTAATGGTCAGCCTTTACAGGGCGCCGCATTCATATACTGGCGAAGATTCTGTTGAGATCTCATGCCACGCTTCATCATATATTCAAAGGCGGATAATGGAGCTGCTGATAAGGTTTGGTGCAATAACAGCTTTACCGGGAGAATTCACGCAAAGGGCTTTTCTAAACGGTAAGATGGATCTTTCCCAGGCCGAGGCCGTCGCTGATATAATTTCCTCATCCTCAGAAGCTGCGCACAGGCTTGCTGTAAGCCAGATTAAAGGAGATTACTCAGGTGAAATTGCGAAACTGAGGAAGGAACTTCTTCATTTTGCTTCACTTGTAGAGCTTGAACTCGATTTCGGTGAAGAAGATGTGCAATTTGCAGACAGGAATGAATTGCTGTCGATGGTACAAAAGGTAAGGGACATTACTGATCAGCTTACTTCTTCTTTTTCACTTGGAAATGCTATCAAAAAGGGAGTCCCGGTAGTTATCACAGGAAAGCCGAATTCCGGCAAATCAACATTGCTGAACACTCTGCTAATGGAAGAGAGGGCAATAGTATCAGATATACCGGGAACAACAAGGGATGCAATCGAGGACACGATCGTGATTGGTGGAATAGAGTACAGGTTTATAGATACTGCTGGTCTCAGGGACACGACAGATATTATTGAGAACATGGGTATAATGAAGACTCACGAAAAAATAATGCAGGCATCTGTTATCCTGATGGTTGATGAAATATATGATACATCGGAGGCGATAAATACCCGGGCAATGAATATCAGGAAGATCATCAGGGACAAAGGTAAATTGCTAGTGATAGTAATAAACAAGATTGACAGGGGAGGCATCAATAGCAGGGAAAATATTGAAAAACAGGTTTTAGTCGAAGAGGGTGAGTCACTTATATTTATTTCGGCAAAAGAAAAAACGGGACTTGATGAACTGAGGTCGATACTATCGGGATTTGTGGAAAAGCAAAGGCTTTACACAGGAAATATTATCGTTACGAATGCAAGGCATTATGAAGCTCTCTCAAAAACATCGGAGAGCCTCGGACGCGTTATTGACGGCCTCTCATCGGGTATTCCTGAAGACCTGATAGCTATCGACATACGGCAGGCCATTCACTATCTCGGCGAGATTACCGGTGAAATAACCACTGACGAGATACTGGGAAATATTTTCAGGAATTTTTGTATCGGAAAGTGATTCGGAAACAGAAAAGGCTGTATTATGAGGCTGGGGAAAACGGAAGAGCACCTCAAACACAGCCTTACTACCCGTCCCGAATTATCTAACCTCAAAACTGGTTTACTCATTTTATTTTAAATACTATCGGGTGGCCTGACTTATTTGTGTTAATTTTTATAGAATTAGTAAGCCCTAAACTTTTTTGCCGTTACAAATATCGGCCAGGAAAACGCCGAAATCCACCTCTGTGGTTACATATTATAAAATGGAGGTTACATTGCAAGTAACAGGATGGTTATCAGGTAATATTTGTCTGATCGTGTCTTTTGTGATTATGCTCATTAATATATTCTTTAGGCAGTACTCTGAAATACTCCCTGAAACATTTTGAAAAGTGTGATGGATTTGAAAAACCGACATCAAGGGCAATTACGGCTACATTATTTTTCCCTTCCATGATGTAACCGGCTGCCTTTTTGAGTCTGAGGTTTCGGATCAGAATGCTTGGGGATAGCCCGGTTATTGCCTTTATCTTGCTATGAAGCGTTCGTCCAGGCTTGCCACCTTATGGTCGAAATGCTCAAGACCTGTCAGCGAGCCAAACCTCTGTCTCAGCCTTTCGCGCTGTGTAATAAGGTTTGATATCCTGGCTTTCAGTTCGTTTATATCAAACGGCTTGTATATGTATTCATCAGCTCCCGACTGCAATCCCTCGATCTTGTTATTCACAGTGGTTCTGGCTGTTAACATGATTACCGGTATGTGACTGGTCCTTTCATCATTTTTAAGCCTTTCGCAAAGCTCTATACCACCCAGTTCGGGCATTATGACATCCGATATGATAAGATCGGGTATTTTTGAAAATGCCAGTGAAAGTCCAGTTTTCCCGTTGCTGGCTTCAAGAATTTGATATTCCTTCTCAAGATTATCTGTTATGTAGGTTCTCAGGTCGGCGTTATCTTCGACAACAAGGATCGACAGCATCTTTCCTGGTTGTGACTCATCGTGCTCAGAAAGATCATTATGTTCCCCGTTAAGGGAAGTAAGTTCAACCTCACGTTCCATTTGATGGCCGGCAATAACATACTCATCCGTCTCGAGATGTTCCACACCTAGGGGAATCCTGATTTCAAAAATTGAGCCGGCTCCGGGCTGACTGTCAACTTCTATCGATCCATGAAGAAGTTCTACAAATTCACGGGTGAGGGATAATCCTATACCACTGCCTGATCCGTCGCTTTCCCACTGGCCTTCCACACGGTAAAACCTGTCGAAAATCTTGCCGATGTTCTCTTTACTGATTCCAATTCCGCTGTCTCTTATCGTAATTAATACTTCGGATGATCTGCCGGGCTTGCCTTCACCCATGCATGATCTTTTCCGAGCATGATATACTACCCCAGGCAGGTGTAAATTTGAAAGCATTTGATAACAGGTTGGATGTAATCTTCTCAATCTTGTCCTGGTCAAAGAGAGTGATGAAGCTTTCATCCGGTATATCAATGGTATAGCTGATCTTGCGCTTTTCGGCAACAGAAAAATATTTGTTTGCAAGGATTCTCAGAGCACTTATTATATCGGCTTCCACGAGAGTAATCTTCATTTTACCCCCGTCTAGCCTTGAAATATCAAGCAACTGGTTTACAAGCTTCATCAGTCTACTGCCATTTCTTTTGACCATCTTGAGCCATTTCAGCCTTCTCTCCTCCCCTATGTAGTCGCTTTCCTTTATAAGATTGACGATAGGGTCTATAATCAATGATAACGGAGTCCTTATCTCGTGAGATATTTCAGTGAAGAGCCTTGTCTTAACCCGGTCAAACTCGATAATTTTCCTGTTCTTTTCCTCAAGCTCGGATGTTCGTTCCTTAACGAGGTTTTCCAGCTTTATTTTTGCTCTTTTCAATGAGGCAGTCCGTTGCATGATGATTATGTACACAAAACCAATAATCATAAGACCGTACACAGAATAAGCCAATGCAGACCGGTACCATGGTGGAGTAATAACAATATCCAGAGTCCTTCCAATGGGATTCCAGATACCATCATTGTTTGAACCGGAAACCCAGAATATATA